>JBAZYR010000001.1:0-175642 GCA_041659225.1 Candidatus Staskawiczbacteria bacterium
ACTCTGGATTGTAACGCCTGGATTTATACCAGTTGAGAACCCCTCGGCTTTTTCCGAATCCGTTGGACCCTTTAAAAGCTCTTCTAGGGCGGCCCTGGCAACTCCTTCGGTTTTAGGAATCTCCCGTTCAACGGAATAAACATTCTCGCAAAAAAGCTCGGGATCTTTCACGCTATTACTATAATACACTTTAACCTTCATCGTTTCACTGGCTGTCACCGCAATCCTTACGGGTAAATTAAACTCCCTACTATTCTCTGCAAGTCCACTCGGATTTTCATTCATAAACACCAATACGCCCTCTTGGCTATTCAAAGACTCAAACTCCAGTATAGTTGAAAAGTTAATTTTGTCGGTCATCCAATCGCTTGTAGCGGTAAGTATAGCTAGCGCTATTTCGTTTCCATTATTATCAAGCAGCCTGACACTCCCAACCTGTCCCTCAAAACCGCCCCAGCCGTTAGCATACACATAACCCGATATCTCTAAGGGAGAGCTTATTTCGTCACCTGCCTTCAAGGAATAAATCATGAGACCATTGGGAGCCTCGGGCGGAAGACCCTTGTTTTTTATATACCAAAATCCTGCGCCAACCGAGACAACAACAGCAATGATTATTATGCTAATGATTATTTTTTTCATATTGTATATTTAATGATTATACCTCATTATAGTTGTTTTAGCTGAGAAATAAAAGGCGAGACGATATATATAATTTGACTTGGAAAACACAAGACGTATAATAAACGTTAGACGCGCAAGTCGAAGTATCTTAACTGGTCAAACTAGTAATAAGGGGCCATATAAGTAGAGCGGCTTAGTAGTCAAAATAAAGGTCGCTTTTGTAATTTAATTATCAAAATATGGTCTTCAAAAAATTCAACGACAGGCCACAAGGTGATTTCGCCCCAAGGCCGATGATCAAAGGAGACTGGAAATGCAGTGAATGCGCATCAGCAATTACTGAACTTCCTTTTGAACCGGCCCCCGACAGACCCATCTACTGCCGAGAATGCTGGATGAAAAAAAGAGACGAACGAGGAAGCCGATTCAGTCGATAGTAACAGAAAACCGCCCAGACGCTTTCGCACCGGGCGGTTTTTGTTTCTTACAAATTATTGGGACGGATATTTAAAATTACCGCAATACGTTTTATACTGTGGCTTGAAACAAGAAACACAGGCGGATCTCGGAGAATTTTTCGCGTAATCCAGCGGAACACTGCTGTCCCCGATAAAATCTGTAGTCGGAATCGTTTGCACCTCGTCGGAAAGACGGATAGAAGCAATATCCGCTATTTTCGTTTTGTAGTCGTCATTAATCGTCATCTCGCAGCCGCTCCAGGATGAATCATTAAGATTTTTTACTGTTATCACCGGAGTGGCATACCCTTCCTTAAATAACCAGTAATTAACCTTGAGAGATAAGACTGAGCCTGAAGATGAACTTTGGGGCTCAGAAAAAAATCTTTGGATAACTGCGATAAGGAGAAAAATAACTAGCGCAGCGATAACTGCTATTATCGGAACTACTATTTTTCCCTTCCTAAAAAGTTCGCTGCTTGCTTTCATGCTTTAAGGATAATTCTATTTACCCCAAGAAACAATACATCCTAATACAGATATCCCCATGTTTGAAGCCTGTCAGAGTCTCCAAACCATTTAAGCCCGATGTCTGTCCGGTAGTACATGTTTTGGATAAGGATGTTTTTCAAACGGGCGTAAACTTGCTTTCGTGCCTCTTCAACTGTTACACCAGAGCCAGTTATCACCAAAACGTAACCTGAGTTACCGGCTATCACCCAAACATTGTTGATAAGCTTAACGTCCCCCAGGTGCACTCCTTCGGGATTTGTCTTTTTAAAAATAATGGAAAGATCTTTGTATATGAACGATTCCCCTGGATCGTCATAAGGAAAAGGAGGAACAACAACGACCACTCCTATTTGAAATCCTTTTTTTGTTTTAATTTCCGCGGTTTCTTTCCTAGCAATTTTATACAAAAAGTCTCCCCACGGTTGCGCCATGCCTTCCATCTGGATGCTTATTGTCGGATAACCGAATCGAGCCGTGAATTCTAAGGGATAAATTCCTTTTGCATTGGCTATGCAATTAATATCAATATATCCAACATATCCTGATTTCGCTAAGTCGTCCTTAATTCTTAGAAGAGTGTTTCTAAATATTTCGTTGGAGGGGGACCAGTACATTAAGGTACCCATCTCGCCCGTGTACGGGCCAATATCTCCAGGGAACAGCTTCTTGTGTTCAAAGTTTATATTTATGGGATAAACAAAATCTTCACCGTTAAAAAATGCTCCCACTGCCACCTCTACTCCGACTGCCATTTTTTGCAGTTGGAATCTTTTTATCTTTTTAGCCCACGCCTTTTTGTTCTGTTCAAGTATTTCGATTATATCTTTACCGTCTTCTTCCTGGCCCAGGAATAATACTCCTTTTTGGTCGGAGGATATATTGCCGGACGGCTTAAAGACGTATCTCCCGGGGTTATTTCTAATAAACTCAATTGCAGGATCGAATTCAGAGAAATCCCAATGGGGCAATATCGACATTCCTACCCTCTTCATTTCATTTTGCCCAAACTCCCTATCTTCTTCTAGTTTGTCAGTATACTTGCTTCCTCCGACAATCGCTTTCCCAGCCGCACGCAAGGAATCAGCGACATCTCCGAAACCAACATCATCAAATACGATTACATCGGCCCAATCAGAATGTTCTTTCCAATCACTAACCTTTTCCAAAAATCCGTCGTAAACATCCTTATCGCCTTCGTTTTTGATATATACCTTTACTTCGTTTCCCTCTTTTTTAACTTCCCACGCCAAATCTCCGCTTAAACTTTCGAGAGAAACAAACAAAAATTTCCTCGGCGTAATAAGCAAACTTCCTGCGCCTTTCCCATTATTTTTTTCTTCACCGTTTGCCATTTTATTTAGAAAGTAAATTACTTTTCATATTTCCAGTCATAGGTTCCATAAAAAACCGTAAGCTCTTCTCCTTTTTTTATCTTACGAAGAGTTAAAAAATTAGTTCCTTTATCTATTGTCTTAACATTCGGCTTCTTGGAGTTATTCAAGAAAAAAGAAATATCCATGCCGTTTAAACCAAACTCTGGTATCCAAATTTCTCCGTTCTTTTCAAAACCCCAAAATCCGTCGATCATTCCTATCAAATCTTTGCCAAAATCTTTAAAATCAGAAATTTTAAATTTGTACCACTTTAATTTTGCCACTCCTCGAAAAGGATTTTGGTTCTTAGGAATATCCTTTAGCGCGAAAACCCCGACGCCGTGTATTTGTGACGGCATAATGCAGCAATAGGTGGCTTTTAAATTATTGAGAATGTTCTTCTTTATTTTCGTATCTTTCATCGTCTGAATATATTTTTATTTTATCACAAATTAAAAATAAAAAAACGTCTTAGGGCAAAGACGTTTTGTAAAAAATCATTTCTGTTCCAAAAACTTTGTAATATTATCATCGAATTCATAGTCGTAAACTATTTCCTCTCCTTTTTTTATATCTTTTATGGCTTCTACAAATAAATGGTCTTTCGGATTGCTCGTGTCGTAATCAATATCCGCGTTCGGCTCAAAACTGTGGTTATACAAAGAACCATAGCCCAGCATGATACAGAATTTATTCGTTGCTGTCTGTATAAGGTAATAGAATTTAAGAACTCCGGATTCTTTTTCCAGAAAGGAAACCTCTTTTTCTGAAAGAAAAACAATCGGGCATACTTCTATAATCTCTCCGGATTTAATATCCTCAGTAGCCACAACTCCCCTTCCTTTCCCGGCGATGTTCACTACTTTAATTTTCTTTGGAGGAAAAATATCCATGTTTGATGCATATACTTAATTTTGTTTCTTATCATAACAGAAAATATTAATATTTAATAGAACAAAAATGCCATCCGTTGCTTAACGATGGCATTCTCGCTATCAAAAATGAATTTATTTCTTCCCAAGTTTAGGCAAAAGTAGAAGTGCTGATATTCCTACTAATACATAAATAACCCTGGAAATAGATGACATGCTACCGAAGACGTAGGCGACTAAATCGAATTGCAATAACCCGATCAGCCCCCAGTTGATTCCACCGATAATAACCAATAGAAGGGCTATTAGGCTTAATGTTTTGTCCATATTTTTATTTAAAACGATTAATTGTGACCTTTTATATCATTATATCACAGAGCGGGGCAGTCAAGCGGAATAATCCCCAGTCTACTTTACGAAAAGCAAGCAAAGGCAGTGCCCGTCAGCTTCCAGCTCCTGCCTGTGGTAAACGCAGGGACAAATATTTTTCGCGTCAGCTTCTTTGTCGCCGGTGATTCTCCTGCACGGGCAGTATTTCTGACCATGTTTTCTCTCGTTTTCTAATAGCCCCCGGGCAATTCTTTTGACTGTCTCTTGGTCGGGGTTTAACCGAAAACCGTTTTCCTTTGCATAACTATCATTCTGTTTATTGAGTTCTTCAATTTTTTTGTCGATATCTTCATCAATCATAATTTTTATTTTTTAATTATATTTTCTACCCATTCTTTAATAAAATCCTCGGTTCTTAAGCCGACCAATCCACTTACGGGCTTTCCGTCCTTAAAAAGGATGACCGCAGGAATTCTATCAATGCCGAACTTTTGAGCAGTAATGGGAATATTATCAAGCTCGGCCTTTATGAGAACAATTTTTCCCTTTAAATCCTCAGCTACTTTTTCTAATATGGGAGCGAAAACCGAACAAGGGCCGCACCAGGTAGCGAAAAAATCAACGAGGACGAACTGGCCAGAGCTTTGTATTTCTCGATCAAAATTTTCATCGGTTATGATAGTACTCATTTTATTTTAAATTTAATAATACATCTACTGTTTATAAAAATCTGTTAAAAGACGGCTACCAACCTCCTCCGCCGCCTCCTCCGCCGCCTCCACCTGCACCACCGCCGCCGCCTGCACCCGAAGAGCTTGATGTATTAGAGGATATACTATGTGATATGCTATCTAGCTGGCTGATGAAACTATCTGCACTAAAGTTAGAAATTCCTGAACCTACGAACCAGACCGGATGATAATTTTTGAAATACTCTTCTCCATATATTTGTTGCATTTTCTTTGACCAAAGACTCGCTATTCCAAAAATCATGGCGTAGGGCAGGAGCTTATCGAATATATTTTCCTTCTCGTAAAAGCGCTGCCGATATTTTTCAGCTGTTTCCATGTATCTCTTCAGGCCCTTCACTCGGAAAAGCATATCTACTCCCTTTTGAGTCCTCTTAGGCATAAAGATACCAAAAATTGTTAAAATCAGTGCGGAGAGGAAAATACACAATGGTACCTTCGGCATAAATTCAATTAAAAAAACTGATGACAAAATGGAGGCAAGAAACAAGATAAATGCGGCAAAGATAAATCCTAAAGAAAATAAATTGCTTTTTTTCACCACCCAATCATACTTGTCTCCGTCGTGTGCTGCCGCTATTTTTATTATAGGTATTTTTTTGTAAAACTTCTGCTTGAGGTCGGATAAATCTACCACATTATCTTTGCCATAACTGAATATACTATCAAGCAAAGCACTTTCAGCCTCTCCTAATTTATATGAATAGGAATTTTCTGCGTTTCGTATTATCCGGAATTCCTTTTGTTTGAATATGATGATTTTCTTCTGGAACTCTTCAATCGTAATAACCCTTTTAACTGCAAGATCAACAAGAGTCGCGGCGATAAAATTATCTCTCCAAGCCCCCCTAGTAATTAAAGCGCCCATTTGCATCGGAGTTATATTTTCCGGAATTTCAAATTCAGGAGGAACAGGTTTTTTCATATGAGGATCCTTGCCGTATTTTCTCCAGGCTCTAAAGGTAAAATAGAAAATCAGCAGGGGCACTAAAAAGAAAATGTTGCTCAGCTGGTCCGCGTATTTTTCCAAAAACGTTAATTCACGGGGAATAAAAATTCCTTTCGGGAAAGAGAGGGAAACTGTTATTCCCTGTCCAGCCATCAATGAAGAAGTTGACGCAAATGACAGAGTGTTGTCGCCTATCCAGCTGTAAGAAGCCAAATCTTTGCCCTTCTCCCCTAAAAAGCCTGTGTAATATTCTATCTGGACATCTGACTGCATTATCTCAGCCGGTAATATTATTTTGGCCGAGAAGTTATCTATTTCCAGTTCCCAAAAAGTTCCTAACAAGTTCCAATATAGCTCGTCGAGATCTGGACGGCCGAAACGGATAGCATCTTTGACTTTGTATGTTATTTTATAATAATTTTTGCCGGTCACCGTGACTTTCGGATCGCCTATTTTCCAAGTTACTGTGTGATCGGTCGAACTTTTTATAGTCTGGTATTTATACGGCTTGTTATCAAAATCCGTGATACTTACTAGCTCAATGGGCGTCTTGAAAGCACCCGCATCTGTATTTATTTGCGTCGGTAATACTCGAAATATTCCGTGTTTATCAGGTAAGTCACCGCAATCAGCCGTAATCTTTTCCGTTATTAGCAAAGATGAATCCTTGCTTACAACAATTTCGGAATTAAAATCCGCTATATACCAATCAGTAATATATTCTCGCGCAAAAACAGCCGTAGGCATTAAAAACGATACGGCCAAAACTCCGATAAAGAATTTAGCTCTGTTTGAAATCATAAATACTGCTAACTCTCTTTTGTTTTGTACTCACTTCTTTCTTGATACTCCTGTTTTTTCCCTTTATGCCATTGCTGAACCGGCCTTATGTATCCCACGACTCGCGAGTAAACTTCGCATGGTTGATAATTTTTTAACTCCTGGTTTTTCCCGAAGCACGTATTGCATTTAAAAACAGTGATTTTCTCAGCTCCGGTATCATAATTAAGCATTACCCCATTTTCAATCTCCTCTCCAACAACTATTATTTCCTCTTTGCAATCGTGGCAATTTAATTTTTTATTGATGTTCATAAATATATTTATTAATTAATAATAATATTCACCGAAGAAGGAAGTTTACTGCGTATATATTCAAGATCTTGCTGGGAGTACTGGTTTCCAGATATGTTAAAAGTTTTTAACTTTGTAAGGTTTCCGAGTTCGTTGGGCAACCCCGTAAGCTTGTTATTCGATAAATCAAGAATTTCTAGATTTTGCAGCTGGCCGATTTCGGCTGGCACCCCTGTCATCAAGTTATTGCTAGCATTAAGAACTTTCAAACTGCTTAAACGCCGTATTTCTGCTGAAATAGCGCCCGTTAAAAGGTTGTTAGAGATATTCAGCTCTTCAAGATTTGTCTGTGAGAAGACATATGAGGGAACGATTTCTAGCCCTTTATTACTCAAATCAAGGGTTTTTGTTGCCCCGCCGCCTCCGGGATCTATTGTGGGCTCAAAAGCGCCTTTGCCTTGAATCAGAAATATTACCACCAAAAGGACAATAATTACACCCGCGACTAATATTATTCTATTCATAGGTTTAAAAAATTAAAATTCTATATTAATAATATCAGAAAATCGCGCATAAGGCGACTACTTAACTGAACCAGCCCGACATCAAACTGTTTTAAGCGTTGTATTTTTTCTCCTGCCGAAAACCACCTCAGTGAAAAGGTGGTTTCGTCAACTCCTCATTTTAAAGGTTAAAGGAATTTATTTCTTATTGATATACTTCCATAAGGCAGCTATACAGAGCACAGCCAAAACCAATACCACTAGAGATGTCAGCCATCCAAAAACCATCATTCCTCCCCCATAACCACCAGCCATCATATTATTGTAATTTCCCATCATGTTATAATAAAAGTTCATATTTTTATTAAAATTATTATTTATTAATACCTTTTACTTATTGTATCAAAAAACCACCTTACTCAAAAGGTGTTTTCCACTTAGAATTGAAAAAACTTGATAGCTCCCCTTCAATAACGGCTCACTCAGTTTGACTCGAGATCTTTCGGGGTAGAGTTAGACACTTAGGTATCAACCCATGGCATTTCTCTGAAGTAATAATAAGTATTTTTATAGAACTGCCCGAATTTTTTCTTCGAGCTCTTCAAAATTTTTATACATCACATAATGATCGGAAACACCCTTAAGGGTATTCGACGTTTCTTCTGTGTCTTTAACTATGGTAATTATTTTCTTCCCTTTAGCAAAAGCATATCCCGCTTCAATACCAACCCCAAAGGAAAATCCAGACGACTCTAAGAGAACCACATCGGATTCTTCTATTTTTTCAAAAGCCATTTTCATCATTTCTTTTTCATTTTCTATATTTCCCGCATCTGTCGCAAAGCAATAAGATTCGTGTCCCAAAGATTTAATAATATCTTTAATTTGCGGAATCAAATCCATTGATTCTTTCTTATATTTTATGCCAATAAAAAATTTCATAGTTTTATCGTAACAAAAAATCGCCAAAATAGCGACTTTTATCTGCTCGCTAGGTGGGACGATTTCTGAATTTTAAAGAGGGTGGGATCTATTTGGAAACTCAGAAAAATTGCTGAGCGGCGCTAGAATCTATCCGAACTTATTAAATAAGCGGCGGTTTTGAGATGAGTGTTGTCGGATTATTTAAATATTTCGGTATTGTTGTTTATATCTATCGGCTCTACGGTTTTAAGAAATTCATTGAGGGTACCCAGTTGTTCGGTAAATAAATTTAGGGCTGCCTCATCAGAGCCGTCGACACAAATAGATTGAGGGCCCGAATAAGAAATGTAGAAATTATTGCTCTCATATAGACTTTGCTCACCCATAACTCCTAATTCGCTGGGCGATTTTTCCGATACTATAACTTCTCCAAGCGCACTCTCCCCAGGAACATTTAATTCACACGCTCCTTTACTAGCTCCTATCAACGACTCAGTGGATAATATAGCTTTTTTATACGGGTATCCGTACCTAGTCCCATCGCTTACCGCATAGACCAAATCCTTAATTTTATCATTCATTTTAAACTTGATATTTAATTCCGGGATACTAAAGTATTGGTTTCCTGCGATTTCGTTTGGACACGCTGCAAACTCACAATTTGGACCGACGCGGCCAACAGCAGACCCATCAGGGCAAACTTTCGCCTCCGCTGTGCAAGCAACCGGGCTTGGTTGCTTCGTTATGTAGTAATATGCTACACCGCCGCCGCTCAAAGCGATGACGGCAATTATTCCTATAGCTAACGGCGTTGAAATTCCTTTATTGGATTTATTCATAAAAAAATAAACTATTAATTATTAAATTATTATACCATTAAATAAAACCTGAGGGGAATATTTGGCTCCCCTTCAGGGACGCTCGATTGGCGGTCTTTAAGGGTAGAGTTAGACGATTTTGTAGCAATGTATAATATAGCTAATAAAACCCAGTTAAATTTTATTTCTTGCCGTAGGTTCCATCTTTAATCTGCTGAACGCCCCTTTTCTCCGCTTCCACCCTTTCCCCATATGAAGCTGACTTTCTTACTGTTTCTATAATTTTTGCATACCTAGGGTCCCTTAAGGGCAATACCTCCTCTGCTGATAATAAGCGAACATGTAGTTTTCTCCCCTTATCAAAGGCATCCCAAGCTTCAAAAAATTCTTTGTCCGATGGGCTAAACTTCTTCGCTAATTCCTCCAAGCTATCCAACATCGCCTGAACCCTTCCGGTGTGAGTCTCACCAGTAATTATTGATATGTTCCTCCACTCATTTTTTTTGACCTTTTTAACCATTTCAAACAATTCGGTCAATGTATTTGTGGATTCATCCTCTAATTCAATCTGTTTTTCCGATACTCCTAATTTTTTAAGCTCTTGCGCGTATGTTTCAGCGAGAGTTGGTTCGTCTTTTTTATCGTAACTAGTAGTGACAATTTTAACCTCGGGGAAATACTGTGCTATCTCTGCGGCTGCGATAACATTAGCGTGCCCACCGCCCATAAAACCGTGGTTGTCTAAATCACTATAAGAATCGGGCCGATATATTTTCCGACCACTTATTATTCCCTCTCTGGCACTCATAGACAAAACAAAAATAGCCTGCGAATCGCCTATCATTTCCTTATATCTTTCAATTTTTGATTCAGGCGCTTCGAGGCCCTCTTCTGGCATTGGTAATTTTTCAGATTTCATTCTTTTATATTACCAAAAACTACCCAATCCGCAAACGGCGGGAAAAGTACTTTGTTAGCTTCCCTCCAGGGACGCTCTTTCCCGGTTAAACTGTAAAACGTTCAGGGTAGAGCTAGCCGCTTTCATCTCAGTTTAGAATATATCTTTAAGTTAGCTTGCAACAAAAAAGTCCACGGTGTGCGCTCGTGGGCTATTATTTATAAAAAAGAACATTTGCTAACCGCATTAATCGAGTAATTACAGTAATTTACCCGCCACTACCACTATCGCTATTATCACTATCATGATTATTGTAATTCGCAAGTCAGAGGACATGGTACGGGGTTCCACACTTACTTCCAGCTCTGTGCATCCACATTCTGGACAGGTTACTGTTGCGACTTTATTGCCGCCTGTAGGATGGTGGAATGCGGTGTCTGCTGTAATCTTAAACTGACATCCGCAGTATTTACAATCAGCTACTACGCCATACCATGACGCTTTTTTATAAAAGAACGATTTACCGTGTCTCATCACCTCGGACATTGACGTTCTCCTCTGCTAAAATATATTTGCCCGCGCACCAATTCGCACAAGCGAATCTGGTAATGCCGGGTTGCTACATTTATTCTACGACTAGTTACAATTTTGTCAAATTAAAACCCGAGACGCATATCTCGGACTTCGTTAGCTAACTAATCAGAGCTTATTATAATTTTATAGGACAGAAAGTACATATTTGGACTTAACAGAAAGTTAAACGCGATTAAGAACACCATGCCCGAGAGGTTCTTTATTTATGAGGATTAATTTTATATACTGACATAATCTTATTATGGACAAGGAATCTGTCAAAAAATTTTACGAAACATTTGATTTTGAGAAGATGATAGACAATAAAGCTCCGGAGCTTATTCAGGAATTTTTGGATGGCGAAATTGACTTCATTTCCGCTCACATCAAGCCCAATTCCCTTATTCTTGAAATAGGCTGCGGTTACGGACGGTTGCTTAAAATCATGGCTGAAAAATCCAAACGGGTAATTGGTATTGATTTTAGCAATAGAATGGTTGAATTATCCAAAGAAAACCTTGGAGCAAAAAATAATGTCAATATTCAATTGATGGAAGCTGATAAGCTCACTTTTAGCGACGACTCTTTTGACTATGTAGTTTGTTTGGACAATAGTTTCGGGAATATGCCCGAGATAGAACTAGACGTTCTCAAAGAAATGAAAAGAGTATGCAAAAAGGACGGAGAAATCGTCATCAGTGTTTTTTCGGAGAATGCGGAAAGTATTCAGAGAGAAAATTATAAAAGAATCGGATTAACAACAATCCAAGACGACGGAACCGCTATATACACAGCGGAAGGATTTTACTCAAGAAGATTTACAAAAGAAGCGATCAAATCTTTATTCAATAATGTCGGGCTGGAGCCCGAGATTATGAAGGTTTGTCCTATAAATTATATCGCCTACGCACCTAAAACTCTCTAAATCTTACATTCGTTTTGTGCCCGAAGGTGTAAAGAAGTAATTCTTTGTGATAGCCAAAGTGTGATTTCAGAATACTAAATTTGTCCTTCAGTCCGACTTCTATTAAATCAATTAATTCAACGGAAACTTTTGAATCTGCGATATTATTTGAGAGATGCACAAAGGGCATGAGGACGATATTTTTCACCTTAGTATCGTCGGCAAATTTTATAATTTCCTTCTGTCCGTTTTCTGCCTTTGAGCCATCATCTTGAACCTCAATAGTAATCATTGCAACAATACAATTTTCCATCCGCTCGTTTCCAGCTCGCTGCTCTTCGGGTTGGATGGTTTTTGGTCTGTCTGAGACCCCAGTAATATTCACATCAAAAATTTTGCAATGCCACATCAAAATTTTCATAAAATCTCTTATGTCCGGAATTATTTTCTAATATTAACAAAAAATCGCCCGAAAGGCGACTTAATGAATTTTACCAGATATATCAATAAAATTATAGGGGCGCCCATAAGTTGAATAATAGCTCTGATCGCCAAATAATTCGTATGAATCCGCACGAAAATAGAAATCAAAGATTAATCTAAAAGTATTAACCGGAGTTATAGAGTTATATAAAGTATCTCCTCCACCATTGGGTAAATAATAAGCGTTAAATATTTTCATTCTCTCGTTAATCATCTCTTCAGTTGGATCGTCCCATCCTCCGCCATCGGAACTAGAGAAAAGAGATGCCGAGCCATGGTCTGCTTGCAAAATGATAATTGGAGGAATTTCTGAGCTCGACAGTATCTTTTCAACTAGTATTTTTACCTTTTTGTTGATAAAAGCTAGTTGGTCTAAATATTTATTTTTTTCTTCCCAAATATCTCCATCCATTTCAAGCGACGTTTCTGGCACTGGCTCACCGTTTGCCCCAAATAAATAGGGCGGGTGCGGAGAAATAATATGAGCGAAAACAAATATCGGTTCGTTAATCTTATGCACCTCAGCAAGTTTGGAAAAAGTACGCAGTATCTGATTTCGTGCATCGGCTTTAATAAAGCCAAATCTGCTTTCGAAAACTCTCAGTACCGTCATCTGAATCAACTGCATTCGAAATTCATTTTCGATACTAAAATCAAAGGACAGATTTGCAAGACTGTTATTTTGTGTCGGACCCCAACTAGAACCGAAATGCACAAACTTATATCCCCTCGACTTTAGAAAATCCGCCACCTTATTAAATTCAATCATTTGATAAGGTATACTTCGGTCGGTTGAACTTGTGCCCACGATATCAGCTAAATAATTAATATATTCCATATTTAAAGAGGATGCTAGCGATAGAAAAGTCGAACCATAATTACTTCGACTTTCGGGGGCGATATAAAACCCTTTTTCAGTTAAGTAATCAATAAATTCATGATTATCATATCCATAGACCTCTTTTAAAATACCCGAATTAGCATATCCATCCAAGATGATATAGTAGATGTCCCGAAGCTCATCTGTTTTTTCTAAGTCAATTGTAGCAGACTTATTAACTCCGATGCTTTTACTTTTCTGCCAAGTAGCACTTTTTTTTAACTCATAAATTCCTATATTAACTAAGGAAATTATAACCAAGAAAACTGCTATTATATTTAAAAAATCGGACAAATTGCGCAGCTTTCTGTAAGTCTTAATGGTAAAAAAGGCGCAAAAAAAGAAAATTACCACCCAAAATAACAATAAGTATCTATGGCGGATAAATTGTAAAAATTCTATTTTCTGAAGCTGTACTAAGACGGGTCCATATGAAAAAAAAAGAATTAAAAAAAAGGACACAATAATTCCGGACTTTTGGATGTCTCCGATTACCCACCTTAACAGAAATACCGAAAAGATTGTAAAACACATTACAATTATTGTCGGCATCAGAATCTCAGAAAATGCAAACTGCTCTATATTATGAGAAAAAAGAAATAATATAGGAAAAAACGCGAATAAAAATGGGTGGATAATAAACGGTTTCTTCATAATGTCTCAGCCTATTTTTTCTTCATTAAATACAAAGTTCTTTTTGAATCCATAAGTTGCTCAGAACTTTGGATGGTAAAGTATTTGCTAAATTCATTCTCGAAAACTTTTTGTGTATAATCAGGAAAAATATCTTTCCTGGTTGATAGAAGTCTTTCAACCTGAGAATCATCTTTAGGAATAAATTCAACGATAAGCGATCTGCGACAAATTTCATTAAGAAATTCCGCTATTTTATCCAACGGTAAATTATTTGATATTGCTAGGTGATGTATCAGCGCAAGAGCTAATATTGTGTCTGCTGGACCTCGTTGTATTAAAGACGACCTCTCCTTGCATTCCCAGCCTATGCTGGGGCTTGGATTAAACAAATCGATCCAAAGAGGGAGGCAATTTGTATCTTTCTCTTTTACACGCGAAAGATAGTTTTTCTCGATAGCCGCAGGATCAGAGTCTAAGGAAATCGTTAAAATCCCCTTTTTACTACTAATGTGGCTGAACAAACCCATGTTTGACCCGATATCCCAGACAACTTTCGGTTTGGTTTTATCTAAAAATTCTGCCACAAGTTTTTTTTGTGGTTCAACGATTCTTGAGAATAATTTGTATCTCGGTAATAATCGGCCCATTCTGTTTTATCGGGTTGCCAATTAAGTTTTTCTACAGCAGAATATAAATTGTCGATAAGGCCGTTCAAGGCTAATCGACTTATTTTGCGCTTGCTTATATCTAGGTTTTTATCAGCAAAGTGTGTTTGACCTTTGGCGTGAAGATGAATATGAGAAAAAAGAGGAAATCGAAAACATGTTTTAAGGGGAAGAAGTCTACTTGTTAAATCCAGAGGAATTCCATCAATATAAACTTGAGATAATTTATTGAGACGAATATCCGTATAGCTCATTAAGGCGAGAGGGCCAAGAAAGTGTTGGCAGAACTGTTTATACGCTGGCCATAGTTGCCCTTCTTGATATTTTTTAAAAGAAAGAGTATCGATAAACACTGCATTTGCACCTATAAATTGTATATTATAGGCGCTACAATCTCTTAACGACATTCCGAATTCAAGAGATTTTTTTTGAATCTCAAGCGTAACAAGGGCCGCTTTTTTTAATTGGCTAAAGCACCACTCATACGGGTAAGATATAAAATGCACCAGCCTAGGAGCAATTATTTTGTAAACTCCATCGGGAAGAGGATCTTCAGTTTTAGTTTCTTCATGAGGAATCAATAATTTGTTATTTACCAAATCAGAATAAAGACCAGAGCTCATCAAATAATCGTAGTTATCTTTATAAACCATGTTTATTTGACGGTAGACTAAACCCTCTCGCTGGAACAAAAATCCACTCGGGTCTCTAAACGAAGCTGCAATTCTTCTATTGCTTATCATTTTTTTCTGACCCCTCCTTTTTAGAGAATGATTTTTTTAAGAAAGTCTTAATATCTTTCCAAAATACCTTAACCGAGAATGATGTCCCGATTAAAGTAGCTATAATAATTTGAATAAAGTAGCTTCCGGTTCCAGGATCAAGATAGGCGCAAGCTTTTCGAGGGAACATCAGATACAAAAAAAGCAAAATAATAAATCTATTTTTTGATTTTAAAAATTTTCTAGTTTTTTCTTTCATTTTATTTTATCAAATCATTTTGATACTTTAATTATTCATTATATTGCCTTAATATATCAAAAAACTCTCCCTCCCACAAGATAGAGAACGCTCCTTTAAAACCCTCAGTTTTGAATAATCTCCTACATGGGAAGATATCCAATCTCCCCAACCCCTTAAGGTTCGAAATCCTCCCAGAAATAAAAAACGCCCACTTTCGGGCGTTTTGTTTACTAAGCTCCCCTTGGTGGACACGTTTAGAACCTTGGACTGGAAAATAATGGAAGAGGAAATGTGTAAACTGGGTTTGCTTAAACAAAAAGACCCTGAATGTATTTCTCAGACAGGGCCCTTATTCGGAGCTTAAAGTGTCTACTGTTTTCTTGTGTGCAATAATCGTGGAGGTGGCACTGTTTGCATCGCCGTCGCAAGCGATACTCTATGACTCTTCATATAATAGCGGACGTAAACCGCATCGGTGTTGCATAACGGTTCGCCGTTGGGCCCCCTGTGTTTGCATTTCCCAATACGGTTGCACCACGGCATTGAACATTGCTCTGGCCCAGGAGCCGGAATGATCCCTTTGATTGCTTCTTGTCCAAGCTCTTGCCAAGTGCGATGTCGATGCATGCCCCGTCGGCTTAAAACCTTAAGATATGTACGACATGTTCCGCAAGCGTGAAGACGTTCGCCGATTTCGCTGTCCCCTGACGGGGTCACCGTATCTTTACACCACGGCATACAGCATTTCACGGGATTGGGCTTTTCTGGCTTCCATCCCTTGGGCTTTAATCGGCTGTAAGCTTCCTGAAGCGAACACTCTTCTTTTTTGCTAAGTTCCCATGCAGCTTCGTAGCAGGTACGACAAACACGTAAAAGTCCGATACGACGTAACAAGTTTGTCGATACGTTCTTCAGCAATATTCTTGTGCAACCTTCACGGGCGCAAATTGTCTTAATCCGTGGCAAAGGACGTCTCGGAGCAGACACATTGTCTGTGAACATTTCCTTCATAGCCTTCCCGGCTTCCTTGGATCTTTGCCAAATATATTGGTAACAAGCTCTGCACAATTGGACATGGTTAATATGTCGCGGTTCTTTTCCTATCGATTTTGCAGTTGGCTTATTGCACCACGGAGCACCACAAATCTTGCTATCCATTGAGGTTACCTCCTTCGCTATTTGAGTGAATGAACTATACATAAGATACAACACAAAATAAATATTGTCAAACCAAAAGCCCGAGACTCATATCTCGGGCTTCGTTAGCTCCGGTGGTCCGATTCGAACGGACAACCCACTCCTTAACAGGGAGTTGCGCTACCATTGCGCCACACCGGAATGTGTTATGGTAATTTATACTGTAAGCTAATTCTCTCAATTTTTCAAGAAATCTTAGTAGTCTTTCACCTTTTTCAAATCCTGATGCTTTCGAAGCTTCTCCAAAGCCTTGGCTTGTATTTGACGTATCCTCTCCCTAGTTACAGCAAATTCCGCTCCTGTTTCTTCAAGAGTGTGCATCACTCCATCGTCCAAGCCAAACCTCATAGCCAATATCTTTAACTCTCGGGCAGTAAGCTCGCTAGATATTTCTTTTAATCTGCTTTTCAACAGTCTCCTGGCGGCTTCAGTATTCGGAGCTATACTCTTGTCGTCTTTGATAAACTCAGCTAAGACACTTTCCTGTTTATTCTTATCTTCTCCAACTGGAGTTTCCAAAGAAACTACCTTCTGGGCAATCTTCCTGATGTGATGGACTTTTTCAACTTCTAACTCCATTTCAGCGGCAATCTCCTCAGGTAAAGGTTCGCGGCCCAATTCTTGCAGAAGATTCTGCCTTACTTTAGTATATTTTGAAATCGTTTCAATCATGTGTACCGGAATCCTGATTGTCCTTGCCTGGTCAGCTAAAGCGCGGGTGACTGACTGCCTTATCCACCAAGTAGCATAGGTAGAAAACTTATACCCCTTTCTCCAATCAAATTTCTTTACAGCTTTAAACAAACCTAAATTACCTTCTTGAATCAAATCTAACAAACTAAGGTTGGGGGATCTCCCAACGTATTTTTTAGCGATAGAAACCACTAACCTGAGATTCGCTAAAGCTAACTTATTCTTAGCCTCTTCGTCCCCTTTTTCTATCCTCCTAGCCAATTCCTTTTCCTCTTTTGCGCTTAAAAAACTTACCTTTCCGATTTCCTTCAAATACATCTGGATAGGATCTATTTTCCCGGCGGCTAAGGGTTTTTTCTTTTTCTCTTTTTTCCCCGTCCTAACTTCAAGAAACTCCCTCGCCTCTTTTATCTCGATACCTCTTTCCTGCAAATTATCATAAATGCTTTCCAGCTGGCTAACATCTTTTTCAATATTAGGGAAGGCGTAAAGGATCTCTGAGGTAGTGACAAATCCGCGCTCCTGGCCTTTATGCAAAAAAGCCGCCATTTGCTCTGGAGAAATTATTGATCGCTTGCCTCTTTTTTTTACTTTCTTTGCTTTTTTCTTCCTTACAACTTTCCTAACCTTTTTTGTCTTTTTGCGTTTCTTGGCAACAATCTTTTTCTTTTTTAATATCTTTTTCTTTTTTTTCATAAACTATTGTTATAGTTCTTTTGTAAGCTTATCAAACTGCTGGACTAAATTATTAACTTTTTCGAAATCTTTTTCATTCTCTGCCTTCTTCATTTCCTCCGACATAGCTTTCAATTTGTCCTTGACCTCAATGGATTTTAACTCCGAGAGACAAAGCTGTATTTCCTCTTCCGCATCTTCATCATATTCAACTTCTGCCCTTAATGAAAGGGCTACCAGGAAATTCTTAAAATCCTGATCCGGCTCGCCTGCACTGTATTTGTCAGAAAAGTCAGATAAGGACTTCCTTAAATCTTCTTCATTACCTCCATGTTTTCCCTGCTCAATGGCAAATTGCTTAAAATCTTCTAAAAACTTTTTAACCTTACCGGAAAAAAGGGGAAGACAATTATCGTTAATTAAATCTAAATTGCTGCAATCTTTCAAAATCAAGGCCATAATCTTTTCTTCAATTATCTTCTTTCGTCCCTGGGGACCGACAAAACAGTTGTCAGCTTTTACCGGAACCGCGTTTTCTCTCGCAGCAGTAAACGTTGATTCCTTTTTTATCTTCTTTAACTCCTCTGAAAGAATATCTTCTTTCACTGAAAGCGTTGCAGATAATTTTTGGAGCCAGGAATATTGCTCGATAGCATTAGGTATCCTTTTAATAATCGGCAGTATTACCTTCCCGATAGCTTTCCTGCCCTCAGGCGCGCTTTTGTCGTAGCTGGCAAGAGCTGAATCAAAATAGTAGTCGAGTATGGAACGCGCGCCGGCTATGGCCTTGCCCCAATTAGCTGGATTTTCTGCGATAACATCCGCAGGGTCAGATCCGGCTGCCGACTGCTTAATGATTTTAATATTAAACCCTTGCTCCTGAGCCAAATCAATTCCTCTTTTGGTGGCGCTGTCCCCCGCAATATCCATATCGAAAGATAAAAGAAGGTTTTCAGAGTATCTTTTAAGAATCTCCAGATGCGGCGAAGTCAAAGCGGTTCCCGAAGCAGCTACCGTATTCTCAAAGCCGGCCTGATGCGACATTATTACGTCGGTGTATCCTTCGGTTAAAATTGTTTGGTTCTTTTTCCTGATTTCTACCTTGGCGTTATTCAAACCATAGAGAACTCTGCTTTTGTCATAAAGCGGAGTTTGGGGCGTGTTAATATATTTAGCTACCTCGTCTTTGCTTTTTTCCTCCGTTACTCTTCCCCCGAATCCGATAATTTGAGAATTTAAATCAAAAACCGGAAACATGATACGGGAACGAAAGCGGTCGTAATATGTATCGTTCTTTTCTGACTTTATGCACAACCCGGCTGTTTCTATTTCTTTTCTTTCATATCCCTTTCCGACCAGGAAGTCTGTTAATCCCTGCCAAGACTCGGGCGCGTATCCGAGCCGCCATTTTTTAATGCTGTCTTGGTTAATTCCCCTTTTCGATAAATACTCTTTGCTTTTCTGTCCGGTCACGCTCGCTTCTAGTTGCTTTTCAAAAAAAAGCGTCGCTAACTCGCATATTTCATAAAGCCGCTGTCTTGCTGTCCTCAGCTCCGGATTTTGATGTTTAAGCTCCACGCCGGCTCGCTGAGCTAAAATTCTCAAAGCGTCTCCGAACTCCACCCCCTCTATTTTCATTACAAAATCAAACACCGAATGTCCTAAACCGCATCCGAAACAGTGCCAGATTTGCCTGACAGGAGAAACAAAAAAAGAAGGGCTTTTTTCTGAGTGAAAGGGACAAACTCCCCTATAGTTAGCTCCTGCTTTTTTGAGTTTAATGTAGCTGCCGATAACGTCAACAATGTTGACCTTATTTTTGATTTCTTCAATCTGAGAATCAAACATTTTATACAAGTAATGGTACTTACATTGTATACCACATCTGCGCAAAAAAATCTATGGCATTATGCGTGGCGACTTGGGCAACGCTAAGATTACATTTTTAGTGATTACGGATAAATGCGCATACTAAGCTTTACGGTTTTATATGGTTTCGAATAAAAAAAGAGAGCGACCGATGCCGCTCCATGCTAATTGCAATCCATGATGATGGCCGTCAGACCTTAGCGAACTTGTTAACGACCAGTATTGTAGATCGTCGTTGCGATATGGAAATGAATTTAACAGCTAGAGCTACTCTATTTTCCGCATTTAGCGCTTCCCAGTAAAATCTAGCTACTGAATCTATATCAGCTCTAAGCGGCATAAGAAGCGGTTCGCCGGTGAAAGCCGGCAGAGGATTACCATCCCCCGAATATGTAGTGACGCAGAAACCGAATCCGTTGCTAATCTCTTCGTAACTGTAGAAGAGTCTATCACAAGTGTCGCTCCACAGCGACTTTCGGAGAACGGCCAATCGGAATGAAGGCTCATTTTCGATGAAAGAGCATATACCGCTAATTCTTGGCGTAAAGTTTGGGGCGTCTGGTTCGTATTGACAAATATTCATAGCACCCATGAAGTTCCCAACCGATATAACCAGATCGGTTTGTACACCATTGGTAACCACAAAAAGCTGATCGTTTTCTTTCATCGCGTTGTATATAATCAAACGCGGATCTTTCACCTTTGCAGGATCAGCCGCCTCCGTAAACAGCCTACCTCCGTCGGAACTGAAAACTCGATTGCGACTGTTTTCGCTCCTTCCCATGATCCAGTAAATCTGTACCATATTCTGGCCAGTTTTGTCCATTCCGATTACAATACCACGTCCTGGATAAGGATTCCTACTCAAAGCGAACATATTTCTTGCCGCTGTTTCGACATCGCCTACACTCATGTATAGTGCTCCTTTCTTTAGACTACATCCACGCTAGCTCTACAAATGAGGCCGCTTAAACTGTAGGTCGAAAAAACCTTTTCATTTCCATCCGTTGCTTCCCTCTACCGCATATGGTGACAGCCGACGGTAACGAAAAGCTCTTTTTTATAAAAGAGCAACTGCACACATTAAATTTACATTAAACTTAAAATATGCTTTGTCAACAAAAAAACGGTGGGGTGCGAAAAGAGAGAACAACTATTCTGACCCTCTTTCCGGGGCCAAGTATTATATCAAATTGCCTTCTTTATCTTCTCTGCTATCTTTTGCATTTCTTCTGCCGACGGCTTAGGATCAATAACTTTATTCGGAAAAGCCCCTAACCCGTCGTCTATATACCTTGGTATGACATGGATATGCGCATGGGGAACGTCCAGGCCGGCTATTCCCTCCACCGCCCACTCAGTATCGAATGCCTTTCTTATGGCTTTGGCAATCATCCTTACGGCTTTCAGCAAAACGCAGTATTCGTCTTCTTCTAAGTCCCAAACCCATGTAGCGTGTTTCTTAGGAATCACAAGCGTATGCCCCTTGGCAAAAGGATTTATATCCAAAAAAGCCAGTACATCGTTATCTTCGTATATCTTGTAGCTCGGTATCTCCCCTTTCACAATTTTGCAGAAGATACAATCATCCATATTTAACGGATTCTATAAGTTAAATAAATTGTCATATCCACTTCCTGCTGGCCGGGTTCGATTGTAGGGGCTGGCGCGGCATCAGGGGTTGCGCCGCCCTTAGCTAGGCTTTCGCCGTAACCATAGTATGGATAATATCCTTCAGAGATACTTACTAATTTCCCTAGTCTAAATCCAGCCTGCCTTGCCATGCTCTCGGCTTTTGTTCTTGCCTCTTCTATCGCCTTCCCCCTGGCTTCTTGCTGAACTGCCGCCGGGTTATCAATGCTAAATTGTAAATCCCCTACTAGGGTTGCCCCATCGTTAGTAGTTTTGTCTAAGATGCTTCCTATCTTAGCAAAATCCCTTACCTTAACTTCTATCTGCTGGCTCATAGTGTATCCTCGGAAGAACCTTCGGCCATTCTCATCATATTCATAGCGAGGAGTTAAGCTATACTGAGTAGTTTGGATATCCTTTGCGTCAATATTTAAATCCTTTATGTCTTGAATAATCGTATTCATCTTCGCGTTATTCTGTCCAACAATCGTCGGAACGTCGCTTCCCTCGGTAACTACCCCGAGAGAGATCAAGGCGATATCGGGTTTGATAAATACTTTTCCTTCCCCGGAAACCGTAATTTCTCGAGGATAGTTCCCTGGAATGCTTTGAAAATCCAAAACTGCCTTGGAAATATATGCACCGGATAAAGCGACGATGATTATGACAGCGAGAATGAATAGACGATTAGAAAATTCAAATTGTTTTGTTTCCATATTTTAAGCTTTAATTATTAATTAGTAGCTGAATTATATTAAATTTTATGTGAAATATCAAACTCCTCGTTTAATTGCGGCTGCATAGTTAAAGGCGTAAAAATAGTCGTGCATATTTTTGTCGGTAGAGCCGTAGATATTATCAAAACAGAAATAGTCAGCCAGAACTTCCCTCAAGCGGCAGATTTCCTTCAATCTTCTCTTATTTTTAGGGTCGATAATCGTCAAATCCAAAAGCTCTAACCCTCGCTCAAAAGCCATTTTGCTGAATTCTGAATTTTTCTCCCGCCAATTTATCGTTCGCTCAACCTCGCTCCCGATGTTGGCCATTTGTTCGATAAAAGGCATATTAAACCACCTTCCGCCTGCCAGGTCTTTATGAATATACTTCATTTATCAACTACTTTATTTACTATGGAGATTATTTTCTCACGTATTTCTTCCTTATCAATCCCTCGGGTTCTATTACCTAAGCTCGGCTTTAAATTAATCATAGAATCAAACTCAATAAATTTGTCTTTTCCAACCTCAGGGTAAATATTTATTCCCCAAAGATTATTCGGCTCAGAACCATTTTCGATTAAAAGTTGCTCCAAATCAACGTGTAATTCAGCATCAACTGCCACGATTTCTTTTTCAATATCAATCACCGCTTTTACAAAATTACCGAACATTCTTTCCGATAACTCTTTTAACTCAGCGATTGTTATTTTATCGTTGATAATTTTCATAGAATTGGCGGAAGGGGTGGGATTCGAACCCACGAGACCCGTAAGGGCCACGGCTTTCCAAGCCGTTCCATTAAACCGCTCTGGTACCCTTCCTTACTTCACTAATCTTTTGAGTAGTTTTTCTTTTACGCTTTCTAGCTCCCACTGGTCCAAACTATCCTTCTGGTTATACCGAAGACTATTTATCTTCTCCTTTATTTCAAATTCCGTCAATCCGTCGACGAGTTCGCTCCCAAAAACCTTATCCAAATACTGCCTTTCTTCAGTTGAAATATTAGGCATAAAACGCAAGATCCGATTAAACTCATCTTTGTATATCCTTTTGGGGTCAACCATATTTTACATTTTCATGCCCCGAAGCGCCCTTATTCTCTCTTCCACTGGCGGATGGGTCATGAACAGTTTTATTATCCAATTGCTTGTTTGTTTGCCCTTGAACGGGGAAGCAATGAAAAGGTGGCTGGTCGCGTTATTAGCAACGCGCATAGGCGTTGTATCGCTGGATATTTTCTCTAAAGCCCTGGCTAATCCATCGGGATACCGGGTCAAAAGCGCGCCGTCAGCATCAGCCAAAAACTCTCTCTTCCTGGAAATTGCCAGCTGGATTAAAGTTGCAGCTATCGGAGCTAAAATTGCAGCAACGATTCCTACAATCGCCAATATCCCGGCCATTTTACTATCTTCTGAATTACGCCTGCCACCGCCGAAATAGCTGATCCGTAAAAAGAAATCAGAGGACATGGCAATAATGCCTGCCAAAATCGTGACAACTGTCGCCAAAAGCATATCCCGATTGCCAATGTGAGACAATTCGTGGGCAATGACCCCTTCCAGCTCTATTTTCTCTAATCTATTCAGCAACCCCCTAGTGACAACAACCACTGCGTGTTTCTTATCTCTGCCCGTAGCAAAAGCATTCGGCTGGTTCTCCTCGATAATATATATCCTGGGCATGGGCAAGCCGGCTGTGATGCAAAGGTTCTCAACGACCAAATAAAGCTCGGGATTATCCTTCTTTTCAATCGGATTGGCCCTTGTCATTGCCAAAACAATCTTATCTGAATACCAATAGCTGCCAAAACTCATTAAAAAACTGAAGAATACGGCAAAGTACAGAATGCTCGGATTATTCAGCGAATAACTGAAAATCCATCCGATTAGAATTACGAAAACCAAAAACCCGGCTATTAATAGCCAAGTTTTGCGGATATTGGAATCAGCTTGAGTATATAGCGTTGCCATTTTAGAATTTCACCTTCACAGGCTCCTTCTCTTTTGCTTCTGCTATTTCAAACAAATCCATTTGTTTGAAAGCAAATATTGAGGCAATGATGTTCGATGGGAAAACTTCTATTTGAGTATTCAGTTCCATAACGTTTGAGTTATAGAAGCGTCTAGCTGCCTGGATCTTGTCTTCAGTGTCGGACAGCTCTCTTTGAAGTTCTAGAAAATTAACTGATGCCTTCAAATCCGGATAATTTTCTGATACTGCGAACAGACTCTTTAAAGTGTCTGAAAGAAAGTTTTCGGCTTTAGCTTTTTCCTGGGTTCCTTGCGCTCCCATAGCTGTTGCTCTTGCTTGGGTTACTTTTTCCAATAATTCCCTCTCGTGGGTAGCGTAACCTTTGACTGTCTCGACTAAATTAGGTATCAAGTCATACCTTCTTTTCAACTGGACATCAATGTCAGCCCATGCTTCCTTGGTCCTGTTGCGAAGCCTTATTAGGCCGTTGTAGCCTAGGATTACCCATCCAAGGACAATCACTACGATGGCTATAATTATATATGTGATACTCATTTTTTTTATATATATTATCTGTTGTTATACTGCAAGCAGTATAGCGAACAAATAATACAATATTTATTAAGGTATCGGCAGCATTCCTTTGATTACTATTGTTAAAAAAGGATGCTGAATAGAAAACTTGTGATGGAACAGTTTAAGAATCGTTGCAAAATCCAAAAGCTCTTCCCTCAAGCTTTCCGGGCCGGAAAACACTTCCCAAAACTCCTGATTAATATTTTTGGAAAGATTGTATAAAATTTCGTAGTCGGATTTCTCCTTCAAGTATTTTATTATCCCCTTAAATTCTGCTTTGTCCAGCCAAATTCCTTCGCATAAGTTGCACAGATCAACCGTGACCTGGGAATTATCATATCTCACTTCGTAAAGCGGCATCCTGCAGTGCGGACAAAGACGGCCGCTGCGTGAAAGAACAAACTTCTTTTGATCCTTCCATAAATCAATATCCAGCCAATTCAAATTCTTATCTCTTTCGTCTTTAGCTTGCCTTAATTCATCCTTATCAAACCAAAGCCCGAGACACTCTTTGCAATGGTCAACTTCGACATTTAACAAAATTACTTTTTCTAATGTTTCTTTTTCACAACTAGGACACTTCATAAAACTACCGCTTCTTAATATTTATACCTTATTCTAACCAAAAACCCTTCCCTATACAATAGAAAGAAGGGTTTTGGTCAAGAATATTTAGTAATCCTCTGGCATGTGCGGCATGTGAGGCATGCCGGGATTGTCGTTTTCCTTCTTAGGGAGGTCGGCAACCACGACTTCAGTAGTTAAAAGCGTAGCTGAAGCAGAAATTGCATTCTCCAATGCTGACCTGACAACTTTTGTGGGGTCAACAATACCTGATTCCATTAAATCCTCGTATTGCAACGTCTCGGCATTAAATCCAAGATTGCCGCTTTGTTTTTTAACAGTGTCAGCAACGATTGCACCGTCTATCCCGGCATTCTGGGCTATCTGACGGATTGGCTCCTCAAGGGCGCGTCTCAATATGTTAATGCCGATTTTCTCTTCGTCTTTTGCGTCAACGCTATCTAAAGCAATTATTGCGCGTAGCAAAGCTACTCCGCCGCCGGGAACAATTCCTTCTTCAACCGCAGCTCTTGTTGCGTTCAGAGCGTCTTCTGTTTTATGCTGTCTGCCTTTTTGTTCAACTTCCGTGGCTGCGCCAACTTTGATCACTCCTACTCCGCCTGCAAGCTTTGCCAATCTTTCCTGGAACTTTTCCTTGTCAAAGTCTGAAGTGGCTTCCTGGATTGATTTTTTAAGTTGAGAGATTCTGTGGTCAATCGTATCTTTGTCTCCTTTCCCCTCTACGATGGTCGTATTCTCTTTTGTGGATATTACCTTGCGGGCCTTACCCAGCATTTCAATTTCAACGTTCTCTATTTTCAGCCCTTTCTCTTCGGAAATCACTTCTCCTCCGGTAACGCAGGCGATATCTTCAAGAATTTCTTTTTTCCTGTCGCCGAACCCCGGGGCTTTTAAAGCCAGAGTGTTGAAGATGCCTCGAAGCTTATTCACTATCAAAGTAGTGAAGGCATCTCCGTCTACGTCATCGGCGATAATAACTAACTCCTTTTTACCGGTTTTGATAATCTTTTCTAAAATCGGCAGAATTTCCTGCAAAGAAGAAATTTTCTTATCGGTAATTAAAATGTAGGGCTCTTCATAGACCGCTTCCATTTTTTCGGGGTTTGTAATCATGTAGGGGGAAATATATCCGCGGTCAAATTGCAATCCTTTAACTATTTCCCGGCTCAAACCGAATGTTTTTGACTCCTCCACGGTAATTACTCCGTCTTTACCTACTTCCTCCATGGTTTCAGCAATCAAATTCCCTATTTCAGGATCTCCGGCAGAAATCGTGGCAACCTGAGCCTTCTCTTGTTTTGTAGTAATGGCCTTGGACATATTCTTCAAGGCAGAAACAATAGCCTCTCTTCCTTTTATAATCCCTCTTTTTATTGCCAGCGGATTAGCTCCTGCAGCAACATTCTTAAGCCCTTCTGTGGTTATTGCTTGGGTCAAAAGAACAGCGGTTGTTGTGCCGTCCCCGGCAACATCGTTAGCTTTTGTGGCCACTTCTTTTATAATCTCGGCTCCCAGGTTCTCTATTCTGTCCTCCAACTCTATATCCTTGGCAATGGTTACGCCGTCGTTAGTAATGGTTGGAACTCCGAATCCCGTATCTAAAACAACATACCTGCCCTTCGGGCCCAACGTTGTCTTAACAGCATTAGCTACCTTGTCGATTCCGGCTTTTAAGGCCTTACGCGCGTCTTCTTTGTATTTGATTTGTTTTGCCATATGTTTTATTCAATTACAGCGAGAATGTCTTCCTCCTTCGCTATTAAGTATTTTTTTCCTTCGACCTTAATTTCGCTGGGTCCGTATTTAGTGAAGATAACCTTGTCTCCGAGTTTTACTTCCAAGGGGATTACTTTCCCTGAAGCAATCTTGCGGCCGGGACCAACAGCAACAACTTTTCCCTGCTCAGGTTTTTCTTTCTCGACCGTGTCCGGGAGCAAAATGCCCGACTTAGTCTTTTCTTCCTCTTTTATCGGTTCTATTAACAGATGATCTGATAAAGGCGTGATTTTCATATGTTTTTATCACTTAAGTTATTTAATTGCTAATTTTACATTCTAGAAAAATATGGGGAAATGTCAATAGATTGGAAATAAAAACCACCCGGCAATACAGCATATAGGTGGTTAAATTATTTCTTAGTACCCCACCTTGTTGATAAGCATCTCTAGTAAATTCTTTACCTCCGCCTGCGCTTGTTCTTCAGTCGCAGAATCGATAAACCTCTGCCACTGGTCAAGCAACGCCTTATTATTTATTTCCCGTATAGCATTTTCTAACTGTAATCTATCCTCAAAAGAAACTTCCCCCTGCGCCTTTAAAACCTTTGTTACGAATAATCTTGTGAAGGTTAACACCTTCGCATTATACTGATAACTCTTGAGGCTCGCTTTCGCGGCCTGGAAATCGATACAAGACGTATAGTATTGCATCAGAACAAAAACCATGGAAATCACCAGCACAATAATGATTGAAAGATATACTTTTTCTTTTGTCGTAGAGCCTTTAAACATTTTATTTTGTCTTAGCCTGTATCCTTTCTCTTATCGTATCACGATAAAAGTTCAGGAGCAACAGAACTAAAATTAAGAGTAATAAAAGAACTTTCCAGTCAAAATATTTTGCAAACCAATCATTTCGCAAAAGCTCGATATTCTCGTGCATCTCTACGCCGTTTTTAATCTCGAACTCTCCGCTATAGTAGGCGACATATCCGGAAGCTTCAACTTTGATATAATAGCTGCCTTCAGGAACCAGAAAGGCATACCTGCCGGTAACGTCTGTTGTTTGCGGATTAGATTGCTGATATTGTTTCGCCGGCCATAGCTCGTACAGTTTCGTTTCAGGATTCAGCCAATACAGGGTAACCTTAGCGTTGTTAACTCGAATCTGGCCTTCCGAACTCTGAGCGTAAATATAACCTTCGGGGTCAACAACAGTGATAAGGCGGATTTCTTTTGACTCTACATTTATGTCTTTATAATTAATTGTAGTGACTATCTCATATTCGCCCATTGCCACAGGAGCAAATATTCCCGCGGTCCAAATTCCGTCCCTATCGTTATCCTGATAATTGAATTCCTGCAAAAGTAAAATATTATTTATATCTTCCTGCACCTGGCTTGATATTAAAGAGGCGGCTAAATACTGCGGAAACGGGTTAGAGGAGAATCCCGCTTGTTTTAAAGCAAGATATCCTTTTACTCCCTGAACTGGTTTATCGGGCTTAACAATTAATTGAAGAGATTTTCCAGAAAGCATCTTTATCTTTTGCTGCAATTCTCCCTGCGCGTTAACATAAAGGCTGACGTTTTGATCTACAAGGCCGTTGCTGGTTCGGGCGAAAATAACTTCGGTTGGTATTTTTGCTTTTGCCAATACTGTTAATTTATCCAAGGGAATCCCCTGCGGGAGAGCAAGCTTCCCTGTCCCTATATCAGCTATCGGCAAACTCGTTGTTTCAGCCAGTCCAGGCAACACTAGGTTCACCCCTACCAACTTACCCATATCTGATATCCTTAAAATATCTATTTCTTTAAAGGTTTTCCCTAATGAAGGTATTTTCTGAGCGAGGTCGCTGAACTCTTTCGGTATAGGACCTAAAACAAACTTTCCGAAAGACTTTGCAGGGAAGATGTTCCATTTATTTCGCATGGAACTTGGCGCTTCTTCCATAACGATTTCTTCAGCAGGCGGCAAATCTAATTTTGGTTCTTCTTTCGGCCCGATAATTTCTTCAATTATTGTTCCTACTCCATCAATAATCTCCCCGGGTATTTTCACCACCTCTTTAACCGCTTCTACCGGAGCTTCAACTATTTGCTGTACAACTTTTTTCCTCCCTAAATTAATCGTGTCAGAAACAACTCCTGACGGCTGGCCCCAAGAATTGAAAAACTTAACATAAACTGTTTTTACGCCTTCTCCGTCAGAAAGCTTCCAGATTTTAGCATCCTGGTAAGATTCTTGAACAGAATTTGTAAAGGCAGAATCGTTGGCGATAGCCATCCTCACGGTATCTGATCCAGCATTCAAGATCAGAGTGACTTCTTCATTTTCAGTACTGGAATCTCCGTTGTTGATTAAAACTGAGAATCCACCGGTTGGAGCAGACGGCGGGGCATAGGCGCCGCCTGGAAGTCCGCCGCCGCCACAAGAAGAGGTTGTCGCGCTTACAGTATCTGAAAAATCTGTATCTACCGCATCTCCATTTCTCGCTTTCACTCTGAAACTGTAGCTTGTACCGCAAGAAAGCCCGGAATTTATCCAGAAACTTGCTGTTGTCCAGCCAGAATTGGTGGAGTTGGTTGTATTCTCGACGTAATATTCCGTACCTGATGCATTGGAGTTTGCGCTCCATGAAACAGTAATCTGTGCAGCAGAGTCTACGGCTGCATCCGTGCTTGCCGGTGCATTGGCTAAAGTATATTTAGACGAAGTAGATGAATAGTCGGTAGTAACATCGTCTCCGTTTTTCGCATTGATCGATACAGTATATTGCGTATTGGGCACCAAACCACTGACTGTTAAAGGCGAAACCCAAACAGATTTAGTTTGGTAAACTGGAGAAACTCCCAGTGTACCATTAGCTTGAACATATTGAGAACCAACTTTAACTGAGAAAGTGGCGGCCGAGGAATTGCTGTTCTCATTGATAACCACACCTAGAGTTGTTGAGTTGCTTGCGGTAAGCGTGGGAGTTGAAGGCGTATTAGCCAAAGTATATTTTGAAGATATTGAGGAATAATCAGATACATTGCCGGCTGCGTCTCTAGCTCTTACCTCGTATGCGTACAGCGTACTCGGATTTAATCCAGTATCAGTAAAAGAGGTTGTAGCCTGCCATCCGCTGGAAGAAGCTCCGGGATTGCCCGTTGTTTCAGCCACGTAATATGGCGTATCATCCAAACCTGACCCAGTATCAGTAGCGGCAGAGAATACTACTAATTGCGTGCTTGAAGTGGCCGTGATAGAGGAAATATCTGCGCCGGCCGGGGCAGTGGCATCAACCACGAAAGGAGAATCACCCTGTGAAGAAGAAGAACACATAGACAAGGCGTTATAATCGCAAACAAATGCATACCACTCCTTACTCCCTTCATCTCCGGCAACGGTCGTATGATCGCAGAAAGCCACAGAGCCAGAATCAATCGAAGAGGATACGCACCAATTTCCACCGCCGCACGTTGGAGCGCCTAAATTATTCGCGGTGATTGAATTTGTTTTACATACCGCCAAATAGTAGTCATCGGATTCTCCGTCAATAGCCGTAGCCGTAAAAGATACGTCGTCCCCTACTTTTGTCTGGGAAGCAGCGGATGAACCGCCGTCGGACGGAGCCACAGAAATTGAAGGGGCGCTATTAAAACTCCAATTTAAATTATGACCGTCAGCACCAATAGTATTGGTGAAAGTAACCGCGTTCCCGCTGGAAGCATCAGAGTCTGTTACCTGCACATAGTTGATGGCAAAAGTGCCGTTGGCTGTCAGTGTCCAATAAGTGCCGGGTTCGTCAGAAACAAGATTAATGCGATCGTTATCATCAATACCGGCTAGAGTAAATAGTCCATTAATAGTTTGGGTACCGGTATGGTCGAAAGTTAATGTTAAATCCGTGGAATTATCATCAGCGTCTGTTTTACTGAAATTATGGAAAATGGTGGAGCCGGAGATTGACTGGTTTCCTCCGGCAAAAGTGACTGTCCCGGTTCTTGGATTGAATGTTCCGCTATTTATCCAGTTACCAGTCAGCGCAATGTTATATGAGTTTCCGCTCCCTATATCCAACGTAGCGCCAGTGTTGATTGTTAAATTCCCGTTCACGGCTAAGGCACCGGCAGCAGTATAGGTTGTAGCCCCAGCAGGCGTCAGAGTCAAATTGTTATACGTAGTTGCCGCAATATTCGCAGTCGTGCCGGTATATATGACAGTAGAGGAAGCAACCGTGAAAGTGTTGTTGTTGGTTAAAATAGTGCCGATTCCCGTTAAAGTCAATGTATCTCCTGTAATATCAAAAGTATCGTCTGCTCCTATCGTTAAAGCAGTCAGTTTTGTATTGGTAGAAGTAGAAACCGAAGTAGTGGTGGACGGTCCGATAGTGATGGTTCCTAGGTCCTGTCCCGAGGTGGAATCAGTTATTACCTGGGTAGTTCCGTCAAATGTTAATGTCCCGCCGGCGGTGAAAGTAGCATTGGAAGTTAATTCAAAATCTCCGGCAACATTTAAATTATTTGCATTTTGAGTGAATAAACCAGATTGCAGGTAGAACTTACCATCCACTTCTAAGGCGTTACCTAAAGAAAATGCGGCTTTGGTAGCGTTTTCGTCGTCAATAGTAAGATTAAAATAATCAGGAGAACTAAAATCCTTAATAGTTATAGGATCAGCAGCATTGTTGCCGTAATAAATAACTGTTCCGGCTGCGGTGCCTAAGTTGTTAACACTAGTCAGTGTTTCTGTGCCTTTCAGCTTAAAATTGCCGGAATTAGCCACAGCAGCAGCGGAGCTGAAAGTTAAGTTTTTCCCACCAAGATCAAAACTCGTTGAGGCGTCTATTGTCAGAGAAGTAGCGGTAAGTGCAGAACCTAATGTAACAGCTGTTGACGCAGTTGATATTTGTACTGCACCGAAATCATCTGAGCTTGGAGTGAAGGTTTGGGCAGAACCCTTACTGAATTTAATGGTTCCCGTTCCTTTTGTGAATGTGGCGCCAGTGAAATTAGCAGATCCATTGAAAGTAACACTTGCGGCTGACCCACCACCCGCAGCGCTCAGAAAGCCTTCAACAACCGCGTCTCCAGATACGACAGTGGCAGTGGCATTTGTTGAAGCATAAAATTCTCCGATATAAGAGTCTGCGCCTCCGGTCGGACCGATGTTAAAAGGGCCGGAGAATATATGCACGCCGCTGGGAATTGAAGAAGAAGCTCCGAACCCACCATTGCAAATAAAGGAACCGCCGATAGTAACTGGCCGAGCACCTGGAGAAAAATATGCACCAGAATCTATCGTCAGATTCCCGCTGGTGGCAAAACTACTTAACACAAATAAAGATACGGCGTTATAATTTGTTAGGGGCTTCATTATAACGTCATCGAAGACTACGGCCGGCGATGACACGACAAGTCTGCCGGTCTGGTTTATCACAACAGTAGATCCTACCGCGTCCACTACGCCTGTTGTATAACTAATAACAGCAGTAGTTGGTAGATTGGCGCCAACATTTATAATTTCGCGAAGATGTAAAGTGGTGTCGGCAGTTTTTGCAATTCTTATATACGGCAACAGACCCTGACCCTCTGTTCCGGCTGCGCCACCGGTAAGAGTTTGCTCACCGCTCCCATTTATATTCAAATAACCAGTTGGAAATCCAGAACCACCAGGCCACGCGTAAGTATTTGTTACTGTGATATCTCCCTGAGCGTTGAGGCCAGTAGTGGCGCCGACAATCTTTAACCAATTCGCCCCTCCGCTGAATAATAATAGTCCGCTAACGTTTTGCGTCGTGCCCGTTAGCGTATAGGTGGTAGGATCAGCAGTGGGATTAAACGTCAAATTGTTAAAAGTAGTATTGCCTGTAAAACTCATGGTTGTGGTCAGCACAACCGTTGAGGTTGCTGCAGTAAAAGTACCGCTGTTAGACCAAACACCATTAACCGTGAGCGTATGACTAGTTCCGTCTTCTGTCAAAATACCGCCTGAGTCAATGGTTACTGAGGCCACCGTGCTATCAACATCAAGGGTAATCGTATGGCCGTTCATAATTTCTACTGTGTCCGCTGTCTGAGGTATCGTACTATTACAGTTCGTCCAGGAACCGGCAGCGCTCCAGTTGCCCGTAACGGCGTTACTCTGGCAGGCGTAGGAAGGATCAACGATATAGTCGATATCAATATTTCCGATAATCTTTAAATCAAAAACATCTGTAGGCGTTTGCAGATTAGTAAGATATACCGTGTAAGTATTTTCTTGGTCGATACTTTCGAAAGTGGTGATAAGTTGGTCACTGTTTTCTGCGTATACTTCTATAATCGCAGCTTGACCCGGGATTGTTGCTTTAGCATACAAAGTGATATCCCTTGTGTTATCTAGTATATTTTCAAAGGTTACTCGTACGTACTGACTGTTCTCTAAAGCTACCCAGCTATTGTCCTGTGTTTGGACTTGTTCGTAAATATCTTCAAGAATATTTCTGTCTTGGTCCAGCCTGAAAGCCTTAGAGATGAAAATAATTTCGAATATTTGGTCTGACAGGTGAGGAACTGTCCACTCTACGTAATCAAGCTTTCCGTCATTATCTAAATCGTATGCATTAAATTGCACGTCTTGATTCCCATTGTTTTGCCATTTTATTTTTATCTTGCTCTCTTCTCCGACTTTAAATATTTCAGGTATTGTAGTAAAAGCCAAAACATTGGTGTATTGCTGTTCTTGCTCGGGAGACGAAACTGTTACCAACTTCCCCTCTTCTGTATCTTGTTCGGTAATTTCCGGCGCTGGAGTTTCATATTCAATTTGTACGTATTCGCTTTGCTCCTCTGGCGGAGTTACCACGGCTTGAGGGTCGGCAGGCTCTACATCTGGCAGGTCTACGACCTGCTGATCCGATGGAGATGCTGTTTCTAGAATATCGCCTTCTTCTACAATCGGCAGGATATCAGGCACATCTTCGATAATTTGTTCAGGAACTTGTTCTTCAACAACCTGCTCTTGAACTGGAACTGGCTGCTCAATAACTTGGTCTGACAAATCAACGAAACTTGCCTCGTCTGTCCGAATAATGTCCTCCTCTTCTGGCTCAGTCATAATCTCAGTTATCGCATCGGTGATTTGCTCTGCGGAGTCAAGAATATTAGCTAATAAATAAGAATAGGGATCATCTGGTAAAAAACTCTCGGCTGACCTAATGCCAACAAATTTCTTCCTCTCGTCATTTGATAAATATTGCACGGGTTTTAAGGATAATATCTGACGCACCTGGCTGTCATCAACAGATTTTACCTTTATATTCCCTGCTTCTTTGGGCAATTGAATCAAATACTTACCTTGGTCCAAGGAACTACGTTTAACCAAAACCACCCATTTGACTGATTGGCCCACAATTGTAGCCGAAACCTTCCTGGCAATCGTATCAGTTACTATCACAGAGTCAGTAATCTGTTTCGGAAATTTCGGCAAGATGTTTACGGAAAGATTGAAGAAAAAGAAAACAATAATTAATACAATCGCGCCTTGTACAAGGAAATATGGCCTAGCAGAAAAAGTGAGGTCTTTTCGGGAAAAGGTCAGTTCTTTGCCTGCGCAATTACGCAAAAAACCTTTACAACGCGCAATGTACTTTTTAAATAGCTTATTCCAGGAAAACATTTGGTACTCTAGCAAATAATAATTCTATTATTATATCATGCCAGAGTGAATACATCACTGTGGAAAACTAATTTATCAGATATCTCCCCGTATGGCTTTTTTTGTTTTTAGCGATATCTGATGGAGTGCCTTCAGCAATGATCCCGCCTCCCTTATCCCCGCCCTCAGGTCCCAAATCAATGATCCAATCAGCATTTTTGATGAGGTCTAAATTATGCTCGACAACTAAAACTGTATTTCCCTTCGCTACTAGTTCCTTCAAAACAAACAGTAGTTTCTTAATATCATCGGGATGTAATCCGGTTGTCGGCTCGTCTAATATATACAGAGTCCTGCCCGTAGCTTTTCTTGCCAGCTCATTGGCTAATTTAATTCTTTGAGCTTCTCCGCCAGACAAAGATGGGGCGGGCTGGCCTACCTCCATGTATGAAAGGCCTACATCCTTTAAAGTTTTAAATTTGGCAAAAAGGCCGGGGACGTTTCTGAAAAACTCCATTGCTTCTTCAATGGTCAGGCCCAGAACTTCGGCGATATTCTTTTCTTTGTATTCAATGGACAAAACTTCCTTACTGTATCTTTTCCCCCTGCACTCCTGGCATTCAACGTAAATATCAGGCAAGAAATACATTTCAACCTTGATCTGGCCTTGACCTTCACAAGCTTCGCATCTTCCGCCTTTCACATTGAAACTAAACCTCCCTGGGCCGTATCCTCTGACTCTTGCTTCTTTGGTTTTTGTAAAGATGTCCCGGATGTACGAAAAAGCACCAGTATAGGTTGCTGGGTTAGACCTTGGAGTCCGGCCTATGGCCGATTGGTCCACCAAAACAACCTTATTCAAATGTTCTATTCCTAAAATCTCCTTGAACTTCCCCGGCTCGTCTTTGGCGCGATAAAATCTTTGCAACAAATACCTCGCTAAGATATCTGACACCAAAGAACTCTTTCCCGAGCCGGATACTCCAGTCACGCAAACAAACTTTCCTAGCGGGAAATTAACATTAATGTTTTTTAAATTATGCTCCTCGGCACCGATTATAGTTAAATATTTTTGCGTTTCCGGTTCTTTAGATTTTTTTGGTTTTCCAGATATCACTTCTACCTGCTTGCGGCCGGAAAGATAATCTCCCGTAAGGGTGCGTGATTTTAGTAATTGCTGGGGATTGCCCTCAAACACTATTTTCCCACCGTGTTTGCCTGCCCCCGGGCCCACTTCAACTATCCAATCGGCAGCCATCATTGTTTGAGGATCGTGTTCCACTACTATAATCGTGTTCCCTAAGTCCCTTAATTTCTTTAAAGTTTCTATAAGCTTATGCTGATCTCGGGGGTGCAGGCCGATTGAAGGTTCGTCGAGGATATATAACACTCCCGACAGCCTTGAGCCGATTTGAGTCGCCAGCCTTATTCTTTGCTCCTCCCCTCCGGATAAAGTCGATGCTCTCCTATCGAGCGTTAAATATCCTAGTCCAACATCAGTCAAAAACTCTATCCGATTAATAATTTCTTTGATTATGGGCTGAGATATTTTTAAATCAGAGCTCTGGATTTTGAGCTTTGGGTCTTTATTCTCTACAATGCTCTCAAAGAATCCTTTTACTTTCTCAATACTCATCTCAACAATTTTATCAATTGCATATCCGCCGACAGTAACTGCTAATACCTCTGGCTTTAATCTCTTGCCCAGACACTTCGGACACTGCTTGATTACCATATACTGCTCAATTTCCTGTCGCGTCCAGTCAGAATCTGTTTCATGATATCTTCTCTCCAGGTTTTGTATCACGCCTTCGAACTGTCCGTCGCCAAAAAGAATAACGTCTACAATTTTTTTCGGTAAATTTTTGACTTCCTCGTCCAAGGAAAAGTTATACTTGTCAGCTAGCTCAGAAAGCTTAGCCCAAAAGTATCCCTGTCTTCCGACTTTGTGGGAGGCGCGCATCCAAGGCATGATGGCTCCTTCGCTAATCGTAAGGTTTTTATTAGGAATAACTAATTCTGGATCAACTTCTAACTTTTCCCCCAAGCCGGTACACTCGGGACACGCTCCAAAGGGGTTATTGAAAGAAAAAAGCCTCGGCTCTAATTCAGGCAAAGAGATTCCGCATTCTTCGCAGGCAAAATGCTCAGAAAAGACTAAATCGGTTTTGGATTTAGACGTGCTAATTAGTACCATCCCTTTTCCAAGCTTTAATCCTGTTTCAACTGAATCTGCCAATCTTGACCTGTCTAAATCTTTATCTAGAACTAATCGGTCAACTACGACTTCAATGTTATGTTTTTTATTCTTATCAATAGTCTGCCCTAAAACTTCTTCTATCCTATAGACAATCCCGTTTAACCTAACTCGTATAAACCCTCCTCTCTGGATTTCTTCCAAGGTTCCATAATGTTCGCCCTTCTTGCCGCGTATAACCGGACCCAGAATAGTAATTTCAGAGTTCTTGGGTAACTTTAGTATTTGATCAATAATCTGGTCCACTGTTTGCCGAGAAATGGATTTCCCGCATTTCGGACAATGGGGTTTTCCGATTCTTGCAAACAAAAGACGGAGATAGTCATATATCTCTGTGATTGTTCCTACAGTCGATCGGGGGTTATGCGAACCTTTCCGCTGATCAATGGAGATTGCGGGAGAGATACCCTCAATTTTATCAACGTCTGGTTTGTCCATCACGCCGAGGAACTGCCTGGCATAAGCAGACAGGCTTTCTACATATCTTCTTTGACCCTCGGCGTACAAGGTATCAAAAGCTAAGGAGGATTTGCCAGAGCCGGAAAGTCCAGTGATTACAACCAGTTTATTCTTAGGTATGTCTAAGTCCACATTTTTTAAGTTGTGGACTCTCGCGCCTCGAATTTTGATAAAATTCTCTGCCATAAAGTATGTTATTATACTCAAGATTCAAGAATTGTTCAAGGGTTTGGCATATCGCACTTTTCCTTATCCTGTAGTATTATATATCACTATGGAGAAATTCATTTTCCTGCAAAAAGAAAAACTGGGAGAGTTGCCGAGAAACACTGGTATATATGCGTTCAAGGGCGCTAATGACTTGATATATATAGGGAAGGCAGCGGATATACGAGAAAGAGTAAAGAATCATTTCCAGCAACCCACATACCGAGACGACCTATTTATCGACCAAATTAAAAATATCGGCTATATCCGCACAAACTCTGAGATCGAAGCTCTGCTTTTAGAAGCTCAACTGATTAAAAAATATCAGCCAAAATTCAATGTAATTTGGCGAGACGACAAAAACTATTTTTACATAGCAATCACCAAAGAAGCCCTCCCTAAAATTTTTATCACTCATCAGCCGAAGGCTGGAGCCGATCACGTCGGTCCTTTTGTCGACGGCAAGGCCGTGAAGGAAACTCTCAGGTTTCTAAGAAAAATATTCCCCTATTATACGAAGAAACACCCTGCAAAACTCTGCCCATGGTGTCACTTAGGATTATGTCCGGGGCCTGACCCCGATCCTAAGGAATACCAAAAAAGTATTCGGAACCTAATGGGCGTGCTGGAAGGTAAAAAAAGGAAGACTATATTATCCTTGCAAAAAGAAATCAAGCTGCTATCTAAAAACCAAAATTACGAAAAAGCAGCGAAGGTGCGCGACCAAATTTTTGCTTTGGAGAAAATAATATCAAACGCGAGAATATTTAAAAGATCCCAGCCATTAGAATATAACTGGGATGCGACTCAAAAATTGCTTCAAAAGATTATACTCTCTAACAAGAGCATAAAAAGAATCGAAGGATATGATATTTCCAACACCCAAGGCAAGCAAGCCACTGCCTCGATGGTGGTTTTTACAAACGGCCAGCCGGATAAAAATGAATACAAAAAATTCAAAATACGAATCACAGACGAACCAAATGATGTAGCTATGATAAAAGAAGCTTTAAAAAGAAGGCTTAATCATCCCGAGTGGCCGTACCCAGATTTGATATTAATCGACGGTGGAAAGCCACAGCTGAATGCCGCTAAATCAGTTGTGGACAAAGCAATTCCAATTATCGCATTAGCTAAACGACGCAATGAGCTATATATTGGAAGCAAGAAAACGCCTGTTTTACTAAAAAAGCTTCCGCGCGAGATATTCAACTTAATTCTGCAAATTCGGGACGAAAGCCACAGGTTTGCTATTGCTTACCACAAAAAACTGCGGGAAAAACATTTGCTATTTTCCTAAATATTTGCTATTATCAGAAAGATGATACGAAAGGTAATCTCTCATATAGTGGCTGGTATTTTGGGTTTATGGCTGGCTACTTTGTTTATCTCGGGGGTAAGTATAAAAGTTTTACCGGACTCTACCTTCTTCGGAATTCCCTTATCAACCACTTGGCATGTAATAATCCTGCTTGGCGTTATAATCGGCTTGCTGAATATATTCTTAAAACCAATTTTAAAAACAATCACTCTGCCCTTAAGAATCATAACGCTCGGTTTATTCAGCCTGGTGATAAATATGGTTCTAATCTGGGCCGTTGACTTAATATTCCGAGAATTAACCATTGTTTGGTTCCTTCCCCTGCTCTACACAACCTTAATAATCTGGGCCCTAAGTATTTTAATCCCGGCCCCATTCAGGAAAAAAGAAAAATAAATAAAACATGCAACAATATTTACTCATAGCTCAAATCGTAGTTTCCATATTAATAATAATTAGTATCGTTTTGCAGCAAAAGGGGGCAGCCCTTGGGTCTGCTTTTGGCGGAGGCGGAGCCGAATCTTATTCCAGCAAGCGCGGAATGGAGAAAAAACTTTACTACGCCACAATAATCCTAGCGGGTATTTTCATACTTCTGGGAATTTTCAATCTTTTAATCTAATGAAGCAAATTCGCTTTCCAAAGTTTTCTCAGTGGAAAAGAATTTTTAAGATACTCCACAAAAAAGAAAAAATAGCTTTTTCAACGCTTTTGGCTTTAGCCGGCATATCTTTCATTGTTCTCTTCACCAGCATATATATCAATAACACTATAGTTGTTCCCAAATCCGGGGGATCTTTTATTGAAGGCGCGGTGGGGCAGCCAAGGTTCCTAAATCCTATATATGGCGAAACGAGCGATATTGACCGTGATTTGACTGAACTTATCTTCTCGGGCCTAATGACGTACGACAATAATGGTCAGATCATTACCGACTTAGTTGAGGAATACAAAATTTCAGAGGACGGAAGAACTTATGAGTTTAAATTGAAGCCGAACATCCTTTGGCACGACGGAGAATCTCTTACATCAGATGATGTAATTTTCACAATCCAAACGATCCAAAATTCTGACTATAAAAGCCCTATTAGGGCGAACTGGCTGGATGTTGAAACAGAAAAAATCTCTGGCACATCCTTTAAATTAAGACTTAAAAGTCCTTACAACTCTTTCCTGGAAAACTGCACTTTGAAAATAATACCGAAGCATGTTTGGGAGAACATTCTACCTGAAAACTTTGCTCTTTCCTTCTATAACCTCCAACCAATCGGCTCCGGCCCCTATAAATTCAAGGGGTTAAAGCAAACAGACGCCGGATTTATCAAATCCATAGTATTAACATCTAACCAAAACTACTATAAACAGCCTGCTTTTATTTCAGAAATTTCTTTTAACTTTTACGAGAAAAAAGAAAATCTATTGAGCGCGGTCAATAGGAGAGAAATCCATAGCTTCTCATCCTCATACCTAAGCGACCAATCTTCTGCACCGAAAAGCTTTGTTCTTCATTCTATGGAAACGCCCAGATATTTTTCCGTTTTCTTAAACATTGCGAATTCTGATATTGTCTCCGATAAAAAAATCCGGGAGGCCCTGAACTATGCAACCGATAAAAAAGGAATAGTTGACGCTTTAAACGCCTCTTTCTCAAAGAAATACAATGCTGATCCGTTCCATACCATCGAATCCCCGATCCTCCCCGGATTCTTCGGATACGCAAGCCCCGAAAGCACCTATGCTTTTGACCTAGAAAAAGCTAAGGAAATATTTGATAAAGCAGGCTTTAAAGAAAACGAACAAGGTTTGAGAGAAAAAAGCATTAATAAAAAACCCGCCTTCCAATTTAAAAGTTCCCTATCCGTTGGATCGAAAGGAAGCGAAGTAGAGGAACTGCAAAAATGCTTAGCCAAAGATCCTGAAATATATACAGGAGACGCAACCGGCTATTTCGGAAACGCAACCAAGGAGGGAGTAACTAAATTCCAAAAAAAATATTTGCCTGACTTAGCAGCTAAGAGCATAGGATCTGTCGGAAAATCTACAATAACGAAATTAAATGAGCTTTGCACTCCTCCGGCCCAATCAACATTGCCGCTTAAAGTAGTAATAACTACTGTCAACCAACCCTCTTTAACCCAGGTGGCAGATATTTTAAAGTCACAATGGGCAAAGGTTGGCGTTACTGTCGAAGTGAATGTTTTAAGTATTTCTGATTTGAAATCAGTGATCAAAGATAGAAGCTATGAAAGCTTGCTTTATGGAGAAGCATTAGGAATGCTATTTGACCCATACCCATTTTGGCATTCAAGTCAGATAATTGATCCTGGATTGAACTTAACCGGATATGAAAACGCGGCGGCAGACAAACTACTGAAGGCGGGCAGAGAGACTCTGGACGAAGCTGAGAAAAAAGAAACCTACGAAAGTTTCCAGGAAATACTACTCAGCGACGCGCCAGCCGTGTTCCTGTATAGCTCTGACTACCTATATCTGGCGAATAAAAAGACAAAAGGAATCGATGCGATAAAAATAGTGGATCCGGCAAAAAGATTCTCTAATGTTGAGGATTGGTATATCAAAACAAAAAGAATATGGAGATAGACTTTAGCGACAAAAAACCGGATATCAGATACTTAGACGACATGAGAATGGTTCTTTCCGATAAAGAATGGGCAAAGACCGCACCGAACCTTGAACTATACAATATGTACCGCTCCTTAGAAACGAAAGACGGGGTAAGGTACGACATCACCGTGATCCCGCCTGCTATGTTGGGCGATGAATTTGTTAAAACTAAAGGCCACGAGCATCTCAACAACCGCGGAGAAATATATATAGTTCTCGAAGGACAAGCTATTTATCTTATGCAGAGAAGAACAGAAGACCACGTTGACGATGCTTATGCGGTAAAGGCAAAAAAGGGCGATGTAGTAATCATCCCTCCCCTATACGGACACACTACTATCAATCCTTCGAACGAAACCTTAAAAATGGGCAACTGGATTGCATCCGAGTGCAAAAATTATTTTGCTTTCTTTGAAAAGATGCAAGGCGCCTGCTACTATTACACAAAAAATGGCTGGGTCAAAAACGAAGCGTATAAAGATGCTCCTGCGCTTCGATACGAAGAACCCTCAAAATCTCTCCCAGAAGATTTAAACTTCTTAAAATAAACCTGCCGCGGTGGTGAAATTGGCAAACACGTACGGTTCAGAGCCGTATCCCGCAAGGGTTGTGGGTTCAACTCCCACCCGCGGCACCAAATCACACTCTTAACAATTAACTAAACAAATATGAACAGACAAAGAAATCTAGCACCTGCTAGAAAAGAAAACCCTATAGCCAAGCAGGCTTGGTTCGGGACAAACAGCTTAAAAATTATTCCTCTCGGAGGATGCGAAGAAGTTGGAAGGAACATGACGGTTTTTGAATATGGGAAAGATATTGTAATCATTGATATGGGTATTCAGTTTCCAGAAGAAGATATGCCTGGAATTGATTATGTAATCCCGAATATCGACTATTTAAAAGGAAAAGAAAAAAACATCCGGGGCGTTCTTTTCTCCCACGGTCACTTAGACCATATCGGAGCCGCCCATATACTTTTGGAGAAATTGGGCAATCCTTTAATTATCGGTCGGCCGCTTACAATAGAAATGATAAAAAGGAGATACGAGGATGCAAGGCGGGGAAGCTCGAAAAAACTGAATATAACTTACGTTAAAGATATTAACGACAAGATAAGCTTGGGAGTATTTAATATAAGCTTCTTCCAGGTAGACCATGCCATTATGGATGCTGTTGGAACCATACTGCAGACTCCGCCAGCGACAATAATACACCCCGGCGACTGGACAATTGAGAGACAACCGGTCGGGAGAAAGGAGATAAAATACTCAGAACTCGCAAAATTGAAAAGGCCAACCATTCTAATGCTCGAAAGCATAGGCGCAGTTAACAAAGAGATGCCGGTTACAGAAGAGGAGATGTTAAAAAACCTGCACGGTTTGATCAGTTCAGCGCCAGGCAGAATAATCGTCGCTACTTTTTCTTCACAACTGCAAAGGATAAAACAAATCCTTGAATATGCCCAAAAGGTCAACAAGAAGGTTGCTTTTGACGGCTACTCGATGAAGCTGAATGTTGAAATAGCAAAGGAGCTTGGATATATCAAGCCGATGAAAGACGTAATAATTCCCATTGACAGAATACATGAATATCCAGAGAATAAAATAGTGATAATATGCACTGGGGGTCAAGGGGAAGAAATGTCCGTGCTCCCAAGAATAACAACCGGGAATCATCGGTACATTAAGATAAAAAAGAGTGATACTGTTATCTTCTCCTCGTCTATAATCCCAGGCAACGAAAGAGCAATACAACGGTTAAAAGATAATCTTTACAGGCTTTCTGACAATGTAATTCACGGAGAGATAATGGACGTTCACATATCCGGACATAGCAATATATTCGATATTGAAAAAATAATCAAAGATATTAAGCCTGACTATTTCATACCTGTTTACGCCAACCACTACATGCTAAAGGAAGCTGCGAAGATAGCATATAACAGCGGTGTGCCCAAGGATAAAGTATTTATTCCGGATAATGGTTCGGTTATAGAAGTTACAGGCAGCGGAGTAAAAGTATTGAAAGAAAAAGTTCAAACCAGCTATGTGTTCGTCGACGGACTAGGCGTTGGGGATGTAGGAGAGATCGTTCTAAGGGACCGCCAGGTTCTTTCAAACGATGGCATGTTTGTTATCGTAGCTATCGTAGACAGACAAACAGGTAAAGTAAGAGGATCACCGGATATAATTTCCAGAGGATTTGTCTATCTCAAAGAGTCAAAAGACTTATTGGCGCAGACAAGAAGGAAAGTAATTGATATAGTAGATAAAGCAGCCGGATCTGGCGGAGCGATAAACTGGGTATATATCAAAGACGAAATAAGAAACAAGGTTGGAGACTTCCTACACTCCAAAACAGAACGTCGGCCAATGGTTCTGCCCGTAGTTATCGAGGTATAATTTAAAAAAACATTATGCGCATATTATCTGGCATACAACCAACCGGAGACATTCATATCGGAAACTACTTGGGAGCTTTAAAACAGTGGATAGAGCTTCAAAATAAAAACGAGTGTATCTTTTTTGTTGCTGACTTGCATTCTCTCACTGTTCCCTACGAACAAAAATCTTTACAAAAATCCATTATTGAGAAGGTAATCTCCTACGTCGCCGCCGGCTTAGACCCTGAAAAAAGCATCATCTTTGTCCAGTCGCAAATCAAAGAACACACAGAGCTTGCTTGGTTTTTAAATACTGTCTGCCCAGTTGGCGAATTGCAGAGAATGACCCAGTATAAAGAGAAATCGAAGAAATTCAAAGATAATATCAATGCTGCTCTTTTAGACTATCCTGTCTTGATGGCTGCAGATATTTTACTCTACCGGGCCGACGCAGTGCCAGTTGGCAAAGATCAGACGCAACACGTTGAGCTGACAAGGACTTTAGTTAGAAAGTTCAACCAGAAGTTTGGAAAAACTTTTACTGAACCCGAGACTATCATACCGAAATCCGGAGCAAAGATAATGAGCTTAGTCGACCCGAAAAAGAAGATGTCAAAGACTGATAACCCTCAAAGCTATATCTCTCTGTTCGATGAGCCTGAAGATATACAGAAAAAAATAATGTCAGCCACTACAGATTCAGGAAAACATGTGAAGTACGACCCGATTAAAAAGCCGGGTATTTCTAATCTTTTGACGATTTACAGCCTTTTAGATAACAAATCAATAAAGGAATTGGAAAAGAAGTTCAAAGACAAAGGCTACGGTGACTTTAAAAAATCCTTGACGAAACTGGTCATAGAGTTTCTCGATCCGTTCCGCAAGAAACAAAAAGAACTTTCGCAAAGAGAGGTGTATGTAAAAGAGATATTAAGCAGAGGGAAAAACAGGGCTCAGAGTATCGCTCAAATCACAATGCAGGAGGTAAAAGAAAAGATGGGATTAATATAATATGCAACTAAAAACCAGTACCATCTATTCTAGATACACTGGTTTTTTGATAAAATAGCTAATATTTAAAAATATGAAAAAAATACTTATTATAGTTATAGTTTTAGCTCTGATTATAATCATCGTTGGTATATTTAGCTCCAAGCCCGACAAACCATATGTAAGGAGCACGGCACGAACATTTCTTATGGGTTTCGTACCAATCCCAGCGCAGCCACTTACCACCGACAACTGGCTGTCGGCTTTCGATTTATTTAGCAAAAATTCTGATCTTGTGATGCACCACGTTCACTTTGATTCAGGTAATATCGAAGGCCTGAACTTTATTACCGGGATGGCTACAAAATATAACTTAAAAACTTTAATCGTCATCGACCCGCTTTCAGACGATCGAACAAAAATAGATCCGGGATTATTAGCCTTGGGTAAGGACTTCGCCGATCAAAAAGTTAGGGACTCCTATACTAATTTAGCCGTAAAAGTAGCGACAGAATATTCTCCCGAATTTCTAAGTTTGGGATCTGAAATAAATACTTATTTAGCCAATAACCCGTCAGACGCAACAGCCTTTATTTCCTTAATCGAGGAAACAAACGTACAAATCAAGCAAGCGGCACCTGGGATAACAACGACTCTCAGCCTCCAATATGAAGAACTTGCCGGTAAAACCGGCAAAGCCGAGTGGGAAATAGCGAAACAATTAAATGGCACAGTTGATGCTATCGCTTTTACTACCTACCCTAGCGCTTTCTTCAATAGCCCCGAGGAAATTCCCTCGGATTATTATTCCCAGATAAAGGATAATATAACTGCCCCATTGATAATAGCTGAATCCGGCTGGCCAAGCGCAGGCTCTCATGGATCTGCAACAAAACAGAAAGCATTCGTTGAAAAACTATCGCAGGTGTCAGACGACCTTAAGGTCAAGGCTTGGATTTGGTGGTTCCCGCATGATTGGGACGGCGCCGGCTACGCTGAAGTTTTCAAGACTATGGGATTGAGAAAAGCTAACGGGACGCCTAAGTCTGCTTGGGATAGTTGGGTCGCAATATATAGAGCTAATTAACAAACTACTTATTACAGAAAAATCCCGCTGGCGGCGGGATTTTTTTAAACTAAAAGTATAATCATTTACTCACTAACTCAGAAAGGTCCTTTATCTTTTCCTCTAATAGACTTTCGTTATCTGCTTCGATCGTTACTCTCAAAAGCGGCTCGGTGTTTGACGGCCTGACATTAAACCACCAATTCTCGTACTCAACAGTCACTCCGTCCAAATATTCCTGATTTCCGTCTGAATATTTTTCTTTTACTTTATTCAGAATCGAATCCTTGTCCTCAACTCTAAAGTTTATTTCCGGAGATTTAAAATATGGGGACAGATTGGCAACCAACTCAGAAACTTTTTTGTTAGACTCGGAAATAATCTGAAGAAGAATCAAAAAAGCTAAAAAGCCGGAATCGCCGTAATAATTGTCCTTAAAGCAGTAATGGCTAGATAGTTCCCCGCCCATCAATCCATTAGTTTCTATTAATTTATCTTGGACATTAACAAACCCAACTGGACATTTAAAGGCTATGCCTCCCAATTTTTTTATTGTTTCTGGAACCGACCTAGAGCATATCGCGTTGTAAACAATGCTCGCGCCGGGGTTCCGGTCTAAAAAATATTTAGCCAAGAGTAAAAGCGTAACATCTGCTTGCGCAGAATTTCCCCTTTCATCTATCAAGAAAATCCTATCGGCATCGCCATCAAAGATAAACCCAAAATCAGCCTTCTCCTTTTTAACTCTTCCCTTAACTTCGTCCATAACACCTTTTTCTAGCGGGTTAGACGGGTGCGCCGGGAAACTCCCGTCTAACTCAAAATTTAACGGAATTATTTCAACCGGTAATCGATCAGCTAATAGCGGAACGACTAACCCCGCCATACCGTTACCTGCATCAACCACTATTTTTTTAGCCTTCATTTTGCTCAAATCAACCAGAGAAAGAATATAGTCAAGGAAGGCTGGCGTAACATCTACTTTTTCTATCTTACCTTTATCTTTGCTAGCGAGCAGTCCGACATTCACCACGGTATCGTACAGATCCCTTCCGCGGATCATTCTGAAACCATCGCCTACTTTTTTGATAATCTTAAAGCCATTATATTCTTTCGGATTATGGCTCGCTGTAATCATAACTCCCGCGTCATATCCATATTTACCAATAGTAAAGTACAGGACCTCAGTTGCTATCTTCCCTAGGTCGCAGACATCGCTTCCAGCCTCAATAACGCCCCTGCAGAGCGCTTCAAATAGCTGGGGCGAGGAAATACGCATATCCCTGCCAATTGCCACCTTTTTAGCACCCGTATATTCAACAAGGCCCTGTCCTATGGAATAAGCGGCCTCTTCGTTCATTTCCTCAGGATAAGTCCCGCGGATATCATAAGATTTAAAAATGTTGGGAGAAATCATAATAGTTTATTATATCACTATTGGGCTTGATTATCTAATAGTTTACTGCTATAATACCGATATAAATATTGTTAATATTATATTACCATAATGAAATTATACGAGCTAACTTACCTTGTTTCTACTGAGCTAAAAAACGAGGAAGTAGAAAAAACCGCCTCAGAGATAGATACTTTCTTACAACAAGAGGGCGCTATTATCATGAAATCGGGCGTAGCTATGCCGAAAACCCTCGGATATCAGATAAAAAGACAGGGATCTGCCTTTATACTAAGCTTAGATTTTAACTCTGAGCCAGAAACCGCTAAAAAGCTGGAAGAGACGATGAGAAAGAATCCAAGGGTTATACGCTTCTTAGTCATTGCTAAACGACCAGCTAGGGTGAAAAAGATAAGGGAGAGGGAAGAAAAAAAGGTGATGAAAGAAGTAGAAATACCAGTAGGAGAAAAATTCAAGAAGAGCGAAAAGAAAGTAGAGTTAAAGGATATCGAAGAAAAACTCGAGGAAATATTAAGTGAATAAATTAGTAAAAAATTATGAATCTTAATAAAGCTTTCATCCTCGGCAATATAACTCGTAATCCGGAAACCAGAGCATTGCCATCTGGAAAGCCTGTAGCATCATTCGGTGTAGCAACAAATAGATTCTACACGGATAACACCGGGGTAAAGAAACAGGAAGCTGAGTTTCATAATGTAGTAGCCTTCGGAAAATTAGCCGATATTTGCTCCAGATACCTGCAAAAAGGATCCTTAATTCTTGTTGAGGGAAGATTAAAAACAAGCTCGTGGCAGAATGCCGCCGGTGCCAAACAATTCAAAACAGAAATAATTGCCGACAATATACAAATGGCCCCAAGATCAATGGGCGGAGGCACAGCTAATGCTCCCCGCGAACCAAGAAGCGAGGAAATCCCAGTGATTGAAGAAAGCTATAATCCACCATTAAGTGAGGAACCAGTTCCCACAGAAGACATATCAGGCCCCATGCCAGAAATTGGGCAGCAAGAAGATGAAATTGATATAAAAGACATTCCTTTCTAAAAATTAAAACACTATTACTATGTCATGTTATTTCTGCCAAAAAAATACTGATGAGATTGACTTCAAAAATACAGGCGTTCTGTCTAAGTTCATCTCCAGTTCATATAAGATAAAAAGCCGCACAAGAAACGGGCTTTGCGCCCGCCACCAAAGAGGGGTAAGCAATGCTATAAAAAGAGCGCGCCAGCTTGGGATCATGCCCTACACCCCGAAATAGCAAACAAAAACAGCCTCAGCGGGCTGTTTTTTAGTACATTATTAACCCTTCGGTTTCAGTATCTCCCCTTTTATTTCCTTTATTAACGCTTTATCTTCTTTCAGAGCGTTTTTTGCAGCTTCAAATCCAACTCCAATTTTCCTATTTCCAAACTGATAGGTATTGCCGACTTGCTTAATCACGTTGGCCGTTAGGCCGGCTCTCAACACATCAGCTGCCTGAGAAATACCTTCGTTATAGTAAATATCAAACTCGCAAACTTTAAAGGGGGCTGCAACTTTGTTCTTAACAATCTTAGCCCTGACTCTGTTGCCGATAATCTCATCCCCGCTTTTAATCTGCGCGGTTCTTGTTAGATTAATCCTTACTGAAGTGTAAAACTTTAAGGCTAATCCTCCCGGAGTAGTTTCTGGATTGCCAAAGACCATGCCGATTTTCATCCTTGTTTGGTTTATAAATATAACTATCGTATTAGTTTTCGAAACAATACTAGCAAGCTTACGACACGCTTGACTCATGAGACGCGCTTGAAGCCCCATATGCTGGTCTCCTATCTCCCCTTCGATTTCAACCTTGGGAGTTAAAGCAGCTACAGAATCAATAACAATTACGTCGACATTTCCAGAACGCACCAAGGCTTCTACTATCTGTAAAGCCTGTTCACCGGAATCCGGCTGGGATATTAGGAGATCGTCCACTTTTACTCCTATTCTCTGCGCATAATCAGGGTCTAGAGCATGTTCTGCGTCAACAAAAGCAACCGCTCCTCCCTTCTTTTGAGCTTCAGCTAAGATATGCAGAGACAGGGTTGTCTTGCCAGAACTTTCCGGCCCAAATATTTCGATAACCCTTCCGCGCGGTATTCCTCCCACGCCCAACGCTAGATCCAAAGAAAAGGAACCACTTGGGATGACGTCAACATCAACAGACCGTATCTCTTTTAAGGTCATGATGGTACCCTCCCCGAACCGTTCCTTTATTTCTTCTAAGGCTTCTACCAAGCCCTTTTTTTCTATTTTTTTATCTTGTGCTTTTTTTACCATATATATATTTTAAATTTTCTCCCATTCATTATCTCCTTCGCTTTCGTCAGGTCCGCTTACATCTTCTGACGGACCTGATTGAATAATGGGTGACTCTGCTCCGCCATAAACCTCCCTTGGCTTTGCTCCGTCAGCAGGACCTACGACTCCTCTTTGCTCTAATATATCAATCAACCGAGCTGCTCTGGCATAACCAACCTTTAATCTCCTCTGCAAATATGAAGCTGATGCCTTTTTGGTTTCTAAAACTATCTTTTTGCTTTCCTCATATAGCGAATCATTTTGGTCAGAAGAGAAGGTTTCTCCGCCGCCTTCTTTCTGGTCAGTAGAATCTAACTGTTCTTGCAAACTTTGGGTAAGGAAGGCGGAGGATCCGTCCATTCTGCCATTTTGTTTTCCTATAAAACTAGCTACTTTTCTAACGTCCTCTTCAGGAACATATGGAGCCTGTATTCTTCTTGGCCGTATGGATTTTGCGGAGATAAAAAGCATGTCCCCAGCGCCTAATAGTTTCTCAGCTCCGGCTGCATCTAAAACAGTTCTCGAATCAACCTGGGAAGCAACTTGGAATGTTGCCCTAGAGGTAACATTAGCTTTGATCAAACCGGTGATGACCTCTACTGACGGCCGTTGCGTCGCTAAAACCAAATGTATGCCGGTTGCTCTTGCCATTTGAGCTAATCTTACAACTCCTGCTTCTATATCTCTTCCACGAGCTGCCATTAGGTCGGCCAACTCATCAATGATTAAAACAATATATGGCAAGGTGGCACCGGCGGCAATAACTGATTTTGTTTTGTTGTAAGTATTAAGATTACGGGTTGGTATCTCAGAGAAAACCTCAAATCGCCTGCCCATCTCTTTGACCAACCAATTTAAGGCATTAATCGTTTTCTGCGGGTCGTAAATAACCGGGCAGAGAAGATGCGGGAGGGCGTTATAGTGTTGGAATTCTACCCGCTTCGGATCAATCAAGATTAATTTCATCGCGCTTGGAGAATTTCGATATAACAGGCTCAACACCAAATTGTTCAAGAATATAGTTTTCCCTGTTCCAGTAGATCCCGCTACCAAAAGATGAGGCATCTCTGCCATGTCAGCATATACCGGCTCTCCTGCGACATTGCGACCCAAAACGAACAGAAGTGAGGCGGGTGAGTTTTGATAAAGAGGACTAGCAACTAAATTACGCAAGGAAACAATACTTCTAGTCTGATTCGGAATTTCAATACCAACCAACGACTTTCCCGGTATAGGAGCCTCTATCCTGATTGGATGAGCGGCTAAAGCTAAAGAAAGATTATTAGAAAGAGTAGTAATTTTTGACAGCTTCACTCCTTCGGCTGGCTTAAATGCATACTGTGTGACAGTAGGACCTACATTAGCCTCTGCCATTTCGACAGGAATGCCAAAATTCTCCAAGGTCTTTTTTATTATTATAGAGTTCTGTTTAATATTTCCGCTAGTCGGGCTTCCCTCGTTGGCTGATAATAAATCAAGCGGCGGAAAGATATATTGTTCTTTCCCGCCAGACGTCTTCTTTCCGTTAACTTTAACTTCTTCTGCTCTGTTGTTTTTAAATAAAGATATCTTCGGCTGTATAGCCCGGCTGGGCTCATTCTTTGTTTCGGGTTCTTTTATTTTCAAAATTAAGGGTTTGTCCGGATGCATCATTTTCTGGAACAAAGACTTCTTTTCCTCTTCCTGCGGTTTGTGCTGCCAAATCGACTGCAGGAATATTATGAAACCGATTACAACAATTGCCCCGAATATTATATCTGCCACCTGAACCTCAAATAGATTGACAACCAAGTTAGCCATTAAATACCCGAGCCAACCACCCGCTTTCTGAGTCAAATCCTGAGCACCCAAAAGGCCAGCAAAGCCGAAAATTAAAATAAAAATACCCAAAAATATGGGCAAAAACTTTCCTCTCTGTTTTGGTTTCAAAAATATTAAGCCGCCGAGGATGAAAAGGAAGGGAACGCTAAAAACTGTCTGTCCAATCAAAAATTTTGCAACTTCTAAAAATAACTGCCCTCCTTTCCCGGATTTATTAAGAAAGCTCAAACTAACAATAACTGCCACTAAAAACATTAAGGTGGCTTTAATCCACCTTTTAGTCCTATTGGTTAGAAGGGGCGGTGTTTTATTTTCTTCTTTCCCGCTTTTCTGATTAACCTTCTTTTTTGGATTTTCGTCTTTAGCCATTGTTAGGTAAGTAAACTTTAAGAGAGGAACTGTATTCCTGCACCTTAATCTATTATACCCTAACTTTCTATTTCTTAAAACCAGTACCGACTGGAATTAACCTTCCGATAATTACGTTTTCTTTTAATCCCAAGAGAGGATCCTCCTTGCCCTCCAAAGATGCCTTTATCAGAACTCGAGAAGTCTGTTGGAAGGAAGCAGAAGATAAGAAGCTTTCTGAAGCTAATGCTACCTCGGAAATGCCGAATAATATTTGCTGTCCAATTGGTAATTTTTTGCCTTGCTTCTTAAGGCGCGCCATTGCTTCATGGTAGACTGTACTGTCGATTACTTCTCCTTTCATCCATTCTCCGTCCCCTTCATCTTTTATCTTTACTCTCGAAAACATTTTCTTGACTATTATTTCAATATGCTTGTCGTGTATATCCACGCCCTGTGAGGAATATATTTTCTGAACTTCTTTTATAACATATCGTTGAGTTTCATCTAAGCCGAGAGTTTTATACATTTTCTTTAAATCCAAACTGCCTCCGCATAAGGGCTGGCTTTCCTTAATCTCATCTCCCAGTTTTACTAAAATCGCAACCCTTCCAGGTATTTTATACTCAATAGGATCTCTTTTCGGAGAAGACTTCGTAACGCTAGGTTCAATTTTTACAATCCGCTCTTTTTCATCAAATTTAATAACCTTACCGTCAGTTAACGAAACCACTGCTTCTCCTTTTGGAGCCCTTGCTTCAAATATTTCTTCTACCCGAGGCAAACCCTGCGTAATATCCCCTGCACCGGCGACACCACCCAAATGATGAGTTCTTAATGTCAACTGAGTGCCTGGTTCACCAATTGCTTGGGCCGCCACTACTCCGACTGCTTGCCCTAAATCCACCGCTCTATTTCTTCCAAGGTCCCAACCATAACATTTTTGGCAGGTTCCTCTCAATGTTTTGCAGCTTAACGGAGTATGAGCAACAACTTTCTCAATTTTCTCTTTCGTAATTAAATCCGCTATCTTCCATGTTATCACCTCCCCTTTCTTAACCAATGTCTTCTTATCTTTAACCACGTCTTCGGCGCAGACTCTGCCGACTATTTTGAAGACAAAATCCTGTTCAATATCATCAGCGTCTTTCCGGGAAATTACAGAGCCGGCTTTATCCCCACAATCTTCTTCGGAAATTATGACGTCATGAGCGACATCAACAAGGCGTCGGGTAAGATATCCGGCTGAAGATGTTCTTAAGGCCGTATCAGCTGTTCCTTTTCTGGCTCCATGGGTGGAAATAAAATATTCCAAAACATTAAACCCTTCTGCAAACGAAGACTTAACTGGCAGTTCGATAATATCACCTGCCGGGTTATTCACTAAACCTTTCATACCTGCCATTTGTACGGGCTGTGCCCATGTACCCCTAGCCCCTGCGTTGATTATAGAAAATACGGAACCGCCTTTCGGTAGAATTTCCTTCAATAAAACTTCAAGCTTTGACTTGACAGTTTGCCAAACTAAAACTATTTGTGCGGTCTTTTCGTCTTTTGAAAGCAATCCTTTCTTGTAGTAGCTATTAATCTTATCGACTTCCTTTTCAGCTTCCTCTAATAACTTCTCTTTTTCCGGCGGGACAATTAAATCATCCATGCCCCAGCTTACTCCCGATAAAGTCGAATACTCAAATCCAAGGCTCTTTACTTTATCTAATATCGCAACAGCCTCTTCATTGGAGTATCGGCCGACTAAATCTCTGACTAGTGATTTCAATCCTTTAGCATCGACTATTTTATCCAAATACGGATAGTCAGCTGGCAAGCTGTTATTTAAGATTACCCTGCCGACAGTTGTTTCAATAATTTCATGCTCCGTTGTCTTGGGGTTAGGAACTTTTATTTTCTCCTGTAAATTAAGAAATCCAAGATCAAAGGCTGTGATTGCCTCAGCTTTGCTGGAAAACAATTTAGCTTCCTTTTTCTCTGCCCCAACGATTTCTTCATCTATTCGGGTAAGGTAGTAGCAACCGAGTGCTATGTCCCTGAAAGGACCGATAACAGGCATTCCCGTAGCTGGCCTTAAAAGGTTAAGGGTAGAAGCCATAATTTCTCTTGCTTCTTTCTGCGCCTCTTCTGATAAAGGCAGATAAACAGCCATTTGGTCGCCGTCAAAATCTGAGTTGAATGATTCGCAAACCAAAGGATGGACCCTTATTGTATCGCCTTCAATTAATACAGTTTGGAATGCTTGTATGCCTAATCTGTGAAGAGTTGGGGCTCTGTTAAGCAAAACCAATTTTCCCTGGACCACTTCTTCAAGAATTGCCCATACTTCCGGAGTCCTGTCTTCAATTAGTCTTGTTGCTCCACGGATGTTGTAAGACAACTCTTTGTCTAGAATTCTCTTGATGACAAACGGTTTGAAGATCTCAAGGGCCATATTCTTGGGCAAGCCACACTGACTGTATTTCAAGTCCGGACCAACAGTAATGACAGATCTTCCGGAATAATCTACTCTTTTCCCCAAAAGGTTCTGACGGAATCTTCCTTGCTTACCTGCTAATATGGCGGCCAAAGATTTTAAAAGCCGTTTGCCTCCGGTGGTGGCGGTTGTGGTCACTCCTTTACGCATTTCATTGTCGATCAAAGAGTCGACTGCTTCCTGCAACATTCGCTTTTCGTTTCTAACGATGACGGCCGGAGCTGAAATATCTAATAAATATTTCAAGCGGTTATTTCTATTTATTACCCTTCTGTAAAGATCGTTTAAATCAGAAGATGCATATCTTCCACCCTCCAGCTGAACCATAGGCCTCAAGTCTGGTGGCAAAATTGGTAAGATTGTCATAAACATCCATTCCGGACGAACGCCTGCTTTCAGCATGCCTTGGAAAAGCTTTAATCTTCTTAACACTCTTTTCCTATTAACTGGCAAGACTTCTTTGCTCTCCTTTTCCAATTCTGAAACAGTTTTTTTCAAATCAATCTTCTCGAAAATAGAGCGGATTGCTTCAGCCCCTGTCCCTGCCTCAAAAACCTCGCCGTATTTCAAGGATAGGTTATGGTACACGGCTTCAGATAACACCCTGAGGGTCTCTATCTCCAATACTTCCTCTCTCGCTCTATCTCTTGCTTGTTTTAACTCTAACTTTAAAGCGTTGGTTTTCTCCTTCCTGACCTTTCTTTTGTACTCTTGTTCAATATCTTCTAGAATCTTTTTCTTGGCGTCTAAATTTACGCTTGTAACTATGTATGAGGAGAAGTATATGACTTTTTCTAACTGCTGGGACGATTTGTTCAAAACAAGACCCATTCTGGATGGAACCCCTCTTAAAAACCAAATATGCGAAACCGGGGCATATAGCTTGATATGTCCCATTCTTTCTCTTCTCACTTGAGACTTAGTAACCTCAACACCGCAACGGTCGCACACCACTCCTTTGTATCTGATTCTTTTATATTTACCACACGCGCACTCATAGTCTTTTTCAGGACCGAATATTTGCTCGCCAAAAAGACCATCTTTCTCTGGTTTTTGAGTCCTATAGTTAATCGTTTCAGGCCTGGTGACCTCGCCATGTGACCAGGACAAAATCTCCTCAGGTGAAGCGACTTTTATTCTAATTGCCTCAATATCTATTACACGCATGGTTAATAGTTTTTAATTATCTAGATTTTACCTCTCTCTGAATTTTTTCTTTGACTTCGACAGCCAAGCCCAATGATTTCAATTCTGCAACTAATAAATTAAATGAAGCTGGTATGCTCGGACTTTTAATTGGCTCGCCCTTTAAAATTGCTTCATAGGTCGCTGCTCTTCCGACAACATCATCTGATTTTATCGTTAACATTTCCTGCAGGGTATGAGCAGAACCATAACCTTCCAAAGCCCATACTTCCATCTCACCAAATCTTTGTCCGCCGAATTGAGCCTTTCCGCCTAACGGCTGTTGGGTGATTAATGAATACGGACCGATCGAACGGGCATGAACTTTGTCGTCTACCATGTGGATTAATTTCATCGCATACATATATCCGACAGTCGTCGGCTTAGGAAACGCCAAGCCGGTTCTTCCGTCATACAGAATAGTTTGCCCAGACTCAGGCAGCCCGGCTGCCCTTAATTCACCTTTTATATCCTCTTTATCGGCGCCAAGTAAGGACGGAGAGATTACAATGTATCCCAGTTTCTTCGCTGCCCAGCCGAGATGGGTCTCTAAAATTTGTCCTAAATTCATCCTTGATGGAACCGAAAGAGGACTTAAGATAAGATCAATCGGCGTGCCGTCCGGTAAAAATGGCATTTCTTCCTCCGGTAATATTTTGGAAACCACACCTTTGTTACCGTGACGACCGACTAATTTGTCACCGACCTTGTTTTTCCTGGTTTCAGCAATTTCAACCTGAATTCGTTTAATAACTCCGGGCTCTAATTTGTGGCCCAAATCACGGGAGAAAATCTTAACATTAATTACTTTTCCCCTCTTGCCGTGTTCTGCCCGTAAAGACGTGTCTTTAACATCCTTTGCTTTATCACCGAAAATCGCCCTCAGTAATCTTTCTTCAGGGGTTAATTCTGCTTCTCCCTTTGGAGAAATCTTACCGACCAAAATATCATTCGGGCCAACTTCAGCTCCTACTCTGATTATTCCCTCTTCATCGAGGTCCTTTAATCGTTCTTCTCCGACATTAGGGATATCGCAGGTAGTGATTTCAGGTCCCAGTTTTGTGTCACGAACGTCGCACGTAAATTCTTCTATATGAATGGACGTAAAGGCGTCCTCTCGAACTAATTTTTCTGAAATAATAATCGAATCTTCGAATCCTCCTCCTCTCCAGCACATAAAGGCTACCAGAATATTTTTTCCTAAAGACAGTCTTCCTTTAGAAATAGCGGCGCCATCAACCAGAGGGTCTCCTTTCTTGAAAGTATCTCCTTTAACAACTGCTGGTTTTTGATGGAAACAGGTATATTGGTTGGTTCTGACAAAAGTCCTAAGTTCGTACGTTTCTTCAACCTTCTTGTTTTTCCCCCCCGAGGTAATATCAAATTCAACTTTAATATGGTCAGCATCTGCTTCCTTCACCCGACCCGCGGCTCTAGCGATTATTGCTTGAGCAGAATCTCGAGCTACGTTCCTTTCAACTCCTGTACCGACTAAAGGCGGCTCAGGATTGAGCAAAGGAACGGCCTGCCTTTGCATGTTCGAACCCATAAGAGCCCTTGAAGCATCATCGTTCTGCAAAAATGGGATGCAAGAAGCAGCAATACTGATAAATTGTTTCGAAGAAACGTCGATATAGTCTATTTTTGAAACTTCAACCTCATCTGGTTCCCCCTTTACTCTGGCTTCCACCTTGTTTGGAGGAATCTCAGGGAGTATTTTATTATTCTCGTCAATCGGGACAGAAGCAGGGGCGATATTAAATCTTTCTTCTTCTTGAGCTGCAAGATAATGGACTTCATCTGTAACGCGTCCGTTCTTTACCTTAAAATATGGGGTTTCAATAAATCCATAAGGATTTACTCGCGCAAAAGAAGCCAAGTGTCCAACCAACCCTACGTTTGGTCCTTCCGGTGTTTGTATAGGACAAATTCTGCCATAGTGGGATGGTTGTACATCGCGAACTTCAAAGCCGGCCCGCTCTCTTGTCAACCCGCCAGGACCGGTAGTGGTAAGACGTCTCTTGTGTTCGAGTTCGGCGAGCGGGTTTTCATTATCCATGAATTGGGAAAACTGCGAAGAGGTATAGAATTCCTTGATAATGGCCATGAATGGCCTTGGATTGATAAGCTGATTAGGGGTAATCGTAGAAGGATCTAACGTAGACATTTTATCCTTAATTATTCTTTCCATTCTCATTAAACCAACCCTCAACCGGTTTTGGAGAAGCTCGGCCATTGTTCTTACCCTTCTGTTACCTAAATGGTCAACCTGGTCAGGATGAGAATCAGGGTCGTTATTCAGTCGTATCACTTCCTTCATTACTTCAATTAAATCACCTATGCTTAAAACTCTTTCTTCTTTTGTAATTTCCTTGTCTCGGTTGCTCGGAGCAAGCTGAGGAAGCCTTTGCCAGGTCTTCCAGCGTCCCACTTTCGAAAGGTCATACCTTCCAAAGTTAAAGAACATATTGAAAATTAAATCCTGGGCAGTATCCGGGGCAACTAAGTCCCCTGGCCTTAGCCTTCTATATATCTCTACCAATGCTTCCTTTTGGTCAGTGGTTGTATCTCTTTTAAGTGTTTCTTTGATATATTTAATCGGCCCGTTATCAATATCCTTAAACGTTTTTTCTATCTTCTCAATCGTGTCTAACCCCAAAGCCAGAAGCAAGGTTGTGGCAGGAACCTTTCTTTTCCTATTTATCTTTACTCCGATAAACCCGGACTCTTCTGTTTCAAACTCAAGCCAAGCTCCGCGGTTAGGAATAATTTTTGCACCAAAATGGTTCTTTCCATGTATTGACCTTGCAGTGAAGAACGCACCAGGTGAACGTATAAGCTGGGAGACGACTACTCTTTCTACTCCGTTCAATACAAAAGTTCCGCCTTCTGTCATAAGGGGAAAATCAGCAAGGAAAACTTCCTGTTCTTTTATCTCTTTTGTTTTTAGGTTTACTAACTTAGCTTTTACCTTGAGCGGAGCTTCAAAAGAATCATTATTCTTTTTTGCAAGCAAACTATTTTTATGATTTGGTTTGTCAAGTTTGTAGTCCTCAAACCAGAGCTGAAATTCTTTTCCAGTGTAATCGGTGATAGGAGAAATTTCGTCAAAAAGTTCTTTGACTCTTACTTTCCAAAAATCTTCCCATGCCTGTTTTTGCAAATTAAGCAAATTAGGTAGAGGGAAAGAAATTTTAGATTTAGAGAAATTTTTTATTTTGAAAAATTCTTCTGGCATATTCCAAAAATATGATTATATGTGAGGAAAGCAGCTAAGCAACAAACTAATGGCACGAACTTTATTCGCGTCCATCGACTAACCTTTGCCCCTTGGCAAAGTATATTTTCCTATAGTAATCGTAAAAAACCCTAAATAGGTTAGGGGTAGATGCTCGGTCCTGTCTCCTGGGATAAATAGATAGAGTTTCAAAAATTCAGAAACAGGCACGAGTTAAGATAGGTTATAGTATTAAAAAAATAAAAACCACTTTTTTGATAGTATCTCCTCTTATTATATTCATATAACAAATAATGTCAAGGGCTAGTTAGCTTTTAGCCTTTATACTCTGCAAAATACCAAGGCCGACAAAGGTTCCTACGAGACCTGAGCCACCATAACTAATAAGCGGCAGATAAATTCCGATAACCGGCATAACCCCGACATTCATGCCGACATTAATAAAGAACTGAGCAATCAAAACTATTGTAAAGCCTGAGGCAAATAATCTGGGGAAATTAGAGCGAGAATGGATTGCGATTTTGATTATACGCCAGATTAATATGAAGTAACAGGCAAATACAGCAGAGACTCCGACCAAACCGAATTCTTCAGCGATGACTGAAAAAGCAAAATCTGTATGCGGCTCAGGCAAGAATCCATATTGGGTTTGCGACCCATTAGTGAATCCTCGACCGAATATTTCACCCGAGCCTATTGCTATAGCAGCCTGACTTTGGCTCCAAGATCCTCCAAAAGGATCACGAGGAAAAGCAAAATCAAGAACTCTCTGCCTTTGGTAATCTTTCAACAGAAATTGCCAAGAAAACATTAAAAGTAAAATAGCGCAAAGTGAGAGAATCAAAAGGTGCCTCATTTTTATCCCGGATATGAATAATATAGACACCCAGACAATTAATAAAATTAGGACTGCTCCTGCATCAGGTTGAAAAAAAATTAACAAAGCCGGGAGAAAAACATAAATGCCTGAAAAGATAATGTGCCGGGGTTTGTACATTTCAGCGTGGCGCATTGAAAAATATTTAGCCAATAAAATAATGAGAATTATTTTTAAGGGCTCGATAGGATCAAAAGAAAAAGCGCCAATTTTATACCACCCTCTTTTTCCCCTTATTTCTGGCGCCAGGATAAAAACTCCAGCTAACAACAGAAGGGCAAAAAAATAGAGGACAAGTATTAGATATGAGTTATTTTTCAAAATGCGGTAATCGAAAAAACTTATAAAAAGCATGAGTGCAAACCCAATCACAAAAAATATTATTTGTTTTTGAAAATTGAATAAATCTCCACCCCGCAAAGACGCACTGTAGACAGCAAGTAAGCCAAAGACAGTCAGCACTATTGCACTGCCTATTAGCCACCAATCCAATCTCTTCAAATGATTATTTATCGGCCCGACAGATAAACCCAAAAGCATCATAATTTATTTAAGAATCTTCAAGAATTCTTTTTCGTCAATAATCTTTACCCCAAGTTTCTGGGCAAGTTCGAATTTTGATCCGGTTCCGAAACCGGCAACAACAAAATTGGTTTTAACAGACACTGATTCAGACACATTGCCGCCCGCTTCTCGCACCATTTCCTTGGCTCGATCTCGTGATAGTGTTTCAAGTTCCCCCGTGAAAACGAAGGTAAGACCTTCTAATTTTCTGCTAGTATTCCTTTCAGTCTTTTTGATTATAATTAAAATTTTAAGCTTTTCCAACAACTTTTTGTTTCTTTGGTCAGAAAACCAATCACTAATTGATTCCGCGACGACCGGTCCTATATCCTCTACTTTCTGAAGCTCTCCAAAGTTTGTTTTTTCTAATCTTTCTATGATCTCCCAGCCCGATGCTATCCCGTCATAGCGAGAGAGGTAATTCACTAAATCTATCGCCGTTTCTTCACCGACGTTCCTTATACCCAAAGCGTAGATAAATCTCGCTGCCGTTATTTCCTTGCTATTTTCAATTGATTTAATCAGATTAGCGGCTGATTTTTCCGCGAATCTTTCCAAAGGAATCAAATCGCCTTCTTTTAACTCAAATATGTCGGCGGGATCTCTGACAAGGCCTTCGTCAAGCAATTTATCCAATATTTTTGGTCCAAGCCCATCAATATCAAAGGCGCCACGTGAAACAAAATGATGAAACGTTTTTTTCTGTCTGGCAAAGCATTTTGTATTTGGGCACCTCCATAAAACTTCTCCCTCCGCTTTCACAAGTTTTGAGTTACATGAAGGACAAAACTTCGGCATTTTGAATTCTTTCTCCTTTCCGGTTCTCAAATCCTTTAGAACCTTAACGACATCGGGAATAACATCTCCAGCCCGACCGATTATTATTGTGTCGCCGATTTTTAACCCTAGCCTTTTTATTTCATCCTCATTATGCAAAGTGGCCCGGGTAATTGTTACGCCCCCGATATTCACCGGCTTAAGATGAGCGACTGGCGTGATAGCGCCGGTTCTTCCAACTTGGACCGATATATCTTCTACTTGAGTAGTCGTCTGTTTTAAGGGAAATTTAAAAGCAATCGCTCCTCGCGGCGCTTTGCCTACGATGCCTAACTTTTCAAAAATCCTATTTTTATTTATAACGACCACAATTCCGTCTATCTCGCAAGGAAGCTTGGCCCGATTTTCTTGCCAGTGCTTATGGAATTTTATAACCTCATCAATCCCTGCGCAGTATTTATTATTTATATTTATTTTAAAACCGAGGACTTTCAAAATATTATGCTTCTCTTCGTGGGTGGCTAAGCCAAAGTCCGTAATCAAGTCGTAAATATTTGAGTCTAACTTTCGAGAGGCGGTAATTTTAGGATCAAGCTGCCGGACAGATCCTGCCGCTATATTCCTGGGGTTTGCATACAGAGGCAGTCCCTTTCCTACCTGGGCTTTATTTATTTTTTCAAATTCTTTCTTTGTTAAAAAAACTTCGCCCCTCACCACTATCTTGCGAGAAATATTTTTCTTTATCTCCCCAACAAATTTATCCAACCCCAGTTTTTTAAGTTCTGTAATAATTTCTTCTATCGGCCTCAGTTCAAGCGGAATTGCTTCGATTGTTTTAAGATTCTGCGTAATATCCTCTCCCATTGTACCGTCTCCGCGCGTAGATCCTGTTTTGAAGACCCCTTTTTCGTAAACCAATTCTATAGCTAGGCCGTCAAGCTTTAACTCGCAATAAAAATCTATTTCAGACTTTTCTTTCGGAGTTAAGAGTTTTGATATCCTTTCTTGCCAATCCGTAAAATCTTGAACAGTAAAAACATCATTTAACGAAAGCATTTTCCCCGAATGTCTAACCTTCTTAAACTCCTTTAACGGCTTGCCTCCGACTCTCTGAGTTGGTGAATCTGTAGTAATAAATTCCGGGTATTGCTGCTCTAAATCAAAAAGTTCTTTTTTTAAATTATCCAGAGCTTCATCGGAAATCTCCTGCCTGTCTAAAACATGATACAAATAGCGGTGGTGGTTTATGACACTCTTTAATTTTTCAATTCTTTTATGAGCTTCTTTTTTTGTCATAAAAGAGTTTATTTTATACCTGCGCTAGCATCAATCAGCATCAAGCCGAATGCCTTAGTTACAGTTTTGGTTTTAAAATCTAGAACTGTTATCAAGCCCCAATCCCCAGCGCTATTCATCAGATCAACTCGTAAATATCTGTTATCTTCTAACTCGAGGCCTTGATAAACCTCTTGAAAATTCTGACCATTCTGCCCAGCCGAAATACTATCTTTATTCAACAGTGTCTTCTCCCCGATCTTAAAATCGACGTACTTATTCATATACTCGGCACTATCAGTATTTGTTTTCAGCAGTTTAATAATTTCGGCATCGGTAGTTTTTAGAATATCTGCAGACATATTCTGTGATGGATTGTTGTAAACAAAAAAATAGGCCACGACGAACAAAAGAACAAAAAAGCTTATAACTATATTTCGTTTACTCATTTTTTAAAGATTTATGACACGACGAAAACAAAATCAAAATTTAAACTATTAAACTTGCAGGGGCAAACAACAGCATAATCTCCCCTTTCCCAACCGGTATTATATGTAGCATGATTTGTCTCGCATCGCCAACATTTACCCGCGTTACTGACTACGGGAAAGTCTCCACCTCCACCACCAAAATTCAGACAGCTAGCGACATTATTAGTGCCGCTGCAAGTAGTCCCTGTCTGGTTTTTTAATGCATCGGCATTCTCGTCCGAATGGTTAACCCCATAATCTTCGGGTATCAAACCGTGGGCCGAGCAAGCATCGGAGCAACTTTCTCCTAGCCCTTTAATCGCTCCTGGAGTGTGCCCTCCGCACCAGCATTGGTTAGCTCCACTCACGCTATTATAGCGTAAATAGCAAGGGCAAAGCGAGGCTTCTAACCTCACTTTATATTCATTCCCGATGGTAAGGCTAACTAAATTAGAAAAAATCTTGTGTTCGTCAAGGTCACCGTCGCCATCATTTTCGCAAACAGTCGAAGTAAGGGTAACACTGTTTAAAGGAACAGAACCTTCCATCACATACATTATAGTCCCGACAGGAAGACAAAAACTTGAACCATCAGAAATCTTTCGGGCGGTATCAAGCTGCAGACCGACAAAAACTGAAGTTGCCTCAACTTTCGTGATAGGGATAATAACCAAGACAGTAAAAAAGATAATGAAAGCGGATAAAGAATAAATGTTTTTTGACATCACAATTTTGGATTTAAAAAATTAAGGGTTCAATGGCTTAATAATAATTCTGTCTTCAGTAACAGCGTTGTTTTTATATAATATTTTCCCTTTTACCTCGACTGTTTGACCGTCCTTCCATCCGACGCTTAAATAATATTCTTTAGACATAACCGGCCAAACCCAATAAACTTTCCCTTCTTCTGTCCTGATGGTTACTTTAGTACCGGACATATCAACTATTCCCCTGACAACGTCGGGATATTTATCGTCCTCCACATTATTTACTGGTTCTTGAGGGTATTGGTTATTAAAAACCGGGGAAAAATAATAATATCCTAGTGCTCCTGATAAAATACCTATCGCCAATAACAGGACACAAATAATAATTACATTTTTTTTCGCCATATTTATTGATTTTAATTATACCAGACAACTTTTCCTGTTAAAATCCTATAGCCCGACGACAAACCCGAAGGGAAAATTAGGAATAATCCCATTGCAGGCACATATCGGGACGAAATAGAAATCATCGGCATCGTAACCAATGGAACAATCACGCCACATTGGAGACACAGCAGATGCGCACGCGTACCAGCCATAACCATACCAATACCCGGCAACAGGAGAACCATATTCCCCGGAGTCAAAGATGCACTCGTCACAAGCTATTCCGAAGTGCGCAATTGCACTGCAATTTAAATCTTCTTCACTGCAATCGGCTGTTTTATTTCCACCCTTATCAGAGCATACACCTGCACATGACTGTCCCCTGTTTCCCAAATACCAGCAATTGCCCCCAGAAGAGAATCCAGTACATTCAGTTGCAGTTGATATTTCCACAGTGTACAGATGGCCATAAGTTATCACCAACGAAGGCAAAAGACTTATCGTGCTGCTGGGAGCGCAAGTTGCAGCTGTTAAAGTTTTTTCCCTCAAGACCGTTGTTCCTTCTTTAAGAGTAATTTTTGTTCCGACTGGAAGACAATAGGGCGATCCGTTATCAGTTGCGCTGTCTACCTTTATCCGGAAAATGCTGTCAATACTCGCCCCAGGCGCTGGCGTGTTAGATATAGTGACAGTCGAACAAATAGTTTTTTGTCCCTGAGTTGCGCACTTGGAAGGTTTGGCTTTTATTGTCCCCGTTACTTCTGACGGAGCTATCCTTTGAGCGGGTTCCCCAGCAAAAACTGCTTTTAGCACAAGGTTGCCGAAGCTGGTATTAGTCAAACCATTTTCAATAAAACTACGGGTTTTCATGGTGTTGATATCGCTAGGAAGTTCAGCATATGTTGCAGCCATTGCTGAAGGCAGATTAGAAAGACGGAAAGTATTCCAGCCACCCCCCGGAGGCTGGAACCAAAGAAGTGCAACCGCATTACCGGCATCATGCTCGTGCCTTACTATTAATCTATGCGGGCCTTTGGCTAAATAAACGGTTCCGCTATGGCTGTAGCAAGAGCAATAAGTATTTTCCCCATAAATTCCTGCTAATACAGATCCGTCTATTTCGACCTCCATGGCATCTTCTCCATCAACCGCAAAACCCCATGTGCCTTGCCCTGCATCGGTAATGTCCAGGATAGTGGAGAAATATAAATTGGAGTTGGCTGGGAAAGTACCGAAGCTATTTTCGCCTATGTCGGTAATCAAACTCCTAGATATTAAATTTGAAGGGACATAATCATTAATCAATCCTGCGTGATCAGTGGGATGGCCAACCGTCCCGCCATACTCTGCAAAAAGCACCTTGTTGATATTATCTATCGCGAGATAATTCTTGGGAACGTATGTTACGTGGGCTTCACCTGCAGAGCTCGTAGTTGAGGAGCCGATATTAAAGATATCGCTTTGGTTAACGAAAGTCACGATTTTATTAACCATTGCAGCTCCTGCGCCGTCTTTGAGAACAGCCGAAAGTATGGATGATACCACACCATCTATATTAAGTGTGCTGGGAGTAACAGTGAACTGCTCGAGTATTGTCGGGGTCCCGCCTGATACCGCCACTGTTGCGGTCGAACTTTCGGCAGGTAGAAGCGGAATTGCAAAGCCTTCATCTCCCGCATAGGTTGCCTTTAATGAAACGTTCCCGATACTAGTATTCTCGATTCCCTTTTTTATAAAATTAAGATTCTTGATAACTGAATCGCCTAATAACTCTGCATATATTGAAGCCGCCCCGCTTCCCAAGCTAATACCACCAAAAACCTTCCACGAACCATCTGCCGGAGACTTATAATAAAGAACAGCTGCCTCGTTCCCCGTTACATTTTGATGGCGTACAGTCACCCGATGAATTCCCGCTGACAATGTAATGGTGTTCGAGTGACTAGTACACGAACAAGTGGAATGTTGATACCAGCCGACTACGATATTGTCATCTATCTGAAGCTCTACCGCATCGTCGCCATCAACTGCAAACTGCCAGGACCCGGGTATGTGAACATCCATGATAGTAGTGAAGAAATAATTAGTATTATCTTGTGGGGGCACTACGCCTTCAAAAAGATCTATGGCATCCCTCGTACCTTTATCCAATACAGTGGTATATGTATAGTCATTTATCAATGCGTTATGATCTGCAGGGTTCCCTGTATCGCCTGCATATTTCACATAGAGTATTTTCCCTCGGTTGGCATCTGATATGTAATGCTTGACTAAATAACTCAGACTGGCAACACCCGAGCCGTTAGTGACTGCCGAACCCATGTCGTTATTATCGGTAACATTAAAAAAAGACACAGGTTGGCCGCTTATCAGGTTCCCATTTTGATACTTAAGGGTAGCTGAAAGATTTATTGGGTCGTCGATATAGGTTTCAATCGGAACAGTAAATGGATTTATTAGCGGACGCTGTCCTATAATAATTTCTAAGGGGGCTGTTGTTTCAGAGGGTGATATCCGAAGACTACTATTTCCGGCATAACTTGCCTTCAAGGTATGCGCCCCGAGATTCAAGATTGAAGAGTCCAAACCAGAAGCTATAAAACCAGGGGCTGTCAATTCAGAATCCGGTAATAGTTTTGCATAGAGTTTCGCCTTTGTTCCTAGATTGGTACTAAAAAAATAAAATGAGGCATCTGTCGGGGATTTATAATAAAGGATCACGTCATTACCACCAGTATCATTTTCGTGCCTCACAACCAGTCTATGCAGGCCTGCTGTCAGGTTTACCGATCCTGTATGTGTAAAACATGCGCAGCGACCATGATAACCATACCAACCGACTACTACTGCCCCATCTATTTCTAACTCTACGCCATCATCGCCATCAATCGCGAAACTCCAAACACCAGCCTCCTTAACATCCATAATAGTCGTAAAATAATAGTTCTGATAGTTATTAGCTGTTGGACTTTCTATCCTTATTTCTGTCCTCAGCGCTTTTTCTATAAGAGAGGAATATTGATAATCTGCCAACAATCCGCTATGATTTGTGGGATTTCCGCTTGTACCGCCATACTTTACATAAAGTATTGAATCCCCTAGGGCGCCGCTAGGCACAAAACTTGCCGTGGCGACACCATCAGTAGTAGTAGCTGATGCGATATCGACTCCATCCGTTTCATTTCTAAAATTTACCGTATCGCCAGTTGTTGGAATTAAATTTCCATCACCATCCCTAATAGTAGCCGAAATAGTCATAACCTCTCTGAAATCGGCTTCAGCTTGAACATAAAATGGATTAATCTGAGATACTTGTCCCCCGCCAGAATTAATCGTAGCGCAAATCCTATAATCAGAAATCGTAACACATCCTCCGCCTCCGGTTATTAAAAACTCTCCAGCGTTTCCTAGGTCAGCCTCAGCCCGGCCATCATTGGTGTTGCCTAAATTATCGGAGGCAAAAACAAAAATCTTATACGCAGCCGGGGTAAAAGAGCTGACATCAACTCGGGCATTATATATACCGTCTCCTGCAACGTCATCATAGTTTCCTATTTGCCCGTCGTCATAAAGTATTGCACGCGCCATCTGGGCGCCGGTGCTCTTCCTTCTTATTACATAGCCGGCAGATGAAACGCCAGAAACATCGGTAATATTGGCAGTAACCTTTATTGTGCTATTTTGTGTTATAACCGTATTGGATGCAGCCGTGATGGTTGGCCAAGCATGTCCAGTGAGCCAGGGATATATTTCAAAACTGGGCTGTACGGCATATATCAAACCAGCTAAAGAAAGAGGGGCTAAAGGAATTAAAAAATATATATATTTATTCATCACCCTATTTTACGTCTATTTTATCATATTTTCAGCGCTTCGCTACATTTCCCAGCTAAATCGCAAGCCTTTATATCAACATCGTAAGCTCCTTCGGGGCCCTGCCAAAAATACTTGTATGTTATTGCATTAGGATCACCGGGGATTTCTTTGACCATGGTAAATGTCTGATCGAAAATTGCGCCGTTAGTAGCTGCGTCATATATCCTAGCCTGAGGATACCCGCCCACAATATCAATGTCATCCCTCGCATCAGAAATTTCAGCCCTAATTTCAATATCTACCCCAGAACTAGAACTTATAGGAATAACCTCAGGCCATTCAATTAAAGGCGGGTGATTGTCTGGTGAAACCGCAGAAGCAGCGAAATTTAACTCAATGGCTCTAGTTATCTTTTTATGCGCCCCATAGGACTTAATAGTCCCCGTTCCATCTTCATTAATATCAGTTACTACCCTGTATTGGTTATTGTTCACCACAAGGGAAGAATATGTAATTGTACAATCATTGCAGTCATCGTTCGCACAACGCGGGCCGACTTGTCCGCATACACCAGGGGTGGGATCGCAATCGAAATCCGTACAACTCGTGCAAATATCGCAAAGACCGCGCGTTATACCCGCACCCGCCGGTATAACCTTTCTATCAAGAAAAAGCGCTTGCTCGATACCGATATCAGCGACGTATAAAGCTTTAACTGATTCTCCCATTTCCCTCACCAATACAATTTCGCCCATTAGTATCACGCCGATCCCAAGAACCACAGCCAAGGATATGCCCATTATGAAAAAAGTAACCAGCATGGCAACGCCTTTTTCTCCGAATCCGTATGTTAAATTTAATTTTTGATTATTTCTTTTTTTCATCTATGAGCCGTCTAAGTTTCTTTGAGAAACTGTCGTCTGGATCTTTTTCTTTATTGAGTCTTCTGTGCCTATAGTGTAGAGTTCGGCGGAAATAACAACTCGGGGCTGAAGAAAATCAAGACTGCTTGCTCCGAAGGCCTTAAATTCAAAATAGGTTATTCCGATAGCGTTAGACATAAGCGGAATGGCTGAACCGCCATTCTTTATTTCCTTTAATTTTCCGTCTATATCTTTAAAAAACTCCTGGCAGGAATCGTTGTCTGAGTGATTGATAAACTTTACTCCCTTACCGTCGTGGGTAATTTCATAGTTGTCCCCTGCCGTAATGCAGTTGCCGCCATCGTCAACTTTGGCCATTCTTAAAGCTCTCCCCATATATTCAAAAACATAACTGGCCTGATTTAACAGTTCCTGCTGTTTTAATGTTCTTCTTTGTTGTTTTATTATGGAAACAAAAATATCGGTAGCGGTCATAAGAACTATCGAAAAGATAGCCGTAACTGCTATAAGCTCAATTAATGTAAATCCTTTTGATTCCATTGTTATTAACGCCAATTATATAAATCAGTTTCTGCGACAAAACTATACCCAGTACCTCTGTCGTCCCAAGATACCTCTACCTCTACATTCAAAACTTCATCTTCATGACCAGGAACTTCTGTAACAGTAATTTTTCTCGTGAACCCTGTCGGAGTGATGCCGTTATACCGATAAAAACCATCTTCATCGATATACAAAAATTCCCCAGGAATGATCCACGACTTTAGCGGGGTTGCCCCTCCCACGCCACTATTGGTGGTATAATCAGCTTCGCAACCAGAAGCACAGTTAATAATTCCATTATCCCATGCGACCGAACCGTCCAGCCAGTTTGTATCCCGGATGTTCCTTACTATTTCAATGCCCTCCTGAGCTAGATAAGCGGCAGTTAACTTTGCTGACGCAGTTGAAGTTACCATAGCCATTCGCGAGAAAATAGAATAGGTTCCAAGGATAGCAACGACTAAGATAAAAATGGCAACCACCATTTCCAGTATTGTAAATCCTTTGTTTTGTTCTTTTAAAAAAGATTTGCTCATCCTTTACCTTACCTCTATCATGCCCACCTTATTAACTGCGATGGTCATGGTTTTATTAAGATTTCTCTCCAAAGCTAGAACTATCTCGATCTCGGTGCTGCCAGGATCCATCCATTTTATCGTTGTATCTGGATTTGGCGGGGCAAAATTAATACTTACCTTCTGCGGAACCGAATTATTAATTTGCTTTATAACCACGCCTTTTTCTCCGATAGATATATTTTCAACAATACAATCGGCTGCTGTGTAATACCCATAACATAAGTCCGGCAGGGTCGTGCAGTCAGGCGATCCGTCACTCTCTGTATCGGCATATAAGATATAATTTTTATTGGTAAGCGTTGCAGGGTTGATATATATGCCGTAGCCATAAGCCAGTATAGCTGGCGGCTCAAGCTGCATTGGCTCGTACAGCGGATGTCCTCCTTGTGGCCCGCTAGGACCGCCGCTAACCACAACAGAACATTGTTTGGTTGCAATAATTGTTCCGCTTGATCTGCTTACGGTTAAAGTCGTCGAATAATTCCCGGCGCTTGCAAAAGAGGTCGAGCATGTAAGGCCGGTGCCGACGCAATCGCCTGACCAGGTGTATAAATAGTTTCCTTGTCCTCCTTCTGTTACAAAAGAAAATGTTGTTGACTCGTTGATTTGTACCGGATTAGGCGAAGACGTGCACGAAACAATAACAATCTGCGGAGGTGGAGGATCATCTTTTGCTATATGCCCCCCAAGCGCGAGATTACTCAAAGATGCAAAATGCAAAGGCGCATAAGACAGACAACTGTCCACTTGAGTTGAGGACATTGCCATTGCCTGCGCCTTCCTTATATCCAGCACCAACTTATGCCCCGCTCTTCTTAGGGCGAGCTGGTCCCTTATCTCGCTGAAGTTATTAATCACCATACTCGCAAATAGCGTGATGATGAAAATAACGGCCACCATTTCGAGCAGAGTGAAACCTTTGTTGTTATTCATGTTAATAAATTTAAATACCAGTTTATTAAATTTTGTCCAAAAAATATCGCTAAAAATGTTCCGGTAATTAAAAATGGACCGAAAGGTATTTCGCTTTTCATTCCTTTCTTTCCTGCGATAATTAATCCTATCCCTATTATACCACCAATAAAGAAGGCTAAGAATAAAGCAGCCAGTATGTTCGGGAAGCCGAGAATCAAACCCATCAAAAAAACGAGCTTTACGTCGCCAAAACCCAGCCATTTTCCTTTAGACACGAGAAAAATCAATAGGAACAATCCAGAAGCTATAATGGCGCTAGATAAAGTTGAAAACTGTCCAAGAACGAAAAACTGTAAATCAAAAATCAAGGCTAAAAAAATAGCCGGAAAAACGACCCTGTCCGGAATAATATAGTGCTTGAGGTCATAGACGAAAATAATAATGGAGAGGGTGGAAATTAGAATTAAAAATTCAAACTCTAAATCCACCTGAAAACCCGAATGCCAAAAAACTAATAAAAATAATGCTGCAGTGGCGAGCTCTACAATCGGATATTGTATTGATATCCCTTTCTTACAATAACGACACTTACCCGATAAAGAGATATAACTTAAAACCGGCACTAAATCGCGCCAGCTTAGCTGGTGATGGCACGCGGGGCAATAGGATCTGCCCCTTAAAAAGCTTTCCTTCTTTTCGAGGCGAAAAATAACACAGTTTAAAAAACTACCTACGATTAAGCCGAGAAGGAGAAGATAAATAAGAGTAAGCATTGACTAATTCTACCAGAAATTTATCTATTGGAGAATATATAACAAATGAATTAAAGACAACTCAAGGGGGGCATACACTGCCTAAAGTCATCCACTGCTGCCACGTTATCTGTTTTCTAACGCCGGTACTATCCAAACACCACGACCCTGCAGTAGGATAGACATACTGCACAGCAACAACGTACGTGTTCTCTGCGCTAGAACATTTACCGTTTTTCCCCGTAGCGGCTTTAGCTGCATTATATGCTTTTAGAACTTCTGTATCACCACAAACCCCAACGTAGGTAGAACCGCTGCTATAAAATATTTCGGCGGCAGCGGGGATTGCATTCATATTCCCTTTGGCAGCGGCGTTTTTAGCTTTATCACGAGCCGAACTTACGCTAGTGAATATAATGGAAGCCAAAATACCGATAATAGCGATTACGACCAATAACTCAATTAATGTAAAACCTTTGGACCTGTTCATTGTTTTTATTTTATCCCATTATCCCTTTGACGTAAACAAAAACCACCCACATCAATCGCGGGTGGTTTTTTAGCTTGAGAAGACGTTACGGCGCGACATTACCATCACAATCATAGTCTCCCGTTGTACAATCCGAACCGCAAGCTGTAGTTAGAGAAGTTTTGTGTGCCGCCGAATCAACGCAATAATATTGAGCAGGATTCGGGCCCATTAATTTCACACAAGCACACCATTTATCGGTTGTAGCAGCATTACTGTAGTCGGTACCGGCAGTACCAGAAGACTGTGCCCAGGCTGCGTTATACGCTTTTAGGGGATCTGTCCCAGCTGCGAAAATAGCGGCATAACTAAGGGGAGAGGCGCTGTCGTATATATTTTCTGCTGCAGCAGGAATCATGGAGAGGTTCGCCTTTATATTAGCGTCCCTTGCTTTAGCTCTAGCTGCATTAACATTTACAAACACGATGGAAGCTAAAATACCTATGATAGCGATTACGACTAATAACTCAATTAATGTAAAACCTCTTGATTTATTCATAATATTAAAATTTAAAATACTTTTTACCTTTTACTAAATAGGTTCGACCTTTAAGGTCAAGTTAAGACCATTGATTACTTAATTTTAAACTATTAAGGAACGCCGTCAAGTGGAAAAGTATTATTACTACACAGTATTCAACATTCCGTACATTGGAGACAACACCGAAATAGCTAATATGGCTACGCCTACTCCCAAGAAAACTATCAGAACCGGCTCAATCAAAGTCATAAAGTTATCTACTATCGCTTCAATCTCTTTTTTGTAAAAACCAACAATCTCCGCTAATGTTTTATCAAGCTTTCCTGTCTCCTCCCCAACTTTTATCATTTGAATGATAAACGGGGGAACCTGGTTCGGATATCTGACTAAAACAGAACTTATCTTCTCTCCCTCAGAAACCTCTTTTTCGGTTTCAGCAATAATTCCCTTGTACACATAATTATTGATGGTGTCCTTCGTTATCTCCAAAGCACGAACGATAGGCAGGCCGGCCATGATTAAAGTTGAAAGATTCTCGGCAAAGTTAACAATGTAGTTCTTCTGTAAAAATCCTCCGACAAGCGGAAGCTTGATTAATGTTACATCAAGAACCTTTTTACCTTCTTTGGTTTTGAAGTAGTAAATTAAGAAAACTATAAACCCTGCGGCGGCTATCAAGAGGAACAACCCGTAATGAGCAAACAGGTTGTAAAAACCTATAAGCATTTTTGTGGAAAAGGGAATATCACCGCCGGCATCCTCCAAAATTGTGATTAACTTGGGCATTACCATGGTCATAACCACAGCAATAACTATTACCAACGCAGATAAAACTACTGCCGGGTAAATCATCGCACCTTTTATCTTAGACTTAATATCGTGCTGTCTTTCCAAATACGTACTAAGATGGTAAAGGGATTCAGATATCTTTCCCGAAGCTTCCCCGGATTTAATCAGGCTGATATAGAAAAAGCCAAAGGTCTCGGGACAGGCAGCAAGCGCGTCAGAAAGTGTATTTCCCTCTTCAATGAGCTTTGAAACAATCATAATTTTCTCCCGAAAAACCTTTTTACTGGTTTGGGAAGCCAGACTGGATAAGCTTTCAATAATCGGCACCCGCGAATCAATCATAACCGCAAGTTGGCGGGAAAAGATAGAGAGATCTTTTTGAGATACCTTTTTCTTGAAAATTCCGCCCTTGAAAACATCAAACGGTGTTTTTTCCTCTTTTAACGAGGTGACGAAAATATTGTATTTCTGCAAAAGAGCAGCAGCTGCTTCTTGGGAAGATGCTTCAATGGTACCGGTTTCAATTTCACCTCTTTGGCTTCTGGCTTGATAAATAAACTTCATATGGGTTACCTCAGGAGATTCTTTATCTCAAACGGGTTCAAGGAATAATCAATGGCGTTTTTAAGGGTAATCTCTTTCTTTCTCACTAAATCAGCTAAATATCTATCCGAAGAAACCATCCCTTCGCGAGAAGAAGTATCAATAATTGCCGGTATTTCATGGGTCTTGTTTTCACGGATAAGGTTAGCGGTTGCTGTGTTGCTAACCATAACCTCACAGGCAGGAATAAAACCGCCTCTTATCCTGGGTATTAATCTTTGACTGACTATGCCCAAAAGCGAACCTGATAATTGATACCTTATCTGATTCTGCTGCTCAGCAGGGAAAACGTCGACAATACGGTGGATCGTCTGGGCGGCAGAATTAGTATGCAAGGTGGCGAAGATTAAATGGCCCGTTTCTGCCGCAGTAATAGCAGTAGAAATAGTTTCAAGGTCCCTCATCTCTCCCACCATGATTACGTCGAGATTTTGACGGAAAGCTGCCCGAAGCGCTGATGAAAAACTTATAGTATCTCGATAGACCTCCCTCTGATCAATAATTGCCCGGTCATCCTCGTAAACATATTCGATAGGATCTTCAATCGTGATTATGTGCACCGGCCTCGTATGGTTTATCTCGTCAACTAGAGCAGCTAAAGTAGTGGTCTTGCCTTGGCTTGAAGCGCCTGTAATCAAGACTAAACCCTGGGTTTTGGAGGTGAACTCGTGCAAAACAGGAGGAAGGATCAGCTCTTCAATCGTTTTAATCCTGGCAGGAATCATACGCAAATCCAAGCTTATGGTCTCCTGCTGAAAAAAACAGTTAATTCTGAACCGCGCCTTACCCTCGAAGTTATACGAAAAATCTATTTCTTTCTCTTCAAAGAATTTCTTGTATTGCATGGTGTTCATCAGCAGGCGGGCCAAGGCCTCTGAGTCAGCAGGTTCAACTACTTTTTCTTTAGCTAAGGGTATCAATTGCCCGGTTAGCCTAAGGGTGGGCTTGTGACCGACGGAAAGATGCAAATCAGAGGCTTCTTCCTCGACAATTGTGACCAATAGCTTCTTTAGATATGCGGGATAATCCATAATATTTTAATTAATAGTTTATTGCTCCTCAGTCGCTCGGGTAATTTCCTCCACAGTAGTTTCTCCTGCTAAAATCTTCAAAATTCCCTCCTGCTCCATTGTGAGCATACCTTGTTTCTTGGCTAGCTTAGAAATCGCATCTTCGGTAGCATCTTTTAATATGATCTTAGCTAGCTCATCAGTCATCGGCAATACCTCGAAGAGACCGATTCTTCCGGCATATCCTTTAAAGTTGCACTTATCGCATCCTTTCGGTTCGTATATAGAGAAGCCCTGTCCTATTTTCACCTCATTCTGGATGTTCAAAGGCATACTTTTTACTCTTTCTACAATATATTTTCTAATCGGTTCTGGCGGAGTAATCTTCTTTCTGCAGCTCGTACAAAGAGTCCTGACTAGCCTTTGAGAAATCGCTACGCCTAAAGTATATGGTATTAGGAACGGCCTTACGCCCATATCAATCAATCTCGGCACCACTCCGATGGCAGAATTGGTATGCAATGTTGAAAGAACGATATGTCCGGTAAGTGCAGCGTGCGTTACGAGGTTAGCTGTTTCTTCGTCACGGACCTCACCAACCATGATAACATTCGGATCTTGTCTAAGAATTTGTCTCAAGCCTTGGGCAAAAGTATAACCAATGTCCGGTTTTACCTGAGATTGGTTTACTCCGGGGATAGAATACTCGATAGGGTCTTCAATCGTTACGATATTAACGCTTTCGTTATTCATAAATCGCAGAAGCGCATAAAGCGTTGTAGACTTACCTGACCCGGTAGGGCCTGTGGCCAAAATCATTCCATACGGTTTTTTAATGGCGGCTTTTATCATTTCAAAGTTCCTTCCCCGCAGACCCATAGCCTCGTAATCTTTCAGCCCCTCGCCTGAATCAAGAACTCTGATTTCAATTTTTTCTCCGTTAAGACAAGGATAAGTAGCAACTCTAAAGTCGACGTTGTCTTCCCCTACTTTTGTTGAAAACCTCCCGTCTTGAGGAACGCGGTTCTCGTCAATCTTCAAATTAGCAAGAATTTTTATTCTTGTAACAATCGATTGATGAACACTGATGGGTAAAAACAAGGTGGGGTATAAAATACCGTCGATACGGAAGCGAATCTTTAATTTATCTTTTATTGGTTCAATATGTATATCTGAAGCGTTAGATTCTAAGGCGTGCCGGAGAATAGAAAAAACCATTTTGATGATAGGAGCTTCGTCGCCTATTGCCTTCTCTACCTCGGATTTTTCTTCTGCAAATTCCCTGATTTCTTTTTTAGATTTTTCAAACTCAACCAGCACTTTGCCTGCCTCGCTTTTTAAATTCCTATGTTGCTTTAAAAGTTTATTAAAATCACTGATGGTTATTAAAGAAATTAAATACTCAAATTTTCCCTGCCTGCTTGAAAATCTCAAAGCGTCCTGGGCTGAGGTATTCTCAGGATAGACCATTCCGATTTCCACAACATCTCCCTTTTTAGACAAAGGAATCATTTTATACGTCGCCGTTGACTCTTCCGGGATTAGCTCTAATACCTCTTTCGGTACGTCATCAATAGAAACCTTTTTAAATGGTATTTTAAAAATCTCAGCCTTTGCCTTGAATAAAACATCTTCTGGAATAATTCCCTTCTCGGTGATTATTTCCTCGGCGGTTTTACCCGTCTTCTTAACATCGTATTCTATCTCGGCCTGCTTTTTCTCTTCCAATACGCCTCTTTCAATTAACTTTTGAATAAAATTCATCGTAGAATATTATATTAATAATTTATCTCTTAGGGTCTTCTGGGAGGAGTAACCGGCGGAGGCGGTGCTGTTTCGTAATACGGGGTAAACGGATTGATCCTTCCTCCTGTTATTTCCTCCAGGGTAATCGACGACAATCCAAGCTCCGTTAATGTTTTCATAGCTTCTTCTTCTGAAATAGAAGATATCTTGCCAGCCTTTGCTTCCCCTTTTGAATTTTTACCGGTATAGCTGAATTCTTTTCTCAACTCCGGGAGGAAATCTAATTTTGTTATCTTATCTGATTTCAAAACATCAAAATTAATTCTTATTTCCGGCGCCTGAAAAACCTGCTCTATCGGAGTTTCTTTTGATTTTGACAGAAAAACACTAAGACTTATTAAGGTCAGGATAATGACAAAAAACCCGACTATGCTAACAATTAGCGTCTTCTGCCTTTCTTTTGGTGATATGAAAACTATTGCCATTTTCTTACCGGTTGCTAATAGGAATAAACTTTAATGCTTAATGAAATTGGATAAGTTAACTCCGTCATAAAAGATGTTGAAGACGGAGGAGTCACGCTAAAGGAAAAATTGTCTCCCTCGATTATACGTGAAGACTTCTCTAAAGATGCAAGGAACCGAACAAGCGCAGGGTATGATCCGAACAGTTCAATGTTCAAGCTAGCTTCTTTCACATTCGTATCAACTCCGACCGACGAAGATTTGCTTACACTTATTCTCCTCACGATTATCCCGCTTTCCAATCCTTTTTGGTATAGGAAATCGACTAAAGGGGCGATGGAAAGTTTATCGGGCAAGGCAGTATCAATTTTCTTTAAAGCATCCTGGTATAGCATCAACTCTCTGTAAGCACTAGTTACCTCTATAAAATACGCATTCTTGCCCTGAAACTCTGCCTCTTTTTTACCAATTTCCGTCAAAAGGCCCTGAAATTGTTGATACTTCGGCAAGACTACATAAAAAGCCAATACCAAAACAACAATTAGCAGAACTGCGGTAGAAATTGGTTTATTTATCCTTAAATTCATTCTAATTATCCTAGAAGATATAGTTATTAAAAGCAGCGCTGGTTGACGGACTAGTTGTGTCTATAATGCCGCCCGGCAGCACCTCCGGCGTAGCTTGGAAAAATATATCGGGATTGATTGCTAAGGTTAAACTAAATTTTATTCTGCCTGTCTCGGCTGTTTCAGAACTTAACCCTATAATTTCTTTAATAAATACGCTTCCATCGAATATTGAAACCTGTCGAGTAAGGGCTGTCGTGCTTTCAGCCTCTCCTGCAAGCTGAATCGACGCCGCCTGAGACGATAAAGAAAATGTATTGAACCAAACATTGGGCAAAGTTATTTCTTCAAAAAGTCTGAGTACGTTTGTGGGAATTTTATGGTTTGTTAAAAGGGTGGCGAAATTGTCAATTTTTCTTTGGTATACAGCCACCTGCTTCTCTAGCTCTTTTTGTTGCGCAGTTCCGATGCTGGCGATTTTTTCGTCCAGGTCCTTCATGGTTTTTTCTTGGAGAGAAATTTTAAAATAAAAAATAAGGAAACAAAAAATAGTCGCCAGCAAAAGAGCAATGAAAAAATAGAACACAGTATCTAACCACCAGACCTTTTTGTTTTTTAGTTGGTAAAGGATGCTTAAATCCATACCTTTAAATATATGATTTGATTACTTCATTATACAATATACAGCTTCCAATCAAAACTACTCTAATCCACCTAAGGCCACTCCAACAGCTGCAGAGTATCTTGGAGCCATTTCTTTTATGGTTTCGTTTAAAATTGGCGGATAAAGGAAATCTGAGAAACAGTTTGGAATCTCTACTTTTTTCTTAAGCACCTCCCCGAAATACTCCCTTAGTCCCGGAAGGTTAGCGGTTCCGCCCGTTAGATAAACCTCATCTATCTCTCTTTCTTCTTTCATAAAGAAATCATTAGATATCTTTTTTATCTCAGCCAGTAACGGATCAATCAAAAGATAGAGGATTTCGCTAATTCTTTTATCCTGAGCAATCAATCCTTCTTTGGACTTTATCTCTTCCGCCTCCGTGTATCCTTTATTAAAAGCAGACGCAACAGCGTGCGTAAGCTGGGTGCCGGCGAAGTCAAAACTAAAGCTTGTTTTTAAAATACCTTTATCAATAATATTAACAGTCGTACTTTGGACGCCAATATCAATCAAACAAATCACCTTCTTATTATCCTTTATTATCGACCGGACAACTGAAAACGCTTCAGCCTCAATCGCATACAGCTCCAAACCGGCTGCCTGAGCAATCCCCTGATATTCCTGAACAACTTGGTTGGCAACCGCAGCCACTAATACCTTGAGCCCGGAACGATTGTCGCCTGGCGTTCCGCTTATTAACCGCCAATCCAGAGTAGTTTCAGAAACAGGCAAAGGAATGTATTGAGGCGCGTTAAAACGTATAGCCTCGGGAATTTCTCCTTTCCCCATAGGCGGCAAATCAAAAGAAACAAAAAAAGTTGAAAAGTCAGGAATAGAGAACATCGCTGCTTTGGTTCTGATTCTGCCTTCGTCAATTATCGCCTTGATCGCTTTTAAAACGAAAGACCGGGAAAGCAAATAGTTTCCTTTTTTAGATTCTTTGTATGGTTCGCGAATAACTGAGGTGGTTTTAATCTCCCCGTAATTTTCTAAAGTCCTTCCTCCTCCCCATTTGGAAAGCTCAACTATTTTAACAGACGAGGTCCCTATATCCACCCCCAACATTTTTTTAGGGAAAATTAAACCAAAAGGATTGAACACCATATTAATATATTATACTCCAAACTTTTCAACTATGCTAACATTAATTCAATGCCAAAAGTGAAAAACTTCTTGCTGGATATTTTCTTCCCCCGTTTTTGTTTAGGTTGTGGCCGAGAAGCCACTTATTTATGCGAAGATTGCATGGCAACGTTGGAAATATCCGAGCATAGATACTGTCTTTGCGATAAAGCAAGGCTAACTTCGGGCGGAAAGTGCCCAAGATGTGACTACAAGAAACTATCCGGTTTATACTCCGCTCTTTCTTACAAAGAAAAACCTTTAACCAGAAAACTAATCCACGCTTTTAAATATCCTCCGTCTTATGTAAAAGAACTGGCGGTCCCACTCGCCTCCATAATCATCGACCATATATATTTATTAGGTGAAACCCCAAAATCATTATTCAAAGAGGGTTTGTTGGCTCCGATACCTTTGGATAAAAAGAAAATGAAACAACGGGGGTATAACCAATCGGAGGAATTGGCAAAAGAGATTTCGAAAGCAACTGGAGCCCCCGTTGCCACGAATATTTTGTTTAAGATAAAGGCGACGCCCGCGCAAATGGAACTGGGAGAAAAAGAAAGAAGAGAAAATTTGAAAGATAGTTTTAAGTGTGGAAATACTGAATGCGTACGGGGGAAGAATATCTTCCTAGTTGACGACGTTTACACGACTGGATCAACAATCGAGGAATGCGCCAGCCAGTTGCTTCTGGCCGGGGCTAAACAGGTTCAAGGAATTGTTGTGGCGAGGGACTAAAAAACCGCCCGAGGGCGGTTTGTTTTATCTTATTAACTGTATCGTTTCGCTTTCCCCTGTTATATCCCCCAATTGATCGAAAGGAATTTCAACAAACTGAGGACCGGCAACCCAAGGCCCTACCTGATATGGGTTGAAGGTGATTGTTAGCTTATCTGAAGTGAAATTAAAAACCTGGAAGTTCTCTAAGCTGGGCTCTGTGCCGGGATTTACAAAATCTTCGGAATAATAATCTGACTCTATTTGATTCTTCAGGACTTCTCTTGATATTGTCGATAAAACTGATAAATAGTCGCTTCCAGAGCTGAACAAATCAACTAAAATTATCTCTTTATTGTCCTTAAGGTTGTAGTTTAAGGTTTCATAATAAAAATTAGGGTGGGCCATGCCGGCGATATAGTATTCTGTCCCGAACCTTATGCTAGCAATTTTATCGTTAAACGCAAATGTTTCGTAATCGATTTGTATAGAGCTTAGAGCCCCTACTTCGGCTATAGAATTCTGTTCAGCGTCGGCTTTAAAACCGTCGATGGCACTTTGGATTTTTTCTCTTACTAAATTATTCAAATCAAAGAAAGCGGAAGATCCATTAAATTCAGGATACTTGGCCCGAACTTCATACTTGCCGGTTGTTTCATCTACATTAACGTTTTTAATCTCAGGCGCGACAGAACTTGACGTTGGATATTTTGTCAAAATATTTACTATTTTTTTAGGATAAAACCAACCAACGACCGCTAAAACAATCAGGATGGCAATAACAATCAGAATTATTTTCTTGCTCATTTGGTAAAATATTAAATACAGTTCAATTTTAGCAGATTTAAACAAGGAAGGGAAATCCAGATACATTTACGTTGGCGGTGTTACTTTGGTATTTTTTATAGTAAAATTAATAAATTATAAAAAACAAACTGAAATGGAACGGAAAGGTTTTACATTAATCGAGTTGCTGGTCGTAATCGCTATCATTGGTATTTTAGCTTCTATTGTTTTTGTGAATGTTAGCTCTGCGAGGAATAAAGCAAAGGACGCAGCAATTAAAGCTGACCTCAAGGCGATTGTTGCAGCAGCTGAATTAATTTATGAAGGCGCTGTTCCTAATAGCTATGCCACAGTTTTTGACGCTGGCACAGATTCGAGAAAATATTATGACGAAGCAAAAAAAATATCAAACCCCGGAAATAGTCCCTTCTATTCGGGAAAATCCGCCTCATCAGACGGATGGTGCGCCTGCGCTCGATTAGTATCTGATACAAATCTTTATTATTGTATTGATAGTGAATCTCATGTAGTTGTTGCAGGTTATTGGTGTAGAACTGTTTGCAGCGATACGGGGACGGAACCGACTAATGTAAGGTGCTTAGAGTTCTAGGATGAGAAGATCAGTAAATTAAAAACACCACTAAAAAGTGGTGTTTTCTGGCGGAGGGGGTGAGATTCGAACTCACAGGACAGCTTGCGCCGTCAAAGTTTAGCAAACTTTTGGAATAACCATTATCCGACCCCTCCTTGAAACCTTCTTGCATGTTTCGGGTTGCTTGTTCCTATAATCTCAAAATATTTTCTAATTTTTTCTTTCTTTTCTAACTGTACACATTCATCATTCCTTATTCTCGGAGACAAATCAAGCTTATTTAAAATATCGAAAACCGATTTTCTTAATTCGGGGGAAGCACTTTTAAAATTTACTCTTTTGTAACAATACTTTTTCCCTTTAATATTATGGCGCTCATCAAAAATACATCCGTCAGTATCTACCAAACCCCTGATGCACGCTTTTTCAAATCCAGGATTTTTCCTTATCCAACTCGGGATATCTATATTCTGTCTCAATTTATTCCCTATTTTCAAGCCTAATTTTTTATTGCAGAATTCAACTAATTTTACTCTCGACACTACAATGTCCATAGCTAGACTATCGTTTCTATAATATACAGAAGGATTCACTGCAAAGAGTTTTTTGATAAGCCTTTTAATAAAAAATGCATATTGCTTATCGTCTCGACTATTTGTAGTAATTTTTACCTGCGATCTGCTGATGCCACCGTCGCCCAAAACGATACCCGTAAATTCTGCTAGATCTTTCGAAAAATGAGGAATTCTTATCGGCAAGGGAGGCTTTATACATCCATTTTTTGCATATTGCCCTTCTTTATACCACCACTCGTACCATTTCTTTTTCTGGTATTCTTGGTTTCCGCCTACTCTGCCATATTTTTTAAAGGTAGCTAATGCCCCCAATCTAGCACCTTTGTGAGTGTACCAAAAAGGATCTTTCAGCCGAATATTTTCAGGAATTTTCGAACTAGAAAGTTTGCAAATTTTTCTTAACCCCTCCAGAGACATTAAGCATTTTTCTCTTTTCCAGTCGTTTAATGTTCTGTGGTGAACGCCTATACTATCGCCCAACTCATGCCACGTAATATTAAGTTTATTAATCTGCCCAACCAAAAATTTTGCTTGTCCGCCCTTAAAGAATACAACTCTTTTCTGATATACTCTGTCTGCCATGATTCCATTGTACCATTGGAAGAACGGCAGAACAATGCGGAGGGTACAGGACTCGAACCTGTAGACCCCTTACGGAGTCATAGTTTTCAAGACTATTGCCTTAGCCATTCGGCGCAACCCTCCCCTCTCGTTTATTATTCTATCATAAAAATCGCTAAAGTCAATTTGATTTTATCACTATTTTAGTATACCTTTAAAGAAAGTATCTTCGCCATTAAGAATGTAAAAAATGGGGTCTCCAGAAATACAAAACTTCGAAACGATCGAAGGCAACATAGATAACGAGCGGAAAGTAACGGACGAGAAATTACGCGAAGGAGCTGATAAACTTATCTCGCTATTTTGTAGCGAATTCCAGGTTGATGGGAAAGAATACTTGGTACACGTTCAAGAACAAACCCCCGACACTAAGTTCATTATCGCTTCATCGCATATTTCCAACCTGGATGCACCAGCTGCCATAAAAGCATTAGGAGACCGAGTCGATATTCAAGTCACGGCCGAATCAGTCCTTTTCAAATCTCTTCCACATAAAATTATGTTCGGTTTGGGCGGGAAAGACAATTTTACTCCGCTTGAATACAAGAAAGAAAAGGATGGCAAGCGCGGGATATTCAATCCGAAAGACTTCCAGAAGTTATCAGAAAAGGTGGAAGAAGGGAAAACTCCCTGGATGGCTATCCATCCCTTTACAAAAAAAGGGGAAATGCAGCCGTCTAAAATCGGCGCTGTCTTCCTAGCACAGAAAACCGGGGCTAAAATTATTCCAACTGCATTAGAATTTGAAAGCGAATCAATAAGCCTGGAGGGGGCTGGAGAAATAACAAAAGGATTATTAACTAGAGCCAACGGGGACGGAAAGGCAACTTACCATGTAGGCGAACCAATTGATTTGGCACCAATTGATACAGGAATCATCGAATTAGTTTTCGAAAAAAGGGCAGGCAAAGAAAGAGTTACTCGTGAAGAAATAGAAAAATTTAAGGAAGCACACCGTATGTTGCAAGAACAGGCTAATCAGGTAGCAGAAAAGATTGCTGCTATGCTACCAGAAAACCAACGAGGGAATTTGAGTAAAAAACAAGCGGCATAGAATCATGCGCCCGTGGCTCAATGGATAGAGCATTTGGTTGCGGACCAAAAGATTGCAGGTTCGACTCCTGCCGGGCGCACATGAAAAAAAACATCGCACGTTTGAACAAAACTAATATTGTATCTGGAAGGTTGTTTGATCTGGTCCCTGAGCTGTATGAACTGAAAGATGTTATTGAAAATTCCGCAGACGGCTGGCACGATCAAGAATCAGTATTCGACCATACCTTGTCTGTAATGAATGCCTTGGAAAAGGCTTTTTTGAATTTCCATGGGTATATAAAGGGAACCATCAACAAAGAAGTAACAACTAACACAAGAAAAATACTTTTGAAAGTAGCTACGGTCCTGCACGACATAGGGAAAAAAGAAACGATTGTAAAAGACCAGAATGGATTTACCATTTGCGAAGGCCATGAAAAGATAAGCGTTCAGAAAGCAAAAAAGATACTGAATCTTTTTGACGTATCTCGAGAGGAAGCAGAGTTCATCTTAAATATCATTGAGAATCACCACATATTCCACAGACTACTACGTACCGACAACCAAAACTTCCAGCAGGAATTCGTAACCTTAAAAAATAAGTTCTCCGGAACTATTTGGACTGAGCTTATCCTGCTTTCCTATGCTGATACAATAAATAGCCAGCTCAAGAGAGTAGACGCCAAAGAATTCAGGCGCAGAATAAACTTCTATAAACAGGAAATAGAAAAACTGTAAAAAGAACACAACAAATACCCTTGCCGGGTATTTTTTGTTAAGATAAAGGCGTAAAATATGGTAACCATTTATACTCCAATCGAAAACTTACCTGGAGTTGGAACAGTAATTCAACGGAGGCTTAAAAAGCTCGGAATAAAAACCGTCAGCGATCTTGTTTTTCACTTTCCCCACCGCTACGAAGACTTCTCGAATTTAATCCCGATCACTAAAGTAAAACCGGGTCAGACCTGCACCATCAAGGGCAGGGTGATGGATATAGAGAACACGACGGCTTGGAAAAGAAGGATGACAATAACTACTGCCCTGATCCAAGATGAAACAGCCTCGATAAAAGCAACTTGGTTTAACCAGCCGTATTTAATAAAAAGCTTCCGAGAAGGGGATGAAGTTTTCCTATCCGGGAAAATATCAGTCGGCAAACAGGGAATATATATTTCCAACCCGCTATACGAAAAGGACGACCCGGAAAAGACCTTGACCCACACGGGGGGGCTTGTTGCTGTATATCCTGAAACCCAAGGGATTTCTTCAAGGTGGCTGAGAATGAATGTGAAAAGAGTTTTGGAACAACTGGGCAATAGTATAACAGAGACCCTACCGGCCGATACCATAAAAGAAAATAATTTCTTGCCGATTAGCAAAGCCCTTTGGCAAGCCCACTTCCCCGACTCTCTGGAACTCGCTGAAAAAGCAAAAAAAAGATTTACTTTCGAAGAACTTTTATACATTGAACTGTTTGTCCTGCGAGAAAGACTGAAGCTTTCAAAAGAAAAATCAGTTCCCGTGCCTGTAAAGTTAGAGGTTGTTCAGGACTTTGTAAAATCCCTTCCTTTCACGCTTACAGACGACCAAAGAAAATCCGCCTGGCAGGTCTTAAAAGATATGGAAAAACCAAAGCCAATGAACAGACTGCTTCAGGGCGACGTCGGTTCCGGTAAAACAGTAGTAGCCGCAATAGCTGCTTTAAATGCGGCTAAAGCAGGGTATCAAACTGCTTTCATGGCCCCAACCGAGATATTGGCAAAACAACATTTCCAAACCGTATACAACGCGCTGAAAGGTTTTAAAGTAGGCATCGGACTCTTAACCGGCAAAGAAGACAAATTCTATTCCAAAAAACTGAAAAATGAGATTATTGAGATATCCAAGGCCCGGCTTTTGAAAATGATAAAAGGGGAAATAAACCCATATACGCAAAAACTAAATACAAAACTGGATATTTTAATTGGTACGCACGCCTTAATCCAAGACAAAGTAAAATTCGGCAAGCTGGCTTTAGTTGTCGTAGACGAACAGCACAGGTTCGGAGTAGAGCAACGGGCAAAGCTATGTTGCCAAAGCGATAAGAAAGACATCCCCCACTTGCTGTCTATGACCGCCACCCCTATTCCAAGGACTTTGGCTCTTACTGTTTACGGAGACCTAGATCTATCCTTAATTACCCAGATGCCCAAAGGAAGGAAAAAAATAGTTACAGAAATTATCGGACCTGAGAACAGAGAGAAAACCTACCAGTTCATCCGAAATGAAGTGAAAAGGGGCCGACAAGTTTTTGTTATCTGCCCGAAGATTGAGAAGAAACAGAAAACAGACGCGAAAGATATTAACGCATGGTCGGACGTGAAGGCTGTCCAAGAAGAATACGAAAAGCTATCAAAAGAAATATTCACTGATTTAAGGATAGATATGCTTCACGGTAAGATGACACCGAAAGAAAAAGAAAAGATAATGAAAAACTTTAAAGGTAAAAAAACTGATATTTTAGTATCAACGTCGGTCATTGAAGTGGGGATTGATGTACCCAACGCTACTGTGATGATGATAGAGGGCGCAGAAAGATTCGGCTTGGCTCAACTGCACCAATTCCGAGGAAGAGTTGGCAGAAGCGAACACCAATCTTATTGCTTTTTATTGACTACCTCCCCCGACCAGCTCAACCGTAGGAGACTAAAAGCCTTAGTCGAATCGGAAAGCGGTTTTGCGTTAGCTGAGAAAGATTTAGAAATCAGGGGCCCGGGAGATATAACTGGCACGAGACAATGGGGAATTCCTGATTTGATTATGGAATCGCTGAAGGATATAAGACTGATAGAGAAGACAAGGGAGATGGCAAAAAATATCTTGCAAAAAGATCCTGAGTTAAAAAAATATCCCGCACTGCGGGAAAAAGTAGGACAATTCAGAGAAAGAATACACTTAGAATAACTATTTCCTTACCTTCTCGGTCACCCAAAACCCCATATATTTTCCAATCATCAAACGGATTTGAGCGTCTAAAGCCGGAAAAGTACCGAAAACAATTAAGGTAATCGGCAAAAGCAGCCACTGCAAAAAAAGAGTAAGGCCCTTTAACCAACTAATATTCTTAGGCCTTCGTGGCAGCATTAAGGTGCTTAATATGGCGGATATAAACAGCCCCATCAGCGAAAGGGTCATAATTCTTCCCGTCAAAAATGGTAGGTTGTAAGAAAGTACTGTTCCGCTGAATGCTTTTCCTCCTAATGTTATTGGCAACCAACCGAGGGCGAATATCAATAACGCAGCTGTCGCCCAAGACCAAAATCCATCAATGACGGTATATAGATGGACGAACTTGTTCCATACAGGAATTTTTGTATTATTCCGAAAACCGTAGACAAGGTAAGGAATCTCGCTGCAACCCCAAGCCCATCTTCTCTGTTGTTTATATTGGTTAACAGCCGTCTTCCAAAAACTCTTCGCCATTACAGCATCCATTGAAACAGGATAGTAGATAGGGATGACCCGGTAGTTTCCGTTATAATGGAGATACGCCCGCCAGAATATCCTCGAATCGTCTGATACAATATTGGTTGGGTACCCGACTTCAACCCATGCCTGGAAGGGCATTGCATGCGTCGAATAGGTTGTAAGTTTTTCCATTCTTTCCTGCTGGACCATCTGCCAAAAAGTATTTGACGTAGCCACCACCCTCGAAAAAGAAGGAGCTGACCAAACATTATTGTTATATACAGGAACTGGCTGATAACTTGCTAAAAGAGGATCTTTTGTATTTAAATAATGCCACGTCAAACAAGCGAAATAGTAGGGATAGACTTTAGTATCGATATCAAAATTAGAAACAATGACATCTTTGTACGGAATCTTTAAAGGGTCTATAATTTCTGCTTTTGCAACCTTCACCGCCCAGGCAGAATTAGAGCCTTTCCCGGCTATCTCCCCTGTTATGCCCTTAGGATGTATGGTCACCTCGAATTTAAAAAACTTATCCCCATACCTTTTCTCTATTATTTTTGCAATTGATAACGCATTTTTCCCATCTCTTTCTTCGATTCCCAAAATTACTATCATTTTTTCCGGCGGATAGTACGAATTAAGCAAAGCTTCCAAACTTTCTTCGATCACTTCTATCTTGTCCTGGTAGGTGGGCAAAACAATAATGTGATAAATATTTTTCCATTTACCTATTTTTTTAAGCTTAGCCATCCAATCCGTATTTACCGCCCTCTTCATTTGAAAATAACTGCTTACTTGGTGGATAGCCAAAAAGATTATCTTCAAAAGGTAATAGAAGCAGAAAAGAATAATAAAAATCGAAATCAAAACTGGCTGCCACCAAGAAAAAAGAAGAACCCCAAACAAGGTCCCCAAACTTATTGCCCCAGGCAGCGCCTCCATAAAACGGTAGATTATCCTTTCTTTTTTATCTTTGATGTCGGCTGCCTTAGAAATATTTAAATAGTTTTCATCCATAAAACTTGTACCGCTACGGGGAATCGAACCCCGATTACCAGCTTGAAAAGCTGATGTCCTGGCCGTTAGACGATAGCGGCATATATATTCCAATTTATCTCAAAAATTGATAAAAAGCAAGATTTCGTATATAAAAGACTATATGAAAATCTTAGGAATTGAAACCTCTTGCGACGACACCGGAATCGCTGTTTTAAAAGTCAAAAGGACAAAAATCCCTGTTTTTGATATTCAAAGCAATATTATCTCCTCGCAAACCGAAATCCATAAAAAGTATGGAGGAGTTTATCCGATTATGGCTCGGCGAGAACATCAAAAAAACTTAGTACCTGTTTTGAATAAAGCATTGAAAGAAGCAGGGCTTCTTCGGACAAAAAGGGCTTTGATCAAAAATCTCCGTGGGATTGATAAAATTTTAGAGAGAGAAAAAGACTTGTCAAAAGATCTGATTATTTTTTTACAAAAATATGCGAAACCAGACATTGATTTAATAGCAGTTACGAACGGACCGGGGCTGGACCCTTGTTTATGGGTAGGAGTAAACTTCGCCAAAGCTTTATCGTGCTTCTGGGACATACCTATTATCCCCGTCAACCACATCGAGGCTCATACACTCGTTAATTTGATAAATTCTAAGCCGGGCAATCTATTCCCAGCCATCGCTTTGATCGTAAGCGGAGGCCATACTCAACTGATATTAGTTAAAAATATTGGGAAGTATAAAATCCTTGGTGAAACTCGCGACGATGCCGCGGGCGAATGTTTTGATAAAACTGCAAGGATCTTAGGATTAGACTATCCCGGCGGCCCGGCAATCGCTCAAAAAGCAAGTGGGCTTAAAGATACCTCAAAATTCGGAATAAAGCTGCCTCAGCCGATGATAAATAGCAAAGATTATGACTTTAGTTTCTCTGGTCTTAAAACAGCTGTGTTGTATGCCCACCTTAAAAAATCGGCGAAGATTAAAAAAGACAAGGAATATATATGTGAAATGGCAAAAGAAATCCAACAATCAATAATTGATGTTTTAATTAAAAAAACTATTACTGCGGCAAGAGACTACAAAACAAAAGCAATAATTCTTGGAGGCGGAGTAACTGCCAACAAAGAACTGCGCAAGCAATTTACGGAAAATATTAAAAAGAATTTACCTAATGTCCAACAGCTTGTACCAGACACCGAGTTATGTACGGACAACGGAGTAATGGCCGCAATCACCGGGTATTTCCATTCTGGAAAAACAAAAAATTGGAAAAGTATTAAAGCCGAACCGAATCTAAGAGTAGGAGAATAATCTTAAGTGCAATTTTTGTGCTAAAATAAAAGAACATGGAACTGGACAAACAATACGATCCAAAAATAACAGAGGGGAAGATATATAAACTCTGGGAAGAGTCGGGTTTTTTCAATCCGGACAATCTGCCCAAGACTAATAAAAAACCATACTGTATTACTATCCCGCCCCCAAACGTGACAGGCGAACTACACATGGGCCACGCTCTTAACTCTGTTATACAAGATACTTTAATCCGCTGGAAGCGAATGCAAGGATTTAAAACCTTATGGCTTGCCGGAACGGATCATGCGGGTATAGCTACTCAAAACGTAGTTGAGAAAAAATTAAGGAAGGATGGCAGCTCGCGTTTCGACCTTGGAAAAGAAAAATTCATAGAAGAAGTATGGGACTGGAAAAATAAATATGGGGACATCATTTTGGGCCAGTTTAAAAAACTTGGCTGTTCATGCGATTGGTCGCGAACTCGCTTCACTATGGACGAAGAATACAGTAAGGCAGTGAAGGAAGCTTTTTTGAATTACTATAAAAAAGGATGGATATATAAGGGCAAAAGAATTGTTAACTGGTGCCCGAGATGCCAGACCAGCTTGTCAGATTTGGAGCTAGAGCATGCAGAAGAAAAAGGCAGCCTTTGGTATATAAAGTATCCTTTAGTTGATAAATCCAAAGCTAATTACATTATGGTGGCCACAACAAGGCCGGAGACAATGCTTGGCGATACTGCCGTGGCAGTAAACCCCAAAGACGAGAGATATAAGAATTTAGTCGGCGAAAAAGTCCTGATTCCTTTAATTAATAAAGAGATACTGATAGTCTCTGACAGCTTGATTGATTTAGAATTCGGAACAGGAGCATTAAAATTAACTCCCGGGCACGACACGATTGACTACGAAATCGGGCAAAAGCACAACTTAGAGATAATACAGGTTATCGATGAAAGAGGAAAAATGACAAATGTTCCTGAGCAATATATGGGTCTGGGCGTCCTCGCAGCAAGGGAAAAAATAATCCAGGAATTAAAAGAAAAAGGATATTTGGAAAAAATTGAAGACCACATACACCAAGTTCCGAAATGCTATAGATGTCGCACCACCATTGAACTTATCCCCTCTTGGCAATGGTTCTTGAAAATGTCAGAACTGGCTAAGCTAGCTGAAGCACCGATTAGAACGGGGAAGATAAAATTCCATCCTGCCTCTTTCAAAAAACCTTACCTCGACTGGCTGGCTAATATTAAAGACTGGTGCATATCACGTCAGATTTGGTGGGGCCATAAAATACCAATTGACGGAGAGAATGACGTTTTAGATACTTGGTTCAGTTCTGCTCTCTGGCCTTTTGCCACTCTGGGCTGGCCTACAAAAACCAAAAAAGACCTAAAAACCTATTATCCTACGGATGTTCTGGTTACAGCCCGGGATATCTTAAACCTTTGGGTAGCTCGCATGATTTTCTCTGGCTTGGAGTTTACCGGGAAGATCCCCTTCAAGGATGTAATAGTCAACGCTACGGTTTTAACAAAGGAAGGCGAAAGAATGTCAAAGTCCCTTGGAACCGGGATTAATCCGCTTAACCTTATAGAAAAATACGGGGCCGATGCCACCAGATTCGGCATTGCCTACCAAATCACCGGGGGCCAAGATATGAAGTTCACAGAAGATAATATTCTAATGGGCAGAAAATTTTGCAATAAAATATGGAATGCAACCAGATTTATTCTCATGCAAATCCCCGATACTAAGATGACAATCCCGAATAAATCCTCAGAATTCAAATCTAAACTAAAGAACGAGGATAAAAGGATCTTAAAAATACTGGACCGAACAACGAAATTAGTAACAAGCGACCTCGAAACGTTCCAATTCGGCAGAGCCGCGCACAGGATGTATGACTTCTTTTGGCATGACTTCTGCGACAAGTACATAGAAGAGTTCAAGCTACAGGAAGAAAAGAATCCAAAGGTCATTCTTTTTGTTCTGCTTACTTCATTAAAAATGCTGCACCCCTTCATTCCTTTTATGACTGAAGAAATCTATCAGCAACTGCCGATAAAAAAGAAAAAATGTTTAATGATCGAGAATTGGCCGAACAAATAATATGAATCCAATACTCTATTTCTTAGCAGCAATAGCCGTCCCATTGTCTCGACTTTTCCTATACATCTTCTTCGGCCTTGTAGCCAGCATTACTTGGCTATTTGAATTTTTAAGAAAAGACAATCAGCCTGAGCCGGCTAGAATGGTTATAAAAATATTTATTTGGGGAGCAATAATCACCTTTCCGGTATTTATGATAGAATTTGGCATTGCCCAATCAATAGGCAAAATAAGCCTCCCCCCTATTTACATATCAATACTTTACTGGTTTGTAGCTATAGCTCTTGTCGAGGAAATCTTTAAATATTTGGTAGTGAAAGGAAAGGCGTTGAAAAGCTACGCGATGGATGAGCCTGTGGATATAATGATATATATGGTAATCGCCGCCTTAGGATTTGCTGCTTTAGAAAATATCTTGTATTTGCTTCCTCCTGCTGAAAAAATATTTTCTTTAAACGAAATACTAACCCGAACCGTACTTATTAGCTTTTTTAGATTTATTGGCGCTACTTTCTTACACGCCCTATGCTCGGGATTAGTTGGCTACTTTTCAGCCATATCTATTTGCAAAGGGAAAAAAGGCAGAGGTTTGGTGCTTTTGGGCCTATTAATCGCTATCTTCTTGCATGGGTTGTATAATTTATCTATAATGGAGATAGGAATGCCGTTAAAGTATATACTCCCGGTAGCTATATTGATTGGACTTAGTATATTTATTACTTTTGCGTTCCGTCACCTTAAGACAATGAAGAGTGTTTGCAAAATAACAAAAAAAGATTATGGCACCATTAAAAAAGATAAAAGTAAAAGAGGCCTCTGACAGCCAGCCTACTCCAGAGGTAGAGTTAAACGAAGAAAATAAAAAGCCGTTTCAAACTGACGGCCAACTAGCTGTTGATGTTTTTGAGAACGAGTCTGACTTTGTTGTTATGGCTGCAATAGCCGGCGTCTCTTCAAAAGATGTAGAAATTCAGATTGATAAAGACATGCTAGTGATAAAGGGCTGCCGCCCAAATCCAGAGAATAACGGAAGCAAAAACTATTTCTACCAGGAATGTTACTGGGGCGCTTTTTCAAGAAAAATCATACTGCCAGAAGACATTGATTCTTCATTATCAAAGGCTGAATTCAACAAAGGAGTTCTGATGATAAGATTCCCGAAGAACCCTAATCAAGACCGAAAGGGAATATCGATAAAAGAGAGTTGAGAATAAATAGAATCAGCAAAATCGCCTTCCGGCGATTTTTAGTTTACATTCCTCATCTATGATAATGCCGCGGGTGGGAGTCGAACCCACAAACCTTGCGGTATACGGTCCTAAGCCGTACGCGTATTCCAGTTCCGCCACCGCGGCAAATTTTTTAACTTTCCTGCTTGCGAAATATACCCATAATATTTCTCTCACTATCTAATATACTAAAGTTTCAGTTGATTGCCAATGGGAACTAAAACGGCCAGTTTAACCTGACCGCGCGTTTAGCCTTATCTCGTAAAAATCCGCCTTTCGCTAGTATCCCCTCTTCGGCACTTCCTGGCTTATCGGGAACATAAAAATATTTTATTAAACCTTTGGTTTAATTTATTTTTATAGAACGAGTAGAAAAATTTCAATCCAAGCTAGCCCACGTCTTAACTACCTAAACTATATACCCGCTTATTATATCGAAAGCCTGATCGGCTAATATAATCACCGCTGTTCCAATAACAGCTGCGATTACGGCTTTTTTTGCAGTTCCCGTTTTTTCTGGACTTCCAGCAGAAATCAAATACAGTATGCCCGCGATAACCCAACCGATAACTATTATATACAACCCAATTTGTTGAAATGAATCCGAAATCTTGCTAGCTATTTGCGAGGGATCTCCCTGCGCCAAAAGTACACCCGGCAAAACTACCAAGGTAAGCGCTGTCAATATTAAACTTAATGATTTTTTGTTCATTTTTTTGTGCTTTAACTTCTTAGGCTCCGCCAATCATGGTCGTCACCAATCCGACAGCAGAAGCGGCTAAGATTATAACAATAGTTCCAGCGATAGCTGCAAAAAGAGCTTTTTTTGCAATCGTAAGTTTTTCCGGGGCACCCAGTGCGGTTAAAAACAAAACACCGGTTACAATCCAAAATATGATTATAAGACCCCAAGCGATAGTCCAAGCTGTTGCCTGTAGCCCTGCCATGATACTTTCAACAGTGGCGGCCAAAGTTATCGTTGGCAAAACAAGAAGGCATCCAGAAACTAAAATAGACAAATATTTTTTCATTTTTATTGAATCCTAGACAACTCTGCCAAGTATAAAATTGCCCGACAGAGTTGCCTCGGTTTCTGTTTCTTTTTAAAGGAAGCCTTCTACGATTGCTATAATAGAGTAGGCCAAAATACCAACTACCACACCTGCTATTCCCCATAGGAAAGCGCTTCGAGCTGCAGAAACCTTTTCTGGATTTCCGCCCGATGATAAGAATAAAATACCGGCAATAACAAAACAAATGACTGCTATCAACCCAAATATCTGCCAGACGACATTCTGAATCCCTTCGATAACGTCACCGAGATCACTAACTGTTACGCTCGGTTGTGCAAAAGCTAAAATCGGGGTTAATAATACAACACTAATGATAGATAGGGCGATTAAACTTTTTTTCATTTTTGTGATATGTGAATTAAAATTTAGAATTCGACCTTTAATGTAAAACCTTGTCGATATAAATAGCTATGCCTTCAGCGGATATAATGATGGCCGTACCAACTATAGCGTAAACAATACATGTTTTAGCGCTTTTCATACGCTCTGGGTTTCCAGCGGAAGTAAGGTATAATATCCCAGCTACAATGAACATGATAACTACTAACGGCGCTATTACAGTTGCTACCCCCTGGGTAACCAACAAAATTAGTTCTTTAAAACTTCCAGCACCAATCGGGTCAGGAATCGTCTGGGCTTGGCTAAACTGCGCTACGAACAAAAGGACAACCGAAAAAGTGAATAGCGAACTAAGTGTTCTCTTGTTCATATTGTTAATCTATTATACAAAATACCAATATCTATATGCAAGCCCCGGAAGCGACTTTATCCCCATCCTCTAATCTCATGATCCTTATGCCTTGTGTAGCACGACCAAGTATTGATATGGAACTTATCATGGTTCGTATTACATTTCCGTGCTGAGAAATAACGATCAAGTCCTCTTCTTCGCCACTCAAAATCTTGGCGAATATCAATTCTCCGGTCTTAGCAGTTATCTGCGCTGTCTTAATTCCTGAACCACCCCTACCCTGAAGCCTGTATTGTTTTACATCAGTTCTCTTGCCGTAACCGTTATCCATGACTACCAATAAATACTCTTTCGTTGATTTGGGATCTAAGTCCTTTGGATTCGGAATAACATCCATGCCGATCACTTCGTCGCCCTTCTTTAGGCCGATGCCTTTAACTCCTGCAGCTGCTCTTCCCATGGGCCGGATATCCTTCTCCTTAAATCTAATGGAGATTCCTTTTTTAGTCGTGATGATTATTTCATCTTCTCCGGTTGACTTGCCAACCTTCCTTAAAAGATCTCCCTTCTCCAGGTTTATAGCTATAATCCCGGACTTCCTAACATTCTTGAAATCTTCTAGGCCCGTTTTCTTAATCCTGCCATTTTTAGTAACCATTACCAAATACTTAAACTTCCCTTCCTCTTCTTTTTTGACGGGCAGCAATTCTAAAACTTTTTCCTCTGTGGAAATATCTAAAAAGTTCAGCAAACCCCTTCCCCGAGCGACTCTCGTGCCTTCGGGAATTTCGTAAAGCTGGGTCTGGAAAATCTTCCCAGAATCAGTAAAGAAAAACAAATTATCGTGAGTAGAGGCTGAAAGGAAATGTTCTACAATATCATCTCCCATTGTTTTCATGCCGAGCATTCCCTTGCCCCCTCTTTTTTGAATTTTATAAGTAACGGGGTTTATCCTTTTAATATACCCGCCTCGAGTCAGAGTAACCACAGTTTCTTCAAGCGGTACTAAATCAATTTCAGTTATTTCTCCAAGCTTCTGCTTAACCACCTTGGTCCTTCGCTTGTCCCCGTATTTCTCTTTCAGCTCCTGCAGTTCTTTTTTGATTATCCCTTTTAACTTTTCCGGGCTTTTTAAGATTGCTGTGAGCTCTTTTATCTTTTCTAGTATCGCCTTTAACTCCTCCTCTATCTTCTTGCGTTCTAAACCAGCCAGAGTTTGGAGCTTCATTTCTAAGATGGCTACTGCCTGCCTCTCAGACAGCTTAAACTTCTTCATTAAGTTTATCTTGGCATTCTCCCTATCGGCTGATTTCTTAATTGTTTCTATCACCGCGTCAATTTTCTTCAGCGCAATAGACAGACCTTCAAGGATGTGACGCCTTTCTTCGGCCTTCCTTAGATCGTACTCGGTTCTCCGGACTATGACTTCTTTACGGTGTTCAATAAAACAAGCAAGCACTTCAGCTAACGAAAGAATCTTCGGCTGAATCCCGTCCACTAAAGCCAGCATGTTCAAATAAAAGGTTTTCTGCAGATTAGTAAATTTGTACAAGCGGTTAAGGATTCTTTGGGGCTGATAGCCTTTCTTAATATCTATAATAATCATCATTCCCTCTCTATCGGTTAAATCCTTTATGTCTTTTATCCCCTCAACTTTTTTCTCAGAGACCAAATCAGCCATTTGCATGACTAGGTCTGATTTTTGAACCTGGTAAGGAATCTCCGAAATTATAATCTGAGTGTTACCGTCTTTTTCCACGACATCGGCCTTGCCCCTTAAAACAATCGGGCCCTTACCTTGCGAGTAGGCAGAGATAATTTCTTTTTGGTCATAAATAATTCCTCCAGTCGGGAAATCAGGACCTTGAACAAATTCAAACAAATCAGCGGTTTCTGCTTTAGGATGATCAATTAAATGTATGGTGGCATCAATTAATTCGGTAGTATTGTGGGGCGGAATATTAGTAGCCATGCCAACGGCGATTCCCAAGGATCCGTTCAAAAGCAATTGGGGCAAGGGCGAAGGCAAGACCTTCGGTTCTTTTCTAGTTCCATCGTAGTTCTCGGTAAAATCAACGGTTTCCTTTTCAATGTCTTGCAACATCTCTTCTCCAATTGTTGAAAGACGACATTCAGTATAACGCATGGCAGCAGCACTATCCCCGTCAAGACTACCAAAATTTCCTTGCCCTTGAATGAGAGGGTATCTTAAAGAAAAATCCTGAGCCATTCTGACTAAGGAATCATAAACTGCCGTATCGCCATGGGGATGGTAGCGACCTAAGACCGAACCAACAGCTGTTGCTGATTTTCTGTATTTAGCGTCGTGACGCAGGCCGTCTTCTAACATTGCATACAAAATCCTCCGATGGACTGGCTTCAACCCGTCTCGGACGTCAGGTAAGGCTCGAGCTACGATAACTGACATCGCGTAATCAATATACGAGTCTTTCATCTCTGTAACTATCTCGCGGTCTTGAACCTGCCCTATCGCTGTATTTTTTTCTATTTTTTTCGCTGTCATTTTATTTTACATCTTTAGGGGTTACTGCTTCCTCCTCTCCTGATAAATTTTCCTGAATGCCCGGCGCGTCTAAGAAGGACGGGACATTAAGTTGCTCAGTAAAACCCTTGGTGTCAATTTGTTGTATCTTCTCCTTTGCGTTTTGAAACCAAAAATATATCCAGATTATTCCCACCAACGCTACTATTGTCCACAGGATAATCTTCTTACGGGGCATTGGTAAATCCTGCAGTTTCTTTATATTTTCCTTTATTTTTAAAACAAAAGCCATCAAAAGTAAAATTACTGTGTAAGCAGTACTATCTCCATTCCTTCTTTTGGTAAGGTGCTTTGCTTCACCTGCAGCTTATCCTGCGGAGTTACGGAATTCTTGCCCATAGCTTTTAAAAACTTATCGACTCCGTCTAGTTTCATTTTCAATCCCGGCAGGTGATAGTGCATCGGTAAAACAATCTTTGGTTCAATCTGAGAAATGATTTTCGAAGCGCCGTTGCCGTCGAGCGTAAACCCGCCGCCTCCGACTGGAATCATCAAAATGTCCACTTCGCCTATTTCCTCCAGCTGCTCGTTAGTCAGCTCGCTTTGCCCAAAATCGCTTAAATGGCAAAATCTCATATCCTCCCCTTCAAAGGTAAAAATCGTGACTCTGCCTTTCTCTTTTCCCTGAACATTATCATGAAAAGCCGAAATTCCTCTTATGGAAATCCCTTTAATGTCATATTCTCCAGGACCGTTAATCAAGAAATACTCACCCTTGATGTTTTTGGTGGAATTGTGGTCAGGATGGTCGTGAGTAATAACTAAAACATCCGCCTCAAGCTTAGGGACTTTTAATCCCCCGTTTTCGTTGAACGGATCGATAACAATTTGGGCTGAATTATCCTTTGAACTGGATATATTCAATTGGAAACAAGAATGTCCTGACCAGGTAATTTTCGCCATAACGCGTAGGTTTTGAATTTAGTATTTTTCTATTTTATCACAAATTATTGACTATTACAATTCTTTTGTGTATATTTAAAAACATTATGATTAAACAACTAGAAAAACCAACCCAAGAGGCAAACTCTTCTTTATCCATCGGTTCGATAGCCGAAGGCGTAGTAGTCGGCAGAGACCGATCGTCTCTTTTCCTTGACTTAGGCGTAAACGGAAACGGCATAATATATGGAAGAGAATTCTACGACGCCAAAGAGACTATTAAGAATTTAAACATTGGAGACAAGCTTTTTGTAAAGGTTGTTGATTTAGAAAATGAGGACGGCTATAAGGAGCTTTCTTTGAGGGAGGCAACGAAGCAAATGGGATGGCAGAACTTAATAGATATTAAGGAAAATGGAGAAATTATCAAAGTAAAAGTTACTGGAGTAAACAAAGGCGGCCTTTTGACCTCGGTTCAAGGTATTGCTGCTTTCCTGCCAGTATCCCAACTTTCTCCAGAGCACTACCCTAGGGTGGCCGAAGCGGACAAGCAAAAGATATTGAAGGAACTTCAGAAATTCGTCGGCCAAACATTAGAGGTTAAAATCCTTGACTTAGCTATTGATGAAAACAAGCTCATTCTTTCTGAAAAAGCCAAGAGCGAAGAGAAAACAAAAGAATTCCTGAAGAATTACAAAGCTGGAGATATAATAAATGGCGAAGTCTCAGGAATTGCCAACTTCGGCGTGTTTATAAAATTCCCGGCTGGCGAAAAAGAAGCTTCTTCGCAAATCGAAGGATTAATCCACATTTCCGAATTAGATTGGCAGTTGATAGAAAACCCGGCTGATTTAGTAAAAATCGGAGACGAAGTAAAAGCTCAAATTATTGAAATTAGGAATAGCCAGGTGTTCTTATCCTTGAAATCCTTAAAGAAAAACCCTTGGGAAGATATTGAGAAGAAGTACAAAAAGGGAGATACTATCAAGGGAAAAGTTACTAAATTGAATCCTTTCGGAGCCTTCATTCAGGTAGAGGATAAAATCCAAGGATTGTGCCATATATCTGAATTTGAATCACTGACAAAAATGGAGGAGTCTTTAAAGGTTGGAGAGACCTACGAATTCCAGGTTTCTTCAGTAGAACCGAAAGAATACAGGATGAGTTTAAAATTGGTGAAATAAAAGATAAACAGAAAGCACCGGGCATTACTGCTCGGTGTTTTTTTGTATTAAAAGAGGGCGCTCGTCGAGAACAAGCGCCCTTTGGGAATCGCCAAACGGGTAACGTTTCTTTGTTTACTGAGCCGGTTCTCGAAACCGGTTACTTTGCTTCCGGCCCGTCAGAGCTGGAAGCGGGGGCGGAGGCGGGGCGGGACTTGGGCGGATGTTTTTCCACCCACTCGGTCCGTTTCATCGTGACCAGGTCCATGGCCAGGGGGTCGTTGTTGAGCTCGTCGTTATGGACGAACCACATCTTTTGCAGCAACGAAATCTGGTCGTCGCTGAACCCCATGTCGCTGAAGTACCGGCGACTAGGGGGGTACGGCGAGAAAAGAGAGCCCGGCTTGAAGAACAAGCCGTTCTCCTTGAACGCCTCCATTCGACGAGCGAACTGACCGAACCCACGGGAGTCGTTTGCCCAGTCAACAACGACCGAGCAACCTCTCTCGTGATTGAGAAGGACGACACCGCCCTCGATGGTCGTCCCGTCTCTATCGGTTTTCTTCAGCGCCCGGAGAATGTAGAACCCATCCCGGCCTTCGAGAACCTCGGCGAGAGTCACAGTGGTGGCACGCAGCAGGTTTGCAGCGTGCTTATCCCACTCTTCCCTCTCGCAGGCCCAAATCTTCTGGTTGAGCTCTTGCCAGAGCCCTCGGAGAACTTTCACGTTCTCCGGAGAAATCTTGGCCCGCGCTACGAAGTTGTAACGCTTGCCACCGATGGTATTCCAACCATCGGTATCCCGGAATTTGCCACCGGGAAGATCCCCCTCGATGCTCGGCGAGACCACTTCCTCGAGCCGATGCTCCTTCACCAGTTCGGCGAACATGGCGTTCGCCTTCTTGAAGGAGGGCATCTCCCGCCTGAGGTGGTACTTGTAGAACCCGACCCAGGCAGCCTCGAGGTACATCGCGCCTTCCTCGCCGGCCAGATACCTGTCGAGCAGATCTTGCATCTGCCGCGCATCAACCGCGAAGGTGTTGTCAGTCTCGGGGTTCTTCATTTCCCGAGCTGGCGCCGGCATGGTGCGGAAGTCGTCCAACGACGGCATAGCCGTGTTAAGGACCCACTCCTCAACCTGTGCCGCGTACTCGATCACCTTCTGCGCCCGAATGATCCCGCTCTTGACATTCAGCGGTCTGAGCAGGTTCAGGGTCGGGACAATGGCCGGAATCACGCTGGCCGATGTTTCGGCCACAAACTGTGCGGCGACTCCGCCCTTGGTGACGCCGACCCCCTTTGGGTCGTGGTCAACATGAGCAGGAATCACTTCCTCGGCCACCGCCTCTTCGGTGGACTTTTGAGGGAGGGTCAGACTTTCGAGGCTGTCACCAGCCTCCAAACCGCCTTTTCGGGCGCCACGAGCGCCCTTTGTTTTCTTTTCCTTCAACTTCAGATCTCCTTGTAAAATACCCGTTCGGCGATTAAACGAACTGAGTATATTATAGCAAACTGTCCAAACATTGTCAAGCCCTAGAAAAAAACAGCGCAGGACGCTGTTTCTAGCCTTATCATTATCTTCCGAGCTGGAAGGTATAAAGCATTTGTTCTCCGTTGTCATTAAGGTCGGCGCATTCAGCTAAGGACGCTGATAGCTTTTTCGCGTGAGCGAAAATAATCACTTTTTTCCCTTGACGTTGTAGCCACCGACAAAACTTTGTGAAGTCGGCGTCTCCGCTAACCACGCAAACGTGCGTAAAGCTTGTTGTTTCGTTAACTAACTCTCTTCCGAATGTTATAAGCGCCTCGTCAACTATCCCATGCCAAACTGGATCGCGTTTTTGCATAACTACCATCGGGGAGACCACCGGATGAATGCCAAGTTTGTAAAAATCTTCTGAAAGACGCATGATGTCCCGAGTAGTTATGAACGTAACACTCATGGTTATCCTGCCGATTTCACCAAGCTTCTCGGTAATTTCGGCATAAAGCGACTTTAGGGAGAAAGCGCTGGGGCCAATAACAGCGAAGTTATCTATCGTGGAATTTTCCCAGTCGATTAGGACCAAAATTCTGTTCTCGTGTGGTTTCTGAGGAAAGAATCTCATGGCCACGCGGCGAAAAAAAGACATTGTATCCCTTTCCTTTCTGCGCTCCTTGCTTGAGACTAAGACTCGACCTCGCACGACCTCGGATGTATCTTGTAAATGTACAGGGTTATAATGATTTGATTAGTCTATACTAAATAGCTGACTCTGTCAACTATTATCACGGGTTGAATTTATATATTTTTTCTGTTATTCTGGAAAGTAAACTTCTATATTCTTAACTACAATAATATGAACGCCCTATTAAAAAACTTTATCCTGACAATTTTAATTCTTTTAGCTTTGGGTGGAATCTTCAGCGTCCTATATATCCCCACAGATAATATTCCTGTGATCTCAATAACGAAACTAGTGGAAGAAATCAACCAGGATAAGGTTCAGAAAATAACAGCAGCTGGAGACGACCTTTCGATTATATATAAAGACGGGGAAAAAGCAACATCAAAAAAAGAAGTTGGAGTAACTTTGTCACAGAATCTTACTGATTTAGGCGTAGACAAAGCAAAACTCAACGCGATTGAATTTGATGTGCAAAACCAAAAACAAGACACCTGGTCATGGTTAATGCCAATATTGGTATTTGGTATATTGCCACTGCTTGTTTTCGGAGTATTTTTCTGGATGATATTCCGCCAAGCAAAAAGCGGAGCAGTCCAAAGTTTTGACTTCACTAAGTCACGTGCTCGCCTCTTTGGGGCCGAGGGCCATTCAAAAGAAAAGATATCATTTAAAGATGTAGCAGGATTGAAAGAAGCGAAGGAAGAATTAGTAGAAATAGTTGATTTCTTAAAGTTCCCTAAAAAGTATTTACAAATGGGGGCAAAAATTCCTCGCGGTGTGTTGCTATTGGGATCTGCTGGAATTGGAAAAACTCTGCTTGCCAGAGCTGTCGCCGGAGAGGCCAATGTTCCCTTCTTTTCAATTTCTGGATCTGAATTTGTTGAAATGTTCGTCGGCGTGGGATCAGCGAGAGTAAGAGATCTTTTCTCAACGGCGAAAAAACATTCCCCGTCAATAATTTTTATTGATGAATTAGATGCCATCGGTAGGCACAGAGGAGCTGGGATTGGAGGAGGTCACGACGAAAGAGAACAAACCCTTAACCAGATACTGGTTGAAATGGATGGTTTTGATAGAGAAAACAATGTCATTGTAATGGCTGCAACTAATCGCGGAGATATTCTTGACCCCGCCCTATTGAGACCTGGCCGCTTCGACCGAAAAATTATCCTAGATCCGCCAGATGCTAACGATAGAGAAGAAGTTTTGGTTATCCACAGCAAAGGAAAGCCCATGGCGCCGGATGTAAAACTCCGGGAAATTGCCGAAAGAACGCCTGGATTTTCCGGAGCTGACTTGGCTAACGTCGCCAACGAAGCTGCTCTTTTATCTGCAAGAAGGAATGAAACTCAAATCCATCAAAAAGAGTTTTTGGAGGCAATCGAAAAAGTTTTGCTTGGCCCTGAAAGAAAAAGCCATATTTTGTCTAAAGATGAAAAAGAAATTGCTGCTTACCATGAAGCCGGACACGCTTTAGTTTCCGCTTCTTTACCTGGGACAGAACCTGTCAGAAAAATATCCATAATAGCTCGAGGAATGGCAGCCGGCTACACCTTGCAGATGCCGAGTGAAGCAAGGAAGATAAAAAGGAAAACAGAATTTTTATCGGAAATAGCGACGCTATTGGGAGGATATTGCGCCGAGAAAATAATCTTTAAAGAGATTACGACCGGAGCAAGCAATGATTTATCCAGAGCATCAGATTTAGCAAGAAAATTAGTTAAGGAATATGGCATGTCGCCCTTGGGTCCGATTTCATACGGTGAGAAGGAAGATTTGGTGTTTCTTGGCAAAGAGATTTCAGAGCAAAGAAACTATTCTGAAAAGATTGCTTCCTCAATTGACGACGAAGTTGAAAAGTTTATAAAAGCGGGAGAGAAACAGGCCAACGATGTTTTGAATAAAAGAAAGAAACTACTTGGAAAAATAGCTAAAACCCTAATTGAAAAGGAAACAATAGAGAGAGAGGAGTTTGAAAATTTAATGAAAAAAGGTTAACCTTCCATAGTACGATTATTGAAACAGATAATCGGGCCTGTAGCTCAGCGGTTAGAGCACTACTCTTATAAAGTAGGGGTCGATGGTTCGATCCCATCCAGGCCCATTGGGTTAGGGCGATTAGCTCACTTGGTTAGAGCGCATGCATGACACGCATGAGGTAAGAGGTTCGAATCCTCTATCGCCCACACCGTAAAGTTACCAAAATGCAAAACGAAACCTTAAAAGTTATCTACGAGGATAGCTATTTATTAATTATTGATAAACCCGCTGGTTTATCTGTTTATTCGGAAAACCCTACCGAAGAGAAAACCTTAATCGACTATATCCTTAAAGAATACCCGGGAATTAAGGACGTTGGCGAGGCGCCAAGATACGGAATTGCTCATCGTCTGGACAAAGAGACTTCAGGCATTATTTTAGTCGCCAAAACTAACGAGGCCTTGATTTTCCTTCAAAAACAGTTTAAAAATAGGACAATATCGAAAAAATACCTGGCCTTGGTAATAGGCGAGGTAAAAGACAACGTCGGTACGATAGAAACCTTAATCGGCAGATCTCCTAAAGACGGAAAGAAACAAAAGATTTTCTTGGCAGGAGATCCTGGATCTCAAGGGAAGCGGCAAGCAATAACAGAGTACAAGGTTATGGAAAGGTACGAAGGATATACACTTTTGGAGCTTACTCCTAAGACAGGACGTAAACACCAAATACGGTGCCACCTTGCATACATCCATCATCCTATCGTTGGAGATAAAGTATATGGCTTTAAAAACCAACCAACGCCAAAAGGACTCACCCGACACTTCCTTCATGCCACTTCCCTACAATTCGAACTGCCCAATAAAGAAGTGAAAGGAATAGAGGCGGAACTGCCGGAAGAATTAAAAAATATACTAAATAGTTTAATTTTAAAATAAAAAAATGACTACTAAATTAGAATCTTTCAACCAATCTCAGCTGAAGGAAGGATTATCCGATATCGCCCCAGGCGATACTATTAAAGTCCACCAAAAGATTAAGGAAGGTGGCAAAGAAAGGATACAGATATTCGAAGGAGTTGTCCTTGCCAGAAAACACGGCAAAGGTCTTTCTTCTACAATCACTGTAAGAAAAGTTATGTCCGGAGTTGGAGTGGAGAGAATCTTTCCTATCCATTCCCCTGCCATAGCTAAAATAGAGGTCGTTAGGAAAGGAAAGGTAAGAAGGGCAAAACTCTACTACCTCAGGACAGCCAAAGGAAAGAGGGCGAGATTAAAGGGGGCAGAGTTCAGTCAGGCAATTGCCCCTGAGCAAATTTCTGAAAAAACTACAGAAGAAATCCCTGCCGAGATTATAAAAACTACTGAACAAGAATAAATCGCCCCATAAAAACATGAAGTCCAATGCGCGGGTGGCGAAATTGGCAAACGCACTACCTTGAGGTGGTAGCGCCGCAAGGCTTGGAGGTTCGAGTCCTCTCCCGCGCACTAGTCGAAGGGCACTTGGCGCAGTGGCTAGCGCGGCTGCTTTACACGCAGTAGGTCGGGGGTTCGAATCCCTCAGTGCCCACTAGTTGTTGGTTATTAGAAAATACCTTAAACTAAATAATAGCCATTCAGCCGTGGTAGCTCAGGTAGCAGAGCGCTTCTCTGAAAAAGAAGAGGTGGTCGGCGCACATCCGACCCACGGCACATAATGCGGGAGTAGTTCAGCAGTAGAATGCTTCCTTGCCAAGGAAGAGATCGCGGGTGCGAATCCCGTCTCCCGCTCCAAAATCGCAGGCAAAAGGCCATTTTTTGGTCTTTTTTTATGTTTTCTTACTTACCCTCAAAACCTTGACATTAGGCCAAAAATCTGCTAGCATAGAAACATACCCCAAAAGGGGCTTTTTATTATGGAAAACATAACAAAAACCACTATTTTTAGGGCTAAAAACACAATAATTAAGGTGATGACATTGGGGGTTGTAATTGCCTGTATATTCGAGATATTGACCCCCAAGACTAGTGAGGCAGACTTTCTGCTTGATAACTACAGCTTTTTAGGCAACCTAGCGATAACCCAAGACAACACGCTATTATCAAAATCCAACTCAATAGAATCTGCTCAGGTGGAAAAAAAAGTAAAAATGGTAATTACGGCCTACTCCAGCACCGTTGAGCAAACAGATAGCACTCCGTTTGTTACTGCTTCGGGATCTACTGTCCGAGATGGAGTCGTTGCAAATAACATGCTTCCATTCGGAACTAAAATAAGAATCCCAGAGCTATACGAAGATAAGGTTTTCGTTGTCGAGGACAGGATGAACACTCGCAAAGGAGATTATCATCTTGATTTATGGTTTGCCAGTACCGAAGAAGCAAAAAACTTCGGAGCTGAAACAAGCTATATCGAAGTTCTAGGAAACTAAACAAAAAGCCCTCCCTCTTTTACGAGACGGGGGCTTTTTGTTTACTCAGGGAAATATATTTTAATGCTATAAATTATTAAAACACCTATCACGGCTATTGCGAACCCAGCTACGGATTTCTTGATGTTTCTTTCTTTTCTGCCTTCCGGAATTAAGTCGGAAGCAGCTATGTATATGAACCCTCCAGCTGCGAATGGAAGCAAAAAGTTAGCGGTCAACCCAACGTACGAAGAAAGGTAATAACCGACAGCCCCGCCTATAACCGCGGTAAGACCGGTAAGAAAATTAAACATCAAGGCTTTTTTCTTTTGGAAGCCAGCGTATATTAAAACCCCGAAGTTACCCATCTCATGAGGAATTTCATGCAGAACAACAGCGAAAACTGTGGCGAATCCCAAAGGAACACTGGCGACAAAAGCAGCGCCGATTATCAATCCGTCGGTCAGATTATGGACCGATTCTCCGAGAAGGTTGATATATGCAAAATTGTGCACTTCGCAATGCTCATCATGGCAGTGCCGCCAATGGAGCAACTTTTCAATTAAAAAGAATAAGAAAAACCCTGTTAGGAGGTATAAAAAAATATTTTCTGGACCAAACTTTTCTATAGCATCGGGCACTAAATCCAAAAGAGCAACTGCCATCAATACTCCGACAGACAAATCAACTAAAAAGTTAACTATCTTATTAAGAGTCTTCTCCTTTAATGCTAAAACAAAAGCCCCTATAAGCGACAACAGGCTAACTAGTAGTGTACTAGCTAATACGAGTAATAAAATTGGCATAGTGTTGGTGCCCGGGGTGGGAGTCGAACCCACAAGACCTTACGGCCAAGGGATTTTAAGTCCCTCGTGTATCCCATTCCACCACCCGGGCGAAATCGTCTGAGGCCGCGGCCGGAATTGCACCGGCGTATACTTCTTTTGCAGAGAAGCGCCTTAGCTACTTGGCTACGCGGCCGTTATTTACATATTATCAATTTTCCTTTATTTTTCAATCTATTATTTCGTCTTCTTTTATCTCCCTTAAAAGTCCCTCTATCTTAGCTGCTTCAAAAGTCTGTTTTTCTTCTACAAACATTATCTTAGGTATCGGCCGGATTCGGAGCCGTTTATTCAAAGTTTTTTGCAACGTATAAACCATTTTATTCAAAACTCCGACAGCCCACTTGGCCTTCTCTGGTGGTAGAACCGCGATATATACTTTTGCGTTAGCTAAATCAAAAGAAGTTTCGATGCGCGTGAGGGTTGCCAAAATATCTATAGGAAACTCAATTTCCTTGGCAATTATTTGAGCTAATTCCTTTTGGACCAAAGAATTCACTCGTTCGGTTCTTTTTGACATTTAAAAAATATTTAATTAAAGTTCTCCTTTTTTTCTCTCTTCTGTATAAAAAGCCAGAATATCTCCTTCCTGAATTTTACTGTTTCCTTCAAATAGTATTCCGCATTCATCTCCTTTAATCAGCCTGTCTACATCCTTCTTGTTTTTCTGAAGATTAATCATTTTTCCCGAACCAACCTTTTCTTCGTCTCTGAAGACTTCTATCTTGAGACCTTTCCTTAATTCGCCAGCAATAACTTTTCCTCCGACTATCTGTCGGTTCTTTTCTCCCCAGAAAACTATTAACGTCTTAACTTTTCCAACATCTTGCCTTATTACCTCCGGCTCAAGCGACCTTTCCATCGTTTGCCTGATGTCTTGAATCAAATCATAGATAACGTCAAAAGTTTTTATCTTAACTCGCTTTTCATTGTCTTTCTTCATCGCCTGTAAAACACCTGAATTGATCTTCACCCTGAAACCAATTATCTGGCATTTACACCTTTCAGCTACCTTTATATCCGCCTCGTTAATATCGCCTACCTCGCTCTTCAGGATTCGCAGGATAACCTTATCTTGGGGAAGGTTTTTAAGGACAGTGTCAATTGCTTCTAAAGAGCCGACAACATCAACCTTTAAAACAACATTCATTATCTTCTGCCCTTCTGTCGGAGGAATGAAAGTAACAGGCGCTTGATTCCTTTCTTCGGCTGTCTTCAATCCGGCCGTTGCCTCTTCGATAATTTTATACGTCTTAAACTTCTCTCCCACCCATGGCGCTTTCTCAAAGCCAAGAACAACAACAGGCTGGGAGGGTAACGCTTGGTCAATGTTACTGCCTTTAAAATCCTCCAGATTCTTAATTTTAGCTAAAGTAGAATGCGTTCCAATAATATCTTTCTTGCTGAGCACTCCATTCTTTACAATTAAAGTAGCAACTGGTCCTTTAAAACTGTCTAGATATGACTCAATAACTATACCTTCGGCCGGAACGTCAGTATCGGCTCTTAAGTTCTCCATTTCCGCAACTAACAGAATTAATTCTAACAGTTCGTTTATACCTTTTTTAGTTTTAGCTGAAACTTCCGCGGAAGGTATCGTGCCCCCCAAAGACTCGACAATTACGTCTATTTTTGCTAACTCTCTTTTTATCTTTTCAGGATCAGCAGTATCCTTGTCTATCTTATTAAGCGCTACAATCATCGGTATCTCAGACTTTTTAATAACATTTATAGCTTCTTTGGTCTGTGGTTGCACAGAATCTGCGGCGTCTACGACCAAAATAGCGATGTCGGCTACCTCGGCGCCACGTGAGCGCATAGCTGAAAAAGCCTCATGGCCGGGAGTATCAACGAATGTCATTTTTTTTCCTTTATATTCAGCTTCATAAGCTCCGACATGCTGGGTAATTCCACCCGACTCTTTCGCGGTAATTCTAAAATCCTTAATCGCTTCTAAAAGCGAAGATTTGCCGTGGTCAACGTGGCCCAATACCACCACTACCGGTGGCCTTATTAAGTTTTTCTTGTTTTCTTTTACCATATACTTAGGGCTTCGAGTTCATTGCCCTGTCAACTGCTTCGCATTCTTCATCTGATAAAGGATAGTCGGATTTTCCGCTCTTTATCGCTTTACTATAGACCCTATTGCCTTCTTTTATAAATAAACTGGAGATAACAAACCCATTGTTTTGATTATCCAAAAGGGCAATAACAAAACTCTGGTTGCCTCCCATATTCGTGAATGGGTTGAATCTTACCATGCCTATCTTCTGGAAGGTTTTTTCAGATATATCCTCCAATTTCTTAATCTTTGAGGATAACTCTGTAATATCTGCCTCTTGCTTCTTAGTTTTCTGCAATTGGCTTAATATGACGTCGTCGAGGTTTTTAACCTTTTTTCCTTCTAATAATAGGTTTAATTTCTTCCTGAATTTAAACAATAAAAAGCCCAAAACAAGATTAAAAACAACGAGCAGGCCAAATATTGCAGACGAAATAATTAGGATAAGTTGGTCCATAATAACTAAGATTAGAGTATAAAAATATCTTAACTTATATCCTGCTATAATTCAACGGCCCGTCCTGTCGGGCTGGGCTATAGTTATAGACGCGTACACTGCAGGCTAGTTCAAACCGAATACCTCCACGACAATTTTTATAATAAATCCGCCGACTAAATACGCAAATAGTAAAGCAAATATTGTTACGGGATATTTCCAACGAGAGTTACTCCGTGGTCTGTCACTTAAACAGCTTTGGATTCTAAGAAAGGGGGCCACGTTCATGGCGTGATAATTAAGCATAACATAGGGAACAACCAATAAGGCCAACGGTTGGACGATAAAAAAACTATTGCCATCTCCTAAGGCCTGGCTCAAAGCCATTAAAAAAACGTACTCCCATATAGAAAAATAAAACTTATTAATAAGGCGCCAAACTATCCAAAACAGCAAAAAGTAGAAAGGAATAGTGAGTAGTAAATCGATCGCGTAATTGTGAACGAACTGAATAAAAGTAAAGCTTTTATCTACCAGCAAAGAAGGCGCTATAGGATTAGTTATCATATATGCGCCCTCAACTAAAGCTGCTAATATAACACAAGAAAAGATAAAAAATAATTTGTTATTTTTCGGCTTGATAAGCCGGAAAATAGCGAGAGACGATATGAGGATAATTATTATTAAGATGTGGGTTATATCGTCGTTACTTAACCCATCCTTAACAAAAATAGCTGTTATTACAAAGACGGCCCATACAACGTAAACTTTAGAAAAAAAACCACTTTTCCTCATTATTGTTTACGGAAGACAAAATATGAATAGATCACCGGATATATAGCGGAAACGACCGCTGGAAAGAGTATGAATAAAATAACGTAATCTGGAAAAAACAATCCAAAAGCGGAAACTATCGCCCCGGCCTTGAAAAGAATCCCCCCCAATTTATGTGTTTTATCCCAGACAATATCACTGCTCAAGGTCCAGGGGGTTCTTATGCCAATAAACCAATTTCTTTTAGAATGCTCAATTAAAACGCCTACAAAATAGAATAAAATGACAAAAGCCGGCAGCAGGGCCATATTCATATCAACTCTTATATCCAATCCCCAAAGAATAATTATCAAATGGATGTATAAGAAAAAAAGTAAAAATAATAAAATGAACAAATCGTAATACTTCCTGAAAGATTCAATATTCTTCTTCAGGGGGTCTATCTTCGGAACCAATGAAAGCAACGAGAATAATGCCAAAGACATCACAGGGATTAGAAATAATCCAAATGCCTTTGAGGAATACCCGTCTACTTCGCCACGTGCATTCCAATGAGATGCTAGGCGCTCTGGTAGCTGCGGATAGAAGTAAAAACTGATAGCGAAGGTAGTAATCAGAACCAGTATAGAAATTATTGTAGATTTATTCATAAGTTATTGAGCTAGCCATTAGCAATTCTCGTCAATCAGCCCATCGCCATCATTATCCATAGAATCACCGCATATTTCAACTAATAGACCCGGATCGATTCCTACTACGAAACCTTTAATAAACGCCTCAGCTTGCTCCAAATAATCAGTCGTAGGATAATTTTCTCGGCCAAAGGGTCCAGGATATTCAAACATACCGCTAACGCCTTCTTGTTTTAACATGTAACCAACCTTTTGAGTGATTTTTGGATCCCACTTTTCTACCCCCCGGCCTGCTCCATACGCATCAACAAAATCAAGCCAAGGGTATGAACCAGAATAATCTCCTTTTGCAAGGTTTGTTTCAAACTTGCTTAAAACAGGGAACGATTCCCACGAAGGCGAAACAGCATCCCCAGAACCCTCAAGCATATAACTCCACAAATTCGGTTCTAAATTAAGATTTTCATTATAAAAATAAACTCTCGCGTTTGGGTTTCTTGTCTTTACTGTATCGCGCAAGTCATGTCCACGCGCCAACCAAAATTGGTCATACTGCGCATAACGCTCTGCCAAGGTTCCTGTGTATCTTCCAGCGCTGCTACCAATTGTTCCCTTATGCTCCCAGTCAACACCGACTTCAGGATAAGTCCAGACTTCATTATCAAATAAAACAATGTCATTGTTCTGCAAACTGGTAATATCAAGCAAAGTATTCAACAGAGCGAGTTCATCCTGCCAAATTTTTCCATCGTATGCGGGGTCAATAGCAAAATATGGTTGCAACGGTCCAGGGCAACTTGTAGCAGGACCGCCGGTTGGGCAGTATGCATTAAGCAACGGGTCAAATCCCGGTGAATCATAATATTTTAAATCTTGGCCATTGGAAGCATGATTCGTTCCGTCCAAATTCAGGGGATGATCTAGGATTAAATGGCCTGAAGAAATTCGGATTGCAAGCGGCAGGCCAATTGCCCTTATTTCAGAAATGCGCTGTTGAATGAGTGCTTTTTTCGTAGGATTATCAAAAACAGCTTGGATGGAATAAACAGCAACTCCGTTGTGAGTAAACCCTATGTCTTTCAAAGATTCCATTACAGCTAGAAAATCTTGCCAGACAGCTGGTGTAATAACGGAAGCGTCCAAGAAAGGGCCCCAATAGGTGATAATACTGCCAATTTGAGATGGGCACTGCCCACAATCTAGCGTACAACTCGAGCAATCTTCATTACCACTGCAGGAACCGTCTCCGCAGATAGGAGCACAAGCTCCGCAGTCTCCAGGGCAAGTAGAACAACTTTCTGATCCATTACAACTTCCGTCTCCGCAAACAGGAGCACAAGCTCCGCAATCTCCAGAGCAAGTAGAACAAATTTCTGATCCGTTACAACTTCCGTCTCCACAGATAGGAGGACAACTGCCACAGTCTTGTACGCATGAAGAGCAAGTCTCATTATTATCACAGGTTCCATCTCCACAGGTGACGGACTGGGATACATTGATGCCGACAGTGTCATATGCAGGAGCAGCCGTGCCCCTTTCAACCTTAACTTTGGCCGCATAAGTGCCGGGGGTAAGATACGAGCAACCATCAATAAATTCTTTTACAGGCGAGGCTATCCCTTTGTATAGAGCATTGTCAGGAGAATCCCAAACTCCGTCATTCTGACAATCGAAATAATAGCTTATGTTTCCAGTCGCAGTTCCCGTGACGTCTGCCTTAAGGTCTACTCCTGCCAAGGAATTAGTTCCAGATAAAATGTCTTGCCAATTCGAAGAATTGATTGATGCTGTTAAGCTAACGAAAAGGTCAGAAGGCGGTGGTTCGCTCAGAAGTGAATTCAACTTTACTCTCGTACCTCTTCCAACAAATCCAGTGGCCTGAATAGTGTAGCCTGCGGTTTGTGAGATTACAGTCTTGTATTTATTCTGGAATTTAATAACTGCTGCCTTGGTGAGCACGCCAAAATATGTTGTTTCTCTTCCTGCGGAGCCTTGCCCGCTTCCAGATAGAATAGTGTCGGGATCCTTATTCAACAGAGTCTTCAGACATTGAACGTCCTTATTCGACATTCCAAGATACAGATTTCGGCTAAAAGTAAAGTTAAGACAAGAGTCGCTAGGGCTGGATGGATTGCTGATGTCAGAAGGAGAAGAATCTAAAACTTTTTGGTAAATGATGGTATCTGAAAAAATTGTAGATGAACAGCCAGATTTGCCACAAAATTTAGCGTAGACGCTCTTCACTCCCTCTCCGCTTGATAGAGTCCATTGTTGGCTCGCCTTATACGGCCCAATGACTGAATAGTTAAAATTATACGTGTTAGACAAAATAACGGTTTCAGTGGTAGAACTGGCTCTAAAGGTTAAGGTTACTTGTCTGGAACTAGTGTATTGTTCGTTATTATTGATTACAATCTGGAAAGTTGCGGCTTGAGAAATAAAAGAATGTGAAAAGATAAGGGGGACGAATAATACAGAGCCGACAGCTAAAAAAACACCTCCTGCAATAATAACGGAGAAAAATTTTCGTTCTTTTCTTGGTTGTATCATCAAAGTATAGTATCTACTAACCGAAAAATAATCCTGTTCTTTACTATAACACTATGATAAAAAATTACCTACATGCGAGAACTCAGTCGACTGTATAGTATGCACTTGGCGGTGTGTCTAGGACTAGAACTAAAATTTTAAGGAGAATTTAGCAAGTTTTTAATGCTTTGCAAATAAGCGTCTCGGTCGATGACTATTCCTTTTCTTTTCCTACTTAGGAATTTTTATTTTTTTACAAAATCTTTGACTTTTTCTGCCCGTCTTAAACACGCATTTACTTCTTCGGGTGATAATAATTCAGACAATGAATTCCTAAGTGAACTCATTCTTTTCTCATCTGAAAAAAACCCTTTTATTTTCTCTCGTATCTCGGCTGCCGGAGGTTGTTTCCGAAAATCTTTATAGTCAAAATCTGTTTCAGTTTTTTCGAAAGACAGACCATTATCAATCGCTACGATTCTGCTATCTTTTACAAGAAAATTTTCGTCAGATGAGTCCGACTGATGAATAATATAATCAAAAACCCAAACCTTCATTAGTTCATCTTGTAATTCATGATTTTCTCTTTGTTCCGGTGGAAGCAAATTAAGGACTATTGCATCTTCAACAAATTTCTGTATGCTTCCCTCTTGTCCATTTATTGTTCTAATCTCGGTGGGGGGCACAAGGCCGAACCCAAAAGCCTTATCAACAAGATACGCAGCTCTCTCTCTTTTGAAGTAAGTGCCCACCGGAAAAACATCTTCCATTTTTGGTACGGGCTTTTCCCCAGCTTTTGGTTTGAATATCCCAGCGCCGCCACCCTTAAAAGAAACATACAGAGTTTCGTTGATTCCTTTTTCTGATATAGCGTGCGATTCTTCTATTTCTGCGGTTTTAAGCATAACCTCTTCTTGCTCCGCAGAGGTTTCTTTTTCAGTTTTCCCCGCATCTGGTTGTTGTATATTAAATTCTGGTTTTTCTACTGACATATTATTTTTTACTCTACCAAAAAACTACCTTAATTAAAAGGTGGTTTCTTAAAAATCGGGGATCCGCATCGTGAAGGTTGTTGAAACTATTATTCAGGAGAAAAAGGAATGTGTAATTATTCCTGACTTAATCTTTGATGGACGAAGTTAGAACCTATTTTGTATGAAAATTGTGCTGAATTAAAACCAATAGCGATAAGAATTCTTGGTTATGTTTTTTCTGAATCTTCCCTTCTAAGAGTTTCTGACTTTATAAGCGCTTCTACTTGCCTCCTTGCTATTTCTCTAAAGGTCCGATAATCTTCAGACAAAACCTGTCGCCTTTCCAATCCGAGTTTCCGTGTTTCTGGTTTTTCGCGGTCTTCTGTAAGTTTTTTGCAATCTTCTGCAATTAAATTTTTGATATTCTCCCCTTTCTCAACTCGTGGAGCAATAAGCTCGAGATAAGCCTTACCCGCGTAGGTAGCCATTAAGACAGTTTCTATTTCCAGTCTTTCATTTTCTTTAATGTCTCCCCCCAATCTTTCTTTAAAGCCAGCTACCGCGCTGTCGCATTCTCTTATATATTTTTCCAATGATTCTCTACCTCCGATTTCGCCAAAAACCTCTTTTTCGGCGGAAATACCCTCTGATTCTGATATTTGTGGTCCACTTTCTACATTTCTTGACATATTTTTATTTATTTTATTAGCTTTACAATAGCTACTTAACTCTGTATTTAGTTTATCCCACCACAATAATTTGTCAATCAAAAACCCGAGAATTTATCTCGGGAATTTTGCTCCAGCGCCAGAACCCGAACGGTCTCGATCGCTCAATCGCCTCGGCTGAGTCGGTCCTCGATAAAAAATGTTGTCTGCGGAGAGGGTGAGATTCGAACTCACGTGCCCGTGAGGGCTAGCCGCTTTCGAGGCGGTCCCGTTATGTCCACTTCGGTACCTCTCCAAGTCTATTATTATAATATTTATCCAACTTATACAAAATGGGCTTTATTCCCTAAAAATGCGACCCTAGAGCCGCATTCTTAAAATTGTGAAACCTTTATTCTCTCTCTTTGGCCAGAACTTGGTGCCAATCATTAAAATCATAAATATCATGAGCAATCATTCCGCACAGTACCCCCCAAAGGAATTTATGGAACTCGAATCTCCATCCACCTAAGAAAAAGAATATCAACAGTAAACAGCCGAAAATCCAATGATGCAAATGAAAATTCCAACCCTTAAATTTTATGTTAATAAACTTCAAAGGTCCGTTCTCTATATGCTTTTCGTAAAAATACTTTGTCACTAAGTAGCCTAAAATCAAACCTGAGGCAAACAAAACAGACGTATAGGCAGATGTAGCTAAAATTGCTGCTGAAACTACTTTCTTCTTTTTTGTTCTTTTATATTGCATAAATCCCTATAATTAGACTTTATGTTGTGCCCCCATGAGGAGTCGGACCTCAATCTAGAGCTTAGGAGTCTCTTGTTCTATCCGTTGAACTACGGGGGCAAATTCGCCCTTTTCCTATGGTTTTAGGGGCTTTTGTATATTTAGATATAGTACCATAAAATAACGGTCAAGACAATAATCACACATTTCTTGTTTGCCAACCAATTGCTTGGTATAATACGGCATATGGCAAAAAATTTATCGATTATCAAAATCGCAAAGCGGGTTTGCCCGGCAGTAATCACTATTGTTGTCTCAAAAGACCTTCCTAAGGTAGAAGGTTTTTACATGTATCCTTTCGGTGGCAAGGAATATGCTATGCCGAAAATAGATCACGGGGCAGGCAACGAGAAGACTCAGATAGGAGGCGGAAGCGGCTTCATAATCTCAAAAGACGGATATATTCTTACTTCAAATCATGTTGTAGCTGATACAACCGCTGATTATACAGTCATTGTCGAGCCAACTAAGAAATTCCAAGCAAAGGTCTTGGCCCGGAACCCGATTAACGACGTTGCTATAATCAAGGTAGATGCCAAAGACCTCCCCTATTTGGAATTAAGCGATTCAAACAAGCTGGAATTAGGCGAGGAAGTAGTGGCGATAGGAAACGCCTTAGGAGAATTCCACGACACCGTTAGCGCTGGGATTGTTTCCGGCCTCAGCCGATACATTACTGCTCTTAATGGTTTTAGCCAACAAGCTGAAAACTTGAGAGGATTGATACAGACTGACGCAGCGATTAATCCCGGCAACTCCGGTGGACCATTAGTTAACAGGCAAGCCAAGGTAATCGGCATTAACACAGCTATGGTAATGGGCGCCCAGAATATTGGTTTTGCTATTCCAATAAACTACGCCAAGAAAGATTTAGAAGAAATAAAGAAATTCGGGAAAATTATAGTTCCATTTTTGGGCGTAAAATATATTCTACTGTCTAAGGATATGGCCAAGGCGAACAAACTGTCGGTTGATGATGGGGCCCTAGTCGTCAGGGAAACATTAGGAGAATCTCCGGTTATAAAAGACTCACCTGCTGAAAAATCTGGAGTTAAGGAATTTGATATTATTCTGGAATGCGGGGGAGAAAAAATAAGTCTCGAAAATCCATTAGCTAACATCCTGCAAAAATGCAAAGTTGACCAAGAGATTGATCTAAAAATTCTGAGAGAGGGACAGGAAATAATGCTAAAAACAAAACTGGACGAAAAGAAATAGAATACTAAATATAAAACAGCCCGGAATCGGGCTGTTTTTTGAATGCGCAGCGTGGGTAGTAGTGCCTCACGATATCAAAAAAGTGGAGAGAAAAAACACACCAAGAAAAAATAGGGTACAAAGTATCGTAAGGAGAAGTGAAAAAAACTTCCTAACCAGAGTAACGCTAGATTGAGCGCTTATGGTCTCTGGCGAACTATCTAAGGCACTAGAAAAAATCCGCTGAGTCTTATCAAAATAATCCCCGTCCATTATTCTTCTTAAAACAAAAAAATAAATGAAGAAGGCCAGGTAAAAATTAAGAATTACAAAAAATAGCGGCGGATCTTGATTCGGTATTAAGCCTGACCCAACCATCAGGCCCGTCGCCACTAAGGAGAACCAAAAAGCCATAACCCACCTGAAGAAGTCAGTCATAAATGACCAGAAAGATGCCCCCGATTGAATAAGTTCGGGAACATTTTTAGAATTTGCGGATAGAAGAGTTCTAGCTCCGAGATAGAGAAAACGTAAAATAAAGAATAGAAACGGATAAAGAAAAAAATCTACAACAGACGTCGAACCGACCCCGATAACCAGAGATACTGCATGCACTGGGATCAACTCGTACAGAGCCAGACCTTGGGCGAACAAAATCAGAGCTACTAAAGAGAGAAACAGATCAAAAAGAAATTTTATCTTCAAATCCAAGATGTGTTAGATTACAAACGCTGGGTGGGCGAGGAGATTCGAACTCCCCCTAGAAACTCCACAGGTTTCTGTGCTATCCACTACACTACGCCCACCATGAAATAAATAACTTTCCTCTTGTGCCCTCAGGAGGAATCGAACCTCCATTTCAAGTTTAGAAAACTCGTGTTCTATCCGTTGAACTATAAGGGCGCTTTTATCTTCATTATTTCTATAAATCCTATTTTCCAACCAGTAATTCTTCTGAATAGGTCTTTATTACAGACTGTTACTGCGCAAGTTCCATTGTATAATTTGTTTCTCCTATACCCCAAAGAAGTCTTCTTAATCTGAGTTTTATAGAATTGTGACATGGGGACGCCCGTTATATCAGACCAATATTCCTCTATATCTTTACGACAATGAAGCGAGTGCATGTGTATACACAACCGAAACTTGTCTTCGGGAACGCCGCATGTTTTTCTGAACCATTCCATTATCAATTTTATCATTACAGGGTCTGAATTGCTAAATTTTACCACCTCTCTAGCCCCTTTGTCACCTTCTGCCCAATATAGCATCAAACCTGATAAAAATAAAGGGGTCTTCATCAAATCCTTAGGCTCTTTTTTAGCTTCTTCTATAACTTCTTTTGTTCTTTTTATTCTTTTTTCGCGATTGATCTTTCCCCCGCTTAGTCCCGACATTTGTCTACCCTTCAATCTTAAAATCTGGCTCGGAGTGAGCTCAATATCACGCAACCAACAGCCCAAGGTGCCTTTCGAAACCTTTAGCTTTTTCTTTATTTCATTATAGCTTTTCCCTTGTTCCCGTAAATTAATTGCCTCCAATCTCTCCTTTAACTTCATGACTTTATAGATGTATGATTCTTAATTATACAATAGTTGTCCATTTTTCTCAATATTTTGACTAGATTTACAAAAAATGATATTATCTTTTCTATAACGGGGTATTGTGTAACGGTAGCACGAATGCTTTGGGAGCATTTAGTTCCAGTTCGAATCTGGATACCCCGAATGCGGGTATCGCATAGTGGCCGTGCACCGGCTTTCCAAGCCGATTACAGGGGTTCGATTCCCCTTACCCGCTCCACAATAAGAGACCTCTTTAAATGAAAATAATTTACTGGATTATACTGATTCTAGCTATTGCAATAATATTAATTGGCTATTTTTTATTTCCCCCAAAAACAAAAACTCAAGTCTGTTTCGACAACAACTGTTTTAATGTCGAGACAGCTGATAACGTTGCAAAGCAGAAAAATGGACTGATGCTTAGAGAAGAATTAAAAAACGACCAAGGCATGTTGTTTATTTTCTCAAAAGAAGACATTTATCCTTTTTGGATGAAAAATACTTTAATCCCATTAGATATAATTTGGCTGAACGAGAATAAAGAAGTGGTTTTTATCAACGAAAATACACAACCCTGCTTAATCAGTCCCTGCCCGGATATTGTTCCGACAGAAAAAGCAAAATACGTTTTAGAGATAAACGCGGGATTAGTAAATGAGACGGGACTATCTGTCGGTAGCAAACTAGACTTCAAGTAACAAAAAACCGCCTTGATGGCGGTTTTTGTTTTCTTCTATTTCGCGTATTCTACCACTCTATTCTCCCTTATCACCACTACTCTTATCTCTCCGGGGTACTTTAATTCTTCTTCAATTCTATCTGCAATCTGGCGGGCTAATTTCTGGACACCCAGATCATCTACTTTATCTGATTGTACAAAAACTCTTATTTCTCTCCCGGCTTGGATAGCGTACACCCTGTCTATGCCATTAAACTTCATAGCGATATCCTCTAGTTCTTTTAACCTTTGCAAATAGTTCTCCAATGTATCCTTCCTGGCCCCTGGCCTTGCGCCTGAGATGGCATCAGCTACCTTAACTATAATAGCTTCGATAGATTCTACTGGGTGTTCCTCGTGATGCGATTGCATCGCATTGATTATATCTTGATTCTCTCCAAACTTCTGTAGAATCTTAATCCCAATATCAACGTGAGAGCCCTGGATCTGATGATCAACTGCTTTCCCTATGTCATGCAAAAGGCCCGCTCTCTTGGCTACTTGGCTGTTCGCCCCGATTTCGTCCGCGATGGCCTCTGCCAGAAATGCTACTTCCATCGAATGGATTAAAACATTTTGGCCATAACTCGTCCTATAATACAACCTGCCTAATAATTGTATAAGCTTGTCATCGACTCCGATGATTCCTGCTTCGTAAATTGCTTTTTCTCCTGCCTCTCTTACTTTCTTGGCAATCTCTATCTTCGCCTCCTCAACTTTTTCTTCAATCTTAGCTGGCTGGATTCTTCCGTCTTGGATTAATTTATCCAAAGCTAATTTGGCTATTTGCCTGCGAATAGGATTAAAACTTGAGATAACAACTGACTCTGGCGTTTCATCAACTATTAATTCGACACCGGTAAGCTTCTCAAAGGTTCTTATGTTTCTCCCTTCCTTCCCGATAATCCTTCCCTTAATGTCTTCGTTCTTAAGGACAATAGTGGTTGTAGTTAATTCTTGAACTTGGGGGACAGCACATTTTTGAATAGCTAGGGCTAAAATCTCTTTTGCTCTTCCTTCTATTCTTTCCGTGCCTTTTTCCTCAAGCTTCTTGATCTTTTCTAAAATCTCCTTTTGCGACTCTATCTCAACTAAAGAAAGCAATTCTTTCTTTGCATCTTCCCGAGAGATCTTAGCAATTTTTTCTAATTTTTCTTCGGCTTCCTGCCTTAATTTATCTAAACCTTCTTTCACCTCTCTCAACTTCTCTGTTTTTTGGCGCAGCTCTTCTTCTTTTTCGTCGAAAACAGATATTTTCTTGTCTAAAAGCTTCTCTCTATCCAGCAAAAGCTGCTGGCTCTTTAAGCTTTCGCGTCTTCGCTGGTCAACCTCTTCTCCGGCTTTAGCGATAATATCAGAGGCTCTATCTTTGGCGTCTTTTAGAGTATTGGCGCTTTCGAGTTTTACCTCCTCCATTCTCTTGTGCAGCCTCGCCTCTATCGTTCCCGCTCGCTTTTTGACAATAGATTGGCGTGCAAGATACCCGAGAATAACGCCGACACCTGCGGCGATTAAAGTGATTAAAACTATTGTGATTAAATCCATATGTTATCTATTCGTATCATCGGCATATCATTTGTAGATTACGAATGAGACCCTAATGCTCCGAATTTAAATATATTTTTTAAATAAAACAACTCGCCATAACGTGGTGAGCTGTTGTATTTACAAAATATTTGATTGCCTATCTATTTCGTTCCGATAACCTCGTCAATCAAGCCGTACTTTTTAGCTTCTTCGGCTGTCAGATAAAAATCCCTGTCAGTGTCCCTCTCTACTTTATCCAGCGGCTGGCCTGTGTGGGAAGACAAAATATTGTTTAGCCTTTCCCTTAGTTTAACAATCTGCTTGGCAGTAATCTCTATTTCAGTTGCTTGTCCTGTAACGCCGCCCGCCACTTGATGCAATAAAATTTCAGCTGAAGGCAGAGCAAACCTTTTACCTTTTGTGCCTGTCGCCAAAAGAATCGCAGCCATAGAGCCGGTCAAGCCGACTCCAATGGTAGAAACCGGGCATTTGACGTACTGCATTGTGTCGTAAATTGCTAACCCTGCTGTAACCGAACCTCCGGGACTGTTGATATATAGCTTGATATCACGCTTGGCGTCCTTGGAGGTCAAATACAGAATTTGAGCAATAATCAGATTTGCAGTCATGTCCGAGATGGGACCCGCAAGAAAAATAATCCGCTCTTCTAAAAGCCGAGAAAATATGTCGTAAACGCGCTCACCGCGTTGTGATTTTTCTACAATAGTTGGAACTATTGGCATTTATTTTAATTTTTAAACTTAACTTTCGAAAACTTTCTAGTTTTCATTTCTTGAAAAGCTTTCTAGCTTTTCAAATACTTTTTCGTTGTATACTACACCTCTAGCATACTCTTTAAGCTGGTTAATGTCAATTTTCTTTGCAGTCTCTGCCGGATACTTTTTTAGTATTCTATTGGCCTCTTCTTCCACCTCTTTTTCCTCAACTGATACGTTCTCCTTTTGTCCGATTTCCCTCAATACTAAAAAGTTTCTGACTTTTTTTTCTGCTTCTTTTTGGAAAGACTCTTTTATTGTTTTTTCGTCTTGTTTAATCGAGGATAAATACTCCTCGAAAGTCATCTTGAAATTTTGGCTTATCTTGTCCTGGAAATTATTGAACAGCCTGTCTTTTTCCATATCAATCAAAAAATCTGGTATCTCAAGTTTAGATCTTTCAGCAACCTTTTCTATAACCTCGTTTCTTTGCCGCTCCCTTTCCTGCCCTTCTTTTTCCATCTTCATTCCGTCTTTGATATTCTTTTCTAACGCAACGAGGTTTTCAAAATTTCCCAAGGACTTGGCGAAATTATCGTCAACTTCTGGAAGCTCGACTTGCTGGACCGAAAGCATTTTAACTTTAAAATTGACTTCCTTGCCGGCTAGATCTTTCCTGCTTGATTCCTTAGGAAAGATAATGAAGAAAGATTTCTCTTCATCGGCTGACATCCCGATAAGATTCTTTTCAAATCCTGGAACCATTCCTCCCTCTCCTAAAATAAACTCGTCTTTTATGGGTTTCTTGGCATCGGGGGTGGATATGGCTCCGGATAATTCCGGACTTTCGTATTCAATCATCACAAAATCTTTTTCTTGAGCTGGCCGGCTCAACTGGGAAAACTTTGCCCTGCTTTTTCTCAAATACGCAAAAGTGTCTGCCATATCCTCTTCTGTGATAGAAACTTCATTCTTTTTAATTTGCTGTGCAAACTTTTTGTAATCAGCCAACTCAACTTCAGGCATGACAAAAACCTTTAGTTTAAAAAGGAAGGGATTACCTGGCGCTAATTTTAATACTTCTATCTCAGGTGAAGAAATCGGCTCAAGTTTGTGCTCTTTTATTGCTTCGGTATAAGCATCTTTTGCAGCCAAGTCAGCTGCTTCCGCCAACAGAGTTTCCTTACCAGCCTTCTCCTCAACTACGTTCCTTGGGGCATTACCTTTTCTGAAACCGTCTATATGCAAATGCTCAGCAGCATGTGCGGTGGCTTTATCAAGACATTTAGCAAGATCCTCTGTCGGAACCTCAAATTCAATTTCTACTTGCGATTTAGGCAATTTTTTAAGAGTGTTTTTCATCCGTGATATATATTAATTTGTCTTACACTAAAAACCCTACGATGAGCAAAGCAACGATATTAATAACCTTAATCATTGGATTGATAGCAGGCCCCGCTGTGTCTTTATACGGGTCTCCAACGGTGTCTCCGGTTACCGCTGCTTGATGAGCAAAAGACCCTTTGCCCCCGAAATTTCCTTCTTCAATATATTTCTTGGCATTATCCCAGGCAGCACCGCCAGTAGTCATAGAAATGGCAACGAAAAGGCCGGTAACTATACATCCGATCAAAAGTCCGCCTAATGCCTCAACCCCCAAGGTTAATCCGACAATTATTGGAGCTACCACTGGAATTAAAGCAGGAAGGACCATTTCTTTAATAGCAGACTTTGTTACAATATCAACGCACTTGCCATACTCTGGTCTGGCTGTCCCCTCCATTAATCCTTTAATCTCTCTAAATTGCCTTCTTACCTCTTCTACAACTCCTGTGGCTGCTTTCCCTACTGCGCTCATGGCAAGGGAACCGAATAAATATGGCAGCAATCCGCCTATGAATAATCCGGCAATAACCTTTGGGTTGTCTAATAGGAATAAAACCTTTACGCCCAAGCCACTTAATTCATAAGAATAAGCGGCAAACAGAACCAAGGCAGCCAATCCTGCCGAAGCAATGGCATATCCTTTTGTTACTGCTTTTGTCGTGTTCCCGACTGAATCTAATTCGTCTGTTATTACCCTGACGCTTTCTGGCAACCCAGACATTTCAGCTATTCCTCCCGCGTTATCAGTGATGGGGCCGTAAGCATCGACTCCTACTACAACACCGGCTAGAGAAATCATTGTTAAAACGGCCAACGCTACTCCATAAATTCCGGCCAGCCAAAAACTTACAACCATGCCGATTGAAATTAGCAAAATTGGTAAAGCAGTTGATTGCATGCCGATAGCAATACCAGTGATGATATTGGTTGCGTGTCCGGTCTGTGAAGAAGCAGCAATGCTTTTTACCGGTCCGTGTGTCTTTGAGGTGTAGTATTCTGTGATTACAAAAACTCCGGCAGCAATAATTAAACCTATTAATGTTGAAAGAAAATAGTTTGTTGCCAGTTCTGCCCCAACCATCTTTTGTATAATTGGGTAAAAACTAATGGCAGTAAGCAAACCAGTTACTGCAATACCTTTGTACAGGGCACCCATGATATTCTTCTTCTTTCCTAGCCTCACAAAGAAGCTCCCTATAACCGAAGCAACCATTGCCGCAGAACTTAATACTAAAGGCAGCATAATAAACTGAGCTTTTCCCGAAAAAAGCAATCCCGCCAGAATCATTGTTGCTACAATTGTAACCACATAAGTTTCAAAAATATCTGCGGCCATGCCAGCACAATCGCCGACGTTGTCCCCGACTTGGTCAGCTATTACAGCCGGGTTTCTCGGGTCGTCCTCAGGAATACCTTTTTCTACTTTACCGACTAAGTCAGCTCCGACATCAGCAGCTTTTGTATAAATACCGCCTCCGATTCTGGCGAATACAGAAATCAAGCTTGCTCCGAATCCCAGGGCGATTAAAGCTTTCAAGTCGTTCGTTATTAAATAGAAGCCGGCAACTGCCAGCAAACCCAAACTTACCACCAATAGCCCCGTTATCAATCCTCCGGTGAAAGAGAGATTTAAAGCTGGTTTTAGCCCTTTTTTTGCGGCCTCTGCGACCTTAGAATTAACTTGCGTAGAAACCAACATACCTATAACTCCGGAAAAAGCGGAGAGAAGAGCGCCGATCAGAAATCCGATACCGGTGATCAAGCCGGCTTTAATATCATTTGTGCTGATGCTATAAACTACGACTAAAATTATAAAAAGAACGACTGCAACTATGGAAACTGTTTTGTATTGCCTCTTTAGATAAGAAACTGCACCTTCTCTTATAGCTTTTTGGATTTCAAGCATTTTTCCGCTGCCAGAGGGAGATTTCTTAACTTTCTGGAACAGAAAATACACGAATCCGATTGTTAAAATCGAAACGATTATAGGAAACATTATTGTTGCCATATAAATTTAAAAAGGCAGTAACGCTTTGCGCACTCGCCAGTTATTAATTATTAATCGACTTTTCCTTCCTCCTTTACAGGTTCGGAAGAAACTTCTTCGGCTTTCTTGACTTTTTTTGTTGTTTTGGGTTTCTTGGGTTTCTTCTCCTCTTCCGGCTTTTCTTCTGTTTCCTCCGCAACTTCTTCTACGCCAACCCCCTTAACATCAATCTTCCAGCCGGTAAGGTTAGCAGCTAACCTTACATTCCTACCGTCTTTTCCGATAGCCAATGATAACTGGTCTTCCGGGACTGAAACCAAGGCGGTATTCTTCTTATCGATCTTAACATCCACGGTTTTGGCAGGAGCCAAAGCATTAGCAATAAACTTAGCTGGGTCTTCCTTCCATTCGATAACATCTATTTTCTCACCTCCGAGTTCATTTATCACGGCCATAATTCTAGTGCCTCTCTGGCCTACACAACTGCCTATAGGATCGATTCCCTCTTCGGTTGAGGTCACTGCTATCTTTGTTCTGAATCCGGGCTCCCTGGCGATTGATTTTACAACGACAACACCAGTGGTGATTTCCGGTACTTCTAATTCGAAAAGCTTGGATATTAATTTGGGATAAGAACGTGATAAAAGAACAACCGGGCCTCTCGGCGTGTCATCTACCTTAAGTATGTAGAACTTTAGACGTTGCCCTGGCCTGTAAAACTCTCCTGGGGTCTGTTCTTCTCTATTCAAGGCGCCGAGAGTTTTTCCTATATCAACAAAAACAGTATTGCCCTCAATACGCTGTATAACGCCTGAGGTGATTTCTCCTTCCTTGGATTTGTACTCACTTAAAACGTTTTCCTTTTCTGCTTCTCTGATCTTTTGGAGAATAACCTGTTTGGCTGTTTGGGCGGCGATTCTGCCATAATCTGTTTTTGGCTCCAAAGGAATCTCTATCTCTTCTCCGGCCTTAATTTTAGAATTATCTTTTTTAGCATCCGCCAGCATTATGTGCTTTTCTTCGTTAAAAACCACCTTTTTTCCTTCTTCGTGCTCCGCGTTTTCCATGGGTAGTTCCTTCTTTTCTTTCAAGGCCTCCAGCTCTTCTTCTGTATAGAGCATGTCTTGGTCAACTACTAACTTTATTTGCCAGAACTTAACATCGCCAGATACTGGGTTGAAGCTGGCTTTGATTTTCTGTCCTTTCTTGCCGTAATCTTTCTTGTACGCAGTAGCAATCGCTGCTTCCAACGTTTCTATTATCTTTTCGGCCGATATGCCTCGGTCCTGAGCGACCTGGCTTAAGGCTCTTTGAAATCCTTTTATATCTATTTCCATAAAAATATGTTTATTATTTATCTCGAAATTTCTATAAAAAATGTCCGTGGTCAGACGGACGAATCTTCCAGAAATCCATTACTAATATCATCTTAACAAAGAATACCTTTGTGTCAAGTTTTTGTTCTGGAAGAACGAAGTAATCATCGCCTCACCAACTATTGTGGCAAAAAAAGAAGCGACTCCTTCAGAGTCGCCCTATACCCAAACAAATTACTTTCTCTTGTTTCTCAAAGAATCGACCAACCTTTCAATGTCATTTTTACTTCTGAGTTTATCGCCTTTATGCGATAAAAGTGCTCCGAGGAGGAACGATCCGTCGCTATCCTCAAGCGCATCTTTCGCTGCACCTGCAAAGCCCAGAACTTCTTTAAGAATCTCAGCTTCTCTCCTTTTGTCAACATCTGTAAACCTGCCAGGCAACCGATTAGGTAAATCAATTAAAAGCTGTGCTCTTTCTCTGAGCTTTTGGCTATAGGTTTTTGCGTCCCTCCCGGCGGTCAAAGCAGCTTCTGCCTCAACGCCGAGGATACGGAATCTTTCCGCTGTTTCTCTTAATATCTCAGTAGCCGAAAGCGTTTCCTCTCTACTTTCTGGCGAATTGTCCATCTCGTTCTCCTTTGGAGTTGGTTGTTCCGGTGGTTTCATAGTATAAAAGAACTCGTGATTAACAGCATTTATTAATCATACATAAGAATATCATAATATCAAGTTCGTGCGGCAATATACATATGAGTATTGACAAAGTCCAGCTAATTTTGCTATCCTGTAAACACCTTAACAATAACCAAAACCAATGAATCGGGTCCCTTAGCGCAAGCAAAGGGGTTGGGCCCGAGGAGGTGATTTCTGCTTTTAGTGGAGATCCGGATTCCCCCGTAACCATGGGATAATTGATGAATTCGCTTTAAGCGGAGGAGTCAACGAAGAGCTCAATTGAATCTTCTCAGTTGAGAAACAGGGTGGCACCGCGAGTTTAAGACTTCTCGTCCCTGCAGCATAATTTTAATTATGCTCTAGAGACGGGAAGTTTTTTGTTACTTCTAATAGTCCTTTGACAAGGAGAGTCGATATGCAGCAGACCGATCAAGTTAGCAATCCATTTTCAATCGGCGCATTATTGCCAGGCAACACAATCCGCCTTTTTCCCTCAATTGCACGCCAGATTCAACGCCAGCATCGAATGGAAGCAGGAACAGTGACAGACGTCCTGTGCCCGTTTTGCCAGAAAGGGCATTTGAAGGTAGAAGGAAAGGTTCCATCTACTGACAGTCCTCCAGGATGGGGGGCAAACGCCAAAAAAGAGACGGAATGCCGTCTCACATGCTCCGAAGATGGATGCAAAGGAAAATTCTTTTTTATCGAAGAGTAATATGCTGCAAATCTCAAGCCACTACGGTGGCTTTTTACTTATTAATTACTTTGACTATACCTTTGTAAGCATCTACTTCAACTACGTCTCCATCTTTTATAACTCTCGTCGCCCTTTCAGTTTGTATAACGCAAGGTATATTTAATTCTCGGCTTACTACCGCAGCGTGGGAAAGCATACCTCCTTGATCAGCTACAATAGCCGATGCTTTCTTGCAAAGAATCATTATGTCAGGACTTGTGGTCTCGGCTACCAGAATATCTCCTTTCTTCATCCTTCTGTTTATCTCTGCAATCAGCTTATAGTCATTGAGCATCGGTGCTATCACAGCCCTGCCTTGAGTTTTTCCCGGATTAGCTACAACTCCTTTGAGTACGCGTGACTGGCTGATAGAGTTAAATTTCCGATCAAATTTTAATGCCTCTTTGAGGCTGAACGTTATTGTCTTTCCATCTATACTGGCTGCTGCATAGCATTTTCCCCTACCTTTAATTATCTCAGGATCGACTATTTTTCCGCTGAACACATCCAATAGCTCATCCAGATACAGATATTTAGCTTTATAGTCCGTGAGAAAATCCCGGGAAATTGAAGTAAGAACATTTTGTGTGACGCCGTTTTTAAAGAAAAATGCATTCAGCACTTCTCTGGCCTTGAATTTGAAGGTACTTATTTCTTTTAATCTCTGCATCATTTTCTTGTCTCCATGAGCATTCGCCCATTCAAACGCTAGATCAAGATATGCGTATTCTACCATGCCGTAATAATACCAAAATTTCCCTAAGAACTTAGCAAGATCAGAGAATTCCTTTTTTGTCATCTTCTTAGGAACTACGGAGTATTTGGGTATGACTATAGTGTTAGCTTTTTTTACATGGGCTTTAAAATCTCTGTAGTACCTATCGTAAAGCTTCTTATTTTTATACAGTCTCAACCCGTACTGAAGGCAGATTTTCTCTTTTTTCCGGTTGATAAAAGTATTATATACGCCATCTTTGTATATCAAGAAAATATCCGCACGGTTCATCGATCCATTCAGTAAAAAACTGCTATGTAGGCATGAAACAAAGGTGTTGGCGGTGAAGAACTTCTTAAAGTCTTTTGAATTGATGCTTACCATATCCCTATTCTAATAGACGGGGAATACTTTCGCAACTATTGACATATATTATATATATGGTATAATCAATACAGTTGCTTCACAATCCGTTTGGGTGTGTCCTATACTACGAAAGGAGATTGTCGTGATCAAATCGATTCTGTCCTGCTGCAAGGGTAATACCTGCAGAAGTCCGATGCTTGAGGCGTTTCTCAAGGCATTGCTCCCAGAAGAGGTGGCGGTCGAAAGCGCTGGAACCTATGAAGGCTGCGATCCCGCTGTCTTGACGAACAGCCCCTCCGTCAACGCAATGCGCGAAGGTTACGGCCTTGACATCTCGGGCCACCGAAGCCGGTGGGTCAACGATGTCAACCTTGACCGGTTCGATCTCGTGGTCTGTATGTCGCGGGCCGAGGCGAGCTATATCATAGCTCAGAACTTCCCAGGCCTGGTCATGGTCGCGAATGCAAAGAACGGCGGCGTGCCGAACCCGTGGAAAATGGGGCCTGAGGTTTACGCTGAGTGCGCGAAAGTACTCGAGTCCGTCGCCCATGAAGTGGTCGAACTCTGGTTCGACTGATCCAATCGGCCACACCACCCACAGAAAAAAAGCCCGCGGAGGAAATCTTCCCGGGCTTTTCACATATATAAAGATTAAATCTTCTTAACTATACCACTATATGCATCCACCTCAACCAAGTCTCCGTCTTTTAGAACTCTGGTTGCATAGTGTGTCCCCACTACACAAGGAATGTGGAGTTCTCTCGAAATGATAGCTGCATGAGACAGCATCCCTCCTTCATCTGTAATTATAGCTGCGGCTTTGCTGGCTATATCCATGACATTAGGCTGCGTCATCTGTGTTACAAGAATTTCACCCTTTTGAAACGTTTTCCTAACCAGCCTTGTGTTCTCAACATCGTTAGCACGTAGGACACGCACGACACCAGTACTTTTTCCGGGATTCGCAGGCGTTCCTCGCAAAATCTTTGTGTCCGCCTCTTTATACAACGGCCCTAATTCTCTTTTTGCCACTTGCTCCGCTTTTATCCCGGAATAGTGGAAAAACTTCTTATTTTTAAGATGACCGGCAAAACATCGTTTCCTGTCTGATTTTTCTTTCGCGGACAATAGCTCACCTTTGTTAACAGCTTTTTTTAAATCCTCCAAGAGATAAAGTTTCCATAGATCGTTGACACGCTCGTGAGTCCGCTTAGATATTTCTTGATAAAACGGGATTAAATAAAAATCGCTACCTGCCCAGCAGGATTTTATGGCGATTCTGGTGACAGCGATTCTTTGTGCTAAATTGACAAGTGATTTGGCCTCCGGATGTTTAGATATTATTACTTCCTGTTTCTTTCTGAGAACCGCCTTTTCCTCTGCAATATTCTTCGGGGTAAGATTCAATTTATCGTAGGCATACCTTTGCTTTAATGTTTCTAAAACCTCTCCATAAGAATAATGGTTCATAACAATCCATGGATATCTCGCCGCGTGATTGATGATGATCTTCTCAGAAAACGAATTCTTTACAATTTTTTGCCAAGCTAAAAGCTCTAAATTCATATCATCAACTTCTGTCGGCAACATCAAAAGCGAGGCGTTTCTTGGAACAAAATATTTTTTGATCTCCTCCGTGAGATAGTGAGTGCCCGCTGCCTGACTATATCGAAAGTAGCTAATAATATATGACCACTCATCAATTATTTTTTCTAACCAAGCGATGATTTCTTTGTTGGATAGATTGCTGACATTTAGATCCCTGATTTCTTTAAACATTTGCCAATGCCGGGCATAATCGCGGCCCAGCGTTCTTAGAAATTTATTAATGAACTTTTTGTCAAAAAGCAATTTACCTCTTTCGGTATCTCTCTCAATATCCTTTTCCGAATGAAAACAGCGGATATCGTTATCCGCTGATACCTGAATAATTTCAGAGACATCGTTCCAGGGAGTAACGTCCCGGAACTTAATAAAAGAGTTTATGTTCGCTTCTATGAATATATTCGGTTCGTGATTACTCCAAAGAAAACGAAATTTTGTTCTTGGCATTGTTTTTATTCTTAAAACCCAGTCTTTTTCGTTTCAGTTCTTTTTTTATTACTCTCCTTTTCTTCTTCATCTTCTTCTTCCTCCTCTGCGTCTACCTCCGCATCCTTCAAAAATCCACCAGCCTGTAGGGACCAGAGATTTTTGTATAAGCTATTTTCTTTGTTTAACAGTTCGCTGTGGCTTCCTTGTTCTATAATCATCCCGTCATCAATAACAATAATCCTGTCCATTTTTTGTATCGTAGACAAACGATGGGCGATAACAATCGTAGTGCAACCGGACATTAAATTATTCAATGCGTCCTGGATTAACATCTCAGAATGAGAGTCTAAACTAGACGTTGCTTCGTCCAATACTAATATCGGCGCGTTCTTAAGTATTGCCCTGGCAATCGCCACTCGCTGACGTTCTCCTCCCGATAGCTTAACCCCCCTTTCCCCGACATATGTGTTGAGGCCTTCGGGTAAATCTTTGATGAACTCATTACAATGAGAAAGTTCTGCTGCTTTTTGTATTTCCTCTTCCGATGCACCGCGCTTCCCGTATCCGATGTTCTCGGCTAGTGTTCTATGAAATAGTATCGTATCCTGCGGAACTACAGAAATATTCCTCCTCAGGCTTTCTTGCGTCGCACAGCGTATATCCTGCCCATCAATTAAAACCTTACCGGCAGTTGGAGAATACAAGCGTAATAGTAATCTCACGAACGTTGTCTTGCCTGCGCCCGATGGACCAACAAGTGCTACTTTTTCCCCTGGCTTTATAACTAAATCTATATCTTCCAACACCTTTCTAGTTTGATTGAAGCTGAAACTAAGATCTTTAAATTCAATCTGTCCGTTCGTTACTAAGAGTTCTTTCGCGGAGGGAGAATCTTTAATTTCGTGAGGCAACAGCATAATTTCAACCATTTCTTTCGCATCGGCATATGCTTGGTATACGCTTCTCACAACGCGGGTAAAACCCCACAACTGATCAATCAAGCCGATTATATATACCTGCAATAAGACGAAGACGCCAACTGTCAATAAACCCTGGTTCCAGTATTTAATGGCGAAGTAAAAAAGTAAAAACTGTATTGCAAATCCTAAAAATGCCTGTCCGGCTTCCATTATAGAATCTAGGTTCCAACTCGTCTTTGTCGCTTTCGCCTGCTCATCCGTTACTGCCTTGTATCCCTTAGATTCGAAGGCCTTTCCGCCGAATAGTTGGATTGTATTTTGATTGGTTATCGTGTCAGAAAGATACCCAGTGGTTTTGGAATCAATTTCTGCAACCAAAATATCGTATTTTATCTTCCATTTGGAAAATATGATGTTGAATAGTAAAAATAATATTATCCAGACAAAAATAAGCAGAGCGATCCATTTGTTTATAAAAGCCACGACGACAATCACAGAAACGATTCTCACAAGCAGAGACAACACATCCCAAATTAAACGGTCGGCCAATGTTTCAAACGATCGAGCAAAACGATTGACCCGCTGCACAAGGGAGCCGGTAAAATTATTTGTGAAAAAACTATAAGAATGCTCTATCAAATAATCATATGCCTGCTGTTTTAAACGCGCGATAGTGCCGGTTTGGTATGAATTATTACAAAGAGTGGCTATACGGTAAAACAGCCAGATAAAACCATTCAAAATCGCTATTTCAATTATTATCGTCAACAGTCGAGAAGCAATTGCTGATTTATCCCCGTCAACCGAAACAACGTCAAAAAATTGCTTATACAAAATTGGTGTAACAATTGCTACAATGCTGGCTAACACGATAAAAACTATAAGAAAAAACAACGTCCATTTTTGGGGCCTTATTCCCTTCCAAAAAGTGGAAAGGATATCACTGACCCCTACTTTTGGATAATTAATATTTTTTGGCATAAATTAGCGAAGGAATTTGTTTGATCAGATTATCAACCAAATCGAGTGTTTCTGTTTTTGTAAATTCTAAATTGTTGCGATCCAAAATTCTAACATGCTCATGCTTGCCCTCTAATTTCCTGCACTCCTGCCCGATTCTCTGGGCTCTTTGTTGTATGAAATCTGACTGCTCACTGATTCTCCCCCGTCTTGTAATGTTTTCCTGAATCTTCTGCCCGGGTGCCGTGAGCACTATAACTTTATCAGCTCTCAGATGTGAGTTTGCTTTAATCCATTTCCGTAAAATCGGTGGCGATTGTTTCCCGATTTCGGCATTGAGCCATGCTTCTAAAAGCAGGATATCGCCATCTACATAGCTTGTGATACCAATACCAGCGATGGCATGCGCTCGTTCTAACATTAATCTAGTACGTTCAGCCAACCAATCATATCGTTGAGGAGTATCTATCTTATTATTTAAAACACTTAAAATAGTAGAAGTAAAAATACCCTCTTCTCCCTCTAAAAAACTGGGGTTACAGTTACGACAGGCCATTTGTCGAGTAAGGAATGAAGTGCCCACACCAGGTGCACCTATAAAAGCGACTACTTCACCTTTCATAATATTATTTAAGATCACAACTAAAACCTCGACTTGATAAATCAAATGTGGACCTGGGGAGAATCGAACTCCCGTCTCCGCAATGCGAATGCGGCGTATTGCCACTATACTACGGGCCCTAACTATGACAAATAGTACCATTTTTTATTCCGAAAAGAAAGATTCCTCTATTATATACCACACCTTGACAGACCCCCTCAGTTTGCTATAATACTCTTACACTTCAAAAGCTGAAACAATGTATATTTTTCATTCACATATACCAATACATTTAAGCTTAAAAATGTTTAGAAATAAAATAATAGTTTTAACTATTCTAGCCCTAGTTTTTGCTAACTTTTATTGCGTTGGCGCTGCGGCTGCCTCGACCACATTCCACCAAGAAATGGATGAGGGTGTTATTGAGTTGCTATCTGGTATGGATTCGGGTATAGCCGATAAACAATGCGTGCCGAGTCAAGAAAACGGTCAAAAACCAACGGAGAATAAACAACATGGTAATGGATATTCCCTGTGCTGCAAAGACAATAGCCCTTATCGAATTGGAACAATAAGCAAGACCGAAACCAGTAACGACAAAACTGTTTTTTCTACTGCTGCAATCATTCCCGACTCCCAGTCCATCCGTGGCTATTTCTCCGCTTACCTATATCAAATATCTTTTCTACCACCGCCCGAGGCCTCTAGTTTGCGTTCTGTAGTAAAGATCGAGTAAAACAAAAACCCATTAAGAATAAACCTAGCGCAAAATAAATGTGCTGGGTTCTTAATGGTTTTTTGTTTGAAAAAATATTAAAATAAGAACATTACTATGCCAAAAAAAATAATATTACCCATCCGCGGCATGCACTGCAAATCTTGCGAGATATTAATCGAAGATAATTTGAAAGAAATCTCCGGAGTGCAAAAGGCTGAAGCGGATCATCGCAAAGAACACGTTATAATTTACTGTGACGAAAAAAATGAACCAAACATAGCGCAGCTTTCGGAAGCAATTGGGAAAGCAGGATATAATATCGGCGACCCAGAAAAAAAAGATTCTTTCATCAGTAAAAGTAGCAAAGACTATAAGGAATTGGGCATTGCCTGCCTATTGCTCTTGGGTTTATACCTTATAGCAAGAGGATTAGGGATTACTAGTATGGGGGGCGTTAGTGCTTCAAGCGCACTAACCTTGCCAATAGTCCTGTTAATCGGTTTAACTGCGGGTGTTTCAACCTGCATGGCTCTTGTCGGTGGATTGGTATTGGGTATATCGGCGAGACATGCCGAAATGCACCCAGAGGCTAGCGCAGGACAAAAATTCCGTCCCCATGTATTCTTCAACTTCGGCAGACTCTTATCTTTCACCTTCCTGGGCGGCTTGCTCGGAATGGTAGGATCCATATTCCAATTATCTGGGACGCTATTGGGATTTGTAACAATCGCAATTGGTGCGTTGATGTTGGTCATGGGCTTACAATTGATCGAGATATTCCCGTGGGCTAGAAAACTAAAGCTAACCTTGCCGAAAGGAATCAGCCGAACCGTCGGAATAGAGAGCCATAAAAAAGAATACAGCCATGGAAATTCTACTTTGATTGGCGCTCTAACATTTTTCCTGCCTTGCGGTTTTACGCAAGCCATGCAAGTTTACGCGATAGGAACAGGGAGCTTTCTCGGAGGCGCTTTAATAATGGGCACTTTCGCACTGGGAACAATGCCTGGTTTACTTGGCATCGGAGGATTAACCTCTATTGTCAAGGGAAATGCCGCAAAGCAATTTTTCAAGCTAGCTGGCTTGGTGGTAATTATATTCGGTCTTATGAATATCTCAAATGGCTTCGGTCTCGCAGGACTTACTTTCGCTTCAGCTCGAAATAACAATATTGAGATAAACGACCCTAACGTTACGCTTGTAAACGGAGTTCAAATTGTAAAAATGAGGGAAACGGGGAGCGGATATCAACCGAACAAGTTTACTGTGATAAAAGGCATCCCTGTAAAATGGGTGATTCAAGCTGATGCGCCCTACTCCTGCGCAGCAAGCATTGTTATGTCGAAATATAACATCAGGAAAAACCTACAAGCCGGAGAGAATATTATTGAATTTACTCCGAAAGAGACCGGGGCTATAAAATTCTCTTGTTCTATGGGGATGTATACCGGAGTCTTTAATGTTGTTGATGCAAACAGCAACCAAGCTGCCTCTCAAGATAACGCCGATACCCAACCAGCGAATACTGGCGGATCTTGCGGCGGAGGCGGAGGCGGGTGTGGGTGCGGCGGAGGGGTGAAGAATCTTCCTGTCGAAGAAGGCGCTACTACCAATAATACTGGCTCTCAAATACAATTAATTAACAGTACATACACAATTGCTAAGGACATCCAGCCTAATGTTTTCCGAGTGAAAGTCGGCATGCCAGTAAAATATGTAATTGATCCGAAAGAAGACGGAATAGGTTGTATGTCAGCAATTATGGTACAAAATCTGTATACCAATCCCATACAATTGGAGGCAGGAAAACAAATCATAATGCAATTCACTCCTAAAACTAAAGGAGAGTATCTCATAACCTGCGCTATGGGAATGAAGCGCGGATCAATTGTCGTTGAATAATAATAAAATATGAAAAACACATTTAAAATTCGCGGGCTAACTTGCGACGCCTGTGTTAAATTGGCGACCAAACGAATTAACAGAATCCATGGAATTTCAGATTTGAAAATAAATAGAATCCAAGGTTTGATTAATTTAACGGCCGACCGCAAATTAAGCTTGCAGGAAATCCAAGAAACTTTAAAAGATACTGAGTATAAAATAGAATCAGCTATCGACTAAAGATTCTTAAAACATGAAAAAAATAATTCTAGTAAAAATTAAAGGGATGCATTGCGAGGCTTGCGAAAAGATTATTAAAGAGGACTTGATTGATTCCGGAATATCTCCGGAAGATATTGAGATCGATTTTAAAACTGGGCGAGCTTCAATAGGCACAGATCCCAGTGATGAAGAAGCCGGTCAAAAAATACTCACGATAATTGACAACGCAGGATACAGTGCAGAATTAGTTGAAGCGCCTGCTCTAGATCCAAAAAAGTCTGCCGTTCCAGCAGTACGCGACGCAGACGGCAAAGGGGTGGTTAGTTTAAGCATAGAAAACAGAATAGAGGCTGTCGGGAGAATTATCAATGACGAAAATGGCAAGCCATTCTTCCAAGGGGAGGTTAAAAGCGACAAAAAAGCGGAGATAGGAATTCCGGAGAATTTTCCAGAAGCCAAAGGATATCTGGAAAATTTAGCAAAAACTGTCAATTTTTGGAAGATGTTTGATCTATCGGGTATCGGACTAGGCACTCATCACGAGCAACCAAGCTTTATCTCGCAAGGTAGCAAACCCGACGGAGCAAACAGCCAAAAAGCTGTAGAGAAGGACGGGAATAGAAACGCCAGAGTTTCCCTCTCGCTCGACGGCATGCATTGTTCCTCCTGCGCCCAAATAATTGAGCGGGCCTTAAAAAAGGTTCCTGGCGTAAAAGACGCAAATGTTAATTTCGCTGCGGAAAAAGCATCGATTCTCTTCGATGACTCTTTATCTGATACGAACATGCTGATAAAAGCAGTAAAGGAGGCTGGCTACAGGGCGGAGATTGTTGACTCAAAGGACAAAGAATTTGAAGCCAAGAAAAGAACGCGGGATATCAAAAGCTATTTTAAGAAATTTATCATTGCCGCTGTTTTAAGCGCGCCAATGCTATATTTCATGTTTTTGGATTTCTTCAAATGGTTGCCGGGAGCTAACTCCCTTCCGCCATATTTTGGAATAGTCTCTCTGATATTATCGACAGCTGTACAATTCGGCATCGGCTACGGTTTTTACAAAGGCATGTGGTCAAGCCTTAAAATGAAGACCTTTAATATGGACAGCTTGATAGCAATAGGTACTTCCACAGCTTACCTCTACAGTCTGGCTTATTACCTAATTTACGTCTTCTCGAACAGTTCCCTTATCGGATTAAACGGATTCAAAATACCGGAACTATACTTTGAAACCGCATCGTTTCTAATTACCTTCGTTATTTTGGGAAAATGGCTTGAGATAAGGGCTAAGGGGAAAACCTCAGACTCTATACAGAAACTCATGGGTCTGCAGGCAAAGACTGCACGAGTAATAAGAAACGGCGTGACGCAGGACATCTCTATAGATGAGGTGGTGAAGGGCGATATCGTGATTGTCCGTCCCGGGGAGAAAATCCCAGTAGATGGAAAAATCACCAAGGGACTTTCTGCGGTTGACGAGTCAATGATCACGGGCGAAAGTATACCGACAGAGAAAAAAGTTGGAGATATGGTCGTCGGAGCTACCATTAATAAATCGGGCAGTTTTGAGTTTGAGGCTACAAGAGTCGGATCGGAAACGACCCTGGCTCAGATCATCCGGCTTATTGAAGAGGCCCAGGGGTCAAAAGCCCCAATTCAAGCATTCGCCGACAAGATTTCTTCCGTCTTCGTTCCGATGGTCATCGGCATCGCCGTGCTTACTTTCTTGATCTGGTTCTTTATTATAGGAGCGGGGTTTGCCTTCGCTTTGATGGCGTTTACTGCGGTAATTGTTATCGCCTGTCCTTGCGCTCTTGGTTTAGCTACCCCAACCGCAATCATGGTTGGAACGGGTAAAGGAGCTGAATACGGGATTCTGGTTAAGGGAGGAGAACCTCTGGAATCAGCATGTAAAATTGACGCGATAATTTTTGATAAGACAGGAACCCTGACAAAGGGGAAACCCGAAGTTACGGATATAGTTAGCTTCGCCAGTCAAGAGGAAGAGGAAATTATAGCGATTGCCGGGAGTTTAGAAAAATTATCTGAACATTCTTTGGCAGAGGCTATCTACGGCTACACCAAAGAAGAAGGGATTGACTTGTACGAAGTCAAAAATTTCTCAGCTGTACCGGGGCACGGAGTTGTTGGACAAATCAATGACGAAAAATATTTTCTTGGCAACCGCAAAATGATTATTGAGGTAGCCGAGTTAGGCGTTGAAAAGATAAGCCGAAAATTAAGAAAACTGGAGGAACAAGGAAAAACCGTGATGATTTTAGCCAACAAAAATGAGATCGTTGGCGCTATAGCCGTAGCTGATACCGTGAAGGGAACGTCACGATCAGCGGTTGAGAGACTGACAAAACTCGGCATTGAAGTATATATGATTACCGGAGACAATCGAGTAACGGCTATGGCAATTGCTCCTCAAGTCGGCATAACCAATGTTCTAGCCGAGGTCTTACCAGAAGATAAGGCAGAAGAAGTTAAGAAACTACAAGCTAGTGGGAAAAAAGTAGCAATGGTTGGGGACGGTATTAATGACGCCCCTGCGCTGGCGCAGGCTGATTTAGGCATAGCCATGGGCAATGGAACTGATGTTGCTATGGAAACCGGCGGTATTGTAATCATCAAAAATGATCTCAACGACGTCGTCACTGCTATCGAGCTTTCCAAGGAAACAATGGTTAAGATAAAACAGAATATGTTTTTTGCTTTATTCTATAATGTCATCGGCATTCCTGTTGCTGCCAGAGTTTTCGCTGGCTTCGGATTAGTTTTAAAACCCGAGCTCGCTGGGCTAGCCATGGCATTAAGTTCTATTTCTGTCGTCACAAACTCACTCCTATTGAGATATTTTAAACCTAATAGGAGGAACTGGGTATCGACCATAGCCCCTTTCGCGATGGTGATTGTTTTTACAATTATGTTCTTGTTGTTCACACAGTTGGGTCGCGCCATGGACTAGCGGGCTATGCAATAAAAATACCGCCTCACATTGTGGCGGTATTTTTATTGCTACTTTCAGGGCGCTGGGAATCGGACCCAGTCTACACCCTCCCGAAGGGTGCGTACTACCGGCATACTCCGCCCTGTATCTAAACTTATGTCACCCAATACTTCTGCTTTGTCATTTCATCTCTCTTGGTTTCAATCTTCTCTCTTTCTTTCTTAGCGTCTTCTGATATTTTCTCCAATTCTTTTTCAGACAACTTGCCTAATTTTTCTGCCTCTTTTTTCAACACTTCTTTTTTATTCTTCTTCGGATCCATCAAAACCTGGCCCAAAAGAATATTTAGAATGCTGCCAACCTTCGGACCTGGCTTAATATCTAACATCTTCATAATCTCGCTGCCGTTAATCTTTAACATCTTGGCTGAAATCGGATCCTGGGAAACCTTATCGACTATATACTTTAAATGGCGCAGTTTGTATGGCTCAGCCTTGGGAACGCCAGATCCTATTCTATCTGCCATCCGCACCTGTAATAATTCTTCCATGCTTTCCGGGCCAACGTTCTTGACTAGTCTTCTGACAGAAGAATCCTTTACCTCGCCTGCGTTATAGTAAAAAAGGTGGTACCGAACTAAGCCGACTATCTTTTCAATGTCTTTCTTGGAAAACTTTAAATTCTCTAAGATATCTCTCGTCATTCTTGCTCCTATTATCTCGTGGTTGTAAAAAGTAGAATCTTCTCCCTCGCCTCTTTTAGCTCTGGGTTTGCCTATATCATGGAACAAAGCAGCTAACCGGACGTTTTGGTTGAATTTCTTTTGAGCTGCATACTTTAAAGAGAGCAAAGAATGCTGCCAGCAGTCATAAATGTGATGTTTGTTCTGTCCGACCTCGTAACTTTCTTCCAACTCGGGGACAATAAACTTCAGGAGGTTAAGCTCCCTGAGCAATTCTATGCCATCAGCTGCCTTATCTGACATTATAATTTTTATAAACTCATCCCTAATCCTTTCTTTTGAAATTGCTTTTAGCCAAACGCTATTTTTTTTAATAGCCTGAGCGGTTTTATCCTCAATTTTAAAATCTAAGGTTGTGGCAAATCGTACTGCCCTTAGCATCCTCAACGCGTCTTCTGAGAACCTCTCTTCCGGAGAACCTACTGTTCTAATTATTTTATTCTTCAAATCCGCCTGGCCGTTGTAAATATCTATTAACTTAACTTTTTTAGCTTCTATTTCCAAAGCCATGGCGTTAACAGTAAAATCCCTCCTCGCTAAATCTTCCTGCAGTGTTTTGGCAAATCGAACTTCATCCGGATGTCTTTTATCGGAATACCCGGCCTCTAGTCTATAGGTGGTAATTTCGATTTCCTTTAGGTTCTCATTTTTACTCCCGGTTTGAGTTGTAACCGTCAAAAACTTATTCTCGTAAAAACTCTTAGGAAAAACTTTTTGTATTTCCTCTGGCTTGGCGTTGGTTGTGACGTCCCAATCCATGGGAGTGATGCCAAGCGAAAAATCGCGGACGCAACCGCCGACAATATATGCCTCAAATCCTGATTTCTTGAGGTCTGATATAACAGATTTTACTTCTTTCGGAATAGTCATAATAATTAGATAATAGCTTAAAGCCGCCTTTTCTTCAACTTGCCAAACCATATTTTTTGTTGTAAAATTTAGACAAATTCGCCCTCGTAATGAAATGGACATCATACGACGCTTCGAACGTCGGAGTCCAGGTTCGAGTCCTGGCGAGGGCACATACAATATGATATATTAAGAATAAGATTTAATTCTTATAACATGAAAAAAACATTTGTAGTTCTTCTAATATCGTTAGCCCTATTTCCAATTTTAGCTTCCGCTGCTATAGTTACTTGCGGTCCTAAGTGCGAACTTTCCGACGTATGCCCAACTATTGTGAATATTATAACTTTTATAAAGAATGAGCTTGTAGTTGCACTTGCTATTCTCTTTTTGACAATAGGCGGAATAGTCGTCTTAGCCTCCGGAGGAAGTCCTGAATTAAGGGGTTTAGGGAAAAAAATCGTAGTAACAACTATTATAGGAATGGCCCTAGCTTTTGCTGCTGGAACTATTATTGTCGAAATACTCAAAATATTGGGCTCAACGTATAATATTCAGTGTTAAAGGGTAAACGGCTTAAATTTTGCGCCCATAGCTCAACTGGCAGAGCAGATCCCTCTTAAGGATAAGGTTGCAGGTTCGATTCCTGCTGGGCGCACAAAGATTGACATTTCCACATTTATCATATATATTTAACTCTATACTCACACACCAATATATTAAAAACATGCTTAAAACAGAAGCTAAGTCAAAAATCATAAAGAAAAGCGGCGTTCACGATACCGACACTGGCTCTCCGGAGGTTCAGATTGCTTTGTTGTCCGAAGAAATAAATAAATTGTTGTCTCATTTCAAAAAGCACCCCAAGGACTTCCACTCCAAGCGTGGATTAATAAAAATGGTTGTAAAGAGAAAAAAACTATTATCATACTTAGAAAAGGTTTCTGACAAAAGGTACAAGGACATTGTTAAGAAGATAGGCCTGAAGAAATAACGAAATAATAAATTTTTACAATTATACGGATCTCAAATCCGTACATATAGGAGAATGGCAAAACCAAAAGAACAAAGAGTAGAGGTATTGATTGACGTGCAGAATCTTTATCATTCGGCAAGAAACATATATCACTCAAAAGTTAACTTCAAAGAAATCTTAAAACAGGCAGTCGCGGGAAGGAAATTTATCCGAGCGTTTGCCTACGTGGTAAGAACAAAAACCGGCACTGAAGAGCCGTTTTTTGAGGCACTAACGAAACTGGGCATTGAAACACGGATAAGAGACTTACAGGAATTTTACGACGGCCAGAAAAAAGCGGACTGGGACGTCGGCATAGTTATTGATGCCATAAGAACCTCCCCAGGATTAGATGTAATAATCCTGGTATCAGGAGACGGAGATTTCATTGCCCTAGTCGAATATCTTAAAAATCAGGGCAAGAGAGTCGAGGTAATGGCTTTTGGAAAAACTACCTCCTCTCACTTGAAAGAAATAGCCGACGAGTTTATAGACCTAGACAAAGGACCGGAAAAATTCTTGCTGGGATATACGAAAAATATAAAGGTATAAAAATGGAAAAAAATATTACAAAACAAATTGAAATCGGAGGGAAACAATTACAAGTGAAAATAACAAACTGGGCCGAGCAGGCTTCTGGCTCTTGTTTGGTTCAGCTGGGAGACACCGAGGTTCTAGCAACTGCAGTAATGTCTGCACAGGAGCCTGAAGGAGTTGATTTCTTCCCTTTAACAGTAGACTACGAAGAGAGATACTACGCTGCTGGCAGAATTTTCGGTTCTCGGTTTATCAGACGAGAGGGCCGGCCAGCTGATGACGCTATTTTAACAGGCAGAATGATCGATCGCGCCATAAGGCCGCGCTTTCCGAAAGCCTTTAAAAGACAAACTCAGGTAATTATTACTTGCCTTTCCTGGGATGGTGAAAATGACCCGGATGTCTTAGGATTAACTGCCGCTTCAGTGGCTTTATCTATTTCCGATATTCCATGGAATGGCCCAGTCGCAATTATTCGTGTCGCTAGAAACGATGGAAAATTAATTTTTAATCCAACCTACGATGAAAGAATAAAAGGCGACTTTGATTTAATCTTGACTGCAGTGGAGGCTGATAAAAAAATATTGATAAATATGGTAGAAATGGGCGGAAAAGAAATTCTAGAAAGCGACATAATGGAAGCTACAAAAGCTGCCGAACCAGAGCTTAAAAAGATTATTGCCTTTCAAAATGATATCAAAAACGAATTGGGGAAAGAAAAAATTGAAGTGCCCGACAGATCAGACCGAGAGCTGGAAAAAGAAGCAAGGGAGTTCACGAAAGACAAACTAGAGAAAGCTCTAGATAGAATGACGCCAAAAGAGAAAAATATTCCTGCCGTTGAAGAACTACGAGAGGAATTTATTACTTCTATAAAAGAGAAATATACCGACCCGGCTAAGATAAAGCAGGCCTTAGAATACTTTGAGGAAGAAGCAAAAAAAGCCATCTATAAAAGTATCATCGAAGACAACAAACGACCCGACGGAAGAAAAAGAGATGAACTCAGAAAAATATCTTGCGAAGTCGGTGTTCTGCCACGAACGCATGGCTCTGGAATATTTACCCGCGGACTGACCAGGGTTCTGTCCATTCTTACTTTAGGCGGCCCAAAAGACCAGCAATTGTTAGAAGGCATGGAATTCATCGGGAAAAAGAGATTTATGCACCACTACAACTTCCCACCCTACTCCTCTGGAGAGGTAAGCTCGATGCGCGGGCCGAAAAGGAGGGAAATTGGGCATGGTTGTTTAGCCGAGAAAGCATTACTGCCTCTCATTCCCGAGTTTGAACAGTTCCCTTATACTATCAGAATCGTTTCGGAAATATTATCCAGTAATGGCTCAACATCCATGGCTTCAGTTTGTGCTGCTTCCTTATCTTTGCTGGATGCCGGCGTACCGATAAAAGAAATAGCAGCTGGTATATCGATAGGATTGGCCGAGGATGAAGATCCAAACAAACAAAAACTCTTACTTGATATCCAAGGTCCTGAAGATCACTTAGGCGGTATGGATTTTAAGGTAGCTGGAACAAAAAATGGAGTGACTGCAATTCAAATGGATACCAAAACCGATGGCATCACAAAGGAGACCATGGGGGAAGCTTTGGAGATGGCAAAAAATGCAAGACTGGAAATTCTTAATACAATAAGTAAAACAATATCAAAACCCAAAGAGAGCCTTTCTCCTTGGGCTCCAAAGATAAAAACTGTTCAGATTAATCCTGCAAAAATAGGCGAGGTGATCGGACCAAGAGGGAGCGTAATTAACAAAATGACCGAGCAATACAAGGTGAGTATCGACATTGAAGATAACGGCCTTGTTTTCATAACTGGCCAGGACGACAAAGCAGTGCAAGAAGTAATACAGCAGATAAAAGGGATGACCAGAGAAGTCCAGGTCGGAGAGATATTCCAAGGGGAGGTAAAAAAGATTACAGACTTCGGAGCTTTCGTTGAAGTTCTCCCTGGGACAGACGGCCTCGTTCACATATCAAATTTTGTTTCTCATCATATAAAGAGCGTAGGGGAAGTCGTCAAGGAGGGAGACATCATACCTGTGAAGGTAATCTTAATTGATGAACTCGGCAGAATAAACCTCTCTGCAAAAGACGCAGGATTCAAACCAAAGAAATAAAAAGTCCTCAGAACTTTAAACAAAGTACATGGTTTTCATAAATCCGGGACCATATTGGTTTATAATTATTATTTGGATAGTTTACTTTCTTAATAACTTCTATTTAAATTACAAGACCAAACGTTTTTTTCATAAAAGCAAAGCTGAAACATTCTTATTGATCCCCTTTTATATTTTTGTTGCGGTCCTGGCATTCAAAATATCCTCATACATTTTAGGGCTGCCAGATAACGGGTGGCATGCCAACACAACCCTAACTCTGTTCTGTGGATCAATAGGCATGCTTCTCGGCTTAACCGCCACCTTTCTTTTCGCCTACCTTGTTTATTCCAAAGCAACCTTCCCAAGTTGTGTGTATATCACCAGAGGAGAAAACCCCAGGGGCATCTATAGCTACATCCGCCATCCTTCGTATATAGTTTTTTCTTTCCTTACCTTTGGAACATCCCTTTACCTTTTGGATACTTCTTTATTCATTATTTCCATCGTTATCTATATTTGTCTCTATTTTTGTTATATGATAGAAGAAAGACACTATTTAAAAACAATTCCCAGCTATAGGGAATACTTCGAAAGAACCAATAGATTCCTGCCAAATTTTCCCTTATTTTTTTCATTGATAAACAAAAAGATGAAAAACAAATCATAAAATTTCATGACAGCAGAAAAAGAAGAACAATTAAAGGACCTTCTCGACAGATCCGCAGTAAGGACTATGAGAAAAGATATCCAAGCACTGAGGGAGGGCGTGGCGTTGAAAGAAAAGGACCGAATAATAAACATGAAAACTCCGGAGGAAGAGCTTGCAGAAAAAGCGAAGATGGAAATGCTCAAGAGAGGAGAGGCACAAAAACAAAACATCGGGGAGGAAGCTCAGGCTAGAGCAGAGATACTCCAGAAAAAATCAACTGAAGAGACTCAGGCAATGGTACAACTGAAAAGCTTTGCTTCTGAAGAGGAAAAGCAGCAAATTTTCTATTTAGAAACAGAGAAAAACGACTTGGCAAAAAAAGTGCAGGCTATTCAAAGAGAAAAAGAACCACCGCTATTGCTACAAAAAAATAAACTGCTGTTAGAGAGAAACAACGCAGAAGTGAAATTAAGAACCTTTTCGGAAGAAGAAAAAAACGTTGAAGGCGAACAAAATTTCTTAAGCGAGACCGAGCAAACAACCAATGCGCCGAAAGACAAGCAAACGCTGGAGAAGAAGCGGTGGGAATCGGAAGAAAAACGAGAAAGCATGGAAAAGAGGAGATGGGCCATGGAAAAAGAAATAGAAGGGATAGAAAAGCGTATGCAAGACACTGATGACGAATACCAACGCGTTCTAGCCGAGGAAGACAGCCTAAAGCAAAAAATAGCAGAAATAAGCAACTCGCTTAGATTAATATATATAAGAATAACCAGCAGAGAGGAGGAAAGCAGAAAATCAAAAAAGGCGCAAACAGACCTTGAGGGGGAAAAAAGAGCGGAAATAGAAAGCAAAAGAAAGGAGGAAATCAGGCGGCAAGAGTACAAAAAAGTAGAGCACATCGAAGAAAAGCCATTCATTAAAAGCATCCCGGACAGCGGTAAAAAAGAGGAACTGATTAAAAAAATGCAGGAAACCAGCACCAAAGAAGAAGACGAAAGAAGAAAATTCCTGGAAAGCCTAGATAAATGGGCGGAGCAAGATACTAAAAAAAATGAAAATCCTCCAAACGTTACGACAAAATAATAATTAAAAACATGAACGAAAAATCAATAAAGGAGTTAAAAGAAAAGCTAGAAAGAGAGAAACAATCTCTTGAGGGAGAATTAAAAAAGTTTGCGAAAGAAGATAGCGACCCGAAAAGAGGTTGGAATACCCGCTACCCTAAATTCGACGGTGTAGACATGGAGGAAGAAGCTGACGAGATGCAAGAATACGAAAACCTTCTCCCAGTAGAACATAGCTTGGAATTAAGGTTGAGAGACGTTAATTCCGCCTTAGAAAAAATTGAAACGAACAAATATGGGAATTGTGAAAAATGCGGGGAGCAAATAGCCGAAGATAGATTACAGGCATGCCCCGAGGCAAAACTATGTGGAAAATGTAAATAATATGCGAGATACTAAAAAACAGGGGAACGCTCCCCTGTTTTTTAGTACATAACCTTAATTTATTCCTGTACGTATTTCATTTGATACCCGAGCGGATATTTCGAGAAAGGATTTTTTGTACCAATGGTAGCAAAGTGCACGTGGCAGCCGGTAGAAATTCCTGCTCCGTCCATACCGGGCTGACCGCCGATCAAGCCAATTTTCTGTCCAACGTCAACTATATCGCCGGAATTAACAGCGATGTTCAGGAGATGCCCATAATAACTTACTACTCCGTCTTTATGTAAAATTGTAACAATATTACCGCCGCCAAAATTCCATCCATATTTTGCTTTTTGTACTACTCCCGCTGCTGCCGCAAAGATAGGCGTTCCGCATTTATTTGCAATATCAACTCCATTATACCAATGCAGGGTTTGTGTTATTATCCCCTGAGCTGGAAAGATAAAATAGTTATCAGCCAAATATGTTTGAGGAAATACCGGTGCCTTCTTGGGCATTACTCCATTCGGAACGACTAAAATATCACCGATGTAGACATCTGATTCATCAGCTAAGTCGTTTACCTCTAATATCTCATCTGCGCTTGCTTTGTATAACTTAGCGATTTCTTCTATGGTGTCACCTGATTCTGCTATATGGACTAGACCAGAAACTGGCAGAATAATAAGGGTTTGTCCATTTTTTATCTTTGAAGAACTAGACAGATCGTTGGACAGTAATAAAGTATTCAAAGAAACATCAAACTTCTCCGCAATTAATTTAAAAGTATCTCCTGATTGCACTGTATACTCAACAATTTCCTTCCTTATCTGGGGACCCTGCCCGAAGATAGAACCCAAAACTTTCGAAGATAAAACCCTTGGCGGACAAAAGGCTGATAAACTGTCCCCTTGGATGATCTTTAACTCAGGCGGCTCTAGGCACAAAGTGCTGTTTTGATTCAAAAACAAAACCCCATCTCCAGAATCGACGGAGTCGTCGGAAACGGGGCTAATGAAGGCTTCGGCAGACTTTAAGGTTGTTTGCGGCCAGAGTATAGAATGAGGGAACCTGTTAATGCCGAAATACACTAAACCTAAAAGAATAATGGATAATAAGCTATAATAAAAACAAGGGGACTTAAAGAAACCCTTGAATACTGTCAACATGGATATTTTCTTCCACGCATAGTGACAGGCGACCAGTATCTTGCTTTTTAGTTTTTTGAAAGATAAAGGTGTAATATTTTAAAGCCCTCACTCCTTTTTTGATAGGAAATAAGGGTACTCTAAAAATAGCATTTAAAAGACCCCCAGTCAAGCGACTTGTTCACAGAACCCATTATACTAACCGAGTACAAAATCATAATAAACTTACTGTTTAAATATACTATTAATATACCTAGTTGCTCGTTCAGAATACTTTACTGATATAATAGAAAAATGAACCAAAATTCTATTAAAAATACCTTAAAGAATATTAGGATACACCCTTCCAAAGGACTGGGGCAGAACTTTTTAGTGGATAAGGCCACACTCAATAAGATTGTCAGTGCCGCAGGCATAAAACCAAGTGATAATATTTTAGAAATCGGCCCAGGAACCGGTATTTTGACTCAAGAGTTAGCAAAGAAGGCGAAAAAGGTAATCGCCATAGAGAAGGATGTAAAAATGGTGGAGCTATTAAGGGAAACATTAAAAGACTTCAAAAATGTGGAAATTGTCCCAAAAGATATTCTGAAGATTAAAGATGAGGATCTGTTCCGAGATTATAAACTAGTTGCCAACCTTCCCTACTATATTACTTCGCCGGTAATTAGAAAGTTTCTAGAGATAAAAAATCAACCGAAGGTAATGATACTAATGGTTCAGAAAGAAGTTGCTCAGAGGATCTGTGCTAAGCCACCTAGGATGAATCTGCTTGCAGTCTCGGTTCAATTCTATGGGACGCCAGAGATTATAAATTACGTTCCCAAAGAATCTTTTTGGCCCAAGCCTAAAGTCGATTCCGCAATAATCAAAATAGTCCCGAAAAAAAGTTTGGAATCTTTGAAACCAGAACTGTTTTTTAAAATAGTAAAAGCAGGATTTTCGCATCCAAGGAAACAAATATTAGGAAATTTTAAAAATATTTTAAAGATTGGGGGAGAAAACCTTTTGGCTTGGCTCAAGGCTAACAGCGTAAGTCCTGACCGGAGAGCCGAATCTCTGAGTGTCGGCGATTGGATAAATTTAGCAGAAACATTTGACTAAAAGTTATTGACATTGCTTGTTATTTTTCTTGCGTGGTATAATAAAAAATTGGTTCTAACAAATAGGGTGCATTGTAAATAATAAACACTTCATGTTTAAAACTATAATTGAAAAGTGTAAGTTTTATTTCGTTCTTATCAGCTGTCCAAAAAATCGCGAGAGCGGAGTCCTCGCCTCCTCCGTCGTATTCGGTCTAGCTACAGCGCTCGCCATAGGCCTTGGTATTTCATTCGCTTGGAGTTGGAAAGAAGAACTCGGAAAAATGACCCTAAGGGGAGTGATATGGTTGACGTTTTATCTTAGCCAGTGGGCTTTTGATTTTAGCGCCAGCCTGTTCAACTCAGTTGTTGTTTCTTCTGGAAACTCTATCACAGGGAACACTTTAGTTATACATGGCTGGACCATAGTTAGGGATTTTGCCAACATGTTTGTTGTTCTTGGTTTTGTAGTAGTCGGAATCGCGACAATATTGAGAATGCGAGAGTATGAAGCTCAAAAAACCTTAGGACCCTTAATAATAGCTGCGATTTTGATCAATTTTTCTATGGTAATCTGTGGTGTGGCTATCGATGTGACCAATGTGACAATGGAATATTTTCTTAGTGCATCTGGGCCTGGCGGGGTTGTAGAGCCGCTGAGGGCTGCCGTTTTGAATCCGATGCATGGGCCGGCGCTTCAGACACTTTCAGACACTGACAATTTCCCTGGGTTTTTAGTTTATGGCATGACTGTCTGCGCATTCGCGATCGTATCCACCATGATCTTTTTACTTTATGGCGCACTTCTCCTTTTCCGCCCCGCTGCATTAATGTGTTTGGTAATTTTGTCACCATTGGGTATTGTTTCGTGGGTTTTTGCTGCGACAAAACCTTTTTACACTAAATGGCGAGATCAATTAATTAGCTGGTCTATTCTCGGCATCCCGACAGCGTTCTTTCTTTATCTCGCGGGCCATTTAGCAAATCGGACAGTAGTCGGAGGATCACCAACCGAAAGCTTGTATTCCTTTTTGACCGTTATTGGATTCTTACTAATCGGCTATACCTTTGTTTTCCAAACCGGCGCCGTGGGTGCTTCCGCTATCACCGGCCTAGTCGCATCAGGCGGACGCTTTGCATCCGGGGCAGTAAGAAAAGGAGTAAAATATACAAAAGCTGGTGCCAAAGCTGGTGCAGGGGCAGCGGGCAGTCGACTTAAAGAGACAGAAGCTGGGCGGGCTGTAACCGGCGGATTCGGCAGAGCTATGGAGAGAATCGGCATTTACTCTGAGGGAAGCACGGCGCAAAAAGAGCAGAAGAAAACTAAAGATGCCATTGATAGAGCTAAGGCGAACTACAAGGACAATCCAGATAGAGTAGTAAGGAATGCACAGGGCGGAGGGAGAACAACTAGGTCAGAGGACATAGAGGCAAGCGCCATTGTGGCGGCCCAAGAAGGGGCATTAGATATGAACGATGCCCGCATGGTGGCCCATTATCAGACAGCTGCTCAAAGCGGCAGATATAGCGCAGAGGAGATAAGGAAAGCGGAAACGAGGATGCCTGAACTTGCTCGACACAACCGACCAGCGGTAGAAAGAATCCAGCGAAATAGTCCAACACCACTCACCGAAGCCGAAGCGGGAGACATGGCGGTCAGGAACACAATGGCTGGCCTGAGCGTTGGGGAAATAGGGAAACTATCTACAAATAGTATGAATATGCAATTCTTAGAAGCGACTAGAAGCAAAAAGTTAAATAAAGCTGATGCTGATGGAGTGCTGTCGCCACAGCAAGTAGCCCATTTGAAGCAATACACAACAGCCGGAACAGCGCAGGAGGCAGAGTTTACCAATAGAGTAAACCATTTGACCAGAGCTGGTGCCAGCCCAGAAGAACAAACCCAAGGTAGGGAATTAAAGAAAGTCGCCCTGGCCATCAATAATTTATAATCCACCTCAATAAATATGCCTAAAAATACTTCCATATATAGAGTATCTCTTCCTGACGACATTGACCTAATCGATACTATTGCCACAATTCTTCAAGAGAACGGCGTAAAAGAATCGGCTGAAGACGCTTATGATAAAATGAAGAGGGGTGAAAAATCTAGTATCGACTCGACTATAAAAATAATAAAACGGGCTGTATTGGGAGAAATTCCTCCAACTGATCTTGCAAAAAAAATAGAGGAGGAGTTAAAATTTTCAAACCCCATATCCGAAAAAATAGCGAATGGTCTAAAAGAGAAAATTATTTCTAGGGCAAAAAAGATTGAATTTAATAAACCGGCGGAGACAAAGATGGTAGAAACGGATTTACAAAAAGAAACAGGTATAAAGGAAGACCAAATCGAGGTTAATAAAGTAGTTGAACGACCTGTGGAAAATCCGTTCCCAAAAAGATTAAAAAAAACAGAAACGACAGAAAAAAATAAAACAGCGAAACCGTCTGCGTCCAGAGGTGCAAATTCTGATACCTACCGAGAGCCGATCGAATAGAAACTTATTATAAAAAAAGAAGGGGGAAGACCGTTGTCTTACCCCTTTTTGCTACACCGCAAATTATTGCTTCTTATTTCTCTTCTTCATTCTATCGTAAGCGGCATCTACTTCTGTCGGACCCATCTCCCACGGTTTCTTCTTGCTTTCCGAAGCACCGGAACCGGAACCGCCTCCACCCGACGTTCCCTTACCGCTGTCTTCCCTTGACCTCCCCAAGATTTCCTTGAGCATGCCGCCGAGACCGAGCAAGTCGTTGCCTACGTCGGTTTTTGCTCCGCTGACATCAATAATCGTCTTGCTAGCCTTCCCTCGTTCAACCTGAAGCGTCTTAAGCGCCTCCTCAGGGCCGATTCCGAGATCTGTCCTAAGTTTTTTCACACGGTCGCAAACATTGTCTATTTCCATCTTATCGGCGTCTCTTTCCCTCCTCTCTTTTTCTTCTAGCTCCGCCGCGTTAGCGACTTCGCCCTCCACCCTGACCTCGTTGACGGAAAACCTGAAAACCGTGATCCCAAGACTCTCTTCTCCGAAGTCTCCCTTGCCTTCACGCAGCCTTTTCACCTCTGATTTCCGCTGCCCTATCTCTCTTTTGAGATTCGACTGATCAGCGGGCGAGTAACCGTCGAAGATGGCTTTCAGTCCATCCCAGTTCCAGACCCCCGTGGTTTTGTCTTTAGACGCCCACCCATTTCGAGGAGTTGCGTCGTATTCGCTCGGTTCCGATTGAGGCTCTTCAAAGAACCTCATCCACGTGCCGGTGGGAATTGGACTATTAACTGAAGACAAGGCGCTGCCCAAGAGGGACTTCACAAGCACTGCATGGACGTCATCCCTCATTCCCTGCGCTTCCATCCACGTAGATGGCCCTTCTCTGTTAGACGTTGCCCACGTTTTCACACGGTCCTCAATCGTATCCCGAAGGATCTTTTCAACTCCTGCTTGTCCTCCGGAATTAAGGTAAGTGATGTAAGATTCCGGCTTCTCTTTTATGCCGGGCATCCACGTTAGACTTTCTGAGACGGAAACCTCCGCCCGGTCTGGCGTCCGCACTCGTTGTGCCGGAAAGTCAGTATTAATCTTCTCGACTTTTATCAGGGCAAAATCGAAAAGAAACGGACAGAGTGGAATCCAGTTCCATCCCTCATCCAGCACCACCCCCAGCCTCCGGCCCCAAAACATAAGAATAGCCTTGTGGGGCGGTTTGGCCGGTATCTTCTGCAGAGCGTTATAAACAAACACATAAGCCAACGCCAGAAACGACACAGGCCCTAGCCAGAAACTGACCAAAGACAGAAGCGCAGAAACCACTGTGATCAGAACCAAAACCACGATTGTGAAATCTCTTCTCATCGTGAAATCTATTCTCATCGCGTTCTCCTTTTGTTTTTCACTCGATATTGAGTTGTTAATGCACAGAATATCCAAAGACACATTGCCTTCAGAATTATCTATATTATATATTATATCTACCTCTTTGTCAAGTTTTCCCTTCCCCTCTCCACAGCTCGCTTTACTGCTTGACTTTCCTTTGTGGTATAATAGAAAAATATTAGTAATTTTTTCTTTTTATGGAACAATACCCGGTTCCTCAATTTATTGATGCCGAGGCAAGAATGGCTTTCTTTTTAACCGTCCGTCAATTCATATACGTCATTGTCGCCGGCGGCATAATCTTTATTCTCTTTTATGTTCTTCCTTTCTATCTTTTTGTTATTGCCGCCCTAATTGTAGGTGGATCCGCTATTGCGCTAGGGTTTATAAAAATCCAAGGAATTCCATTGCTGGAAATAATGTTAAACTCCTTTGGATTTGCTATGGGATCGAAAAGTTATACATGGAAGAAAAAGGAATCTCTTTATCCTTTTAAGGTGATAAAAAAAGCGGAAATTAGAAAAATTGAAACTGACAAAGCACTAAAGATCGGCGAGAAGAGTGGCTTAAAAAAATTAAGGACAAAAGTAGAGCTACAAATTAAAAACTAATAACCCATGCCTGAAATATCTACACAAGATTTTTTAGAAATAAAAGATATAAGAGAGGGGGTGTTAATTCTGAAAGACCGAAGCCTCAGATCTGTTTTAATGGTTTCTTCTTTAAATTTCGCCCTAAAGTCAGAGGAAGAACAGACTGCAATTGTCTACGCCTTCCAAACGTTTTTAAACAGTTTGGATTTTTCCTGCCAGATTGTTATTCAGTCGAGGAACATAAATATTACACCTTACCTTGACGAGCTAAAGGACTTAGAAGAGAGGCAGGTGAACGAACTACTTAAGGAACAAACTGCAGCTTACCGTGAGTTTATAAAACAGCTAGTGCAAGGAGAGACCATCATGACAAAAAACTTCTACGCGGTGGTGCCATACACATTGATGGAGGCTCTCGGCATAAGCGCAGTCACAAGGAAATTTAGTTTAAAAGAGTTATTTGGTAAAAAAACTGAACAAAAAGCAGCGGAGCTAGCTGATGCTGACTTTGAAAGATGCAAAACGCAGTTATGGCAGAGGATGGAATTCATGGCCATGGGATTAAGACGATGCGGATTAGAAAGTATTCCGCTGACAACACCGGAACTCATCGAACTTTTCTGGACAATTCATCACCCAGAACAGGCAGAAGTCGGCTACTATCCAGAAATATTACCGGAGCTTATAAAATAAACGCCATAATAATGAAATTCGAACTGCCGTTTTTCAAAAAGAAAGAAGAAGATCTCACGGGAGAAAAGATATTTGAGCAAGAAGCTCTTGACGTACGGGATATAATAGCTCCCCCGTATATTGGCGTAGAACAAGATCACTTAAAACTAGGGGAAAGATTAAGCAGTTCCTTCTTTATCTTTTCTTATCCGAGATATTTAAATACTGGATGGTTGTCGCCGGTGATTAATTTGAACACTCCGATGGATATTTCCTTCCATATTCACCCGGTTAGCACAGAAATGATTCTTAAAAAACTTAGGAAGAAAATCACTGAAGTTTCTTCTGAGATATTGGAGAGAGAAGACAAGGGTCTGGTCCGTGACCCAGCGCTCGAAGCAGCTTTCCAAAATATCGAGGCACTAAGAGACTCCCTACAAACAGCTCAAGAAAAAATGTTCCGCTTTGGGCTGTATATTACAATCTACGAAAGCACTAAAAAAGCGCTGAAGGATACTGAGATGACACTGAGATCTATCTTTGAATCACGCTTAATATATATTAAGCCTGCACTCTTTAAGCAGCGAGAGGGCTTCATCTCGTGTAATCCATACGGATTAGACCTTACAAACGTCCACATTCCGATGGATACTGCGCCCCTATCAACCGCCTTTCCTTTTATCTCTTTTGATTTAAGCTCTGCCGAAGGAATCCTTTATGGTGTTAATCGCCATAATAATTCCCTTGTCTTATTTGATAGGTTTAGTTTAGAAAATGCGAATTCCGTAGTCTTTGCAAAAGCAGGTTCCGGTAAATCTTATGCGATAAAATTGGAAATTCTCCGTTATCTAATGCAAGGGATAGATGTAATCGTTATTGACCCAGAAAACGAGTATGAGGCCCTTGCTGACGCCGTAGGAGGGTCGTTCTTTAAGATCTCTTTAACTTCTCCCCACCAACTAAATCCCTTCGACCTGCCGATACCAGGAGACGACGAAAGTAAGGAGGACATATTAAGATCTAATATCATTAACCTGGTGGGGTTGCTAAGGATCATGTTGGGCGGATTAACGCCAGAGGAGGATAGTATCATTGACCAGGCCTTAAGCGAAACATACGCAGTTCACGATATCACCCCAGAGTCAGACCCGAAAACATGGCAAGAGAATATTCCAGTGATGTCTGATTTTGAAGAAATATTAGAGAGTATGACAGGGACTGAGTCATTGGCAAAAAGAATAAAGAAATTTACAAAAGGAACTTATGCTGATTTCTTCAATCAGCGGTCTAACATAACCATGACAAAAAATATGGTTGTGTTCGGCATAAGAGATATGGAGGAAAGTTTAAGGGCCATGGCTTTGTATATTATTATGCGATACATCTGGAATATAATCAGGTCTAATTTAAAAAAGAGAATATTGATTATAGATGAGGCTTGGTGGATGATGCAAACGGCCGAAGGAGCTTCGTTCTTATTCGGTCTGGCCAAACGTGCCCGTAAATACTGGCTTGGCGTAACAACTATCACTCAAGACGTTGCTGATTTTATGAAGTCAGAGTATGGACAACCGATTATTACAAATTCGTCAATGACGCTATTGCTTAAACAATCGCCCGCCACTATTGATATCGTTAAACAAGTTTTCAATATGACAGACCAGGAAAAATATATTTTGCTGGAAGCCGCGGTCGGAGAAGGGATTTTCTTTGCCGGGAAAAAACATGTTGCCATATCTATTGTCGCTAGCTCCACCGAAAACAGAATCATTACAACAGCTCCCGAAGAGGTCTTAAGGATGAGAAAAGAAAAGAAAGAAGTCCAGCTGGGTGAGATAAAAGAAGTGATTTAAAAAATTTCTAACTACCTTCGTTACATGGGAATTTTTCCATCTCCAGGGACATTAACAAAAAAGGGCATGCTCATGATCTTATCAGTTCCTGAGGGGATCATAATGCTGATTACCGCGCTGATACTAGATGGATGTGGCTTAGTATTATTCGTACTAAGTCTTTTTGGCATTGGGATACCTTTTTCATTTCTGCTCGATTTAGCCGGAGCTACTAGCATCGGGATATTTACTCTCACCAGCGGAATTGTAAAAAACGCTGTAGGGAATATAGCTGGAAAAGCTGGAGAAGCTATGGCAGGCAGCAACGGAGGAGAGGAAGGAGCCGCGGGGAAAGCTGGAAATATGGCAACCGGAGTTGCTAAAAAAGGCGCGCGGGTAGGGCTAGGAATCACTCGTTTTATCATAACCTTTTTTATTGAGCTTATCCCCTTTATCGGCGACATATTCCCCACCTGGACACTTTGCGTTATTTTTACTTTAATTGAAGAGCAAGCATTGTCATGAAACTCAAAAAAAGATTACTATTTTTCTTTTGTGTAACTTTACTACTGAAAGCGGGCGCTGTTTTTGCTTCCGAAACTCCGGAACTCGGCGGGCTAGATTTGACCAACATGATAGTTTATTTCTTTAATTTTCTTTTGTCAGCAGCGATTGGATTATCTGTCCTGGCAGTGGCCCTGGGAGGAATCTATCATCTGATATCCCTAGGGTCCGGCAAGATGATCGGAGAGGGCAAGGCATGGGTAAAGGCAGGAATTTTAGGGTTATTAATTGTTATGTCTTCTTATTTAATAATCTGGACCATTAATCCCGACCTTGTCACAATAAAAATAGCTAAACTATGGGGTCTTATACCTGTACCGGTAATCACGATTCCACCCCCGGGTCCGTTTGGACCATCGGCTGGAGCATTTGAAGAAATTCCTATAGGGATGCTGACTGAAAGGCTTTTATCGCGAACTTCGTATTGTTACGATTTTGGGGAAAATGGCGATCCTATCGATGGCGATTTAGAAACAGATATCATGGAACCGACTTTTTTCCCAAATCATGACAGATTAGATTGTCTCTCAAAACTTGAAGAGGCTGCTGAGAGAAAAGCGAACATAGTCAAACAATTATCTAATGAAATAATAACATTGATGAGCGAGTGCAAATGTGGCGGACAGGAGGACATAAAGGAAGAGTGCTCGGCTCCGAGCGTAAATTCACTTGCGAATAGCGCGCCCATTAATGAACTAAAAAATAGAACATCATTCATTGCACGACTGGCTTTAGCAAAAAGCCAAAACACTCCCATAAGCCTAGCGGCGGAAGATCCTCCGTGTACCCCAGACGAAGTTAAGGCGTGCGACTCATGCTCTGCAAAGCAGTGCGATGCAGATGGGAAATGGGGCAGTTGCGTAGATTTTGATTTTTCCATGACTGTCGTAGAGATTCCGCCCGTGACCGTAGGCAAACCAGTAACTGCATATATAAATATAACTAAGGTATCTCCTTCTTGGGTTCCATCGGCATCCGTTTCCCTGACCTTCTCGGGCGCACCATCCGGAAGCTCTATAACACCGACGAAATGCTCTCCAAATTGTTCTGCAACAATGACTATTCCCACCGCAGGTATAAAACCGCAGGATAAATACAATGTCCTTATTAAAGGAAGCGCCTGCGGTCTTCACAGAAGCGTGAACGCGTATTTTAAAATATTACCGGGACCGCCGGTGGGATTAACCGCCACATCGATTTTAGGTGACCGCTATTTAATAACATGGAAAAAGGGAGAGGGCGCTGAAAAAACAAGGATTCTTAGATCCATAGATGGAACAAGCAAAGAAATATATTTCGGCACAGAAGAATATTTTATCGATTCCGGGCTTACTCCTAATAAACTGTACTGTTATGAAGCGGCGAGTTGGGCTCCGACAAATAATTGGTCTGAGAAAGTTACAACGAACTGCGTTTGTTCAGAAATTTTTAGACCCAGCCAGTGCCAGACAAATTTCAAAGACAAGTGTAAATATTGGCAGATAACTCAGGACCCAAGCACCTGCGACACTGGCGCCTGTGAAGGTAATGACGGACGCTGCGAGTGCAATATTAATCCATTATGCAACCCTCCGTGCCCGCCGGGAAACAAAGAAAAAGCAGCCCATGGTCCAATAACCTTTAATTCGTGCGAAGGCGCAGAGAAAGACCCTTCAAAGGAAAAAGTATACAAGGGGCTAGATGAGTTCAAGGTTGATTTGATTGAACTGATTGAAAAAGTTGGGAAAGAAAAAGTCTGTAAAGGTATATGCTCTACCTTGAAGTACGGCTTTGACGGATGCCAGGAATTCTGCGAGGGGCTAAGTCCCAAAGAAATTTCCGAACAATACGATGCGGACACTGTCGTTACGGCGCTCATCGAGAGTGATATATGGAAAACAACATTAGAGGGAAAAGAGGTGGACATACCTGTTATTAATAAAGAGATTTGGGACACCATACCCCTAGTAGCGCAAATAAAATATTTTAACGGGAAAATAAAGTCTCAGAAGGCCGGAATTGACACCGACCTAAACAATCTATACGAAGTCGAGAACAAACTCGCAGGCTGCTACGCACCAAAATCCTATCTAGGTTTATTAAGACTAATGCAACAAAATAGCAATATAACAGTCGGGGGTGCCTCCGGTGATATTTCTAAATATTGCAAAGGATTCGGACACAATGACGGGATATTCAATCTATGCCAAAAGATATGTCCGGCTATTAACAAAACTTCATTCGCATCGCTGAGATCCTGCGGCGGCGATGCTGATTGCGCAAAGACGGAATTCTATAAATGTCCGGAAGATAACGATCTCGGGGTTGAAACATTCAAGGAGTGTTTGACAACAGCAGCAGAGCAATGCAAAACATCCTGTCAAAATGAATATCCGAATTGTGAAGACGCGCTTAAGGGTTGTGAAGATGCTTGTGAGACCGACTCGGAATATCTTTTTGAAAGAGATGAAATTAATGTTAATTTCGGGCAAGTCGCGCAATGTGCAAAAGACCACGATATTTTTGAAGACTTTGTAAAATGCATGGAATCAACAATCCCCATGTACTGCACAAGCCAATATCCTGGATACCCGGATTGCCGAGTCGAACCACCTTTAAAAGAAGATGAACCGTCTACATCTTTGTATTTTTATCAAAACCCCGAACGACATAAAGACTACCTAAGTACTTTTGTCGTTCCGAATAAAGTTTCCCCCGTCTACCCTGAAAGCAAAAAATGCCCATTCTTTTCGATGTGCCCACAATGTCCATATAAAGACAAGGAATTTGACGAAAAAGGCCTTTTTTGTAACGCCGATTGTATGGACTTTTCATATAACGACGACCCGTTAACTTTTTATTGCAGGACATCGTGGGCCCCTGAGTTTCTCCCGGAAAACTATGGATGGACATGCTCGGCAAATAATGAAATCCCCGTCGGCCAAACAGTTGATGAGGCTGAAAAGTGGGGAAAGGATATGTCTGAAAAAACAGGCAAGTTCATCGAGACCCTATCTAAAATGATAAAAGACATGGATACTATAGGCGAACAAAAAGACTATTGTGAATGTAATAGTATTTGCAAAATAGAGAAAAAAGACGATCCTCCGATAACGGATCAAGAGAGGTGGGATCTCGAAAAAACATGTAACGCAAAATGCGAATACAATGAAAGGCACGTTCAGGGCACTGACCCTGACACGGGCATGAGTTACGACTACTGGGTATGCTATTGTGCCCAGAAACCCTGCGAAGGGAATCCGTGCCAAAAGATTATTAACATGCTAGCAGGAAAGGATGGAGCTGCTAAATGCCCGGAGGGGACAGAATATAAAGGAATGTTTTGGTTTCATGAAGAAATTAAAAAAACGCTGACGGAATCCGATGAATTAATAAAAAAGGGCAGATCTGAACCATTGAAAAGATTGGCTTACTCACGAGATAGGATGGATGAATGCGGCGCATTATCCACGGAATATGGCGCAAAAACAATGGAGCCATTAGATTGTACTACTTCCTACTTCAGCACACACACTATAAAGGAAAGGTGCTATGGCATATTAGAGGGCATCGTGCGCGACCCGAGCGAAAACCTTCTAGACAATTGGTTCTGTTGTTCTGCACCAGTCCAATAGATTAACCCGTAAATAAATATTTTAAAATTTAAAAAATAAAAAATGCAAAATTCAAAGTTAAAATACCTATTTCTAAGTATTCTGATCACCTTCGCTCTATTACAGGGCAGTTATTGCTCGGCAAGAGTTCTTGAAGTTCCTGGGTTACCGGGTATAACCGACCAATCAACCCTGCCACAATATGTTGTGGCTATCTTCAGCTATATAATGGGCATTGGAGTAACTCTGGCTTTTTTGTTTTTACTAATCGGCGTTGTCCAGTATATGACTTCAGCGGGAAGGACTGAAGCGATAAGCAACGCTAAAAGCAGAATAAAAAGTGCTATATTGGGATTATTCCTAATGCTTTCTTCTACTATTATTCTAGTCACTATCTCGCCTGAGTTAAAAAATATTAAAATTGAAACACTCAAACCAGTCCCTGGAACGATTAAATTAATAAAGGGGGAAGAAGTAAGAACATTCCCAACGATAATGGGCGACACAAGCAATATTGCAGACTACACAATATCTTGGCCATCAACGATTGATGGACAACCTAACTGCTTATTCGATGCTTCCGGCAAACAAATAAATGCTACTTATGTTATCTACCCATATGACGAAGTAGGGTTTAAAAAAATAAAAGCCGAGACAAAACGCATAAAGTGCGGTGAGAGTACCTCAATCTATTTCGCATCTTATACGAGCGCCATGGAGCAACCCGGAGTTTACTTTTTCCCTGGTGCTGATTGTGGCCTTATTGCGCCAGGCTCTTCGGAGGGCAGTTTACCACGGTTTTTCGGACAGATAACTATTGATAATTGGAACGGCGATCGCATGAACTCGATAAGAATAGTTAATGGAGATGACCCCAGCAAAGGACCGTTTTATGGCATGCTCATTTTTAAAGGAGTAAACCAAACTACTTCTGAAACGGGCGTGGAGGATTGGCAGAGCTTAGAACCTTGCGGAGATTTTAATTGTCTTGGTAGAACCAGGGAGTCGACTTGCCTGGGAATGGGAATACTTGAGGGATCTTCATTCACTATATACCCCTGGGTTGGCTATGATAGCTCTGGAAAAGTTGCAAGCGCTGGCAGCGGGATAGAAATGCGGACGAGACCCAGTTGGCTAGGCGGCAGATTTTTAATTTCTGATATTGATATCCGGGATAAAGGATATCTGCAGGTTGAGCCAGGAGATTATGAGCCAGACTATTCTGGCGCTGATGTCCCAGACGAAGAGCAAGACCTTTGCCCTGATTTTGGATACCAAACTTCCGGAGATAATCACCACTGTCTTAATTCTCTCCATATTTTGGGGAATTATATTGTATTATTTTCTGATAGCAAAGAAGCCGGTGTTGTAGATGCTGATGCACAACGCTTCCCGATCTCTAGGGCGCTATTAAAGGACACGCAAGGAGTATACAACGGCTATGACCCAGCCAACGGGCCAAGGGACCTAACCAAAGATTGGTATTACAATGACTGTACCCTTGGAAAATGTAATCACGAGGATTGGCTTACAATAATTCCTTTAGCGAACAAAATTCCGTAAAAAATCATAAAATCTCGTAACAGTGCCCGATGAGTATAAAAAAAATTTATCTTTTCCCGGTAATCACCCTTTTCCTCCTTTCCTTCGCTGGTTTTTGCACCGCGGCAACTCTTGAGGTTAATTACCCGTCAATTCCAGGGGGAAGTATATCTGGGAATGCAGGTCTCCCCGAATATGCTTTATATGTATACAAATTTGGCATGTTGTTTGGTTTTTTGGTGGCAGCCCTTTCGCTCGTCATCGCAGGTATCTACTATATCTTTTCAGCTGCAGTGCCATCGGCCAGGGCCTCAGCCAGAGATCGTTTAATGGGCACAATTACTGGAACAATCCTTTTGTCGTTAGTTTATCTAATTGTCGTAACGATTAATCCTGAATTAAGTATTTTCAGAGCTCCTAATCCTGTACCCATTAAAGTAACTACATTCAAGCCAATGTTTTCTGGTGTAAACCTTTATAAAGAAAAGGGCTGCGTCGAATCATCGGCATATTCCTCAATTCCAATAACTTCAAGTATTCAAGACCTTATTGATTTTAAAAGAACTTTGAGATCACTAAAAATTACCCCCGATACAAATCAAAATATTTTGTACTTTGCCCTTACCCATGGCTTAACCAATTTTAAAGGGGAATGCCAGTACTTTTGGAATAATGGTCCATGCGAGAATGTAGATCCATTTTCTTCAATAACTATTTATCAATTCGAAGAAAATCCCAAGGGGAATGGGGTTACTTTCTACAGAGAGCCATTTTTCGACGCAGCGGGCGGGTCCAAAACGATAACCAATGACGAAATAAAAAACGAAGGGGTTTATAACGGCGAACTTAAAAATTTGACATTTGCCGATAACGACGGAAAATGCACTGTTCCAGAAAGCAAACAAGATTGCAAGAAATGGGACAAAAAAGGGGAAAAATGTTTAGAACGGACTTGCCCGAACTTAGTTGGAAAAAATATAGGCTCCATAAGAATTCTGGGCGACTATATCGTGTCCCTCCTTTATTGGGACCCCATCATCACCGGAAGCAACGAGAAATGGATTGCCTGCCAAATGTTTCCCACAGTTGATGACGTAAACAAGAAAGGACCAATACAGTTAAAATGGGAGTATATTTTGACGCGCGATAATTTACCTAACTGGGTCGTAATATTCCCGATAAGAAAATAAACTCAAGCATAGAAAAAAGCCGCGACATCGCGGCTTTTGAAGTTCTGGGGATTATCGAGGTCTTATCACCACTCTCCTATTCGGCTCTATCCCATCGCTCTCGGCTATAACGTCAGATCTATCCGCTAATTCCATATGGACAATCCTTCTCTCATAGGCAGACATGGGCGAAAGTTCTTTATCTTTTTTATTGAAGGAAACCTCATCAGCTAAGCCACGGACTAAGTCTCTCAAATACTCTACTTTTTCTTTCTTATACCCGTTTATGTCGAAATCTAAATAGAAGTTCTTCCCAACCTTCCTATTAAGAAACACTCTTAATATTCTTTGAATTTCATCCAGCGTTTGTCCGCCCCGGCCAATTAAAATTTGAGGATCAAGAATATTCATGGCTATCGCTACCGTATCATACTTATTACTATCTTCTACGTTATCATCTTTTACCAATATATCGTCTACGTTGGAAACCTCTGCCTTAATATTAATATCAGCGCTAAGCGTCATTTTAGTGAAAAATTCCTCGGCACCCTCTTTAATTTTTTGGAAATCATCTGCACTAATCATTTTTTTGTGTTATCAATGGCAGTCTGCTTTTTACCAATTAAACGAAGTTCAACTATCATGAATATACTTCCGGCTATCCAGTAAAGACCGAGCGCGGAAGGCAAACTTAAAAGTATAATGACGGTCAAAAATGGAAAGAAATAGACCATTTGTTTCTGCATTGCTCTGCCGAAGTCAGAACTTTTATCTCCTCCCACCGTTGGTTTCGGTAAAGTGGTCTTTGTTTGGATAAATTGTAATATTCCTGCCAATATCGCTAAGATTATATTCGGCTTCGAGAGATCGATTATCCCGAGGAACGTCGCATTAATCACTCCTGGGTCAGGAATAAATGAGTATAAATTTTTAGCTAGTTCTTCAAGTTTAAGCCCATTCCAAAAAACCTGATAAAGAGCCAATAAAAGAGGAAGTTGAATTAAAGTAGACAAAAGACCGCCAAAGGGATTAATTTTGGCCTGTTTATAAAGATTTAGCGTCTCTTTCGCCTGTTTTTCTTTGTCGTTTTTGTGTTTCTTTTGGATTTCTTGGATTTGAGGCTGGATTTCGTTGAGCACCCTCTGAGTCTTCATGGCTTTTATAGAAGACGGACTGAGAATCAAACGGACAACTAATGTTAGAACAATTACCGCGACGCCGAAATCGTGCCCAGGCAAATAATTGTATAGTAAAACGAGGAAATTGAATAAGGGCTGGTATAGGATTACGTAAAATAACTTTATTAGAAGTTCAAACATTTTTATATATTTACTTAACTAATTTCGCTTTTAGAAGGAGTAACTCCAGGGCGTCTCGAATCTCCTGGGAATTCCCGATATTAAAACCGGGTAAAACGATTATAACGCACTCAACTCCTTTTCTGATTTCCTCCATTTTTGCCCTAATCACCTCTCTCAATTGCCTTTTTATTTTATTCCTAACGGTAGCATTTTTGGACACTTTCTTGCTGATAATGAAAGCAAAACGATTCGTTTCTTTCTTTGTCGGGATAACTTTCAATATCAGGAATTTTTCTTTGAAAGAAGCGCCGCCCTTAAAAATCCTATCAAAGTCCTTTTGCTTAGTAACCCTATTTGTTTTAGGTAACATAAAAACTTTGACAGTTAGTTTATACTGTCAACTTTTTCCTGTTTTTCGTCCGTCTTCTTTTGATGACCCTTTTGCCAGCAGTGGTCCTCATTCTTTTCAAAAAGCCGTGGACTCTCTTTCTTTTCCTCTTTTTAGGTTGATAGGTGGTGCTCATATTAATAATCTATTAATTATATTTACGTGAATAACTTATTATTTATGCAGTTAGTATAGTATAAAATGGCGTTGTAGTCAATTTTAACTATATCCGTGTTTTATCCGATTACGAGGCGGACAGATCATGAAAATGGGAAGAAAAGCAAATTTTACAAATTTGCGCACACACTATCCACAGTTTAATCACAGGTGTGATAATTTTACGCTTATTTCCCACATATTTTTACATTTGTTATAATACGGAGTAAGGAAACACTGGAAAAATCTACAGGCGATTGACTAAGACAGCCCCCTGTTATAGTGTTAATTATCATAATTTAATTTTCTCTTCATATTTAGGTTCGTAATCATGGATAATAAAGAACTCTGGCAGTTAGTTCTGTCCCAGATACAATTTAATATTTCTAGAGCTAACTTCGCTACTTGGTTCCAGAATACCGAAATTATCTCTAGAAGAGACGAAGCAATAATTGTCTCGGTCCCGAACGCTTTTTCGAAGGAATGGTTAAGCAATAAATACAATAGACTCATTTTGAAAATCCTCCATACCGCTGATGACAGGATCAGGGAGGTGGAATATGTTATAAAACCTCAAGCCACAAAAATACAACAGGAGAAAAGCGCCTCCGTTATCGACAAAGCCAACATTGAGCAACTGAATTTCGAAGAATTCAAAATAGATAAAGAGACAAACTTAAATCCTCGCTACACCTTTGATAGTTTCGTTATCGGATCCTTCAACGAGCTCGCCCACGCTGCTGCTTGGGCGGTATCTGAAAACCCGGGGTTAACATATAACCCTTTGTTTATTTATGGAGGGGTCGGATTGGGCAAAACCCACCTTCTGCAAGCCGTGGGCAACAAAATCCTCGATAATAATAAAAAGAAAAAGGTAAAATATATTTCCTCTGAAAAGTTTGTAACGGGTATCGTCACTGCTATCAGAAATCATAGTATTGATGCCTTTAAAAACAGTCTGGCATCTATAGATGTGCTTATTTTAGACGATGTACAATTCTTAGCAGGTAAAAATAAAACACAGGAAGAATTCTTCCATGCTTTTAATTCCCTATACGAGAAGAATAAACAGATTATCCTATCCTCTGACCGTCCGCCTAATGCCATCTCAGAGCTCGAGGAAAGGCTCAGGTCGCGTTTTGAGGGCGGAATGATAGCAGATGTAAGCCTTCCAGACTACGAAACCAGATTAGTGATTTTAAAAACCAAACTTCAAGAGAAAAGATTGGAGCTTCCGGAAGAAGTTTTGGACTACATAGCTAATAATGTCAAGAAAAACATCAGGGAACTAGAGGGGGCTTTAAACCGCCTATTAATCTACTGTAAAACTAGCAACAGCCAGCCGGATACCGAGGTAGCTAAAAAACTTTTAAAAAACTACATCTTCTCTCCGTTCGACATTACAAACTACAAAAAGATCGTCGAAACAGTGGCTCGCTTTTACAATTTAGAAGAAGGTAACCTTTTCGAAGACACACGAAAAAAGGAGATTGTCAGACCGAGACAAATAGCAATGTTTTTGTTAAGAAAAGAATTGAAATACTCCTTCCCTGCGATCGCTAGAAAATTCGGCGGGAAAGACCACACCACGGCTATTTACGCCTGCCAGAAAATCGGCAGAGAGTTTGAAGAGAACAACAAACTAACTGAGGAAATAAACTTAATAAAGCAGAGGATATACAGTGGATAAAGAAAGTATAAAATAATAGCAATTTTATTTTTCTTTTTTCTCCACCTTTCTGCACAAAAAAATTCCACACCTAATAGACAGTTAAAAATAAGGGGCCGAGTGATTAAATTATTTTACTTATCCACAGAAATATTTCCACTAACAGTAACAATAAATTTAATTAACTTATAAACTATTACTATGAAAGTAGAAGTTTTAAAAAATAATATAAAAACAGCGCTAAGCGTTGTAGAAAAAATAACTGGTAAAAATACCTCTTTGCCGATTTTAGATAATGTGTTGATAAACGGCGAAGGGAATTTCCTGTTATTGACCTCTACAAACCTAGAAACTGCTATAAATTATTGGGTCCTTTCTAAAATTTCCAAAAAGGGGAAGGTTGTTGTTCCTGTTAGGTTCCTATCAAATTTTATTGCTCTTTTGCCAGACGAAAAGATATCCTTGGAAGAAAAAAAGCAAAATTTATCTGTTGAGTGCAAGAGTTTTAAGACACAAATACAGGGCTTTAATCCAGAGGATTTTCCTATAATCCCAGAGATAAAAGATTATGATTCTTTGATTTTAAATAACAAAAACTTTTGTGCCGGCTTAGGCCAAATAATAGACGTTGTGTCTGCTTCCCAGACGAGGCCCGAAATATCCGGAGTTTATTTATCTTTTTCTAAGGATACTTTAAAGATGGTTGCTACAGATAGCTTTCGCTTGGCTGAAAAAACCATCTCTATAGAAAATAAAAATAAAAAAGATTATGCATTAATCCTTCCCCAGAAATCAGCTCGCGAGATTATTAATACTTTAGGGGAAAAGGAAGGAAACCTTAAAATTTGTTTTTCTGCCAACCAGTCTCTTTTCGAATTTCCCATGAGAGAAGCCGATCACCCTGAAGTTCAGATATTTACCCGGTTGATCGAAGGTGAATACCCGAACTATAAAGAAATAATACCGAATAAATTTAGAACCCATGTCATCGTGAAAAAAGACGACTTCTTAAGCCACATTAAAACAGCCGCCCTATTTAGCGGCAAAGTTAACGAAGTAAAATTTTCACTTGATTCTGTCAAAAAAACAATTGAGGTGTCAGCTAAAAATCAAGATATCGGCGAAAGCAAATCCGATTTGTCAGCGAAGATAGAGGGAGAATCAACGGAAGTGTCGTTTAATTACAAATTCCTGATAGATGGAATATTGAATATGAAGAGTGCGGAGATTGTATTCGACTTAAACGGAGAAGACGGACCCTGTATTTTGAAACCAGTAGGAGACTCAAGCTATATCTACGTAGTGATGCCGATAAAGTCTTCTTAAGCTACTCGGCCAATTCCCCCTCTCCAGATGAAGAGTGGGTGGTTAACCAATTCTCGACTCCCCTTTCCCACATAATGTATTGTGGGTCGGCGCTTGGGTCTATCGGAGCGGGGCCCAAGGGATTATTTCTGTCTACATAATATAAGATATCGTGGTTTTCTCCCGGGATGGACTCTCCTCTTAAAACGGGCTTATCGGGAAAAGTTGGTGCTGGCTTAGTAAAGTTTTCCGTTGGATTTTCTACTACTAATTTCTCCATAATTTTTCTCCAAATCGGGGCGGCCAATCCCATCCCCGTTTTTTTGTTTATTGGAGAACTATCGTTATTGCCCGCCCATACACCAACGACTGCGAATGGTGTATATCCGAGTGTCCAGACATCTACGTAATTAGAAGTTGTTCCTGTTTTTGCAGCCACTTGGTAATCTGTAAAGTGGAGTGGATTATTCCAAGAAAATATTGGGGTCCGAGCTGCGTTATCAGATAAAATATCATTTATTTGCCTGGCTACCTGGACGGTTAAAACCCTCTTGGATTCCTTTCTGTTCTCTTTTATTATATTCCCCTCCGCGTCTTCTATTTTTAAAATACTCACAGGCGAATTCCTTAGGCCCTCTGTTGCAAACGTACCGTAAGCAGATACCATTTCCAATAAATTGACCTCGCCCCCTCCTAAGACCAACGAGAGGCCGTAGCGATCGGGCTCTGTAAGGGTCGAGATCCCCATATCAAACGCAGTTTTCAAACTATTGGGGATACCGGCGAGATATAAAAGTTTTACTGATGGAAGGTTCAAAGATTGGGCCAACGCCTGGCGGATAGAAACCTTTCCACGGAAGTTTCCATCGTAGTTCCTAGGATTATAGCAATCTAAACCATACTGATCTCTTGATTGAGTGGCATTGGGGTCGCAATTCGGGTTGAATTCCGTTGGTGCATCCCAAAGAATAGTTTCTGGCGTATATCCTTCAGCCAAAGCGGTCGCATAAACAAAGGGCTTGAAAGAAGATCCCGGTTGTCGCAACCCGAGGGTGGCGACGTCGAATTTCGGGTCAAATAAACACTTCCCTTTCGTCGAGCTGCACCCCTCTGGATAAGATTCCCCGAAATAGTCTTTTGATCCAGCAAGGGCTAGAATCTCGCCGTTTTTGGGATTAATAACAACAGCAGCGGTGTTGTTAGCGTTAGACAATGCGTTATCTTTTGTCGCTTGAGTAATCACATCCTCTACGTGTTGTTGCAGCTCCCAATCTAAACTTGTGTAAACTTTTAGTCCTTTTTGTTCTAAATAGTCTTGGCCGTATTCGTTCTCCAGATAGTTGCGCACATAGAAAACAAAATGTGGAGCCCTTATGGGCCTCCGTATTTCTTGAAATGTTATTTCTTCAGCCAAAGCAGTTTGTAGTTGGTCTTGAGTGATATAGCCAAGCTTCGCCATTTGGTTCAAAATAGAATCTTTTCTGGCAAGTAGTTTATCAAGGTTTTGACCGTATGGTGAATAGTAACTAGGTGCAGCAATAACAGCTGCTAAAGTAGCCGACTCGGCAAAAGTTAGGTCAGAGGCAGATTTAGCGAAGAATGTTTTACCGGCTGCCTCTACTCCGTAGGCGTTCTCGCCAAAAGGAATTTGATTCAGATACCATTCAAATATCTGATCCTTAGAATATTTTGCCTCTACCTCAAATGCTAATATAACTTCTTTAACCTTTCGGTCTATAGATTTCTGCCTGGTTAAAAAAGATGAGCGGATAAGCTGCTGGGTAATAGTAGAGGCACCCTGGCTGCGGTTTCTAAGTCTTAGGTCGACTAAAATAGCCCTTACTATCCCCCTTAGGTCGACAGCGCCGTGCTGGTAAAACCTTGAATCTTCTGACGCCAGGATAGCTTTTTTTAGGTTTTCAGATACAGAACTGAGCGGTATGATCTCTCTTTTTTCTTCGCCATAAATATCATAAAGCAGAACCTTTCCAGTTCTATCGTATATCTTCGTTGATTGAGCAAACGAGCGTTCGGTGAATTTTTCTGGCCGAGGTAGATCCCGGCCGTAATAGATAAATAGGAAAGCAATAAAAAGTATAAAACCGCAAACCGCCAAAAATGCGTATTTTATGTAGCGGAAAATAATGCTCCTTTTCTCGCGAGGAGTTTTTTTGCGGTATTTTGCTGACTTTATTCTGATTTGGTCTATTAGCGACATGGTTTCTTTATTAAACAACGAATTTTCGAAAAAGGGAAGTGTTTAACTAAAAACCCCGCTAGTTTTACAAGCGGGGTTTTTGTAGTTTATTTAATTTTATTCTTCGTCGCCTAAGTCCAAATCGTCTGCTTCTTCGTCTTTATCTTTATCGTCTTTGTCCTCTTCGGCATCGTCATCGTCCCAAGCATCAATATCAAGGTCGTCATCTTCGTTGAAATTAACAAAACGAGTTAAATAGTCCTCTGCCATATTTACTTTTTCTTAGTGGCTCCAGCTCTTTAATATTAATATTTTGAGCCAGTTTAATAATTTTATTTTTAAACTAGTTCGACCTTTTTAATAGTTTTTTATAACGGATTTCTTTTATTATCATAATTGTATTTTTTTAGAAACTCTTGTCAAGGGGTTTTTACTCACACGCTAGGTTATATCCAGTTTCATCTTCAACGCGGCACAAATTGCGATGCCCAAAGCGTCAGTAGCGTCGTCTTTTCTTTTATTTTTATCCTTTGGTTTTTTTTCCAAACAGAGCAAGATTTCTATCATTTTCTGCACCTGTTTTTTTTCGGCTCTCCCATAGCCGGTTATAGCCATTTTCATTTGGAGGGGCGTGAAATCTAGAACAGGTATATTTTTTTCAGCGGCAGCGAGAAGAATAACTCCCCTGGCCTGGCTCACGGGCATCACGGTTTTTAAATTTTTAAAGAAGTATAGCGTTTCGACGGAAATGATATCTGGCTTATATTTTTTAATTAATTTTCCTAATTCGATGTGTATTTTTTGAAGTCTCTCCCCCGTAGAAAATTTGGGATTAGTAATAATGCAGCCATAGTCAATTAAACAAACCCTATGGCCCTTGCATCCGTTTATGACGCCGTATCCTGTCGTTGCCGTTCCAGGATCTATTCCTAATATGATCATGAGAATTTTAAATTAGTCGCGAAGATTTGAATATGTTTCCTGGACCGCGTCATTTTCTTCTAGCGCGTCAAAAAGTTTTTGGCAGTTTTGTTTTGCTTTATCATCTACCGCCACAGTGTCCTTTGGAATTAGTCCTGCAGTAGTCGAATCGATTTTTATTCCGCTTGTCTCGAGGTTTTTTTTAATCGTTTCCACACTGTCTGGTTTTGTGTAAATACCCAATATATCTCCTTGCCACGAGATGTCATCCGCTCCGCCTTCTATCGCCAGCAGCTCAAGCTCTTCGTTTTTTATATCTTTGCTTTGGTCTTTAGTATTAACAACTATTATTCCTTTTCGTTCGAACATCCACTGTACTGCCCCCTCGCCGGCAAGTTTCCCATTATTTTGGCTCAAGATTTGTTTTATTTCCCCGAGCGTCCTATTTTTGTTATCTGTAATTGCTTCGATTATAACAGCTATTCCTCCCGGGCCGAAACCCTCGAAAACTACTTCCTCCAACTTATCACCAGCGAGTTCTCCCGTACCGCGCAGAATGGCTCTTTCGATATTCTCTTTAGGCATGTTAACATTTCTTGCCTGCTCGATGGCTATTCTAAGCCTGGGATTAGTCGCGGGGTCTCCTCCGTTTTTTGCCGCTATACTCACAACTTTACCCATCTTAGAGAAGACTTTTCCGCGTTTTGCGTCAGCTACCTCTTTCTGGGCTTTGATTGTTTTGAAATGAGAATGACCGCTCATGATTCTTTGTGTTTAAATTTTGTTTTTAATAAAAGTAATATTAGTGCCGAGAAAACAGCTAAGATTAATGCTGCTAGAAAGATATATATGAAGGATTTACCTTTTAGACTGTTGTTAAGCGCCGCTGTTTGTTCTTCCCGGATGATCTTGGTTTTTATATCCTGGCCGCCATCTTCTTGAGTTGTACCATTTGAAGAGATATTTGGAAACCCCCCCGTCAACGTTGCGCTCCATGACCAGTCGTTCCCGGTTCTATTATATGATTGATTCGAGATTGCTTTCTCATATGCGGCTGTGTCAGCCGTTTCCTTATTCGGATTTTGTAGGATTAACTTATCTCCAGTGTTATTTAAAATAATTTTTGTTTCAGGTCTTGTCAATACTAGATAACCATTCGGTCCTATTTTTGTATTATCCGTGAAGATATATGTTACGGATTTTCCTACGGTGTCTTTTATGCGCCAACCAGAAAGGTCAACCTCGAAGTTATTAGTATTCTGGACTTCGATCCATTCTTCAGTTTCGTCGGATCCTTTAGGCGCAGGCAGAACTTCGCTTATTATAACACCCATGGGGTAGGAAATTGGGACAACAACATCTTGTGGCGGTGCCTCTGCTGGCAATAAATTAATAGGCTCGGCTGGAGCTTCAACGGGCGGCATCTCAGGAGGTGTCTGCGGAATAGGTTGGGCAGCTGGTACTTCAACGTAGGCTAATCCTTGGTCTTTTATCTTTTGCAGAGTTTTCTCTCCGATGCCTTTTACTTTCAATAGATCATCAATCGAGGAATACGGCCGACCATCGATTATTCTTTGGGCATATGCTGGCCCAATCCCGCTCAAAGTATCTAGCTGCTCCAAAGAAGCAGTGTTCAGTTCTACAGCGTCAGATGCAAAGATAAAAAGGGGGAAGAGAAGTATAAAAAAGAAGAGAAATATCTTTTTCATATTTATCTATTATACAATACAAATACACAATAAAAACCACTGGATTGAAGTGATTTACGGGAAGAACGCGCCCTACGGGTTGTGAACCATCCTTTCAGGAACAAATCTGGCGGTTTTGACGACTCCAGTCCCGAGGGCAACGGGTCGCCTCTCTTTCTGCCTGCCCCAAAGGATAAGCCAAAATGATGGATTTTAGGAACATCTGGGCCTTTTGTTTATACTGTTTTGTGACTAAAATGCGACAAATGCGACAGTGCATTACAAATAGGTCGACAAGTGTATAAAATTATTATTAATATATAAAATTTATGAGTATATCAAAAGAAAGAATCGACGATTTTAAGGAAATTTTTAAAAAGGAATACGGCAAGGAGTTAACTGATGCCGAAGCGTATGAGTCAGCACATAATCTACTGGGATTTGTACAAGTATTATATGATATCCACCGAAAAGAGGTTCAAAGGAAATACAGGCTCAGAAAAGAGCCTCAAGGATTCAATTTGACCGATGGAATATACGACTGCTCGATATGCAGACAACAGCAGCCCGAGGGCCAAATTTGGTATGACAAATGGGGCATAACTTGCTCAACTTGCCGAAAGGCCGTTCAAACTGGAGTTGTCCCCTCTTTTATATGCAACCAAAGACATAGCTGGTATCCGATGTGGCAAATAGAAAGTAACTTCGGAATCAAATGGCAACGCGCAAGAAAAATGGCAAGAGAAGGAACTCTCAAAGCTAAAATCGTTCCTGCAGAAAACGGTAATCCATATGAATATATTTTCTTAAAAAAAGAAAACCCTGAGCTTGTGGATCCGGACAGGAGTAACCCTTGCAGGAAATCCTGGGATAGGAATCAAAATAAGATTGCGAAGGCTAAAACAAAAGAGGCTAGGAAAAAGGCCTTTGCAGAATGGGAAGCCGAACAAAAAAGAATCAAAAAGCTCAAAAACAAAAATCGCTTTTAAAAGCGGTTTTTTATTGTTTCAGATATTTTTCAATTAAACGTTTTTTTGATTCTTCTTTTTCGGTATCTGTTAATAATTTTTCCCAGCCCCAAATTTTTCCGTTAGCATTAAAAGCTGCTAGATAATGCTCTAAATAAATTCTAGGATTTATAAAAGTATTTTCTCCTCTGATTTCCCAACCGAGACTCATCGTATAGTCATATCCCACTTCATGGCCAATCGACCCAATCCATTGATGAGCTAATACGTTTCTCCAGTTATGAATCAATTCTGCAATCGTAGAAAATTTAGTATCTGGCGTATCTCCGTCGACAAATCTTTCAAGAAATAATTTGTATCCTTCCAGGCCCTTTTTATCGAATAACCCCTCCGAAACAGTAAGAGCTACTGCGTGAACCCCGAGAAATAATAAAGACGTCTGAAAATTATTCGCCTGGGTTGTTAAGACAATTTCATTATTAAAAAAGTTTGCAATTGAATTTAGAAGAGTAGCAATTATCTCATATGGTGGGCCATCCTGAAATCTTTTCAGCCTTTTCTCTTTTGTTTCTCCTAGATGTGTATTATTTTCCATACTATTTTTTAGAATTTTTCCTGAATTTCTCTAGACACAAAATTAAGATTCATATCTCCGCGTGTCTTTCTACTGGTCCAATATTCTCCTTCTAAAATAAATTTGGGTTTTTGAATTATTTTTAAAATTGACGCCCCGTCATGAATCTGGCTTCTATCCCTTATGCTGGCCTTTGGTCGATTGGTGTAATTATAGGTTAAATAAAGGGTATCGCCATTCAAAAGGTTTATATCTGCTGTGGTGCTGTAACTCGTGGATTCCTTTGTCATTAGAATGCATGAGATAGAAGAAAAACTCTGCTTTATGGTTAAGACAACAGGAATCGGATCAAGCCCCTTGCTTGTTTCTGAATTAACCCAATCATTTTTTAAATTTCCTTTCCATGTTCCCTGAATGTCTGGTATTTTTATTAACCAACCCTTAAAAATATTCCAGCGCCAAATCCATTTTGTAAAAATAATACAAATAACTGCATAAACTGATATCGCTTGAGGCACTTGTTTTAATGCCTGCCAGATATCAAAGGAGGATATCGATCCAAATATTAAAACCACAATCGCCCAAATTATCAAAAAAGCAAAAATCTGAGCATGTATTCTTATATTGTTATTTACTTTTTCCATTTTATTTAAAACCTATATAATCCCATGCGGCATTGAAAAAACCATGTGCTTTTTCCCTATTCCATGGTTGGCTACTATGGAACAAATATTTTATATCATTAACTTCGCAAAAATCTTTACATGCCTCATCCTTAAGAGTGTAATTGAAGCAATTTGCCAAGACGGCCCGAACATCGTCATGATAATCATCTTTCCCGAAACTATTATCCGGCACGTTCCACACCATGCACTCAATAAGAAAAGATGCGACATCCTGTGATCCGACAATATTTTCTTCCTGCATTTTATTTCTAAGTTTTTTTAAAATTCTAACAACCTTTTTGTAACGTTGGCTGGTACCATCTTGTTTACTTATACCATTATTATGAACTTGGTGCGGCCAATTTTCAATTCTAACTCCTCGGTCAGTAAGAAATGCCATCCCCACTGGATCTATATAATCATTTTCACCATCCCCGTAATAATAACGATAAGCAAAAGCCGGGACGACGTCAGCATCGACCCTGTAAGAATTAGAGTGAACATCAAACGCCTTATTCCCTCGTGAAACATACTGCAATCCGAAATAATCATTCAGTGCTTCTTGGATTAAATTTTTATATTCGGCAAATTTTATACTCCCCTCAATATTACCGTAATTTTCTCTCGTTTTACCTTCGGGATATTTGCTGAAAAATGTTGAATTAAGACGGACACAAATATCAACATCACTATCCTGTTTAACGCTCGTATTCGTACGATAAGAACCTTGAGCAAAAATGCTTATATCCATTTCGGAAAGCTGCTTATGATTCGCAATTGCCTTTTTTACTGCAGCTTCGGCGTTTTCCATCTTAATTTTCTCTGTTTGTCCCGGAGGTGTAGCCCAGGATCTAAATGTGTCTTCCCAACTCATGTTTTCAAGTTTAATAATTATAATCTCTATAAGATCGCCTCTGCGCTTGTATCACTTTATATGTTAATCGCTAGAGTGTTTAGTTCTATCAACTAATATATAATGCTGGCCGGCTGCAGGTGTGGGTGGTAGCGGTTCGCCCCGAGTAACAGTGCGTTCGTCACCAGTCCTTCCTCCTCTTGGACCAATAATTTCGTATTGACCGGAGTTTTCAGCCTTTTGACCAGGATTAAAAGTTTTTGCCATATTAGCTTTTCTTTCAACCTTATTTACAGCGAGTCCGACGACTTCTCGCCTGCTGCGTAGACAGCAACTGCTAGAACTGTGCACAACAAGCAAGCTAGAGGCGACCTTATACAAATTGCAATTTTAGGAACAAAAAAGCCAAAACCTATTATTTGGGCTTCGGCTTTTTAAATACCCTTACTATAACTCCGTTAATCATATAATTAGGAAAATCATCTGGGTGGATATAGATCGGAGGGATTTCTGAAGTTGATTCTGAAACCAGCATCACGTGGTCCTCTTCTTTGTAGAACCTTTTTAAATTGGCGTGCTCGTCTATAACCGATAAAACATAATCCCCATTATTAAAATTCTTCTTTTTGGGATCAATTACAACATAATCCCCGTCTTCTATCGGCCCGCCCTTAATATCTTCTGCTTTATCCAATGAGTTGCCAGATGCCCTTACTATAAATAGTCCTTTTGTATTTATATCACCCAAAACGCTTGAGGAAATTTTTAAATACCCTTCTAAGCTTTCCTTGGCTACCATTTCCGCTGGTCCACAACTTGCAGCGCCAAAAATCGGCAACATAAGTAATTTAGAGCTTATAATCTTTATTGGTTCTAAAACCTTTATTGCACCTGTATCAGAATTCCACGAGATAAACCCGTTCTTCTTTAACTGTTCTAGATGGTGTTTAATCTGTTGCGGATGCTTTTTCTCCACAATCCGACCCAACTGGGAGAGACCAATATGTGTAACCTTGGCTTTTTGTAAAAAGTTTAAAATTTTCCTTTGTATTATATGCATATTTTTTACTTCAAGGGTATCCTATCATAAAACGGAAAATAAATCAAGACCCTTGAGGAACTTGACAAAGATTGGGGTACCGGAATATAATTAATCCATAAGAAGACAACCGCAGAGAAATACTCGTGGTGTCCCGAATAGGGCCACCATT
>JBAZYR010000002.1:0-124548 GCA_041659225.1 Candidatus Staskawiczbacteria bacterium
CAGATGAGAGTGCTACCTGCAAATACTCGACCACCTCTTCAACTTCCTATTCCACCATGACAAACACCTTCACCACCACGGGAGGAACTTCCCACTCAAAATTAGTAACAGGATTATCAATTGGCCCCAAGAACTATTACGTAAAATGTCAGGATACTGCCGGTAACGCAAACGCAGATGACTTTATCGTGTCTTTTTCTATCGGCGGTTCTGGTGACACCACCCCACCTGTCCGTTCTAATGGTTCTCCTACAGGGACAATATCTTCTGCGTCGCAGATAACCGTGGCTCTCAGCACAAGTGAGAGCGCCACCTGCAAGTATTCTACGGCCTCTGGGATTCCTTATTCTTCCATGACAAACACCTTCACCACCACGGGAGGAACTTCCCACTACAAAGTTTTCACCGGACTTTCAAACAGTTCTCACTCTTACAATGTAAGGTGCCAAGATGCTTCGGGCAATACAAATGCCGAAGACTATCCAATAACCTTTACAATCAGCAACTCAGCCGACACCACCCCACCCGTCCGTTCTAATGGTTCTCCTACGGGGAGCTTAGCGTCTGGAACCACCCAAGTTACTTTATCTCTTGCCACAGATGAGAGTGCTACCTGCAAATACTCGACCACCTCTTCAACTTCCTATTCCACCATGACAAACACCTTCACCACCACGGGAGGAACTTCCCACTCAAAAACAGTTACGGGATTGTCGAACGGTAGTAGCTACTCTTATTACGTCAGGTGCCAAGACAGCTCGGGGAACAAGAATACTGACAGCTACGCCATATCATTCTCAGTTGGCAGTTCAGGCCCTAATACTTATCAATTCAACAAAAATTTATACCTCGGTATACACGATCCAGATGTGGTGTACTTGAAGCAATTATTGGCAGAAGAAAGCTGCGTAACCGGATTATCCAACACCGACTATTTCGGAACCCAAACTAGGGCAGGAGTAATATGTTTTCAAAATAAGTATAAAACAGAAATATCCGCAATCGCCGGCTATACAATACAGGCTACCGGCTTTTTCGGGATAGCTACTCGGACGTTTGTTAATTCTCGAGGAACTTAATATCAGTTGGTTTGACAGCAACCCTAGTTTAGGTAATATGGAAAATAGTTCCTTTAGGTTTTGGCTTCTTCATGGAGGAAACGGCGTGAAAGCGATATCCGAAGAACTATGTGATGGAATAAGACAATTATTAAATACGGTTGCCGTAGAGAAAGCAGAAGATCCAGATACTCATCGCACTTATACAACCATCAATTCGGTAAAAGCGCGCGAACTTCTAGCTGAGCTCGGAACTGAAGAAGCGCAACAAAATCTGTTGCCAAAATAACGCGTCTTAAATGGCAGGCTAGTCCTGCCTTTTCGTTTCTTGATTAATACTTTTTTAGATGATAAAATCAGCATTATGTTACGGGAAATAATTGATCAGTTCTACGTAGAAAACCAAAAGAATAGGGAACAGACTCATTTTTATATTACAGACGCAGGAAAGTGTCCCCGCGCTGTTTTTTTTAAATTCAAAAATGTTCCCCGAGAATTAATGGACGCTCGAATCCTTCGAGTTTTTGAACACGGCGAATACATACACCGAAATATTTTTAACGTACTGTACCGTTTGCGGATTGGAGTTACTACTGAAATACCAATTCCCGCGCAGGAAATAATCTCGGGCAGAGCAGACGCTATTTTATGCATTAATAACGAAAATTATGTTTTGGATATTAAAAGCATGAATAGTATGATATTCAGGAATCTGGTTGCTCCGAAAGAAGAAAATGTTTATCAAATTCAACTATACCTGCACTATTTCAATATTAAAAAAGGTATCCTTTTGTATATCGATAAAGACCAGCAGAATATGAAGGAGTTTGTAGTCAATTACGACGAGAAGCTGGTCAAAGGGCTCATAGACGGATTTCAGGATTTAAAAGTAAAAGTAGAAACAAATATTGTGCCCAGCCGTTTGGCAGACTACCCTAAAAATTGGCAGTGCCAATATTGCCAATTCCGCGAGGTTTGCAAAGCCGGAGAAGGGGAGGAGATGAGTTGGCAGATTTTAAAAGATAGAATGCAGAGTTGAGGCAAAAAAAGATCCCTTTCGCCGGTGCGATGGGATTTTTGTTTTGGGCTGAATCAATGAAATATTCCAGCTCTGCTTCGGTCATCTTTTTCCCGCATCCTTTGGTGCCAGCATTTGTAGATTGGTGCGATGACGGCTATCCCGACGGACGAGAATATAAGCAGCCAAGCTATGAATAGAAAGTGGGATCCGATAATCGTGAAATCGCGATCCTTGACGCTGGCGATATAGGCCAATGCCAGCGAGAGGCACAGGCCGGAGACATAATCGATCGGCACGATATTAAGGAGCCATTTCTTATGCCACCAGATTTTATCTTTTTTGAAGTTGGAAATTCCGTAGTTGAAGTTGAACACGAACCAGAGAAAGTCCCAGAACACGGCCCAGATAAAGTATTTGGCCATGGTGATCAGTTCGGTGCTTGGCGTCCATTCGGCTCCCATGAAGAAACCGACATGAAAAATCATAATCGTGAACACTAGCATCCAGAGATGGTAGCCCGTTAGGGGTTTGCCGTTCATAAAAAGGCCATAGAGCCTTCCTGCAATTCCAGTTGTTCGATACCAAGTCGGTGCATCCTCGGCCCAGCCGTGTTTACCTTCGATTTCGATTTCAATGAGCGCAAGCAGTAATGCGAAAACGAACCAAAAGGTTGCAATGGTCAGCATCATCCGTATTCTCCTTTCAAAGAACGTTGGGCGTCTTAATCCTCAGAAACGTATTTGATTATATCCTTACTTGTCGTTTTTGTCAATTATCGGATCGGAGGAGAAAAGAGAGCCGTCTTGTAGAATATATATCCGTTTGTTATCCGGACCCAGAATAATTTCCGGGTTTTTTAATTCGAGAGTGCTATTGTCGGTTAAATATATTTCCTGTGAAAGTTCGGCGATATTAACCTTGTCCCGAGTGTCGATTTCAGATATTTTTATATTGCCGGCAACGTTGAAAAATAGGTAATAGTTATTCAGCCAGAAGCAATCGTTAATTTTTTCTGAAAACCTTATTAAAAAGTTTTTCTCTGACGGGTTAGAGAGTTCAGAAAAAAGAATTTCGTGGTCGTTCGAGTAAATAATTTTAGAATTATCCGGAGAGATTCGGATATTGTTAACCGGGCTGTGCAACGCTTCAAACTCTTTTGATCTGTCATTCCAAGTAAGCAGAGTTTGGTCTTCCTTCAAAAATATTGATGCGGAAAAGATTAGTATTTCGTAGGAGCTTTCATCCTTGGTTGGAAACGGTTTTTCGTTCAGTGCATTTGCGTTTTTACCGCTAAAGTCTGTTGTATATACATATCCAGTTTTTGAAAGATATGTTATTTTGTTGTCGGCAACACGGTAGTTTAATACGTCTTTTATAACCGGCAAGGTTTTACTTTTTTTAGAATAAAGGATATTGTTCTGCAGGAAAAATATTTCCCCAGAATCGGTCGGGTTGAAAGAGATATTGGTTATCGGCTTTGTGATTTCTGTGAGTTTTTCGGCAACCGGCTCCTGTCCTGTGCTTCTGTCAAACAAATAGTATCTGTACGGATATTTTGAGTTAATGTCTTTAATTAATATCTTATTCGAATCCTGCGACCAGATTACGTCAAAGTTTGGCGGTAGAACTGATAATTCAAAAATATTAAGGTTTTGTTTTGTTTCGGCGTCCAATATTTTAAAATTCGTCACGTCGCCATTGCTCGTTGTTATCAGAATGCTGCGGTTGTCGGGCGAGAAATACATATTATCGGCTGCTTGTGACCATTTTTCAAATATTATCTTTTCTTTTATCAAGGTAACGTTTAATAATTTAGTTACTTCTTTCTCCGGGGTTTCTAGATTTTTTTCCCAAGTAAAATAGCCGTCTTTTTTAACGACGATGTTGTGTTTTTTAGGAAAGAGCCCCTGATAAAATACTTCGCTGGATAGAAAGGTTGTTTTTTTAATATACTTTTTATCAAGTATTACCTCGACATTACTCGGCCACGTCTTTACATACAGCCCCCCGGTGCTTACTAGCCGTTTTTTATCGAAATCAAAGCGGTATCCAAGGGAATAAAAAATCAACATCGGAGAGATGACGATGTATAAAACGACCAGGGTGATGAATAAGGTAAGGCGAGTTTTTCGATTCATATTAATTATCTATTCTACTCCAAAAATGACCGCTTGCCAAATCTTAAAAATCAGATTAAGATAGGGTATAAAATAATAAGAATCCTAAAATTGTGGCAGATAAATTTATCATTCACGGCGGAAAAAAACTCAATGGCGAAATAGAAGTTCGCGGAAGCAAAAACGCGGCAGGCCCTATACTTGCTGCTGCTTTGCTTACTGATGAGGAGTGCATAATTGATAACTTGCCTTTGATTGAAGACGTTACGAACATGCTTGAGGTCCTCGAGGACCTGGGCGCAAAGATTGAAAAAGTGTCGGAAAGAAAAATAAAGATAAAATGCGATGTTCTGGATACTGAGAAAATGGATTTTGACAAGGTTTCCAAAACAAGGATTTCAGTTTTGTTATTCGGCCCCTTAATTGCCAGAACCAAGCACTTTAAGATTCCGCCACCGGGCGGAGACAGAATCGGAGTCCGCCCAATTTCTGTTCACTTGAACGCTTTGGAAAAAATGGGGGTTAAGATTGAGAAATCGGAGGACTATTACGAGGTTGACTGCAAGGATTTAAACGGAGCTGAAATAGTTCTTGAGGAATTCAGCGTGACCGCTACCGAGACATTGATGCTCGTTGCCGTGTTAGCTAAAGGCAGGACTGTTATCAAGGGCGCTGCCTGCGAGCCGCATGTGCAGGATTTAGGAAAAATGCTTTTAGCTATGGGAGCGAAGATAGAAGGAGTCGGCACGCACACGATTGAAATCGAAGGAGTAGAGAAACTGAATGGAGCCATGCATAGTATAATATTTGATCCGGTTGAAGCCGGCACCTTTATCGTTACTGCTGCCGCAGTAGGGGAAAAGGTAGTGATAAAAAACGTAGATTGCAGCCACTTGGATTTGTTTCTGAATAAATTAGAGGAGATAGGCGTAAGATTAGAAAGAGGGAAGGACAGCGTTACTATTCTAAAATCTCCGAAATTGACTGCAGCCAGAATCCAAGCGCTCCCTTATCCTGGTTTCCCGACTGATTTATTGCCAATAGTAATTCCGCTTTTGGTTAAAGCCGAAGGAAAGAGTTTGATTCACGACCCTTTATACGAAAACAGGTTTAATTATGTTCAGGAGTTAAGAAAAATGGGGGCAGATATTGAGCTGGTAGATCCCCACCGTTCCTTTGTTTTCGGTCCAACGCCTTTGAAAGGTTTAAAAATTGAATCCTGGGATATCCGGGCAGGAGCCTGCTTAATAATTGCCGGATTAATGGCTGAAGGAAAAACAACCATCAAAAATATATTCCAAGTTGACAGAGGCTATGAGAAAATAGAAGAGAGGTTGCAAAAAATCGGGGCAGATATTAAAAGAGTAACTGATTAATATGTTTACTTCAAAAATCGCAATTGATTTAGGAACATGCAATTCCCTTGTTTATGTCTTAGGTAAGGGTATAGTTTTAAACGAACCATCAGTGGTTGCTTTGTCCATACCCGGGAACAAGATTTTGGCCGTAGGGGAGGGGGCAAAAGAAATGATTGGCCGAACGCCTGCTGAGATTAAAGTATATAGGCCCTTAAAAGACGGCGTTATTGCCGACTATCGGGTAACGCAGGCAATGTTGAAATATTTTATTGAAAGAACCACCAAGTACTATAAATTTCTAAAACCTGAATTAATCATTTCCGTTCCAGCCTGCATTACTAGCACCGAGAGAAGGGCAGTTATAGAAGCTGCCTTGGGAGCCGGAGCCAAGCAGGCCTATGTAGCCAAAGAGCCGATTCTTTCTGCTATCGGAGCTGGGATACCTATTAACTCATGCTCCGGCCACATGATTATTGATATTGGCGGAGGCACTTCCGAAGTTGCAGTAATATCTCTCGGAGGAATTGTGACTACTAATTCTGTAAGGGTGGCCGGGGATAAAATAGATGCTGCAATTTCTGAATATATTAAAAAGAAGTACAATCTGGCTATTGGAAGCCAATCAGCTGAAGAGATAAAGATAAAGATAGGCACGGCTATGCCCCAGAGAGAACAGAAGTACTTGGAGATCCAAGGCAGGGATTTAGTGTTGGGATTGCCGAGAAACATTAAAATATCAAATAACGAAGTTTGCGAAGCAATATCTGAAGTCTTGGGAGAAATAGTCCAGGCAGTAAAGAACGTACTTTCTGATACGCCCCCTGAGTTGTCTGCAGATATTATTAACAAGGGAATGGTGTTAGCTGGAGGAGGAGCTTTGCTGCCAAAACTTAATGAGTTGATAGCCCAAAGTACCGGAGTTCCTTGTTTTGTAGCCGAAGAACCTTTATTCTGTGTGGTAAAAGGAACAGGATTAGTTTTGGAACACTTAACCGAGTACAAGAGAGTTATTATGGCAAAAAGATAATATGTTAATAGGGCATCAGAAACAATGGAGTTTTTTGAAAAAGAAATTAGAGCTCAATCAGCTTTCCCACGCCTACATTTTTGTCGGACCTGAGGAAATCGGAAAAAAAGAATTTGCCTTTGATTTCGCCAGGTTGATTAATCCCGACGAATACGGAACGCGGTTGATAAACCAAGGCTCGCATCCTGATGTCCTGATTGTACAGCCGAAAGACAGTTCTGAGATTAAGATTCTACAGATAAGGGAAGCCCAGAAGTTTTTATGCCTGAAACCGTACTACAGCTCTTCTAAAATATTGATTGTGGATCAGGCTGAAAAAATGAATCAAGAGGCCCAGAGCTGTTTTCTAAAAACACTGGAAGAACCGAAAGGAAATACCGTTTTAATCCTGATAACTTCAAAGCCCGAGGTATTACTATCTACAATCATATCGCGCTGCCAGATGATAAAGTTTTTCCCGGTCAGTCCCGAAAGTATTAAAAAGTATTTGTTAGATCAGGGTGTTCCCTCCGAGAAAGCAGAAATGCTGGTTAGTATTTCTTCAGGGAAACCAGGGCGGGCAATAAAATTATTGAGTAATTCCGAGCAGATCGAGAGAGAAAAACAGGTAATATCTAAAGTTTCAGATTTTCTCGGTTCAGACTTAGCTGCCAGGTTCAAGTATGTCAAGGATTTACCGGACAACAATGTTACTGATACAATAGAAGCATTGGAAAAGTATTTCCGCCGGCTGTTATTTTTAAAAGTCGGGATAGATAAGTTTCCCGGATTGGATTACCTTCCTGTCAATGAAAAGGTGAAGGAATATTCACTGGCCAAGATAAAGAATGTTATTACCCTCGCCGGAACCATCGGTTCTCGGGTTCTAAACACCAACGTTAATCCAAAATTAGCCCTAGAGGTATTATTAATGGAGATATAGTATGAGTTATAAAGAAACAATTGATAAAATTAAGCCAGAGCTGGACAGAGTTATTAAATTCTTTGAAGGGGAATTGCAAAAAGTACGAACTTCCAGGGCGTCACCATCTTTAGTAGAAGATATTTCGGTTGATTGCTTCGGCAGCACCTTTCCATTAAAACAGCTGGGAGCAATATCTGCTCCGCAATCCAACCAGATAGTAATTCAACCCTGGGATAAGTCATATATCGAGCCAATAGAAAAAGCAATTTCGCAATCAGGCCTGGGAATGTCAGCTCAAGTAGATAAAACTGTTATTCGGTTGAACTTGCCCTTGCTCACAGAGGAATACAGAGAGCTTCTGGCCAAAAACCTTAACGAGAAGGTTGAGCAGTCAAGAAAAACCATACGGCACTGGAGGGAAGTTGCCTGGGAGGAATTGCAGACTTCTTTCAAAGATAAAAAGATTACAGAAGACGACAAGTTCCGGGGCAAAGATGCCCTGCAGGAAATGATTGACGAGTACAACGAGAAGATCAAGACCATGGTTGAGAAGAAGAAGGAAGAAATAGCTTAAAATATATCATTATGTTATTTGCCATTATCATTGCATTTTTTAGCGTCATCTTCTTGATGATAATCCACGAATTCGGACACTTCATTGTGGCCAAGAAGAGCGGTATCGAAGTCGAGGAGTTCGGGATAGGCTACCCTCCAAGAATCTACGGAAAGAAGTTTGGAAAGACGCTTTACTCCATAAACCTTTTCCCCTTAGGCGCTTTTGTCAGGATACCGGGAGAAATAGGTGATATTGAGGATATAAACAGCTTTTCTAACCTTAAGATGTGGAAGAGGGTTATGATTGTTTTGGGAGGGGTAATAAGCTTCTGGATTGCAGCTTTGATTATCTTCACAATTGTTTTTAACATCGGAGTTGACGTTCCGATTGCTGATACAGAAAATATTGAGATGAACACGAAAGTTCAGATTGTTAAGGTTAGCAACGATTCTCCTGCGCAGATAGCGGGAATTAAAAAAGGGGATGTCATCAAAGAATTATCTTCTGCTTCAGGAAATAAGTCGGTTGTTTTAATTAAGGATTTCCAGGAATTTATTGAAGCCAATAAAGGACAGGAAGTTATAGTCAGCTTTTTGAGAAATGGCCAGCTTTTACAATCATCGCTGGTACCGCGGATTTCTCCGCCCGCGAATGAAGGATCTACCGGAGTCCAGCTGACCAGAACCGCCACCATAATTGAGAAATATCCCTGGTACCAAACTCCTTTCAGAGGGCTAGTCTTCTGCGGAGAATTAACATGGAAGTCCGTAGTAAGCTTGGCAGATCTTTTATTAGGCTTAGTCACAGGCAAAGGTCTTCCAGCTGCAGCTGAACCGGCAGGTCCCGTAGGGATTACTGTATATATTGCCAAGGCAGCGGAATTAGGAATAGGTTTCTTCCTGTACTTTGTCGGAGCGATATCTGTTTTGCTGGCGATATTCAATCTTTTGCCGATTCCAGCTTTAGACGGAGGAAAGTTATTGTTTATGGCAATTGAGAAGATAAGGTCCAAACCAGTGTCTGCTAAAGTGGAAGGTGTAATTACCACCAGTTTTTTCGTTGTCCTGATTGCCTTATCCCTTTTTATTACAATTAAGTTTGATATACCCAAACTTTCAGGATTCATAATGGGTAGCTTTTAAATATGAAAAAGAGAAATATATTCAAAAGACTTTTATCTTTCCTTTCCGTAGATATGGCAATTGATTTAGGAACGGCCAATTCCTTGGTGTATATAAAAGACAGGGGGATTGTGATTAACGAGCCTTCGGTAGTGGCTGCCAACAATAAAACAGGCCAGATTTTGGCTATCGGCGAGGACGCAAAAAAAATGGTAGGCCGAACTCCTGCATACATTACAGCCACCCGGCCTTTGGTTAACGGTGTTATCTCGGACTTCGAAGTTACAGAGCAAATGTTAAAGTACTTTATTGAAAAGTCTGCAAATTTGAGCAAAAAGAGATTCGGTTTGGCTTATCTCCCCCGCGTAATCATTGGCATTCCCTGCGGAGTGACAGAAGTGGAAAGGAAAGCAGTAAGAGATGCTGCCAAATCAGCCGGAGCAAGAACTGTTTTCTTGATTGAAGAGCCTTTGGCTTCAGCTATCGGGGCGCATCTTCCGATACAGGATGCCGGCGGAAATTTTATTGTAGATATCGGAGGCGGGACAACAGAGGTGGCTGTAATTTCTTTGGGAGGAATTGTTACTTTCCGTAGTTTGAGGATTGCCGGGGATAAATTAAACGACGACATTATGCAATTTGCCCAAAAAGAGTATAAACTGATGATAGGGGAACGAACTGCAGAAAATATTAAGATTTCCATTGGCTCTGCGATGCCCGCCAAGGAAAGAAAGGAGTTTTCAATGAGAGGAAGGAATATTGTTACGGGTTTGCCAGAAGAGGTCGTCATATTCAGCGACGACATACAGAGAGCTTTGGATAAATCAGTAAAACAGATAGTGGCTGCAGTTAAGACAACCATTGAAGAAACTCCGCCGGAGCTGCTGGCAGATATTATGGTAAATGGAATACACTTGTCCGGAGGAGGCTCGTTGCTCCGAGGATTGGCTGTATTAATAAACCGAGAAACAAAGATTCCATGCAAAATAGTGGAAGACCCCCTAACCTCCGTGGTAAGGGGAGCCGGCATGGCTTTGGAGAATATAGAAACTCTTGCTGATATCCTGGCAAGAGAGGAAGAAGAAGGAGCTTTAGAATAATATGATATCTAAAGAAGAAGTAGAAAAGATAGCAAAACTAGCTCGTTTGGAATTAACTCCCGAGGAGGTGGTTAAAATGCAAAAAGACCTGTCCGAAGTCCTAGACTATTTCAATGCTTTACAGAAAGTAGATTCCAAATCCTACATTTCTTCAAATATTCCCCGGGGAAACAATTTGAGAAAAGACGAAGGAAGGCATAGGGACGAAGAGCTGGTTGAAAAGCTGCTTGAACAGGCGCCTGACAAGAAAGATGAATATATTAAAGTAAAATCCATATTCTAATTCTATGGAACTTCCGGGTTTAACGATCAGTAAAATCCACGACAGCTTAGTTAAGAAAGAGTATTCAGCTCTTGAGCTGACCAAGAAGTATTTAGAGCAAATTGCAGAGAGAGATGTTGCTATCTCTGCTTTTTTGTCTGCAAGTCCGGAATCAGCTATCTCACAGGCCAAGGAAACTGACAAACTAATCTTCGCGGGGAAGAAGATTCCAATGTTAGCCGGAGTTCCCTGCGCCATAAAAGACAACATTTTAGTGAAAGGTTTGAAGTGTACCGCAGGTTCTAAGATATTAGAGAGCTACGAGGCTCCATATGACGCAACTGTTGTTAAAAAGCTTAAAAAAGAGGGTGCAGTATTACTTGGAAAGACCAATTTAGACGAATTTGGAATGGGCGCCTCCACCGAGAATTCAGGCTTTAAAATGACCCGGAATCCAGAGGACCTAGATAGAGTGCCAGGGGGTAGTTCTGGGGGCTCTGCGGCCGCTATAAAGGCCTCAGAATGCTGTTTTGCCTTAGGTTCTGATACTGGAGGGTCTATCCGCCAGCCAGCCTCATTCTGCGGGGTTGTAGGCTTAAAACCCACCTATGGGGCAGTGTCCCGTTACGGCTTGATATCCTTTGCTTCCTCGTTGGATCAAGTAGGTGTTTTGGCCAGTACGGTAGCGGATGCTAAGATGATTTTTGACGTAATTTCCGGCAAGGATTCTATGGATTCAACTAGCATCGAGCTGCCTAAGTTGTCTAACCCGAACTTCTCTATTAAAAACCTGCGTATTGGCGTTCCCAAGGAATACTTTGTCAAAGGTCTTGATAAGGAAGTAGAGAAAACAGTAAGGTCAGCGATTAAAAAGATGGAAGCTGAAGGGGCGAAGATAGAAGAAATTAGCCTTCCCAACACAGAATACGCTTTAGCCACTTATTATATAATTGCGCCCTCCGAAGCCAGCGCCAATCTAGCAAGGTATGACGGAATAAAGTACGGGTTGTCTGAGAAAGAAGATAAACTGCTGGACGTGTATTTAAAATCCCGAGGCAAGGGATTTGGCGCTGAAGTTAAAAGAAGGATTATGATAGGAACTTATTGTTTGTCTTCCGGTTATTACGACGCCTATTACAAAAAAGCTCAGCAGATTAGGAATCTTTTACGAGAAGACTTTAAAAAAGCTTTTGGCAAAGTGGATATGATATTTACTCCTGTAGCGCCGACAACTGCCTTTAAGATAGGAGAGAAGACTGCGGATCCTCTTTCTATGTATTTAAGCGATATTTATACAGTATCAGTAAGCTTGGCCGGATTGCCGGCAATCTCTGTACCGTGCGGCAGGGCGAATAATCTGCCAGTTGGCTTGCAGATTATCGGCAAGCATTTTGAAGAGCACAAGATTCTACAGACAGCTTCTTTTATTGAGAAGTTGGTTATATAATAGAACAATGGGATTTATTGAAATACTCAGTACAATTTATTATACCCTAACCTCTCCGGCCCTGCAGGATGAGCTTTTGCGCCCCAAGATTACCCTTATCTTGATCGGCCTTTTCTTTTTGCCCTTCCTCATCTATTTTTATTTTAAAAGTACCTACCTGCACTATCTCTTTATCTTTGACCTGGTTTCATTTTTTGATTGGCAGCCGCCAAATCTAGCCAGGATTATTAAGCGTTGGGACAAAATTAAAAAAAGAATGGAAAGCGGGTCGGATTACGAGTTCAAGCTGGCTATCGTTGAAGCAGACAATCTATTGCGGGATGTTTTAGTCGAGAAAGGGTTTGCCGGAAAGAGCTTTGAGGAAAGAGTAGGAAAGCTGGACAGCACGCAGGTTAAGGATATTGACGAGATACTTGAAGCGCACAAAATACGAAATTCTATTGTTTACGATCCAAATTTCAAGATAACTGTGGATAGGATTAAAAAGATATTAGCGATTTACGAGAAGGGGATAAGGGGGATAGAGTCGTTCTAGCAAAATCACTTTTTAATGAAGTGGTTTTTTGATACCGCTGTAAATAAAGTAATATGTTTAACGAGAAACTTCCATCAAGCGAGGATAACCAAGAAGAAATGGCTGTCCACCATTGGGATTTAATTGCGCACGCTATTAAGCGGATGAATGAAGAGGATATTGAACCGTCGGCAATTCCAGTTGAAAGCATGATTCGCGAGGAAGGGGATGTGGACGTGGACGGTAGCTCGGGGCGCATAAATTCCTTTGAGCAAACCGATGGAGCAATGGTGGAGGTTAATCGAAAGGTAGAGGAAGGCGGATTAAGCCGTGTAGAGGATGTTATCTTCCATGATAAGACCGGGAAAGAAGTATTCAATCTGTTTAGCATTCTACCTAAGGATTATGTTGTTCTCGACGAAGCTAAAGAAGGCCATGATTTCATGGTTCCGGGCTCAGCAAGAATAATTGTGGTCACTCACGATTTTCTTTGTTCTGTTAACGGAAGGATGATCTTCTTGCATGAATTAGGCCACGCCTATGATTACGACGAAAAACCCAGGTCCCAAAGCGAGATGATCGACGCAATGGACGGCACAGCTGAAAAGGAGAGGGAGCGCAACGCATGGAAGCAGGCGAAGGAAGTAGTAAAGATTATAAGAGATAAGGGTGTAAACTTTTTACCGGAAGGTTATGAGGATTCTGCTATGTGGGAGGATTTTGAAGAAGAATCCATAAAACAACATAACTATAGGGAAGAAAAATAAGCTTGTATACCAAAAAACCGCTTTCGCGGTTTTTTGTTTTAAGTTGAATTTATCGTATAACTTGCTAAGATAAGGAATGGTTAGCTCCACATTGCAGGCGAGAGCCAAAGTATCATACTTAGGGTAACGATAGAGATCAGGATAATCCAGACTATTCTAAAAAGTTTCTTCGGTTTTATTCTCTTCATGTTTAATAATTTTTATTTGTCTTTTATAAATGGTATCACGATTTCGTAAAACAGAAAAGAGAGAGCACTCAAGCACTAATGTTCTTGGGATAGTAGCTGCAGTTGTGATACTGGGAATTGTTGGGTTTCTATTGGTGACGAATATAGAGATAAAGGGGAAGAAAGATAAGTTAAACGCGCAGATTGAGATTATTAAAAAACAAATCGCAGCGCTGCAGGGAAAGAACGATAGTCTGCAGGAGGGGATTGCCAGCGTTGGAGACGAAGCATATATTGAGAGAGTGGCCAGGGAGGAGTTGAGCCTTCAGAAGCCAGGGGAAAAAGTCGCCAGCTTTATACTTCCTCCTCAGCAGGAGGAAGTTAAATCAGATACGAAGTTCTGGCAAGGAGGTTATTGGCGGCAGTGGTTTGGTTCAAAGTGGCAGTGGGTCAAAGGCATATTTTAATTCTGCGGGTATGGTTCAATGGTAGAACATGTCCTTCCCAAGGACAGGACACGGGTTCGATTCCCGTTACCCGCTTGCCGGAGTAGCTCAGTGGCAGAGCAACTGTTTCGTAAACAGTAGGCCGCGAGTTCGACTCTCGCCTCCGGCTTAAGAAAGATTATTTTTATATTTCTAATAGATAAATATTAGTTTAACGATGGTAGCTGTGAAATGTTTTTAACAGAATATCTTAATTTGATAGGACAGATAGGCCCCTTATTAGGATCGGTTCTAATCGTATTCGGTCTAGAAATATCAGAAAGCACCTTTGAACATTCTTTTGAAAACGGTAAAGAGTTCAGAACCGCGATTGTCAAGCAAAAATATCCTTGGATCTTAAAAATGGGAATTTGGTTATTAACCATAGGTTCTTTAGTCCAGACCGTCATAATAATATTTTAATGGCGGGTTTCGGGGAAGTCGTATATAAATAATATTCTAATCATGATTCAACGTAATTTAATAAAATATTCCGACGGTACATATGAAGCTTCTTCAGTTGAATGTTCTTCCTTTGAAGGAAACACGTGTAAAAAATTTCTTGACGATATCAAGTCAGGAAAAGCAAGGCGTATAGGAGAGCTAAAGTGCTTTGACGAGAACGGTAACTTCCAGATATACAGAAATTTGAAAAGTTCCTCCAACAAATAATCTATTGTGTCGTTTTTTTACTATCATGGGATTCGCGTCCGCAGATTTGTAAGTAATGGAGCGGTGCTTTTTTAGTTGCCGCAGAAGGTCTCTAGACATTTTTTAGAAATTTGATTTTCTAAATAATAAATTTTAAGTTTCAGCATACGCACGGCTTGACCTGATTATTCGCGTGGAATAAAATATACATCGATGGCCACGGAAGTCTATCCTAAAAGTCGGCACCTCCTAAAGCTATTATTGTATTAAGCCGAAAGGCGTTTATTCTTAATAATATGGAACAAAAAAATCCACCGATTCCAATAAACGTAGATCCGAACATTTATGCTTTAACCAATGTTAGTATCTCCAGTAATGAAGAGGGGTTTGTTATGGCGATGTTTTCTGGCAATCAGGTAAGGCAATTCCTAAGCTCTCCGAAGCACGCGAAGAGAATTTATCTTTCTCTTAAAGGACAAATAGAAAGTTACGAAAAGAAATTTGGAGAGATTAAGACTCAACTTCCGATGATAGGTGACACCAAAAGAGGGGAGGATGAGATTGGCTTCTCGGCAAAAAAATAAGTAGAAAAGGCTCTTAGAAATATATCTATTAGGTAGGCCCAACAATGAGATTTATCGGAAGACACGTTATCAGTTACATTTAGTTCATTGCGGGGTGACCGAACGGTGTGGCCTCTATGAAAGAACTCCGGGGATAGCGGAGTTTTTATTTTATGTGTCGATGGGTATTGTTGCTCTTTTAAAAGTGTTAGTTATTTTTAGGGTCTTTTACGACGTTTCTCCTTCCGCTGGATATTTCCTCAAAAATCCGTTAGTATGTCCATATGTCCGGCGATGAAGTAATTGTAAAATTCAACAACGTTTCCTTTGAGTGGGGAACAAACAAGCCAATCTTGAATGAGGCTAGTTTTAGCGTTCGTAAAGGTTCGAAAATAACCTTGATGGGCCAGAACGGCGCAGGAAAGAGTACGATTTTCCAACTAATAACCGGAGAATCAAAACCTGACTCAGGCGCAGTTAACTTGGATAATAATCTAACCATAGCTACAGCCAAGCAAGTAATCCCGAGAGAAGATTTAAACTTCACAATCAAGGAATTCTTCGAGAAGTGCTTTACGGGAAAAGTTTACGATATTGATAAACGAATTGACGAAGTGTTAAAAATAACAAACTTGTCGTTTCCGCACGATAAAGTAATAAAAAATCTTTCCGGCGGTCAGCAAGCTAGACTTCTTTTGGCTTCAGCCATAATTCAGGACCCGGATTTGCTGCTCCTCGACGAGCCGACAAATAACCTAGACAAAGCAGGAATAGCCCACCTAACCAAGTTTATTCTCGACTATCCTAAAACCTGCATTGTTATTTCTCACGACGCAGATTTTTTAAACACCTTTACACAAGGAGTTCTCTATTTGGATATCTTCTCAAAGAAGGTGGAACAATATACCGGAGACTACTTTAGCGTTGTTAAAGAGATTAGCGTCAGATTGGAAAGAGAGCGCATGAAGAACATCAGGCTGGAAAAAGATATTTCCCACAGAAAAGAGCAGGCTGCTTTCTTTGCCCAGAAAGGAGGACACTTAAGAGATGTTTCATCTAAAATGAGAAAAACCATAGAGAAGCTGGAGTCTGAGATTGTAGATGTGAGAAGGGAGGATAAAACAATAAAGAACTTTACTATTCCGGCCCAGAAAGATACCGGAGGAGTAATCCTACAACTGGATTCCGTTGCAATAATGAGAAACCATAAGTTTATTAACAAGAAAGTAGACGTTAGCTTAGGCAAAAGAGAAAGATTACTTTTAAAAGGGCCTAACGGTATAGGCAAGACCACGCTTCTGGAGAAACTGGCTTCGGGACACGCAAAAGGAGAACATATTAAAGCCGGAGTAAAGATCGGATATTATAGGCAGGATTTCTCAACCTTAGACTTTACAGCCACTGTGCACCAGACCCTTATGAAAGCAATGGGGGAGGACGGAACCGAGCAGGGGTTAAGGGCTCATGCGGCAGGCTTTCTTCTGGATGCAGAGATATTAAAAGCTAAAGTAGGGTCGTTGTCGGAAGGCCAGAAGGGATTGGTGGCTTTTGCTGCAATAGCTTTAGAAAAGCCCGGGCTCCTTATCTTAGACGAGCCTACAAACCATATTAACTTTCGGCATATTCCAATAATTGCCAAAGCAATTAACAATTTTGACGGTGCTATGATACTGGTAAGCCACGTCCAAGACTTTGTAGATAAGATAAAAGTGAATTTTGTTTTAGATTTGGGAGAGTTATAATAAGATATATATATGATTAAAGCAATTCTATTCGACTACGGCGGAGTATTGAAAAACTCGCACAGGTTGTCAGACGACATACCGGCAATCTATAACATTTCCAAGGAGGACGTAGCAAAAGCAAGAGAATTTACTGCTCCGATTTTTGATCTATTTCAAAAAGAACTTATTACCGAAGAAGATTTCTGGGAAAAGCTTTCTGAGGCAATTAAAAGACCAATGCCAAAAGATCCCGGGAAATTTGCTAGGGAATCTTATGCAAAATCGCTTATACTCTACCCGGAGATTTTTAGCTTTGTTAAGGAACTACGGGCAAAAGGCTTCAAAGTAGCGGTTTTGTCGAATATTATAAAATTCCAGGCTGAAATAATAAGAAAGAACAAAGGGTACGAGGGATTCGACGAAGTGGTTTTGTCTTATGAAGAGAAACTGGCTAAGCCGGGAATTGATATTTACCTTTTAACTGTTAATAAATTAAACGTTAAGCCGGAGGAGTGTATTTTCATTGACGATAAGGAAATAAACCTAATGGTCGCCAGAAATCTGGGGATGAAAACAGTACTTGCTGGAAACCCAACTCAGGTCATAAACGACGTCTCTTCAATACTTAACTCTGGAAACACATGAAAATAGAATCAATCAAAAAAATCGTCAAAGATAAGTATAAAGAAATCGCAACCAAGGGATCCTCCTGCAGCTGCGGCTGCAAGAGCGCATCAAACATCTCAAAGAGCATCGGCTACTCGGAGGAAGAGTTGAAAATAGTAGGGGAGGCGAATCTCGGCTTGGGCTGTGGCAACCCCTTAGCATTCGGAAGGATAAAGGAAGGGGACACGGTTCTGGACCTGGGATCAGGAGCCGGCATAGACGCTATTTTGGCTGCCAAGAAGGTTGGCAGTAAAGGAAAGGTTATCGGCGTAGATATGACTGAGGAAATGATAGAAAAGGCTAAAGCCAATGCCAAGAAACAGAATATATCAAACGTAGAGTTTTTATTGGGGGAAATAGAAAACCTGCCTTTGGCCGATAACTCCGTAGATACAATAATTACGAACTGCGTAATAAATCTCACGCCTGATAAAGCTAAAACCTTCAGCGAAGCATACAGGGTTTTAAAGCCGGGAGGAAGAATCTACCTTTCCGACATTGTCTTATTGGAAGAACTTACCGAAAAACAACGGAACGACAAGGATCTATTGTCTGGTTGTGTTGCCGGAGCGTTATTAAAAGACGACTACTTGAACAAAATAAAAGGTGCGGGTTTTAAAGTGAAAGTCCTATACGAAAATAAAAGAATAAGTAAGGAGCAGTACAACGGAATCAATTTAGAGAGTTTGATGGTTGAGTTGACTAAGTGACTGGTTTGATTTTTTCCTGAAACCGTGGTATCATGAGTTATGACACCGACTAGCAAAGAACAATTCTTAGTCGAACATAACAAGTTATCTCCTCTGAAGCTGCAAGCTACCCTAGCTTTGCTTACTAAGTTCCAAGCGGAGAAAAGGCCTCTTTTAAAAGAGGACGGCTGGGTGGTAGATAAGTTAAGAATTCCTTTCATATCCTGGATGTTAGCCCTGCCTACAGTAGAAGAAAAGAAAGAAAAGAAAGCTCGGGGAAAGCGGCTTTTCGAAAACTATCCAAGAACTAAATCTTAAGAAAAGAAAATATATTGCAACGTAAATAAAAAGAGCCCTCGACACATCGCTGTATCGGGGCTTTTGCCTCTTGTGGGGAGAATTTGTCTCCCGGCTTTACGTGGAGGAAGTGTCCGGTTTCAAGGCCTCGAGGGCACCGAGTCCGCGCGAGACCTCCTCAACCGTTGACACGATCTTGTCCGGGTCGCTGCCGTTCAAGATGAGTCGAATCGCCTCCACCCTGTCTTTGTCATCAACGCCCCAGGCACCGATGACTTTACGAATCGCCGACTCTGTCGTCATGGCCGAATCTCCTTTTGTTGTTGCGGGCGAAGAAACGTTCTTCGTCCAGTAGTATTAATATAGCATATGTTTAATTATTGTCAAAGTTAGTATTTGACATTTCTATTTTCTCCCTGTATAGTGAATACGTGGCCTTCAGAAAGCTTCTCGGCCGCATATTTTTTTATGATTACAAAACAAACAGACAAACAGACAACTTGTGAACCTGAAATGACTTTCGGCGGTCTTGGCATAGCTCCGCAGCTTTTAGATGTGCTTGCACGGGCTGGATTCAAAACCCCGACTTCTATACAGCATAAAGCAATCCCGGCAGCTGCCGAGGGTAAGGATATTATTGGGATAGCACAGACAGGTACAGGCAAAACCCTGGCTTTCGGTATCCCTTTAGTCCAAAGGCTTTTGAGCGCAGGGAAAGGAAAGGGTTTAATTATTCTGCCAACCAGGGAATTAGCCATACAGGTGAATGAAGCCATACAAAAATTAGGCAGGGGATTTGGCATTAGAACAGCGGTGTTGATTGGAGGATCTCCAATGTTTCACCAGCTAAGAGATATACGCCAAAACCCTCACCTAGTTATCGGAACTCCGGGAAGAATTATTGATCACATTGAACAAAAAACCTTGCGATTAAACGACGTTACAATTCTAGTATTAGACGAAGCGGACCGAATGTTTGATATGGGTTTTGCCCCGCAAATAGCTAAAATATTGCAGGTAGTGCCTAAAGAAAGGCAAACTATGCTGTTTTCTGCAACAATGCCGGATGGCATTGTGAAGATAGCCAGCCATCACATGAAACTTCCGGTCAGGGTGGAAATAGCTGTTTCCGGAACTACAGCAGCCAACGTAGAACACGAGCTATTCGTAGTTAAGAAAGACCAAAAGATGCAACTGTTAAAGAAGGTGCTTTACGAAACTAAAGGAAGCGTTTTAATCTTTTTAAGAATTAAGTTCAGCGCAAAGAAGATTTGCGACGAATTAAGAAATATCGGAATTGCTGCAGCTGAAATACATTCTAACAGGTCTCTCCGCCAGAGAAGGGAAGCCTTAGAAGGATTCAAAATAGGAAAATACAGAGTGTTGGTGGCGACTGATATTGCTTCAAGGGGAATAGACGTAAAAGGCATTGAGTCGGTTATCAACTTTGATCTTCCGGAAAACCCAGAGGACTATGTCCATCGTATTGGAAGAACAGGCAGAGCAGGAATGGGCGGGAAAGCCATCTCTTTTGTTCTGCCGGATCAAGGATCCAAAGTACGGGAAATAGAAAGGCTAACTAGACTTTATCTACCAATCTCAAAGTTGCCCGATCTTTCAGCTATTCCTAAGTCTGCACCCGTTACTCCGACAGGTTTCCGCCGAAGTGGTTATCGCCCGCATCGGGGCAAGCCTTCCGGAGGGTTCCCCTACAGCAAACGGAGATAAACAGAGTATCAGAATTAGCCCCTAGAGGGGCTTTTTTGATTTTAATAATAATTTAATTATTATATATTAACATTTAGATATAATTAATATTAATAAATTTATGCTTTTAGAAATAGGTATCGTTTTGGTAGTGCTCTGGCTTCTTGGCTTTGCGTTCTACCCATTAGGCGGCTTAATCCACATACTTTTAGTTGTGGCTATAATCGCTATTGTTTGGAATTTGATAAGTGGACGAAAGATTACATAAAACCTTCGAATATATTTTGCGCCCAGAATAATTTTTTGTATACTCAAGAGATATGAGCAGGAAAATTTCTTTAATCCTAATTCTGATTACCTTTTGCTTCGTGATTTTAGTTATCGCATATGCGTCGTACCGATTTCAGAATCAAGCCAACATGCCGTCAGGCTGGGAAAAATATACGCAGATTAATGCGTTTACATTGTATCATCCGGCGGATTTTGCTATCCAGACAGGGGATACCGCGGGCGGGGGATATTTAAGGTTGCCATTGGTTAAAATGAGTTTCCCTGCAGGGGCCTTTAAAGACGAGGCTAAGACAAACTTAAGTGAAGTATTCTTAGTTATCAGCCAGGACAATAGTTCTAATTCCGGATCTATCTGCGAAACATTTTCGGATTTTCCGAATATTTCTGGTTCAATTATTCAGACACAAACTATAAACGGAACAGTTTTCAAGGAGATGTCTGTTATCGATGCTGCGGCTGGCAATTTTTACGATAGCCGTATTTACCGGACTGTTTATGACGGCATCTGCTATGAGGCTGCTTTAGTTGTTCATACTGGGAATATTGATAACTATCCTCCCGGGACGGTTCAGGAATTCGACAAAGAACCAGCATTCGCTGGGCTTAAGCAAGTTTTTGGTACGTTGAATTTCGATAAAGGGGCTGCTTGCACAACAGAGGCAAAGCTTTGTGCAGACGGTTCTAGCGTCGGTCGTATTCCGCCTAAATGTGATTTCTCACCTTGCCCGACAGAAACGTCGGGGATAAACGGGAATGTATTACTGGGTCCGATGTGTCCTGTGTCGCAAGACCCTCCTGATCCACAATGTTATGATAGACCGTATGCAACTGATTTGCTTATTTTTAAAAGTGACGATTTGCAGAAGGTGGTTCAAGAATTTCGATCAGATTCTGACGGTAAGTTCCGCATTCAGGTTCCGGAGGGAGAATATGTCATACAGTCATCGGCTTCGCCGGATTTGTTGCCGCGATGTTATAGTGAAGTTATAAGGGTTGAGGCTAACAAATATTCTGACATTACGGTTAATTGCGATACAGGCATTCGGTAATCTTGGTAAAAACGCGTTGAAATAGCGGTGAAAACCCTCGTCTTGAGTGGTTTTTTTATATCCTGCGCGATATAATAAAGCCGATATAGATAGGATTGATATTTGGGATTTTTACGTAATAAAATACGTATTAATGTAAGGATAACTGAGTGGCTTTTAAAGCCACGATTAGTTTAATTTTAATATGTCTGCAAACAACGGAGATAAAGCCGGGGTTCTGAAAATATTCCAAAACAGCATAGGGTTATTCTCCGCTGTATTTTTGGCGTTAATCCCAGCGTTTCTTTGGTTTTTTACACAATCGATCAGTGCCAAGTTCACTGATTTTTCTTCGTGGTTGACTAGTATTGGTCAAATTACCGGATTAGTCGGCATGGCAATGATTTCTATAAATATTGTTCTCAGTAGCCGTCCGGTATTTCTTGATAGGTTTTTCAACGGCTTGAACACCCTTTATCGAGTTCATCATTATTTTGGCGTCATATCATTTCTACTTTTACTGGTGCATCCGCTTATTCTTGCAGGTTCCTATTTTACTTTTTCTGCAACAAGCGCTGGGTTGTTTCTGTTACCGAGCACGGATTTAGCCCGTAATTTTGGGATAGTCGCTATTCTGACAATGATGGTAATTATGAGTTTCACGGTTTTTAGCAAGGTGAAATATCAAATCTTAAAATTCATTCATGGGTTGATCGGAATAACCTTTGTCTTTGGTGCTCTGCATACGTTTTTTGTGAAAAGCGATATTTCCCGGAATCCTTTTATCCACTGGTATATGCTGGCCCTTATGGCACTTGCCGCCTTTGTTTATTCCTACAAAACACTGTTCGGAAGGTTCTTGGTCATGAAATATGAATATCTAGTCAAGGAGGTTAATATCTTATCAGATAAGATAGTAGAGATTGTTATGTCTCCGGTGAAAAATCCAATTAAATATCTTCCGGGACAGTTTGTCTTTGTTAGCTTTCATGGTAAATTAATTAGCTCAGAGTCGCATCCGTACTCGATTTCCTCTATACAGCCAGTCCGTGATTTACGTATTTTAGTGAAAGCGCTAGGGGATTATACATCTAAAATTAATAACTTATCACCGGGCACGCGAGTAAAAGTTGAGGGGCCGTTTGGGAAACTATGCTACTCTACTATCGATAATAGAAATCAAATTTGGATCGCGGGCGGTATTGGAATTGCGCCATTTTTAGGAATGGCTAGAAATTTAAAAGTCGAAGGGGACGGTTATAAGATTGATCTATATTATTGTACTGACGACCAAAAAGAGATTGTTTTTTTAAATGAGTTTCACGCACTAATGGCTGATCGTCCGGGTTTTAAATTTATTTCTTTTTGCCAAAATAAAGATGGGCTTATAGACGTAGCGAAAATTATGTCGATAAGTCACTCAATAAATGATAAGGACATATTTATTTGCGGTCCTCCATCAATGATAAATAGCCTGAGAAAACAACTGTTACGTATCCGGGTTCCTAAAAGTCAAATACATTCCGAAGAATTTAAACTTTTATAAAAAAATGAGAAAAATAATTATCGTTTCCTTAGCAGTTTTCTGGTTAGCTGTTCTTGGTATATTTGGTAGCGGTTTAATGCTGAAAACCGAGATACAATCTGTTTCTAGCAATACAACTTCTGCCATGGACGCTTCTACGCTATCTGAGCAAATCGTCAGCACGCATAACAAACAAAATGATTGCTGGATGATTATATCGGGAAAAGTTTATGATTTTACTGAATATTTACCGATTCATCCTGGAGGGGCAGAAACCGTTATCTCGTATTGCGGGAAAGATGCGACTGTCGCCTTTTTGACAAAAGATCAAAATCCAGGGAAACCCCATTCGGAATATGCTCAAAGTTTGTTTGACCAATATTATGTGGGTGAATTGGGGCTGAAAAAACCAGTTGTTTCTTTGGCAGATCCTAGTTCGAATAATCCAGGCGTTCCTGCTAAAATAAATACAGAAAGCCCGTCGACTACTTCGCCAGGATACACCTCAGCTCAAGTGGCCGCTCATAATTCTGCTGGCAGTTGTTGGGTTATAATCGGCAGCAAGGTTTATAACGTCACTAATTATATACCCAGCCATCCTGGGGGAGTTGGGGCTATTCTTCCGTATTGTGGAAAAGACGGGACCGCGGCTTTTACTGGTTTGCCTCATTCTCAGAGCGCCGTTAACCTCCTTGCTTCTTATTTTGTTGGGAATTTCGGATCATCTACTATGCCACCTCCGCCGCCTATTATTCCACCAAGAGACGAACAGGATGATGACGACGACTAGTTTTTAGACGTTGTTAATCATAATTAAAGACGCTGCAAAAGCGTCTTTTTTCATATTTTTAACAAAAGATTAATGAGTGAGGTTTATAATAAAAAAATAGTTTGAGAAATGGTCGACCTCTAAAATAATTTTAAAGTTATAGACAATGAACATTTTTTATTGGATAATTTTTTCCGCTCTAATTTTAGCCCTAATTTGTACGCTCGTATATATTCTTCTTTTCCAAAGCGTTGCGCCCGCTACCCCAAATACTTCTAATCCAAGCGCAGATTTGAAAGAGGCGGTAATCGATACAATAACTATAAGTTCCGACTCAGTCTTGGGCCAATATCTTGTCGGCCCTGACAAGAAAACCCTATACCGCTTTACAAGCGATAGCTCTGGCATAAGCAACTGTTACGGCCAGTGTGCTATTACTTGGCCGCCTTTCTACTCTGACAAAGTCGTCGTGTCTGACCCCTTAAGCCTGGAGGATTTTCTTCCCATAATCCGAAGCGATGGTAACGGACAAATTACTTATAAAGGTCAGCCGCTCTATTATTATGCCGGAGGTAATAATGCCGGAGACACAAATGGGCAAGGACTTGACGGTTTTTGGTTTATTGTAAATCCGTAGAATCGTAACAAAAAAGGTTGAAGATGCTATAAATTTTGTTATGATAGATAAAGAGCTGTATTTGTTGAAGCCATCAAGAGATCGCCTCAGGCGTTTTTTTAAGAATTAAAAACCTTACTTTGAGTTATTAAATATGCAAGATATTAATCAAGTAATCGAGGCAATCGAAGGGGAAATACGAGAATTATTTTCCCGCGATAGTAGCGGCCATGATATATATCATTTAAAAAGGACTCTAAACATTGCAACGCATTTACAAGAGATAGAAGGTGGCGATAAAATGGTCGTCGCTATATCTGCCTTTGTGCACGACGTGCATCGAATTATTCAAAATAACACGGGGGAATATTGTTCACCGAAGGACTCTTTACCCATGATAGAAAAGATATTAAAAAAAGTCGGTTTAGACGAAAAAGTGATATCCGGCGTTCTCCACTGCGTGGAGTTTCACGAAGAGTACGGATTTTCTGAAAACGGAAAAACAGTTAAAGACAAGGAATCATTAATTATTCAAGACGCCGATAATTTAGATGCCATGGGAGCGGTTGGAGTTGCTCGCGCTTTTGCGTTTGCTGGCACTAAAAATATACCTATGTGGCTTCCTGATTTACCCCTAGAACGGGAGACCTTCGATGAATGGGCCGCAGACCCATCCGAGATACATCACTTCTACAGCAAGCTTTTGAAACTAAAAGATAATATGAATACGAACACTGCTAAGGAGATGGCGCAACGGAGGCATGAGTTTTTAGAGCATTTCCTTAGCGAATTTTTTTATGAGTGGGCGGGCAAGACTTGATTTTTTATAAAAGAACAAGCGAGTAGTACTCGCTTTTATTTACAATAGGAACGTAGTTCGCAAACATCATTGGGTATGGTAGTCCCACAACCCGCTTTTATGTCCCCGCCGACTATTTTTCTTATTCTATACGCTAATTTAGCCTTCTGCAGTAAATCCGCGAATCTTTCTACATCGTCCGATGTTGTGTCCGGGACATCGTTTAGCGACCCTTTTTCCAGAGCCATCAGTTTAATCTCAAAAGGTCTTTGGCCGAAGAACGCTTTAAGGGATTCGACATCGCTTGCCGAATCATTTAATCCTTTCATCAGAATCCACGATACGGTTGTTATTCTGCCAGTTTTTTCGGTTATCTTCTGAAAAATATCCCGGAGTCCTATTAGTGAGTGACCAGTGGTTGCAGGCATAAGTCTTTCTCGCAATCCCGGGTTTAGAGAGTTGAGAGACCAATAGAATGTAATGGGCAAATGAATGTATTTTTCGAAGAATAGTTGAAGATTTTTTTCGTGGCCTATCGTGGTCATAATGAACGATAAATCGACGCCTTCAAGCTGAGCAAGCAGTTCAACTGCGCGACAGCTGTTATCTAGATTCGAAAAGATGCAATCTCCTTCTGTGGTAAAGTTGATGACAAGCGTCTTCAACCCCTCGAAAGCACCCCTTGCGTGATAGCTTTCCATGCCGTAAAGGACCTGGGCTATTAGTTCATTAACAGACAGTTTTCTTACAAAGGGTCTTTTGCGACTTTGACAAAATTCGCACCGACCTGCACAACCGACAGCCGAGGCGATGCCTATCACGTTTCTCGTTTCGTTTTTACCACGGATGTTATATACATCCCACACAATTGAAGCCCCATCTTCTTCTAGCAACCCTTCCAAACGTTCGGCTCCTCCACCGACTCTGTTAAACAATCTTATGGCTTTCTGGCGGGGAAGCAGACTTTGCATGACGGCGAACTGCTTCTGTCTTTGCTTATGTGGCTTTTGTTTGTTCCAGACAGCGTTAGATATTGCTTCATGCAGTACCGAATCGTCAAATGATTTATCGATGCAATCATCTGCGATTGCAGTAACTTCAGGCTTCAAGCGGTAAATCGATGGTTCTGAAGTAATCAAGATGATAGCCATATCAGGATCGACTCTTCGGTACCATCGCGCAACCTCGAATCCTTGTACGCCCAAATTAAGATTAACATCAATTAACGCGCAGTCGAACCTGGACGTGGCCATCAGTTTATTCGCCGTTTCGGTGTTTGTCGTGCCGTAAACGTCGAAATTTTCCCTAAGACATGCTTTAAGTCCCGCTAGAGAAACGGGGTGGTCATCTAAAACTAGAACTTTTATCGGACCGGGGTTAGCATCGGTCGCCATGGGTATTGCCTCCTTTGTTTGCTTTTTCCCATTATTTCGATTTAAATGTGCGACGTTTGTACTTTAAGTCAAATAGTTGCTCCCGTAAAGGGTCAGATTCCGAACTTTTAGGTAGAATAATAGTGAAGGTAGATCCCTTACTAACTGCACTATCTACATCGATGGAACCTTTATGTTCGTCTACTATCCATTTGCAAATTGATAAACCCAGACCGAACCCCCCTTCACCAGTTTTTCTGGATAGTTCTGTGCGGTGGAATCGGTCGAATATATAGGGGAGCTCCTCTGCGGGGATTCCGATACCGTTATCTGATATACTGATCTTTATCTGGTTGTTGTTAAGTCCGGCGTCTAAACGAACCTTTACCCAGCCGTTTTTATTACCGTATTTAATCGCGTTTCTAATTATGTTTAGAAAGAGTTTCTCTATTTTTCCCTTATCAGCGTGGATGCGGAAGCTTTGTCCCTGGATTTCGTAAGTTATTTTTATCTCTTTCTCTTTAGCGAATGGCGTCAATCTTTTAACAGATTTTCTAGCCAGATCGTCCAGATCAAATTCTAAGGTTTTAATTTCTTCCTTACCCCGTTCAATAGTAGTCGCCAAAATCAGATCGGCTAGAATTTCATTGATCTTTCCCATCTCTCGGTTGACAGCCGAGAAAATTTTAGGAGGATTTTTTTTCTTTTTACGAAAATCTCTTCCCGAAAGCTCTAATTCAAGTCCGATGATGCTTAAAGGAGTTCTCAGCTCGTGAGAAGCGTCGGATATGAAGCGCGTTTCGAGCTCCAGGGCTTTCTCCAATTTCTTATTCGCCTCGGATAATTGTCTTGTTCTTTCAATAATCCTTCCTTCAAGGTCGTCATTTAATTTCTCAAGCTGCGTTTGGGCAACAACTGTTTCGGTTACATCAACCGCCATGGATATGGCGCCGTCTATTTTTTTGGCGCTGTTTCTCAGGGGTACAGCCACGATATTCATATATTTATATTCCCCGAGAGAGTTCCTTGTTTGACAGCGGTCCCTCTTTACCGGCGTCCCGTCTTTCAATAGTTTTTCATATTCCGGGCACAAGTTTTCTCTAATGAAGAATGGAAGTTCAAAAATATTTCTATGCAATGGTGAAGCGGAGGCGGATAAAGTCCTGAAATACTCGTTAACAAAAGTTATGTCGCCCTTTTTGTCGATTGTCAATATGCTTATCGGTGCACTGTCGGTTATCCTTTTGCTTAGATTGGAGAATTTTGTTTTTTGCTTTACGTTCTTTAGCATATATTACTTATAGCACGCCGGAATCCTTTTTCAATGATTACCTAATAAATGAGTACTTTGGCGAATACGCAATCAGCCCGCCATCAAAAAGGCGGGACGTTCGTTTTCAACTATCTGTTTTCCCTCGCAGTAATGTCATTCCTCAGTAAGCCAAAATTATCGCGATAAAAATAGTGATAATCCCGATCCGAAAGTTATTGATGCCGGATGTTGGTGAATTCATGAATGCGGATAGTCTGATTCTGTTGTTTTGGGAATGATTCATTCTTCAACGTGGCGGCGGCGGTTCTATCGGTATGGTTAACTACAAAAGCAATCGGGGAAAAGGATAATATCGAACCGATAATAAGCCCGGTAATTATGAGTAATTTTTGTTTCATTCAAGTATTAGTTATATCTAATGAATATTAATTAAAGATAACCTCTGATGGATTAAGAATTTATTAAACGTTTGCCTTGGGCTAGATTTTTCAGTATTGTTTTATCCAAATTGGATTTCTTTTATTTCGTATCGCCCTCTGACAGGATCGGGTACGAAAATGATGTCTTTTAGCTTTCGTCCAAGTAGAGCAGACCCGAGAGGGGAGTTAGGGCTTATTTTTCCCTCCGCCGGGTTGCATTCTAGGGTTTCAACAATATGTAAACGCAGTGATTCCTTTTCTGCTTCGTCTTCTATTATTACCTTCGAGCCTATGTCCACGGTGTCTTTAGCTTCAGGTGGTTCTAGGGGTTTTGCATTATCTAATATATTTCTTACTTCATATATTTTTTTCTTTAGGCTGTCGATCTCTTCTTCATAGATTATATAATCAGGATCGGTCGTTTTTCCGTATCGGACCAGCAGCCGCTCGTCTTTAATTTTTTGAGTTTTAATATTCTCCAAAACTATTAACTCCTGTTTTAATTTCTCAGTAGTCTCCTTAGTTAGTCGAAAAAACTTTGCCATTTTTCTTTTTTGTTAAGTTTTTTACGGTTGCCAGCAACTCCTTAAAGGAGAAAGGTTTAGTGAAGTATCCATTTGCACCAAGTTCAAAGGCTTTTTTGTAATCTTTTTCTTCATATCGGGCGCTCAAAACTACGATGGGGATGTCTATTTTATTTTGACGAGTGTCCTTTATTATTTCGAAGCCACTCTTTTCCGGTAGCATCAAATCTAAAATAATAAGGTTATAGCTTTTCGGGCTTAGGCCCAAACGTTGGTTTCCAACGACGCCGCTTGTTACATAATCAGCGGGGTAATTGTTAGAAACAAAAGCCATTTTCAGGACTTTAGCTAAACTTTCATTATCTTCTATGATTAAAATTTTCATAATAATATGTAGCCCATAGCTCGCCCTGTATTATAAAAAAATAAAGATTAATTTAGTATTAATTTGTGGATTTAGGCGATTTTAATCTTTTTTTAATCTTTTAGTGTTTCAATAGTGACAGATTGTAAAAATTTCGGCATTGTTATATATGTTAGGTATAGCAGGCTGGAAGCCTATAATAAAAATATGAAGATACTTGTTGTTGAAGACCAAGAGAGCTTGGCGAAATTAATAAAAAAAGGTCTTAAAAAAGAAGGCTATGCCGTGGATTATCTTACCGATGGTGAGGCTGCACAAAGACGGATCGAATCTAGCAGCGACGACTATGATTTAGTTATTCTGGACTTGATGCTCCCCAATAGGACCGGAATTGAAATATGCCGAAGTATCCGGGAGCGCAATATTCGCATTCCAGTTCTTATACTCACTGCCAAAGGGGAATTAGAAAGTAAAATAACACTATTGAATATGGGCGCTGACGATTATCTAGTAAAGCCTTTCGAGTTTAAAGAATTATTGGCTCGCATACGGGCAATAACCCGGCGGCCAACCAATGCTTTACCTACGGAATTAAGATTCGCAGATGTAGTATTAAACCCTTCCACGCGAGCGGTCTCCAGGAACGGCAAGGAAATAGTTTTAACGCTTAAGGAATTCAGACTATTGGAATATCTTATGCGGAGGCCGAATCAGGCGATAAACCGAGAAGATTTATTAAGTAATATATGGGATTTTGACTTTGATTCTTTTAGTAACGTATTAGACGTTTTCATCAACAAGCTTCGTGATAAGGTAGATAAGAACCATAGTAAAAAATTGATAGAAACAGTTTGGGGGATCGGGTATCGCCTGAAGGATTAAAACAATTAAATTTTAAAATTATTTCGTTCAAAGAGCTCCCTTGGGGGAGTTCTTTTTTGTTGCTGCCGTTGGCGGGTCGCATATAATTTTAGTCGGAAAGTAAAGGAGAAGGGTAAAAAAACAAATTAATGAAGAATTAATATTTGTCGTGATACGATACCTCCAGAAGTTACGAAAGATATAGATAAATTAAATTTAATAATAACTATTGTGGCTCAAAAATTTTCGGTCGTAATTTTCGGTATCACTAGTCGTATTCTCACAAAGAATTTTGAGAAAAATATTTTCGTTGATTCAGCCGCGGTCCGGAAGGCGGCGTTTTTTGTTAATAGTATCGTGGAATATGTTTTCCACGAACCGGAAAATATTATTAAGAAATGTAGTAGTTTTCACACTACATAAAGGTCGAACTAGTCGTTAGTCTTTATAATTAAAAATAAAATATTATGAAAAAATTAATCAAAACTTGTTTGTCGTTATCGTTGATTGCGATGATGCTCGGACCAAATTTAGTCTTAGCTCAAAGCATAATATCTACTGGGCTAACCCAGGATACTACCGGCGGCGCTACCCCCATTGTAAAAGCTAAATGGGAAGCCAACCCCGATAGGTATACAGATTTCTCTACTAATCCTGGCGCTCAATTTATGCCATCAGGCGTAAAGGATCAAAACAAAACCATCAGCATGTGCGCAGTGGTAACTGATCCAGATGGTTTGGCTGACGTAATAAATGTTTATGCCGATGTTTTTTATCCTGAAGACATAGAGTTGGGTGATAGCCATGTGGCATTGCCCGATCAAAGTGGTGATGGTTGTGGTTTGCTTATGCAAGAAGACAGCTTAACAAAGTTATCTAAGGCAGATGGTTTAGCTCTTTTCTGCAACCAAGTAAGAAACCTTAACAATAATTTACCAACTTTTGGAACGGGCTATACATATGATGAAATATGTAAAGCAGACGGTGAATTGCAAAAAGAAACAGCTGCTGTTTTCTGCGGACAAAAGGATATTTCCTATGAGGACCCATCTGGTGAATACGTCGTATGGGCTGTAGGCCAGGATAAAGTCGGCTTACAAGGCAGACTGGAAAATCATTTTGATTACCTTCCTTTGACTGCTTTCGCTGTTGACTTTAATTCAATCAATTATGGCAATGTTCGTCTTAATACCCATAAAATCATCAATGGTGATTTAACGTGGAACACAACTCCTGGTACTAACAACGCTTCTGTTAGAAACATTGGAAATACCAGATTAGCAATGAGTGTTCTGCAAAATGATATGGGATTAGGAAAAACCGATGGTCTCTGGAACGTAAAATATGATGCCAGAGTAGGCAGCGGTGCAGCATTCGCCGTATTCGATCCAGATGTCACAACATTGTTAGCCGGCCCGTTAGATTTATCCGAATTGGATGAAATGGATTTCTCCATTGATATTTCTAAATTTCCGCCAACACACACGGGGCCATACACAGGAACAATGACTTTGACCGCTGGAATGGTTGACCATTTAGCTTGTGCTGGAAGCTAGTAAGTCAATATCCTCGGGGCCTTCTTTGGGCCCCCTGGAGAGATTTTAATTATTTTTAATTAAAACCTCTCCAGGGGGCAGTCATAATAATTAATTAAATATTGTATGCCATACCAAAATAATATGAAAAAAATTCTATTCGCGATAATGGTTATTTCATTCTTGAGCTTTATCTCGTTCCAGCAAGTTATCGCTATCGGGATGATGACGGAGCCAATTGTTATCAAAGATATTTTGAGGGGGCAGGAAACGTTTGCTACTCTCAATTTGCTTAATTCAGAAAACAGAGAAGTAATTTATGGCCTGGCTGCCGAAGGTCAAATAGCGGGTTGGGTTAGTTTCTATACCATTGAGGATGCGGACCTAGAAAGTCCAATCACTAAAATTAACATGCCCAGCGCAAAGTTTACGGATGTTAAAATGAAAATCAGCGTTCCGAATGATATGCCAAATGGCACATACACAGGAGAAGTGTTGGCTTTTTTGGCCTCGAGCGGAGAGCTGATTGAGGGCCAGACAACGGTTAATGTTTCTCAGCAGGTAAGCAGAAAGGTAACGGTAATTGTAACAGACAAAGAGATTCTTCAATTCAAAGCAGCTTTTATACCCGCAACATATGATGTGCAACCAGGAAAAGCGTTAAAAATACGAGTTTTGTATGATAACCAGGGTAATATTGCCGTAAAACCGGATCTACAGTTAAAAATAATAAAAGACGGAGCCACTTTGTATAACGCAATTTTCCCTTACCCCGATAACGAGGAGGCGGTGCGAGCGTATGCTACGAAAGAAATTCCTCCGATAGAATGGCAAACAATCGGGCAAACGAATGGAAACTATAAAGCAGAGCTTACGGTTTCTCTGAATGGTGCGGAAATTCAAAAAGAATCTTTTAGCTTTTCTATCGGCTATTCCGGATTCGGCTTCTTGGCTGCGCTTTCTTTCCTTGGCAACAATGGTCTAAATTCTCCGTGGACCTTACTCAGCATAATGTTTATAGTCTTAGCTATTGTTCTCGTAGTCTTGGACAGAAAAAAAGTTAATTTCCAAAAGGCACGATCAGCTTTTGGTAATTTTAGAAAATTATTCTGACCAAAAGGATTTTAATAATAAATGACTAAAACATATATGAAAGGATTTATTCGTACTTTATCAATCGGTTCGTTGGTCTTCATACTAACAATCGGTTTAATATTTCCTGTTGATTTTACTTCCGCAGATGAAAATCTTTGTGCGGTTGATGCAGACGTAGTTTTGCTCCTCGATGTTTCCGGAAGCATGGGCGATTTTTCTCCCAGTAGATGCCAATGGCAGCAATTAGATCTCGTGGGTCCAAGCTATCAGTGCGTTCCATATGGTCAGGACGGATTAACCGAGGCGGAATGTTTGGAAAAACCGACATCGATTCAGTGCGGTCCTCCAGTATATTCCCCAGCCAATCCGGCTAAAATTGATTCCGCTAAAAACGCAGCCGAATCGTTCATTGATGAATTGATGTTAGAAGACCAGTCGGCACTGGTTACCTTTTCGGATACGACTCATTTGGTAAAATCTCTCTCAGCCGATCACGCGGCCACGAAAGTCGCAGTTGATGGCGTGGTAACCGGCGGATCAACAAATATTGGTGGTGCCATAGAAGAAGCAATATTAGAGCTTGGGTCTGCAAGCGGGAATCCCCAGGCGACCAAAACCATAATTCTTTTGACTGACGGTAAGGCCAACAGGCCCCACGGTTCTGGTGATGGAGAAGATCCAACTGATGTGACGTATGCTGAGCAAAAAGCTACCGAGGCGGCTAGTTTAGGATACAAGATATTTACAATTGGGTTGGGGAGCGGTTCTGAAATAAACGAGGCAATGTTGCAAAACATAGCGAATATTACTGGGGCTCAATATCACTCTGCGCCCGATGGTAGTTTCCTGGCCGATATTTACCAAGAAATTTCTTTAGAAATGTGTCAGTACGGATCAATTTCAGGGTGCAAGTATATGGATTTGAATAATAATTTAACGATAGATACAACAGATACGCCCTTACCAGATTGGGAAATTGTCTTGTCGGGGAGCGCTTCGGCAACGCAAGCTACCGACGTAAACGGTTGCTACACTTTCGCCGGTCTTTTGGCAGGGGATTATACAGTTTCTGAGGGGCTAAACAGTGGGAAGCAGCCATATATTAGAACTTATCCGGTAGAGGAATCATATAACGTATCTTTATCTAATTCCGAGAATATAACAGAGAAAAATTTCGCAAACTATTTTCCCCTTTGCGGAAATATTTTTCTGGATTCAGTACAGGGTGAACAATGCGATGACGGCAACTTAGTGGACGGAGACGGTTGTTCCTCTACTTGTCAAGTCGAATCCACGCCCTCTCCAACCGCTGATCCTCCGGCAGGTACATATACTTCAGCTCAAAACGTAATTTTAACCGCTTCCGGTGCATCAAGCATCTATTATACGACCGATGGGACTGATCCCACTTGTTCTACCGGAACCGTTTACTCAGGCACCATTCCGGTACCTGAAAGTCTGACCATAAAAGCCATAGCTTGTTATGGTATAAACTACTCTGCCGTTGCGACATTTCCCTATGTTATTAATACAGGTGGTGGGGGATCGGTATGCGGAAACAGTTTGGTTGAAACGGGCGAGCAATGCGACGACGGAAATACTGTAGATAGCGACGGATGTTCCTCTACTTGTCAAATTGAGCCAGGTTCAGGGATTTTATCCGGCCAGATAATCATTAATGAAATAATGCAAAATCCTGCTGCAGTTTCAGACGCCAATGGAGAATGGTTTGAATTATATAATACAACTCAATCAGATATTAATCTTTTGAATTGCATCATCGGGGACGGTGGAGGTGACGCCCACATAATCCACTCATCGTTCATTGTGCCGGCCAATGGTATGCGGTTTTATCAAAAAATGGCAATCCAACCCAAAACGGGGGAATAACGTCGAATTATGTTTATTCGGGGTTTTTCCTGAGTAATGTGAGCGACAAAATTATTTTAAATTGCGGTGGTACAGAAATAGATAAGGTTGAATATGACGGAGGCCCGAATTTTCCAAACCCCAACGGAGTTTCAATGATTTTGAATAATCCATCTTCGGATAATAATATTGGTTCTAACTGGTGTGTTTCTGCATCGACGTTCGGAGCGGGTGATAAAGGCACACCAGGGGCCTTAAATGATCTTTGCGGTGGCGGTATAATACATTTCACCATTACCGCCTCTTCCGGAGCTAATGGTTCCATCAGTCCGTCAGGTTCGGTATCTGTAGCTTCCGGCAACAGCCAAGTATTCACCATTACTCCTAACTCCGGTTACCAAGTAGCCGATGTTTTAGTTGATTCTGTCTCCGTAGGAGCAGTAGCAACCTACACTTTTACCGGAGTTAGCACGAACCATACAATTTCAGTTAGCTTTTCGGGAACAGGCGGCGGGGGTGATACGGCATTAACAATTTTTAATGAAAATTCTTCTCTGGTTGTACTTAACCAAACGATTGTAACTTGGGAGACGAACCATCCCGCTACAAGTAGAGTAATTTTTTCTGCACAAAGCGAACCTCATATTTTCCAATCCGACAATCCTCCAAACTATGGTTATGCCCAATCAACTATCGAAGATTCTCTTTCGGTTATTAATCATTCCGTTAATATTAGTGATTTAATCCCCGGCGTTACCTACTATTATAGGTGTGTATCCCGAGGTTCTTTCGCGGTTAGCGTAGAGCACAGCTTTACTGCTCCAATGCTTATTCGAGAGGTTGTAGGAGGGGAGGTATCCGGGTATGAAACCGAAGGAGGGGATATTGCATTGGCGGAGGAAAGTGAAGGAAATCAAGAAGAAATTACGATTGCGCCCTTAAGGGAAAGTTCTGATACAGAGAATACAGTAGAAGAAACTCAAGACAAAGAAGATTTCGCCGGATTTTTATTGGCGTCAATCGGGGATTTATTAAATGGTAAGTTAAATCTATGCGAAATCTTCTATGTTTCAATAATCCTCATAACTATTTTGTTGTTACTCGCGCTGGAGAATAATAGGGAAGGAAAAAATAAGGCAAAGAGATGGGTTCTCTCATTTGTTGCGATTGTTGCGTTGTTGATTCTATATAGTCTTGTCTGCCCGTACTACGGATCTTTGCTAATTGGTATCGCCCTATTTATTATATTTTTCCTTTTGTATTATTTCTTGAGGAAAAAAAAGAAAGTAGAATAAAATCAAAAAGTTTTTAATTGAGAAAACTTTTAAAGCGACTGCGTTTATTAAATCGGTCAACTTTTGGGTACCATAGACATATGGTTACAAAAGTGATAATTCATAAGTTTTTCGATATTAATATATTTTTTAAGGTGTTAAACGCTATCTCAGAAATTGTCGACGGAGCGCTGTTTTTTTGTTAGTCTTAGAAAGATCAATTATTTTAACTTCGCCTGACATAAGGGGAAACAGGGGGAGATCCAAAATATTTAGTTATCAGTTGTTTAATAAATTTTCCCGACTTTTAAAGGTTGTGGGTTCATTAATATTTTCTGTTTGACAAATTAATTAAAAGGTTTAATTTGAAACAATAGCAGTAGATCCGCCCTTTTACAAAGAGGAGGAACCAATGCGGAAAATATCAAATGACAGTTTGGTGCGTCTAACCGCTTTGATACAAATAGTCGTTGTTTTAAGCTTGTTGTTTTTCTCTCCTTGCCCGATCCTTTTTCCCGCAATCGCCTTATTCATTTTTGTGGTTATAACCGAAGTGTGGTTCATCAAAGATGTCTTCTTGATGACCATCAGCATTCACGAACATTCTTTTGTTATTTGCTTGACAGCGATTGTCATAGGCAACCTGTAACGTTTTTATGGGCGACAGAAAGGAGCAAACCATGAACGATCTCGGATTCCCCGATGATGTCCTTGATGACGATCCCTACGACGAAGCCGAAGATGACTCCGGAGGAATTATACAAGGTCTTGTCATAATAGTTTTGTTGTTTTACTTTTTCTTTCACGACCTTATTCTTTTCCGCGGGAGGAACAAGCATGACTCATTGCGGTTGTAAAGCAAATGGTGGAAGCCCTGGCCATTCCGAACTTGGGCCGGATGACGACGACAAACAAACAAAGAGAAAGCGTGAGGTTTCTCAAACATCGCAAGTAGTTGGCTCGGAAACCACTAAGGAGTTTCCTTGGTTTCGCGTCGGTACTGGTGCCCTCCTCATAATATTATTGCTCGTTTTGCTATTCATGCTGGCTCCAGACTGGGTAGCTTCTTTATGCAAAAACCCTGCGGCAACGTCGTAGGGATTTTTTTACATTGTTTTTCTATAAGTAATGTGCTCTCTGTCAGGGTCAGTTTAGTTGTCTTTTGGAATGTTTATGGTTTTCACGGACTTCTTATTCTCTGAGTCCCACATATTGACAAAGTACAGTTTTCGTCTATACTTAATAATACGGAAACGTAGTCGAATTTCTCGTTAAAGTACTAATAACAATAATTCATTCAATGGAAGGCACAATCAAAACCCTTACAGGGAAAGGATTTGGATTCATTTCTCGCGAAGGCGAAACAAAGGATCTATTTTTCCACTCTAAGGAATTGCAAGGTGTAACGTTTGAGGAATTGAAGGTTGGCGACAAAGTCAACTTCGAGGTTATTGAGACCGAAAAAGGTCCAGCAGCCACCAACGTATCACGAGCATAAAACTAAGAAAAACCGGCCTCTCACGAGGCTGGTTTTTTGTTTGACAAAATACAGGAATGTAATAGGATTTAATCAAGCTCATTTACAAGGAGGCATGTATGAATACAATCGAGTGGGTTTGCGTCTCCTTTATTTTTATTGTATTCATTCTTTTCGGTATATCTGTGTTGGGGGCGAGGAGAAAAAAGTGCTGTCCTCTGTGCAGAAAGGAAGGTAAGCTTATCACTATACGGAGAATTCCCCAGCCAAACCAGCCGAGCGATAGAAGCGTTTTTCATTTGGTCGTTAGGTACCAGTTGACGCGCGAATACGGGTGCGCAATTTGTCGCCAAAGGTGGAATATCGGAGGTAGGATCATTTCGGAGTGTTGCGATAACTAAAAGGAAGGAGAGTAGTAATGGGGAGACGGATCGACCCAGAAAGAGAAACGGATTTGCAGGAATGTTCCGATAGATTAGATGCCATAACTACTTGGGACGAGATCTTGTATAATATCTCTGCGACCGGCGCTTTGATCTCTTTGATTGTCATGCTTTTAGGTTTAGGCGTAGCCGTAATCACTGAACCGAACAATTGGACGGTTGCCCTTTTCGGGGCTTTAATATATGGCATAAGCCTTTTGTGCGCAGTAGCAACTGCAACCATTAAGGAAATATCGAATAAAGTCAGAGTTAATAAGTAAAGGCCCTACGACAATGTCGCAGGGATTTTTTTTGTATAAAAAAAGAGCGTTTGGCGCTCTTATACTTGCTCTTCAATATTCGGAAGGGGATCGATTGGAACATGTCCGAACGTTATCTCTGCCCTGGGCAGGCAAATCACTGCGAAGTTTCTGCTTCGTGCTACATCTCCCGGATTAATAATCCTTACGTCTTGTTCTTCCATAAACGTATCTCGAGAGCATCCGAAGAGTATGAAGCTGACGAAAGGAAACCTTTCTTTAAGCGAAAGTATGTACTTATGCATTCCTACTTCGGACTCATCGAGAAGCTTTCGCGCTAAACCTAGTTGTATGAAGAATTGGTATCCGTTTATATCCACTAGCGGCGACTCAGGATCAATTAAATGCCAGTTGTCAGGAACATTTGCAGAATTCGTTTGAGAATCTCTTAGGTTGTAAAAGACCTCGAAGTCATTCAGTTCAGGCCTGCCGATATCTTCTTCGGCAATATTTCCGCAGTGGATAATTCTGCTGACGTCTCGCCTATGGAATTCTTCAGCAAGTTTTTGCCAGAAGTCTATATCAAGCTGCGAGATCTTTAAGCTATCGGAAATAACGCCGACGGAAAATGGTTTTGTTAAGGGCTTGGTCTTTGGTATTCTGCCAAAGACGATTTCGTCGTTCTTCGTGTCGATCACGGCGAATTCATAGCCATCATACGAGTCGGAAATCGCCCCTGGGTTTATAAACGTCACTAGTTGAGTTTGGAACAGAATCTGATGGTGTGTGTGGCCTGCGAAAACCCACCGCAGGCCGTCATGATCTCGTCGTATTTCGTTGAGCTTCTTTGAGAATTCAAGCTCTGACCCCGTTAAGAAGTCAAAAGACATTTTGTGGCCGACATAACATCGGATATCGCCGATATCTACGACTCTTTCACCTGGCTTTGTCAGCTCCCAGTTTCTAGGGGGCGTCCTAAAGGCCGGCTTTTCGACCTGTTCGGCATTTAAGGCGCATACCACGGGTATGTCCAGGAATACTTCTGAAGATAAGTGTTTGGGCTCAATGTCTCCGCAGTGAATGATTAATTCAACCCCTCTTTCTCTCAACTCTTTAATAATATGGGGCAAGGCCCCAGCATTGTCTTCGTGCGTATCAGAGATTAGTCCGATAATCATAAATTCCTCCTTCCTTGTATATTTTAAAAGATCCTTTCCGGTATTATATTTCTATTCTTATTGAGGGTTTTTGTCAAAGATATTATTGGTGTAGACATTGTTGACTTTCAACGGTGTTGGTATAATACAGTTGTGAGCGCTGACTAATAGTGATAAAATTAAAATAAAAATATGGAAACATCTAAAAAAACAATTATTATCGTAATCGCCGTCGTTGTTGTGCTAATTATTGCGGTCGGAGGATATTTCGGTTGGATTCGCTGGAAAGAATCCGATAAGTTATCGTCCGATGCGAACGGTTTGGATGCGATTGGAGATGCGTCCGACCAAATAATAGATGACGCAATTAAAGGGGCGCTGCCTTCAATACAAACAAACCCATTGGAGGACAAGCCGGATGTGAATCCCGCTTCTAAAACTAATCCGTTTTCGAATATAAAAACTAACCCTTTTGATTAAAAATATGAAATTAAAATATTTTGTCTGTTTCGTTGCTGTTAGTTTTCTTGTTACGGGATTCTTAATTCCGGCTGGACGAGTTTTCGCTCAGTTATCAAATATCCAGTATCCGGTGGAGGAGCTAGGGGGATGCAAGGACGAGGAATCCTGCCGTTCGTTTTGTGACGATCCTGCAAATCTGGATGCGTGTTTATCTTGTGGCGAGAAAAATAACTTGATGTCGGGTGAAGAAATAAAATTAGCGAAAAAATTTGAGGCAGCGGGAAAGAAGGGGCCTGGCGGCTGCAAAGACAAAGCTTCCTGCGAAGCTTTTTGTGATGACATGGCGAACATTGACGAATGTGTAACATTTGCAGAAAAGAATAATTTAATGTCGCCTCAAGAATTGGCTGAGGCAAAAAAAGTCAAAGAAGCTATAGGTCGGGGCGTAAAGCCGCCTTCTTGTGGTAATAAAAAGGCGTGTGACGCATACTGCGAAGACCCGGATCATATGGAAGAATGTATCACCTTTGGAGTAGAAGCGGGATTTATACAAGGCAAAGAGCTCGAGGATTCCCAGAAGATGCTGGCAGCCCTTAAAAAGGGTGTCAAGCCTCCTCCATGTCGAGGCAAGGAAGCTTGCGACGAATATTGCAGTAGTCCGGACAATATGGAAGTTTGTATGAATTTTGCAATGGAAGCAGGTTTTATGAGCGACGAGGAAAAGGCGAATTCTCAAAAGATGCTGCAAGCTGTAAAAAAAGGAATTAAACCGCCGGCATGTAAGGGCCGGGATGAGTGCGATGCTTATTGTGCCGAGGAAAGTCATTTTGAGGAGTGTATAGCTTTTTCCGAAGCAGCGGGGTTTATGAATCCGGAGGAAGCTAAGATGGCTAGGAAAACAGGCGGTAAGGGCCCGGGTGGTTGCAAAGGGAAGAGTGAATGTGAGGCATTTTGTAATGATGTCAATAACCAGGAAACATGTTTTAATTTTGCTAAAGAAAACGGCATGATCCCGGAAGAGGATTTAAAAAGAATGGAAGAAGGCAAACAAAAGTTTAAAGGAACATTAGAAGAGGCTCCCACGGAGGTGCTTGATTGCCTTGACTCTAAGCTCGGGACTGATATGATGGAACAGTTGAAAAGCGGGGCTGTTATGCCTCCAAGAGAAATAGGGGATAAGATGCGTGAATGTTTTGAAAAGATGGGACCTGGAGAGCCGGGTTCTGGCGGGATGATACCTCCAGCCGGTCAGACTGGTCCGGGAGGATGCATGGACGAAGAAAGCTGCAAGGCATATTGTGAATCTAATCCCGAAGGATGCCAGAAATTCCAACCAGGTCCAGGTGAAATGAACCCTGGTGGTCAGATTATGCCGCAGCAAGCCGGCCCAGGGGGATGTAAGGGCCCGGATGAATGCAAAGTCTATTGCGAATCTAATCCGGAAGAATGCAAAAACTTTGGGAATTCCGGTGGCAATCAATTTGCCCCGGGAACGGGTCCGTCTGATTTGCCTAACGGACAGACTATTCAAGGAGGACAACCTAGTGAATTTAAACCAGGTCCGGGAAATTGTCAGAATCCTGAGGAGTGCCAGCAAAGGCAAGAAGGTGGCAATCCGCCCTTACCTCCAAAGGGATGTGAAGGGGAAAATTGCATGCAGGGACCCCCACCTAATTATCCCGGTGATCAATCCCAGCCTGGAGGAAACCCTCCTAATCCTCCGCAAGATCAGATACCTCCAGGAGATATGCAACCACCAGCTGGTTCATTTCCGCCCGGAGATAACCCCCCGCCCCCTGGAGAAAACCCGCCACCACCCGGAGATAATCCACCTCCACCAGATGGTTCTCCGACAAGTATGATTAACAATGGAACCTTATTAGGTGCTTTACTCAATCTATTTCTGTCTGCATTGAAACAATAACGCGGATTAATTAAATCTGATTATGAAGAATAACAAAAAAAGCGAGGAAGGTGTAAAAACTATTACTCCTAGAAGCGCAAACTACTCTCAGTGGTATTTAGATGTGATTGCCAGCGCTGATTTAGCTGAGCATTCTGTAGTTCGGGGCTGCATGGTAATCAAGCCCTACGGTTACGCCATTTGGGAGAATATAGTGGCAGTTTTGGATTCAATGTTTAAGGAACTTGGCGTAAAGAACGCATATTTCCCAATATTTATTCCCGAAAGCTTTTTGAAGAAGGAAAAAAAACACATAAAAGGTTTTTCTCCTGAATTGGCCGTTGTAACTCACGGCGGCGGAAGCAAGCTGGAAGAGCCTTTAGTGGTAAGGCCCACTTCCGAAACTATTATTTATGATTCCTTTTCGCGGTGGATTCATTCGTATCGTGATTTGCCGTTGATAATCAATCAATGGGCGAATATTGTGCGTTGGGAAATGCGGCCCCGTTTGTTTTTAAGAACAACTGAGTTCTTGTGGCAGGAGGGCCATACTGCTCATGCGACTTTAGACGAAGCTGAAAAGTACTCCTTGAACATACTCGAAAGCGTGTATAAACGTTTTGCACAGGATTTCCTAGCCATGCCCGTGTATACGGGTCAAAAATCAGAATCCGAGAAATTTCCGGGAGCTCTCAAAACATTCTGCATTGAAGCAATGATGCAGGACGGAAAATCCTTGCAGTCCGGTACCTCGCACAATCTGTCTGATAATTTTTCTAAGCTGTTTAATGTTGCCTTTACTGATGAAAAGGGAGAAAAGAAAAACGTTTTCCAAACTAGTTGGGGAGTAAGCACACGCTTAATCGGCGGCCTAATTATGATTCATAGCGACGACAAAGGATTAGTCCTGCCTCCTAAAATAGCCCCTGTGCACGCCGTGGTTATACCTATACAAAACACCGAAGAAATACTAGAGGCGGCAAAGAGCATTAAAAGACAATTAACCGGCCTTTCTGTTGAAGTTGACTCACGGGATAACTTGAGGCCCGGGGAAAAGTATTATGAATGGGAGAAGAAAGGAGTACCTGTCAGGATTGAAATCGGACCGAAGGATCTGGAGCAAAAACAGGCAATTCTTGTCCGCCGGGATACCGGAGCAAAAGAATCCTGCCCAATGAATCAAATAAAGGAAAAAGTTGGCGCGCTTTTAAAAGAAATACAGGATAATCTTTTTGAAGTTGCGCTCAAGAGGAGAGAAGATAGTAATAAATTAGTCGACACCTGGAAGGATTTTGAGAAGGCGATCAAGGAAGGCGGATATGTCTTTGCGCATTGGTGCGGGGAAGAAGACTGCGAGGCAGATATTAAAAAGAAAACAAAAGCAGTAAGTAGGTTTTTGCCCCTTAGCGCTAAGGAAGAACCGGGAGAGCATGAATGTATAAAGTGCGGGAAAAAAACGAGTTCTAAAAAACGCTGGGCGTTTGCGCAGGCGTATTAAACAACTATGAAGGGCGGGCACACATACGTGCCTGCTTTTTCTTTGCTTGTTTTTTGTTGAAAATTTTGGTAAATTTAATTTAGTAATAAAACCATTAAATGAAGGTTCTGCAAATGATTGATAAAACTATCACAACCGAAGAACTTGCAAAGCGGATCCATCATTTGGTGGACCGACTTTGACGTTGAAGGAAAGGAAAAGGAACTAAACCGTCTAGAAAAAGAAACACAGACGAAGAATTTCTGGGACGATAACGTTAAAGCGGGGGAAACGAATCAAAGAATCAATACGATTAAAAATGAAATTGCCAGCCTGGAGGAATTCCAGAAAGAAATTAATGATTTGAAGGAGTTAGAAGGATTAACAGGAGAAACTTTAACAGATGATATCGAAAAGAGAAAGCAGGATTTGGAAAGAAAGATTAAGAAAGAAGAAATAAAAACATTCTTTGCAGACGAGTACGACAAGAACAACGCTATTTTACAAATATTCAGCGGGGCAGGGGGAGTTGACGCACAAGACTGGGCAACAATGATTCTGCGTATGTTTGAAAGATATTGTGCGACAAAGAACTTTGATGTTAAGGTTTTACACCAAGCATTCGGAGAGGGCGGAGGCCCGGAAGGAAGGATTGGAATAAAGTCAGCCACGCTTGAAGTGAACGGCCCCTATGCTTACGGGTTTTTGAAAAATGAAACCGGGGTTCACCGTTTAGTTCGTATTTCCCCATTTTCTTCGCAAAAGCTCCGTCATACTTCGTTCGTCTTGGTCGAGGTTTTACCCGAGCTAGGCAAAGGAGAAGAAAAGGAAATCGAGATAAAACCCGAAGACTTAAAAGTAGATACATTTAAATCGTCCGGTCCAGGAGGCCAGTATGTTAACAAACGGGAGAGCGCGATAAGAATTACGCACATACCAACGAATATTGTTGTTTCTTCGCAGTCAGAAAGATTGCAGGGAGCGAATAGGGAGAACGCAATGAAAATTCTTTACGCAAAGATTTACCAGTTAAAGAAAGAACAAAAAAAACAGAAGATGTCTGAGATAAAAGGGGGAAGGGTATCGGCAAGCTGGGGAAATCAGATAAGATCGTATGTCCTGCACCCGTATAAGATGGTAAAGGATTTAAGAACGGATGTTGAAACGTCTGACGTGAATAAAGTATTAGACGGCGATTTAGACGAGTTCATCGAAGCGGAAATAAAAATAGTTTCAAATGATTAAATTCAGCCACGTTACAAAAGTTTATCCGCCGAACACAGTTGTTCTGGATGATGTTTCTTTCGAAGTGAATGTTGGAGAGTTTGTTTCCATCATCGGTAAGTCCGGAGCCGGTAAAACAACTTTAGTCCGTCTGCTTTTAGGGCTTGAAAAACCAACCTCCGGTGAGATTTTTTTTGAAGAAGCAAACGTTTTACATAAGCACCATCATCAACTGCAGGAATTAAGGCAAAAGATCGGCGTTATTTACCAAGATTACCGGCTTTTACCGAATAAAACTGTTTACGAGAATGTTGCTTACGTTATGCTGGTGAAAGGGGAGAAGGAAAGTAAGATTGAAGAAGAAGTGAATAAAGTTTTAGAAATTACAGGGTTGCTGGAGAAAGCAAACAATTTTCCTGATGAGCTTTCTGGCGGGGAAAAACAGAGGCTAGCTGTTGCTCGGGCCGTAGTAAACCAGCCCGATGTCATAATCGCCGATGAACCCACCGGGAATCTTGATCCGTATAACAGCTATGAAGTTGTTTCCTTATTAAAAAAAATGAACGAAGCAGGTAATGTTATTATTCTGGCCACACACGATAAAGAAATAGTGAATAAATTAGGCAAAAGGGTAATTACCCTGGAAGACGGTAAAATAATAAGAGACGACAAAGAAGGTCGTTTTATGCTTTAATAATATAAATGTATGATGAACAATTTTAAAAGAGTTTTAAAATTCGCTTGGACTGATTTTTCAAGAAATCGCAGCAATAACTTTGCAGCAATTTTTGTCTTGGCCTTACCGATACTCTTGGCAACCTCTTTATTCGTTTTCCAGGGAATATCAGAATATATAATTTATGAAGTTAAAGGGAAGATGGATGTAACGGCATTTTTTCAACAGGATGTCGCCGAATCCGATATTTTAAGAGTAAAGGACGAACTCATCGATCTTTCTCCTGAGATAAAGTCTGTCACATATGTTTCAAAAGATCAGGCTATGGAGAATTTTATCGCCCGTCACCAGAATGACCCGGATTTCTCTGAGGCTTTGGAGGAAGTGGGGGTCAATCCGTTTCTATCGTCTTTAGACATCGTGACTGATGACCCGCTTCAGTATGAGAAGGTTGCTTTCTTTTTAGAAGCTGGACCATATGCCCAACTCATAGATAAAGTGGATTATTCTCAGAAAAAAGACACAATCGAAAAGGTTTTTAGCATTACCGCCAATGTTAATAGATTCGGCCTTGTCTTGGGGATTATTCTATTCCTAATCGCCATTCTTGTAGTTTTGAATACTATTAAGTTGTCTATTGATAGCTCCAAAGATGAAATTACTACAATGAAGCTAGTGGGTGCGTCCGATTGGTTTATCCGGGGTCCATTTATTGTTCAAGGAATAATTTGCGGATTCGCCGCTTTTCTAATATGCTTTGTTATCTCTGTTTCCCTCATTTTCCTCTTGTCGCCGAATATTGCTTTCCTTACGCCTGGGTTTACAATAGCCCATTATTTCACAAGCCACCTGCTTATTGTGTTATTGATTCAGCTGGGGTTCGGTGTCGGCCTTGGGGCTTTAGCCAGCTTTATTCTTGCGAGAAGCTATTTGAAGGTGTAATATTGAATTTAGCGATTTTCCGGGATCGTCTAATGGTAGGACATATGCCTCTGGAGCATAGAATCTTGGTTCGAGTCCAAGTCCCGGAACAGTAGGGCTTGGGCGTGTAGTTCAGTGGTAGAACGCTGTCCTGATAAGACAGAGGTCGAAGGTTCGATTCCTTCCACGCCCACATCATATTCCGAGAGAAGGTCGCCTTTCTGGCGATTTTTTGATACAATTAAACAATGACTTGGATTATCCCGCTTGTATTTTTAATATTGTTTGAAATTATCGCTGACATTCTTGCAAAGGGCTGGGCGTTACATGGTTCATCTATAAGGTGGATTGGAGCAATCTCGGCATATATAATCGCAAACTCTTTTTGGTTAATAGCTTTAAGACAGGGATCGGGTCTTGGTCGCGGAGCAGTTATTTTTTCTGTCGTTTCTGCGATATTAGCCGTAGCCGTAGGATTATTACTGTATAAAGAAGGTTTTACCCGAATACAGTTTGTTGGAATCTTTCTGGGTCTGATTTCTCTTATTTTGATATTCTGGAACAATTAGTGTTTTTAATGCTTTCTTTAATTTAATTTGATATTGTGCGAGTATTATTAACTCAATTAAGTAATTATGCGCATTTTTAAAACGTGGTCGTTTCTTTGGTGGGAAGTGGGTTTAATAAAAATATGTCTTATTTCTTTAGGCATAATTTTGGGTGTTTACTTTTCCAGTTATCTGGCCGGCCTGTTGTGGCTCTGGTGGATACTATTCGTTGTAACCGCAGTATATTTTATAATTAAATGCATAAAAGATTGCAATAAGTAAAATCATGAAAGGATATATATCAAATATTGAGCAGGACACTTTGGGAAATAGTAATTTCCGCAAAGTACTCTACACTGGCAAGCACAGCCAGTTAGTATTAATGTCGTTGGCTCCGAAAGAAGAAATTGGCATGGAGGTTCACGAAGAAAACGACCAGTTCTTCCGATTCGAGAAAGGCCAAGGCAAGTGTATTATTGACGGCAACGAATATGAGCTTTCCGACGGAGTAGCTGTTGTGGTTCCTGCCGGAGCGCAGCATAATATTATTAATACTTCTGAAACGGAAGAGTTAAAGCTATATACAATTTATTCTCCAGCTCACCATAAAGACGGTATTGTCCGTGCTACTAAGGCAGAAGCTGAGAATGGGCCGGAGTTTGACGGAGTTACTACTGAATAATTTCGATTGACAAGCCGTTTAGAATAAGTAGAATATATATAGGTAGCTTTATTTAGATACTTTAGGTATCCTAAGTAAATTCTGATTCTCTGGCGTCTTATTAGAGAGAATTTCAGGAAAGGTCGGGCTACTGAAAAATACGATGGAATTTTAAGAAAACATGGCAAAAGAAAACGACAAGGAGTTCCTTGAGTTCCTTATAAAGGCGTTAGTTGACCATCCGAAAGATGTCGAAGTCGACAGAAAGGTCGACGAAATGGGAGTATTACTTTCATTGAAAGTAAACCCCGAGGACATGGGTCAAATTATCGGCCGCGAAGGTTCAACTGCCAAAGCTATCAGAAGCTTGGTAAGAATCGTTGGACTTAAAAACCACGCCCGGGTTAACTTGAAGATTGAAGAACCAGAGGGTGGTCGCGCTCCAAGGAAAGAGGACAAGAAACCAGTTGAAGATATTGATAACATCACTCTCTAATTTTGAGAGAAGCAAAAGCCGTGCTATGATAATAGTACGGTTTTTGTTTTATGAAATTCGATATTATTACAATTTTTCCCGATATATTTAAAGGATATTTCGGCCAATCTTTAATAAAAAAAGCCCAGGACAAGGGCCTTATTTCTATTCGTATCCATAACCTACGGAATTGGGCCAAAGATAGCCATAAAACTGTTGACGAAAAACCTTTTGGCGGCGGGTTGGGAATGGTTATGAAGGTTGAGCCTATTTACAAAGCAATCCAGGCCCTGAAAGGTAAAAAGAAAACAAAAGTTATTCTTTTTACTCCTCGGGGGAAAAAGTTCGATCAAAAAGTTGCCAACCAGCTATCAAAGCTTGACCAAATAATATTCATCTGCGGAAGATACGAAGGAATTGACGAACGAGTGGCAAAAAATATAGCGGATATGCAATTATCAATAGGGGATTATGATTTAATGGGCGGGGAGTTGCCGGCAATGATTGCAATTGAGACCATAAGCAGGTTGATTCCTGGGGTTATCGGGAAAAAGGAGTTATTGAAGGAAAGGGTTCAGAAAGGAGGAGGGTTTATTGAATACGAACAATATACCAGACCCGAGGTTTTTTCCCCGAAGAAAGGCGTGAACTGGAAAATACCGAAAGTATTAGTTTCTGGCAATCACAAAGAAATACAGAAATGGAGGGAGAAACATCATAAGGTTATTGGCAAATAGAGTTTTTTGTGTTAAAAATTAGATAATTCAGGGTAGGTACCAAAGTAGTCAACTGGACCTGACTGTAAATCAGGTGGCTCCGGCCTTCGGGGGTGCAAATCCCTCCCTGCCCACCAGAAAATAGTTGTAATTGGCAGACTAAAACCTATAGGTTTTAGTCTTGTTTCCTGGTTGTGTTTGACTTATAATTAGCTAAGTTAAACACATATGAAGAAATTATCAATCGAAAAACTTAAGAATTTATATACCACTCAAGGAAAATCTGCTCAAGAAATATCTCGGATGATTGGTTGCTCTGAACACGGAATAAATTATTGGCTGCGTGTTTATAGAATAAAGAAGAGGACGATAAGCGAAGCGATTTATTTAAAAAATAATCCAAACGGCGATCCTTTCCGGATTAAAAAAGATCTAACCACAGATGAGCAAAATTTATTGGGTTTGGGATTGGGTCTTTACTGGGGTGAAGGGAATAAAAAGAGTAAAACCGCAGTACGATTAGGTAATTCCGATCCCAAGCTTATCAGAACTTTTCGTGAGTTTCTCGTGAAGATATGTAATGTTAAAGACGAGAAAATAAAGTATAATCTGCTTTTATTCAATGATGCGGATGAAAGGAGTGCAATTAATTTTTGGGGAAAGGAGCTTGGTTATTCCTCAAATCGGATAGGCTCCGTTACCTCTCTGAAACCTCGCGGGAAAGGAAATTACAAGAAAAAAAGCATGACAGGAGTTCTTATGATTGAGTTTAATAACATTAAACTTAAGAAAGAAGTAGACGCAATGCTGGATGACAATATGAGAAGAGTTTTAAAACTGCCAGGATAGCTTAGTCGGTTAAAGCACGTCATTGGTAATGACGAGAGCGGCGGTTCGATTCCGCCTCCTGGCTCAGGAAATATATAAATATAAAAAAATAAAACAATGGCAAAGAAAAAACAGTTTTCTAAAATTCAATGTACGACCTGCAAGGAAGTCAACTACTTCACAAAGAAATCGAAGGCGGCTGCGGAGAAGAAGTTGGAATCAAAAAAGTTTTGCAAAACTTGCAGAAAACATACGGCCCACAAAGAGGGGAAACGGTAATAGCCATTTATTCCTCCTCAGGAAGTGCGAAAAAACCCGAGCCATTAGCCCGGGTTTTAAATTGACAACGACGGCAGAAAACGTAATATAAAGTCAACGTATTTCTGGCTTTCGCCAGACGTTTGATTGCGTCTTTTACAATTTGGCTGGAAAGCCGAAGGAAGGTGTCCAATGATGGGTTTCCGGGAGAAGCTCGCCAGAAGGCAACACGAGGCGAAAACATTGGTGTGCGTGGGTCTTGATCCGCTAGTCGAGAATATGCCCGAATGCCTAAGAGGCAAGGAAGCATTTTTGGCCGCAGACATCGCATCCTGGATGCTCAAGATTGCAACGGCGACAGCGCCGTTCGCTTCGATGTTCAAACCTCAAAGCGCTCACTGGGAGGCAATTCCCGGCGGTGCTGATGCGCTGAGGAAGGTCGTGAATGGCATTCACGATGCCTTCCCGGGCATTCCTGTGTTTCTCGACTGCAAGCGCGGAGACATCGCCCGCACTCAGCAGCAGTATCGGGCCGCGCATTTCGGTTTTCAGGGGGTGGACGGAATGAACTTCTCGCCCTACATGGGTAAGGACTGCATGGCCGCACTCGTGGATAAAGGGAATCTCGGCAGAGCCCTCGTCGGGCTCTGCTATACGAGCAACCCGGATGCGCGAGAAGTGCAGAATGTTTGCATTCTGGGTCACGACCCCTATCAGTATTATTGGGAGTTTATCGCCGGACGTGTTCTGGCTTGGGCTGAAGAACTCGGCGTTGCCGAAAATGCCGGGCTTGTGATGGCCGCTGCCTACAAGCCCAGGAAAGACGGCTTGGAGATTTACTCCAAACACTTAACGCGTTGCCGGGAGCTTGTCGGCGACCGGTTGTGGTTCCTAATCCCCGGAATCGGAGCGCAGCACGGCTTTATCGAAGAAACCGTTCGTACTGCCTATGTTGGCCCGGGATCTGTTGCAATCAACTCCTCGTCGGAGATCGATTTTGCCAGTAACGGTACTGACTTTGCGGAAGCTGCGGCGAAGAAAGCAATGGAATTGCGTGATGGCATCAATAGTGTCCTTGTTAATTCGTGATACGGCTGACCCAAGAAAGGAGCGAACGAACTATGGCCAAACGCAGGAAAATCGAAATTGCCGGTGACAATCATTTGGAAACACTCGGCAGATGCGGAGGTTATTACGCTTGTCCGAAAGATCCGAATGGTTGCAGATTGGGCCCGCTCGTCGGTTACGCCGGCGACTACGAGGCACCTGACGGCAGCAGGAAGCGTTTTGTCGGGGATGTTTACGCCAATTTCGCCCTGGCCGAGTCCCACCCCCACGTGCTGAAGTTCTTTGCGAGATGTATCAGTGTGAGCTTGAATTCCCAGGTAGACCTAAGAACTATCGACGTTTTTTGCGGAGCTCCCATTGGGGGATACTCTTTGGCTGATGCCCTTGGCTTAGGTAATAATATCGGCATGATCAAAGCCGAGAAAAAGGTCCTTGCACTGAAGACGCCGAATTCCAGGGAGACCTCCAAAATCGTTTTTGCCCGGCACGAAGTCAAGGCCGGCCAACGCGTGGTCATAGCCGAAGATGTTTGCAATAACTTCTCGACAACTCGAGAGCTGATAACGTTGATCACTTCCGCCGGTGGAATCGTCCTGGCAATTGTTTGTTTCCTTAACCGTTCGATGACGGTTGGCAGTACATACGTCTTGCCGCTCGAATCCGGTGTTCTGCAGATACCGGTGGTAAGTCTGGTGGGCATGCCTATCAACGAATGGAAACAGGAAGATCCGGCGGTTGCCGAGGATATTGCCAAAGGCAACGTGGTTTGGAAAGCTAAGGATGAATGGGATCGCCTTATGCTGGCGATGAGCGCTCACGCCTAGGCGTTGAATCCTTCGTAAGTTTATTAATCGACCAACAGGGCCCGAAATAGCGAGAAATCATTTTGGGTCTTTTTTTTGTAAAAATATTTACATAGTTGCGGGTTAGCGACATGAATGAGAAAACATAAATCGTTTGTTTAAAAAAATCCTGCTCAGTGCCCAGAGTTTTATCTTAATCAAGACATTGACATGCTTCCGCTATTTTAATAGAACAATAGTATAGTGTGTGACCTTTGACAACCATATTCTTGTAAGATTCCGCGATGCGGAATCGGAAAGGCGGCGTTATGTCGAAACATTCCCCTGCAAGAGCTAATTTCCCAATTTTGCCCGGGTTAGGGCAACCTATGCGCGGTAAAGTTCGAGATACCTACAATTTGCCCGACAACAAACTGCTGTCCGTCGCAAGCGACGGTATAAGCATTTTTGATTTTGTCCTAAACGCAACAGTGCCTGAAAAGGGAAGTATTCTTAACGCACTGAATCATTTCTGGCTTCAGTACTTTGCAAAGCTTGGATTCGAAACTCATTTTGTAGCCGCTGGTCCCGCTATTGCCAACTATTATCTTCCAAACGGACTCGAGCCCGATGCTGATCTCCAATCCCGGGCGATGGTAATCAAGAAGCTCAGTATGGCTCCTGTAGAATTCATAGCTCGAGCTGTATTAACCGGCTCCGCCGTAGGGAGTTATGCAGAGAACGGCCAGGTTTGCGGACACAAGCTTCCTTCAGGACTGCAAGACGGCGATGAGCTTCCGTACATTCTTGACACGCCTACCAGCAAGGCTGAGGCAGGGCATGATGAACATCTTCCAGCCAGTCGGGTGAGAGAGGCGTATCCATACCAGACGTATTTGCTCTTGCAGATGTTTCAGATTGCTTCAAACTACGCAGGGCAGCGGGGGATTAAGATTGCTGATGCGAAAGTCGAATTCGGCATAGCTGGAACAATCGGAGACGAGATATTCACTCCGGATTCAAGCCGTTTTTGGGAAATGCAAACCTGGCTCGACGGCCGAGAAGTCGCTACCGGCAGAAAGGCACCGCCGTCCTATGATAAGCAGATTGTCCGAATTTGGGGCATCGGCCAAGGTATCAACACGTTGAATCCCGAAAAGCCCGATGACGTCGCACAGGCGCACGCAATGGTTGTACCTGAGGGCCTTATTCGGCAAACTACAAAAACCTACCGATATATGTTCTGGAGATTGATCGGTCAAACAAGGGAACGTTATCTCCGGGATGTGATGGGAATTGACGTTAAACCCAGCGTTAAAAACATCGCGATTATATGCGGAAGCGAAACTGATTTGCCCGCGGTTAGGGCGGTCCTTCCCGATTTTCCGGCCTCGGCTGCGCGAATTGCTGTCCACGTTATGAGCTGCCACCGAAATCCCGATGCTGTTGAGGCTTTTGCTGCGAGCGGTTGCGGCGGAGTGGATGCGGTTATCGCGGTTGGGGGCAAGGCTTTTGCTTTGCCGGGTATCTTGGACGCCTTCATCCACGCTAACGGTTTGGATGTCCCGGTTATCGGCGTTGCTCTTGGCAACCCCGGCAGCAGATCCTTTGAAGCAGCAAAACTTTCCATTGAAGAATTGCCAGGCACACCTGTCGTAATCGACGAATTCTCAGGTCACTGCTATTGCAGAGAAGAAGGGCTTTCTCAGGCCATCACCCGAGTCATTACGGGCGAATTACCGCCTCCAAAACCTCGCCTATTCCGGCCTGTTCTGGCGGTTGGCAGTAATTTCTAAACAAGAATAGCGATAATAGTCCTCGTGTCCGCACGCAGGACTTTTTGTTTGACATTTTATCGCCGCTATACTAGTTTTAATCAACAAGACTTTTTATGCGCCAAATCGATGTTTGGCGCAATGCAGTCCTTTGACAAAGGAGGATCAGATGATCCGACGATATGAGGATAAAGACATTGCAGAAAAGTGGTCTAATGAAAGTAAACTTCGGCATTGGCAAGAAACAGAATTAGCTGTTATTCAAGCCCGGGCGAATCTGTCACATATTGACGCTGGCATTCCTGCCGCGATAAGAAAACTGCTTGAAGAAAATCCGATTGATCTTGAATGGTGGCTTGCGCGGGATAAAGAGATCAATCACGATCTCAACGCTTTTATCGACGAGCGCCTTAGGTTTTTACCTGTTGATTTGCAGCAGTATTTTCATTCTGGGCTTACTTCCTACGATACAGAAGAGCCCGCATTCGCTTTAATGCTTTCCGATTCAATTTCTGTTTTTGGCGAGCATCTGTGCCTACTTGTCCAAACGCTTGAGGAAATGGCCAAACGTTACCGCTATACCATAATGAATGGCAGGACGCACGGGCAGGAGGCTGAGCTCCAATCATTCGGAAAGCGTTGTCTTACCTGGTTGGTTGCCTTGCAAGAGGGAATCAAGGGCTTAAGGAGTTCTGCAGAAAATCTTAATTATTCAAAACTTTCCGGTGCTATCGGTAACTACCGCGGTCTGGAGGGGGAAGTGGAGAAAGAAGCTTTACGCATCCTTGGACTAACACCGTTCTATGGGGCGACACAGATTATGCCTCGAGAGCTTTATTCTTCAGTTGCTCATGCGATCTGCCAGATTGTTCTGACATTGGATAAAATCGCTATTGATATAAGGCTCGGCGCCCGTAGCGGCAGGCCGATTTATCAGGAGCCATTCGGAAGGAAGCAAAAAGGTTCCTCGGCGATGCCTCACAAGAAAAATACTATTGCCAGCGAGCAGCTGGAAGGGATGGCTCGCATGGCAAAAGGATATCTGCGCATGATTATCGATAATATATCAACATGGGAAGAAAGGGCAATCGAGCAATCGTCAGTCGAGAGAGTCGCCTGGCCCGATCTTTTACACGTTGCAGTTCATGCCATCAAAACAATGACGAAAGTCTTGCAGGGACTGGTTGTTTATCCGGACCACATGCTTGCAGAAATAGTTGACTCTTGCGGATGTTACGCGGCCGGGGAGGCAAAGGAATTCCTGCGGCAACACGGAGCTGAATATGGGCTTTCCGCAGAAGATGCTTATAGGATTATCCAACTGGCGGCCTTCAACGCTTTTGCGGCCGATGAGCATACAAAGACTCTGAGGCGTAATTTGCCGGAATCTTTTGAGGAAGCGGATAGCTTTCTTCTGGCTTTTCGGCGCAGACCTGTTATTAAACCTATTTCTATTCATGAGACTATTCTCCTCGGTAAACTCGCGGTTTCCGAACAATTGGAGGCAACCTTGGAGATTGTGGATGCATGGAATAGTTTATTGAAAAGAATTTTTTCCGACCCGAATGTTTGCGAAGAGTGGAACTTGATATTCACACCCTCGTATCTGTTATTGGGCGAAGACACGCTCTTCAAAGAGATCCTAGGCGTGTAGCGTCTATTCACTTGATCGTATTCCGGCCTGTCGTTTCTAACGCGATAGGCTCTTTTTTTATATAATGGTCTACTTAATAAGAATACATTTTTTGTGCACATTTGATTTTGACAAAAATAGTCAGTTGCTCTAGGGTGATGTTACAGTGTCCTTTGACAACCAACAACCAAAGAAAGAGAGGTCTCATGATAACCAGACTGGTCAGAAATGTAGGTTTTTTTGAGGTTTGTTTCTATATCGAATCTGTCTCTGAAATGACCGTTGAGGAACTTGCAAGGCTTAGATGGCTGATTACTGAAACATTTGAGCCTCTTTTGGTCCACGATTTTCCAGCATCCGGTGATAACTCGTTCGTGGAGATTGGTCCGCGTCTTAGCGTGGAAACTCCGTTTTCAACTAACGCGGTAGCAATTTGCCATGCAATGGGCTTGGGCAAGGTAAAGCGAGTTGAAGCATCGCGGTTGTACCGGCTGGCCGGAACTACGCGAGAAAAAATCCTCGCAACACATCTGGATGTAATGACCCAAGCCGTTTATAACCCCGGCGGGTTTGGCAGTTTTGAACTTTGTATAAAGCCCGAGGAAGTGCAAAGCATCCCGGTGCTTCAGGACGGCGAAGAGGCGATCCGCCAGGCGAGTAAACGACTCGGCCTCGGCATGGATGCATGGGATGTAAGATACTATACGGAACTCTTCCGCAGTTACGGGAGGGATCCCACCGATGTGGAGCTGTTTCAAATTGGCAACGCCAATAGCGAACATTCCCGGCATTGGTACTTTCGGGGAAAAATGATTATTGACGGGGAAGAAATGCCCGAATGTCTGCTCGATATGGTTCGATCGCCCCTTCAAGCTATTTGCTGGCCGAATGTCAGTGTTTTAGCTTTCAACGATAATGTCGGCGCGTTGCGTGGCTTTAACGTGCAGGTTCTTGTGCCGGCTGAACCGGGCAACCCGTCGTCGTTCAAGATAATGTATAGGGTTTTACATCCTGCCGCAACCGCTGAAACGCATAATCATCCGACTCTGATCGCTCCAAATCCCGGTGCAGCGACCGGGGCAGGAGGTCGTATTCGGGATAATTGCGCCGGCGGGCGCGGATCCTCAACCGGACTTGGGATATCAGGATATTGCGTTGGCAATCTGTTCATCGTCGGCTACAGAATCAGCGGCGAAGTTGTAGGCGGTGAAGTCTGCGATACGCACGCGACTCCGCTTCGCATTCTCATTGAGGGAAGCAACGGAATTTCTAAGTATGCAAATGAATACGGTGAACCGCTAGGTTGCGGTTTTGCCAGAACTTTTTGTCAGCTTGTCAGCGATGAGCGGCGTGAGTTCCGCAAGCCCGTGTTGTATAGCGGAGGCATCGGCCATATTGATAGCGCACATACGAAAAAGCAGAGCCCGGAAAAAGGAATGCTTATCGTAGCCATCGGTGGTCCGGCCTACGCCATTGGCGAAGGCGGGGGAGCTGCATCAAGCATGCTGCAAGGTCATAATGATGCCGGTCTTGATTTCAGGTCAGTCCAACGAGGCGATGCTGAAATGGGTAATAAAGCCGTTCGTGCCATTCAAGCGTGCATAGATATGGGAGATGATAATCCCATTGAAAGCATTCACGACCAAGGCGCCGGCGGTCCCAGTAATGTTTTGACCGAGTTGATGGAAACAGTCGGTGGGAAGGTGGACATCCGTCGAATTATCCTTGGAGACAAGACGATGTCTGTTCTTTCCATTTGGAGCGCGGAGTATCAGGAACGGTATGGCTTGCTGATCAGGCCAGATAAAGCCGGCCTACTGCAGCGCATTTGCAGCCGTGAAAGAGTGAACTGCGAGATTCTGGGAGAAATTACCGGCGACGGAAATGTAACTGTGGTTGACTCTGCCGACAACACAACGCCGGTCTGTCTTCCGCTCCAGGATATATTAGGGAAGCTTCCGCAAAAGACTTTTGAATCAAGACATATCCCGAAGAGTTTTGACCCGCCGGATCTGCGCAATCTTACGCTCACAAGAGCTTTAGAGATTGTTTTTCAGCAGTTGTCGGTTGGCTCCAAGGGTTTTCTCGTGCATAAAATCGACCGAAGCGTCGGAGGCCGTCTTGCGCAGCAGCCATGCTGCGGCTCGTCCCAGGTTCCGATAGCTGACGTCGCGGTTCTTGCTGACAGCTTTTTCGGTTTTACCGGAGAAGCCTCCGCCGTCGGTGAACAACCGTTGAAGATGTTGATCGATCCAAAGGCAGGCGCCCGAATGGCGGTTGGCGAGATGCTTACCAATATGATGGCAGCCGGAGGAATCGACCTTTCTGCTGTTCGTTGTCGGGCTAATTGGATGTGGCCGGCGAAACTAGCGGGCGAAGGCGCACTCCTGTACGATGCCGTTGCGGCAATGAGAGACGCGATGATTGCGCTGGGTATTGCACCTGACGGCGGGAAAGACAGCTTGTCTATGGCAGCAACAGTTGAAGGAAAGTTAGTGAAGTCGCCAGGCGAGTTGGTCGTTCTTGGATACGCGTCAATGCCCGATATCCGAAGAGTTTTAACGCCGGACATCAAGGCTCCTGGCGAAAGCTATCTTGGTTTGATTGATATTGGAATGGGGAAGAACCGTCTAGGCGGTTCCGCCTTACTTCAAGCCCTCGATCAAATTGGAGACGAATCGCCAGACTTTGACCCGGAGTTGCTTCGGGCAACATGGGAGGCTGTGCAGATTCTCCATAGTTGCGGAGCTATACTTTCCCTTCACGATCGAAGCGATGGGGGATTAGCTGCGACAATTATTGAGATGTGTTTCGGCGGAAGTTGCGGGGTATCAATTAATGGGGATCCGAGCCTCGCTTCATTATTTGCAGAAGAACTCGGTATTGTTATTGAGTATTCCCCTAAAGACGAAGAGTTAATAAACAGAGTGCTTAGAAGAAAAGGCGCTCCCTTGTTGACGAGACTCGGAAAAACAGTAGCGAGCGACTCTCCGCATGTGTTCGGTTATAGTCTGCCGGTTCTCCGGCAATGTTGGGAATCGACCAGCCATCAACTGGAAAGGCTCCAAACCGGAAACGGAGTGGCTGATGAAGAATTCGCGAGCCATCAGGTTGTACACAAGCCGGTGTACAAGCTCAGCTTCAAGCCTAGCCCGTCAGCTGGGAAATCCGACGAGTTCCGGCCAAGAGTCGCAGTGGTGCGCGAAGAGGGAACTAACGGCGATCGGGAAATGGCCGCTGCATTTTTCACCGCAGGTTTGGATCCAGTGGACATCACAATGAGTGACCTCCTCGCGGGTCGAATCACTCTGGACGATTTCCAGGGTCTTATTGCCCCAGGCGGATTCTCATTCATGGATGTTTTCGACAGTGCAAAAGGATGGGCGGCATCAATTAAGTTCAATCCGAAACTCAAGGGCATGTTCGACCGGTTCTATGAGCGAAAAAATACATTTACCCTCGGGGTTTGCAACGGGTGTCAGCTTTTCGCGCTTTTGGGTTGGGTGCCATGGAAGGGCTTGCAAGAGTCAGCCCAGCCGCGGTTTATTCGCAATCGTTCTGAACGTTTTGAGTCAAGATGGAGCCAAGTGAAGATTCAACCCAGTCCGTCAGTTTTACTGGCCGGCATGGCAGGGTCAACGCTTGGAATTCATGTTGCTCACGGCGAAGGGCGATTAACATTTCCTGATTCACAGGTGCTGGACACGGTGCGCGAGAAAAGTTTGGCACCGCTGGTCTATGTTGATTCGAATGACGAGCCGACCGAAGCATACCCGTTCAACCCGAACGGATCTGTCGCGGGAATCGCGGCTCTCTGCTCGCCCGACGGCCGTCATTTGGCAATGATGCCTCATCCGGAACGGGCCTTTCTTTCTTGGCAGTGCCACTATTGGCCTCCGGAATGGTCGGAAGTCCAGGGTTCTCCCTGGTTGCGACTTTTCCAGAACGCCCGTGAGTGGTGCTCGCAAAATAAATAGACGAAGTATATTCAAAAACCATAATGCCCCCGTGCTAACTCAGCCGGGGGTTCTTCTTTTTAATTGATTTGACATATATACAAGATATGTTAATATCTATCCAGATCGTTCCACTACAAACCTGTCTCTGCCTGAGACCTTAGCCGGTAGTTCGGATGCTCCGAGCAGGTTAAGGGAGGGGGCCGAGCACAGTACAAGAGATCGGAGATGCCAAGTAAATCAGCGATGATCAGCGGCATGGGACTAGGGATGTCGATTCTCGACAATCTGGTCTGGGCCGTTGAGAAGTGTCGGGGACAAGAGCGCGACGTTCATCGCCTCGCAGACCGGCAAAGCAGGAGCGGCTTACGTTTTCTGCTTGCGGTTGCTACGCGACTCGCTGACGAGGGCGGTGAGGCGCGAGGCGACATCCGGCGTACGGGGATGCATCTAAATCGTATGCATTCCGATTGGCTGGATGATTGCAACTTCACGGAGATTGACCCTCGGGTGAAGTTTTTCTCTGGGTCAATGATCACGGAGGACGATGTTCCTGTCACTATCCTGCATGGTGATGGCCGGTGTTTCTCCGGCCGTGACCAGATAGTGCATCACCTCGCCGAGGCCTGCTACCGGCCTGCGACCTTCGTGGAACTGCTCGCTCTGTGTGCGTCGGACCAACTCAATATGGGCCTGACGTTCTCATTCGAGCCCGGCAGCGCGGATGAAGGGCACGGACTGTTGGTGCCCTACATTGAGGAAAATGCCCAGGGTCGATTCTTGAGGGTGGTAGGGTCCGAGCAGATCATGGACGTGATGATCGAGTATCAATCTTTGCGTATGCCTGACCCCACCTTCCGGACCTGGATCGCGGTTGTCCGCGACGTAGACGCCGCCATGGCCCTGGAGGAGGATCCCTCCCTCCGAGAGTAGTAGGTTCTCCTAACCGGAGAGCAACAAAGTCCCGTACGCGTGTATGGGACTTTTCATTTGTCCGATTCGTTGACAAAAGTGTAAAAGTATATATAATAATAAGGACAACAAGTCCTTTTACAAGACAATAGTTTGTTGCTTGATCAGATCTCGACGTTTACTTTCACCGACACATTGTGCCGGGTAAGCGACGGGATATGTGAATCTATCGTGAAAGGGATTTCGTTATGACTCAGCCACTGTGGATTGACTCGGTGCCCGCATGGGCATTGGGTCCCCGCTCAAGAAACGCGAAGTTCGGAGGAAACATCATTCTCGCCGGCATTCCTTCGGTATCGGATCGGCTTTTGGCTGTTCGGCATTTGAGCGACCGGCTCGGCCTGCCCGGGGATCGGGCGTTGCGGAGTTCTGGTCACATTCTGCTTGAGGTCGAAACCAGTATTCGACGGCTCCGGCAGTACAACGACCCGGGCGCCATCAAGTTCAAGGATCTGAAGGCCGGTATCCGGAGCGGTAAGTATCCGCGCTGGGTTGCCATGACCGCGCCCCAGTTCGGCTTCAAGGGAGCTGAGCGCGGCGGAATGATTTCCAAGAGCGCTGCGGATCGCTTGATGGCCCGCGACCTCCATATCGAGGCCATCACCCGTTCTCAGGATCTGGAAAGAGACGGCCTCGGCGCCGGAGTCAACATCTGGTGGCCGGCTTGGACCAGCCGCAAGGTGGATGACCCCAGTGATCCTCCGATGGATTTCCAGCGGGCATGGGATATGTTGCTGGAATTCTGGGTGTATGTGCTGAAGGCCACCGGCGGCGTGATGTGGTTGGAGTGGAAACCCGGAGATCCGGGTTTCGACTACCTCATGACGCCGTGGCTGGCCAACAAATTCTGCAAAGCCGTCAATGACGCGCTCGGCAGGATGGCCATGTATATCAACAACGAGTTCGCTCACATCCTGCTCGCGGGCATCAGCGTCACCGAGGGCGTGCAGATGACCGTGGACGCCGGCCTCTTCTTCAAGTTCCTGCATGCGAATGCTGGCATGAAGCTGCCGGTCAGCATCCAGAGTCTTCTCGACGCCGGCGTGAAACCCGAGAACATCCCGATCCTTCTGGACGCAGACTGGCCACTCGGCGTGGGCTCGCAGGCAGCGTGGAACGACCAGCGGGATGCCATCGGCGTGATGGACAGGACCGGCCAGCCAACGATTTTCTGCGAACACGACGTCAACCCCTCCGGTCTCGAACCGCTCGCAGTGTTCGAGTTGAGCATCCGCAACCGGCAGAAGATGCTCCAAGAGGCGCGTGCCGCGGCGTAGTTCCGGACCGACTTCGGAACAAGCCAATAGGTTCTCATTCAGACAGAACATTGCCCCGTGCTAACTACAGACGGGGCTCTTTTTTTACAATTAATATTTTTTGAATTTGATTTTTTAAAACAAAAAGTGCACAATTGAATGATGAAAAAAAATATATCTCTTGCAAAAAAATCATTGGACTACCATAGAAAACTAAACGGCAAGATTGGTGTTTTTGCCAAAGCGCCGTTAAAATCTATTGAGGATTTAAAACTTTGCTATACTCCCGGAGTTGGTGCAGTCAGCACATATTTAGCCGGACATAAAAACCAGGTGAAGCAATATACAATTAAAAAAAATGCAGTTGCTGTCGTATCCGATGGCTCTGCTGTATTAGGATTAGGCAATATCGGCGCTGAAGGGGCTCTGCCGGTTATGGAGGGCAAGGCAATGATTTTTAAGGAGTTTGCCAATATTGATGCTTTCCCTATAGTCTTAGATACTCAAGACGTCGAGGAAATTATCACAACAATAAAATGTATTGCTCCGGTTTTCGGAGCAATAAACTTGGAGGATATTTCAGCTCCTCGATGTTTTGAAATTGAGCGGCGGCTGCAGAAGATGCTTAATATTTTTGTACTACACGACGACCAGCACGCAACTGCCGTGGTTGTGTTAGCCGGATTATTAAATGCTTTCGTAGTGGCAAAAAAAGATCTTAAAAAAAGCTCTATTGTCGTGATAGGCGCGGGATCAGCCGGGACGGCCGTAACCAAACTTCTATATGCATATGGCGTAAGGAATATTGTTGTAGTTGATAAAGATGGGATTTTATCAAAGTGCCGCGGGAAATTATTGCCGCACCAAAAGGAGTTAGCTTTGATTAGCAATAAAAAATGCAAGGAAGGATCATTGAGGGACGCATTGGCAGGGGTTGACGCAGTTGTCGGACTTTCAGCGCCGAATATTATAAAGCCGGAGTTTATAAAAACAATGAATGCAAAGCCGATTGTTTTTGCCTTAGCCAATCCTATACCGGAAATAATGCCCGATATTGCTAGAAAAGCAGGAGCTTTCATTGTTGCAACTGGTAGATCAGATTTTGAAAACCAGGTTAATAACGCACTAGTTTTTCCCGGAATGTTCCGAGGCGCTTTGGATAATAATGTTAGAAAGATGACAGACAAAATACAGATTAATGTTGCTAAGAATCTCGCAGGAATTATCAAAAGGCCTCAGCGTAACAAAATTATACCTTCTATTTTCGACTCGCGAGTTGTGCAGACAATCGCTTTAAGTCTTAAAAAAACAAAGTAAGGTACTTCCTCATTCTGTGGTAAAATGAGGCCGATGACCACACGAATCATCGCACATCTGGATATGGATGCTTTCTTCGCTTCGCTCGAAGAAGTTGCTACCCCGGGTTTTAAAGATAAACCGATTGCTGTTGGCGCCGACCCCGAGGAAGGGAGGGGCAGGGGAGTAGTTTCTACGGCGAACTATAAAGCAAGAGCATACGGCATACATTCTGCCCTCCCGATATCAACTGCCTGGCGGATATCACAGACAGAGAAAGCAAAAGGCAACCCTGAAGTTATTTTTGTAACCACGAATTTTGAGATGTATGAAAAGGCTTCGGAAAATGTTTTTAATATCATTAAAAAATATTCCGGAGAGGTCGAGCCGGCGAGCATCGACGAGTTCTATTTCGATCTTAGTTTCGCTAAGACTTTTTCAAAAGCTGAAAAAACCTGTAAAAAGATTAAAGCCGAGATAAGAAAGAAGGAAAAGGTCACTTGTTCAATAGGAATTGGACCGAACAAGCTTGTTGCGAAAATTGCGGCTGGTATTAATAAGCCAGATGGAATCCTGGCAATTTTACCTAAAAAAGTGGAAAGCTTTTTAGATCCGCTACCTATCCGAAAGATTCCCGGCATTGGGCCGAAAACCGCCGATATTTTCTATAACGGTAATGTGCAGACCATAAAAGACCTCAAGAAGTTCTCGAAAGAAGAATTAATAGAAACCTTAGGCAAATGCGGAGAAGATATATACTATAAATCCCGCGGAGTTGATGATTCATTAATTGTTCAGGATAGAGAGGTAAAATCCATCGGCGAGCAAATAACTTTTGAGCAGGATACACTGCAAGCCCTTTTCTTGATTGGAGAATTTGAAAAAATCAGGCGAAACGTTTTCAAACGATTTCGAGAAAGCGGTTTTGATTGTTTTAAAACCATAACAATTGTCGTCCGTTTTGCAGATTTCGAAACGAAAACTAGCTCGAAAAGCTTTAAAAAGGAGATAAAGGTGGAGGATAATAAAATTTTTGAGATTGAGACATTAAAATTGATTCTGCCGTTTCTTGATCAGAGAAGTAACCCGCGGGGGAAACTAATACGTCTGATTGGGGTGAGAATAGAAAACCTCGAGAAGGTCGAATAAACTATTGTGCCGACTTCTGGCCCAGCGTATAATAAGGAAGTAACAATTAACTATAATATTATGCAATCAAAATACTTTTTTACGTTTATTATCCTTAGCGCCATTAGCTTGGTTTCAGTCTATCCAGCCGCTGTCTGCGCACAAACGGATGCAAGCACTATCAGCCAGCAAATGTTATCTGAAAGTATAGAAATATCAGGCGAACCGCAGGTGTTAGAAAGCGTCGTTATTGACGAGGTTAAGAACATTCCTTCCGGTTTTGGTTATTGGTGGCGTAATCTTAAGGAGGATATTTCTATCGGCTTGACCTTCAATCCCGTTAAAAAAGCCACGATTCAGCTAAAGTTTGCCGAGGAGAGAATGAAGTTAGCCGAATATATGACTCAAAACAGTACAGATCCGAAAGTCCAGGAAAAAGCTCAGCAAATGATAGAAAAAGCTAATGAGTATATGCAAAAGATTGAAGAAAAACGGGATGAGTTCGCTCAAAGCGCAGATCCCAGCGTTAAGCCTTTATTAAAGGATGTTTTAAAACATAATTTAAATACAATTCGTGTTTTCGAGAAAATTGAAGATATGCTACCTCCGGAAAAATTGGAGCAGTTCCAGCAAACCCGTGCTCGAATTGAAGGATTTCAAACTAATTTTCTTGAAAAGTTAAAAGAAAATCCCAATGTTTCTAAGGAAGTGAAGGATAGAGCGATAGAGGCCGTAAGTTCTCTAAAAGCAACTTTAGAAGCTAGAAAGGAGATAAGGCTGGAGCAAAAAGACATTTTAAATGAGATTAAAGCAGGGAATCAGGAAGCGAAACAAGAGTTGGAAGTTTTAAGAGGGGAAAGGAAGGAAAAAATCGAGCAATTAAGGCAAGAGTATAAAGAGGAAAAGGGGACTATTATTGAAAAAATACAGGCAGGCGATAAGGACGCGGTTAACGAATTAAAAGCTCTTAATGATGAAAAAAAGATCGAGCTGAAGGGCATTCAGCTGGAAATAAAGGACAAAACGAAAGAAGTGAAGGAAACGCTTAAACAAAATAGAGAAGAACTCAAGGGTCAGCTGCCGAATAAAAACAATCAGTAAATCTTAAAAAGTCCGGAGAAACGTCGAATACGCCCTCGGTTTTTGGGTTGGATAAAAATGGAAAATGAGTTGTCCGCCTATTTTTTTTATGATAGTATATTAAGAATGGGGGCGTAGTTCAATGGCAGAATAGAGGTCTCCAAAACCTTTGATCAGGGTTCGAATCCTTGCGCCCCCGCCAAGATATAATTAAAGAGATTAAATATGAAAATTACTAAATTTTTAAAGAAAAAGAGGGTTGTTTGGACGATAATAATCCTATTGGCGGTAATCGCTATTGGATATTTTGCGTTCGGGGGGAATAATAAAACGAGCGGGATACAGACTGCGACAGTCGCAAAACAGAATCTGCAGGAGACGGTTTTGTCTACGGGCCAGGTTGTCAGCAGAGTGGATTTAAGCCTTAGTTTCCAGGGAAGCGGAGTTGCCAGGCAGGTATTTGTGAAGGAAGGAGATGAAGTTGCGAAGGGCAAGATTTTGGCCTTACTGGACCAAAGTAGCGCACGCGCAAGCTTGATGACTGCTCAAGGCGCCTTAGCCCAAGCTCAAGCTAATTACGACAAAGTGATTAATGGGGCAACCCCTGAAGACATACAGATATATGAGGATGCTGTGCTATCGGCGCAAGAGGATTTGCGAGACACATACAACGGATCTTCGAATACCTTAAACGATGCATATATTTATGTGTATAATGCATATCGTTTTGTGGTTCTTCTCCAAAATAACTATTTCGGCGCATCTGATCAGGAGGGTATTCGGGTGCAGGATAATAAGAATAGTATAAATGAAAAAATGGCCGATATAAGAACTGCTATCGACGGCGCTACCACGAATGAAAAAATAGATTCCGCAGTTTCTGTAATAATCGGCGATTTAAACAGCGTACAGGATTCTTTAAGAATAATTCGCGAGCAATGCGACGAAGGAGCTTACGCGAACAAGGTTTCTACAGCCGATAAGACTTCCTTAGACACGCATAAGGCTAATATAGTCGCTGCCATAACTAGTATCAATTCCCTGCAGCACAGCATCGCCTCCGACAAAATTGCTCTCCAAAAAGCAGAAAACACTTTAACGCAAAAAACCGTAAAGCCTCGTCAGGAAGATGTTGACGCCGCTTATGCTCAAGTAATCTCCGCCCAAGGTCAGGTTGCCTCCGCGCAAGCAACCATCAATAACTTAACCTTATGGGCGCCCGCCGGTGGAACGATCACCCACGTAGGAATAAAGGTGGGGGAGCAGGCTGCCGCTATGACCGAGGTTATGGTTTTGCAGAATGTCAGCGATGTATATGCAGAAGCGAATGTAAGCGAAGCAAATATCGCTTCCTTGGAGGTTGGTCAGACAATCGATTATACTTTTGACGCACTGGGACCAGACGAAACTTTCCAAGGAAAAATATTGACCATCAATCCTGCCTCGACCGTAATCTCCGGTGTGGTAAACTATAAAGTTACGGGTAGTCTTGAAAATATCCCGGATATTAAGCCCGGTATGACCGTGAACATGACTGTTCTGGTTGCCGAAAAAGACAATGTATTGGCCGTGCCTTCATCGGCCATAATTAACAAAGACGGGAAAAAATATATACGGGTAATTGATGACTTGAAAACAAAGAAATACCACGAGGTTGAAGTCCAGATTGGCATGCAGGCCGATGGGGGATTGGTTGAAATCATCTCCGGCCTCACAGAAGGACAGATGATTATTACTTACATGAAATAACAATGGAGCTAGTCAGAGTTGAAAAGCTTAAAAAGAACTATGACAACGAGGGCGTTGTAACCCATGTTTTGCATGATATAAATTTCAGTATTAACAAAGGCGAGTTTGTAGCTATCATGGGTCCGTCAGGGTCCGGCAAGTCAACCTTGATGCATATATTAAGTTTTCTCGACCGACCTACGTCCGGGACATACAAATTCGAGGGCGAGGATATTGAGAAATTTACTGACGATTACCTTGCCAAGTTGAGAAATGAAAGAGTCGGGTTTGTATTCCAATCTTTTAATTTGCTCAGCCGGACTACTGTTTTAGATAATGTAAAGTTGCCTTTAGTCTACAGCCATAAAAAAGACCATGACAAGTTAGCCAAAGAAGCCTTAGAATCCGTAGGGCTTTCTCATAGATTGCACTATTTTACCAATCAAATTTCCGGAGGCGAAAAACAGAGGGTGGCAATCGCCCGGGCTTTGGTTTGCAATCCGGCCGTAATTTTTGCCGACGAACCTACGGGTAACTTAGATTCCAAGTCCGGCAACGCTGTAATGTATATTCTTCAGAAGTTGAATAATGACGGCCACACAATCATTCTTGTCACACACGAAACCGATACGGCCAACCATGCCGACAGAATCATCCGGCTTAAAGACGGTGGAATTATCTCTGACGAAAAAGTAAAGCAAAAAACAGCTGCAACCGCAGAAAGAGATCTTATAAAATAATCTATGGATTTTTTAGGCACCATAAAACTTGTAGCGCGAACATTGCTTGCTAGAAAAGGCAGGTCTTTTTTAACTATTTTAGGAATTGTTATAGGAGTAGCGGGTGTAATTATCATCATAGCCTTGGGGGCAGGCGCCCAAAGTTTAATTTTAGGGCAGGTTACAAAGCTGGGCTCCGATCTTTTAAGTATTCAGCCCGGAAAAAGCAATGAAAAAGGCCCTCCAGCTCAGATATTCGGCATTGTCATAACCACATTAGTAAACGGAGATGCCGATGCATTGCGGAGCAAGTCGCAGGTCCCGCACGCTCTAGCTGTTAACGCTATGGTTCAGGGTTCTGCATCAGTTACCTGGCAGGATAAGACCATAGATACGAATTTTACCGGCACCGAATATACATATACCGACGTTGTAACTTTTACAATGCAGAAAGGACAGTTTTTCGACCAGCAACAAGAGAAGGGAGACGCTAATGTTGTGGTGTTGGGCTTTTCTGTAGCCAATCAACTGTTTGAAGGAACAAATATAGACCCGATCGGACAGGTTATTAAAATTCGTAGCGCTTCGCAGGAACAGGCAGGCGGAATTCCTTTGCGCGTGATTGGGGTGGTTGACGAAAGGGGAAGCGCTTTTTTCCAGGATCAGGACGATCAGGTTTTCGTCCCTTTGGGCATCGGCCAGCAGCAGCTGCTGGGAATACACTATTTGCAGTCAGTGAATATTAAAGTTGATTCAGCTGACAACGTTGACTCGACCATTGCTGACGTGACTAGGGTGTTAAAGCAGACCCACCGCATACGACGCGATATAGATGTTGATTTCACGGTGCGTAATGTTGCCAGTGCTATAGAAATTCTGAGCACCATAACGGACGCGCTTCGTCTTTTCTTAACGGCAATGGCAGCCATTGCTTTAATAGTCGGTGGAATTGGAATTTTAAACATTATGATGGCAACGGTTGCAGAGCGAACTCGCGAGATCGGGCTTCGTAAGGCGGTCGGGGCAACTAATTCTGCCATCAGGAACCAATTTTTATTGGAAGCAGGCTCCTTAACTTTCCTGGGAGGTATTATCGGAATAATTATTGGAACATTAGTCTCTTATCTGATATCTATACTGATGCACTATCTTGGATACGAATGGGCTTTTATCGTTTCAATTTCCTCAATTATTCTCGCCGTCGGGGTTTCAATTCTGACAGGAGTAATTTTCGGATTGTATCCTGCTTTTAAAGCAGCAAAATTAAATCCAATAGACGCGCTAAGGTACGAATAAATATGTTCAAGATTTTACAACAAGCTATAAAAGCTTTATCTGCGAATCTGGCTAGAACGGTGTTAACAACGTTAGGTATTGTCATCGGCATTGCCACTGTTATTTTAGTTTTGTCCGCCGGCGCCGGCTTTCGAAGCCTCATTGACGACCAAATATCTTCCTGGGGTTCAAATATGTTGTTTATTGAGACAAGAGTTCCGCCCACGACAAAGAATCGGGCGAGTGGCGCAGCCAGTGCGGATTTAAGCAGGGCTACATCAGCGGTGGCGATTACCTCATTTAAACAGCGCGATCTGGAGGAAGTTAAAAAATTAGGAAATGTTATAAACGCCTATGGCATGACCACTGGCCTGGCTGTGGTCAGTTACCGCGGCAATGAAAAAGATGTTATTTACTACGGCGCCTCGGCCGAGCGTTTTTTAATGGATAAGCACGAGCTGACAAGCGGGAGATTCTATACTCAAAGCGAGGACGACGGCGCCTCGCAAGTAGTAATTTTAGGAAGCAATCTTGCCGCTGATTTATTCAATCAAGACGATCCCATAGGCAAGCTGGTCAGGATAGGGACGCTTAACTTCCAGGTGATAGGAGTTTACGAGCCCCAAGGAGCGGTTGGAGGCCCGAGTGCAGATGACGGCCTATACATGCCCTTGGTTACCGCTCAGAAAAAGATGCTAGGCATTGATTATTTGGTTGTCGGGGTCGTACAGGTGGAGAACGTTGACTTGTCTGATGCAACTGCCGAATCTATAAAACAAGTGATGAGGCGCAACCACAACATCACGGATCCGGAGAAAGATGATTTTACTGTAACCACCCAGGCCCAGGCCATGGATACTTTCAACGTTATATTTAACGGCATCACTATCCTGCTAATTTGCATCGCCGCCATTTCCTTGATTGTCGGAGGAGTGGGGATTATGAACATCATGTATGTAGTGGTGACGGAGAGAACAAGCGAAATTGGTTTGAAAAAAGCCTTAGGCGCAAGAAGTTCTGATATCTTAAACGAGTTTCTTATAGAATCAGTTTTAGTAACCGTAATAGGCGGAATTATCGGAATAGTAGCCGGAGCTTTTCTCGGTTGGATAGTTTACGTCGTTGCCGTCTCCAATGGTTTGGCATGGACTTTTTCTGTTCCTCTGTACGCGATAGCTATCGGAGTGGGAGTTTCCGGAACCATTGGAATTGGCTTCGGCGTTTTACCGGCCCGTAGCGCAGCTAAACTTGATCCGATAGAGGCTTTGAGGTACGAATAGTTTGCATGATATATCGTACGGCGGTATAGTAATGTAACTTACGCACATTTACATCGAACCTGAAAGGAGGTTCTCGTGCGAGAAATTGCCGAACAGTTTGTTGATTTAGTTTTACGATACGAGTGCTGGTCTCAAGTGCAAGGATTACCTCATGAAGAGGTTCAAATACTTTTTCATACGGTTTCTGCCGCAGGATTTAATCCGCAAGCTATTGCGCATGGGAAAGTGAAAGATGAATCACAGTTTCCAACTCCAGATTGCGCAATCAACGTAATATCACCGTACAAGGTGGTTGATAAAACGGGGGAAGATCATTGTTTCGCTACCGGTTGGCTCGACTGCGCTTTACGCCTCGTACTTATGGGAAAAAACCTACACGATGAACCTCGCGATAAAATAATCGATACTATTCTTTCAGAAATACTACGAAGCGTCCCTTTGCAACCAATTCTTCTTGATTCTAAAGGTGATATTCTTTGGGAACATCCGCGCCAACCTTTGGCGCCAAGTCGCGAAGTTCATGGCCTTGTCTATTTCGTCGCCCACACCCGCGATGCAGACGGCTTGCACCTTAACGCATGCGTTGGGGTACATCTCAATTGCACCGGCTATATGGATCGTTTTCGGGCCACAGATATATTCGACTGCCTAACTTGCCGAAAGTGCAATCTTCGAGTATTCTTCCCGAAAGAAATACAAACCTATGGCGACCTACGCCAGTACTTTATTGAAAAGCTGCAAGGCGAGGCCTCGGCCCAACCAAATAATCTAGTATAGGACGAAGGGAAAACCTTTGCCCTTTTTCTTTAAAAATATGGATTTTCTGGTATAATGGCAATATGGTAGCTAGAATAATCTTATGCTCAAAAAATTCAATAGAAATTTAGCATTTGATAAGGTTTCGATTAACGATTTGATATTATTTAGTGCTTATTCGATCCTACGGAATAATGAAATTTGTACGTTCGATAGATTACTGAAGGAATGCTTTACATTATTCCCGGAGCCATTTGGATTTTCCCGTTATCCCATATGGCCTGACTCCCGTAAACTTGATAGGCCGTTAAGGGCGCTCCGCAGCGAAGGTCTGGTAAAGGGGGATCCTAAAATCGAGTTTTTTATAACCCCCGAGGGTAAGGATAAAGCCCAGGAAGTTGGTAAAATATTGAGACAAGGAAAACTATTATGAATTTAATACATTCTTTAGTGCACGAAGGCTGGATAAAAACAGACTCAATCAAGAAAGCTTTTAAGAAAATTAGAAGAGAGGATTTTTTGCCTGACGAGACGAAAAATCTTGCCGAACTGAACGAAGCTTTGCCTATCGGGTTTGGTCAGACAATTTCTCAGCCGTTAGTAGTTGCATTTATGCTAGAACAGTTGCAGCCTAATTCGGGAGATAAGGTTTTAGATGTTGGCTCCGGTTCCGGCTGGACTACAGCGCTGTTAGCTCAGATAGTAGGAGAGAAGGGAAAAGTCGTGGCTCTGGAGATTGTGCCGGAATTAAAGGAATTTGGCGAAAACAACGTTGCCAAATACGGGTTTGTCGAGAAGGGGATTGTTAAGTTTTCTAATACCGATGGTTCAAAGGGTTATGGCGATATAGGCGAGTTTGCCGGAGGGTTTGATAAGATTTTAGTTTCTGCCTCTGCAGAAAGCATCCCTAGTATTTGGAAAGAGCAGCTCCGAGTTGGCGGAAAGATAGTTGCTCCAGTCGGTTCGTCCATAAAAACAATTATTAAAAAATCTGAAACCGAATTTGAGGAAATTGATCATCCTGGATTTGTTTTTGTTCCTTTAATTCAAAAGTAGGGGATAAGTAATTATGAAATTTATAACTTCTTTTGTTTTATTCGTTGTCCTAACCGGCAGTTTTTTTATTTCCGCAAATCTTTTCATTCCTGTATCATCCGGATCCCTAGAAAATATTGATTTTACTGTTCAAAGAGGGGAGGGGGCAAAAGATATTGTATCAAATCTTAAAAAGGAAGGGCTAATACGCAGCAGCGTTGTTTCTCGCGCTTTTATTCTATCATCCGGTTTATCCCATAAGCTTCAGGCCGGACAGTATTTATTTTCTCCGTCAATGAGCACGTGGTCTATCTTTCGTAAAATATCATCTGGTGACATCGCAACTAAGAAAATTACTATTATCGAAGGGTGGAAGTTAGAAGAAATAGGCCAATATCTGGAAGACCAGGGAATTTGCACTAAACAGGAATTTTTAGAACTGTCCAAAAAAGACTTTAGCGAGGAATTCACTTTTTTAAACGACAAGCCCAAAAATCTTAGTCTGGAGGGATATATTTTCCCTGATACTTACGAGTTTCTTCCCGGGGCAAGCGTCGAGAATATCATTCGAATGTTTTTGAATAATTTTGATCAAAAGTTTACGTCCCAACTGCGCGATGAAGTTAAAAGGCAGGACAAGTCGATTTTTGAAACTGTAACTATGGCTTCGATTATTGAGAGGGAAGTAAAGAAAATAGAGGATAAGAAGGTTGTCTCCGGTATTTTTTGGAAAAGACTAGAAATTGATATGTATCTTCAGTCATGCGCAACAGTTGTGTATATTACCGGCAACAATGGATATGGCGTTTCCTTGGACGATCTGACGATTGACTCGCCATACAATACGTATAAATACATGGGCCTGCCCGTGGGTCCTATCTCGAATCCGGGGATAAGCAGTATTGAAGCTGCTATTTATCCTACTAAAACAAACTATTTGTATTTTCTGTCGACGCCTTCCGGTAAGACTATTTTTAGCAAAACCTTTGAAGAACATTCGGCGGCCCAGGAATCTTATTTGAGGTAGCGGCTAGAATTGACTCTTCTATGGCCGGTGGTATATTAGAATAATAGTGGTATTGATATAATTAATTAACTCCACTGAATAATCACCTTCTCAATAATTTTAGTTATTGCGAAGAGATCATTCTGCGGATAAAAATATATGGATATCATGCGAACTAAATTTTTAGCAGCGATATTTTCTCTTTCGTTGCTGTCTTTATGCGTCCCGATCCTCGCAAGCGCCGCCGCGCTTAACGTATGTGCCAAAACAGATGTTAATAATGACAAGAAAGTTGACGCCCAAGATACCGCTTTTATTCGGAATAATATCGGTTGCACTACCCCCGGAAATGATTGCCATAAGGCAGACGTTAATCGTAACGGCAAAGTAGATAACTTTGACGTTCTCTTAGTTCGCGGGCATTTCTGGTGTACGTTTGGGGGGCCGAATTCTTAGTCAAACTGTTTGCCTCCCTCCGAGAGTAATGGGTTCTCCCGACGGAGAGCAACAAGTCCCACACACGGTGTGTGGGACTTTTCGTTACGAGTTATTTGACAATAATAATAAATCGTTGTATCATATTATTAGGTAATCCCTGATCGTTATGGTCGGGTGGCTATCAGCGGATAGCAACGAGGTGGGACAGATTCCTCAATCTATCTGTCGCAGTTCTTTTCAAGGAGTGCCGTTATGGCAGCTCAGAGACACCAGATTCTAGAGGGACCAGGTAAGTGGGATTTCGTGATAGGGACATTCGAGGCTGGAAAGCGAGTCTTTTTCACAGTGCTTGGTGTTCCCGGGGTCACGAAGATCCGTGTAGCAATCCGTGGTGTAGAGATGGAGGATGGGACGAGGGAAAAATGGCTTTTTAAAGGGATTCTGGAAGAACCTGACACCTTTCTGAGCGGTTCCCATCCCTGCAACGGCTACTATGACCTCCGAACCCGGAAAGGTTGGGTCGATCTTCCGACCTAGTTTTCCACTCGGACAACCGCCGCCAACGCTAGACGCTTGGCGGCTTTTTCATAAGGTATTGACAAATCTCCCTGCCTGATTAGAATAGAAACATAAGCCACAGACAGCAGGTTTGCCCGCAAGGGCAAGTAATCCCTGCCGAGGTAAACATATCTACAAGGGTTTTCCCTTGGTTTACGTCTGTGGTTTCCACAGATTTTTTAATTAATAAAACAATATGCCATTAACAAAAGATCAGAAGCAGACGGTAATAAAGGACTTAAAGGATAAAATAGGGAAGCAGAAGTCCGTTGTTTTTATAGACTTCTCGAAAGTAAAGTCCCAGGACATATTCGCTTTACGTGCAAAATTGAAGGAAGCGGGCTGTGTATTAAAGGTCGCAAAGAAAACATTGCTTAAAATCGCATTCGGCGACGCGAATAAAGAGCTTTGGGAAAAAATAGATGCAAGCACTCCGGGTCAGCTTGCCGCAGTATTCAGTGTCAAAGAAGAAATCTCCGGAGCGAAGATTACAGATAAGTTTTCCCAAACAAGCGAGAATGTGAAGATTTTAGGCGGTATTTTCGAGTCAAAGTTTATTGGTAGGGAAGAAGTATTGGTTTTAGCAAAATTGCCGAGCAGGGAAGAATTACTGGCAAAGTTGCTTGGTTCAATCTCTTCTCCAATATCGGGATTTGCTAATGTTTTACGAGGCAACATTAAAGGTTTGATGAACGTATTAACAAAAATTAAAGCATAATTAATTAAATACAATAATATGGCAGAAGAAAATGAGAAAATCGAAGTTCCTGCTAAATTCAAGGATTTAGTATCGGAAATCGAAAAAATGTCAGTTTTAGACTTAGCCGAGCTTGTTAAAGTTTTAGAAAAGAAGTTCGGTGTTTCAGCCGCAGCTCCAGTTGCCGCAGTCGCCGTAGGCACAGCCGCAGCTCCAGCTGAGGAAAAATCCAGCTTCAATGTCGAGTTAAAGGAAGTTGGAGCCAAAAAGATTGATGTCATTAAAGTAGTTCGTGATATCACCGCCAAGGGCTTGAAGGAATCAAAGGACTTGGTTGACGCCGCCGCCACTGCCCCTCAAATGGTTAAAGAGGGCGTAAAGAAAGAAGAAGCAGAAGATATTAAGAAAAAGTTTGAAGCAGCCGGCGCAAGAGTAGAATTGAAATAGTATCCAATGGGAGCGCACCCGAAAGGGTGCGCTTTTAGTATCCCCGAGAATATTTTACGATTGGTATGTAATTTGACGTAAATGAATACGTTGTATATAGTATATCCATACTAAACAGAGTGTTTGGTAGCCCGTTGCGAGGCGTTTCGCAACAGCACTTTGAAAAGAGCCGATACGGCGGCTAGGAAGGATGATGACGATGTCAAGAACATTGATCACGTCCAGAGATCGCAAGGGAAGGCACATTACTGGCCTCTTCGAGGCAGTCCTGAACAAGGCCGGACTCACCGACGGCCCTGATGGCAGTGCCCAGTGCCTCATCGAGAATGGGGGAGAGTTCCAGGAGAGCGTACGAGAGGCTCTCGAAAAGCATTCTACTATCAGTCAGTTCGCCACCGAGGCGGTCTGCCCGGCTTACGGCTACCCGCCGGAGTACAAAGGTCCCCGGCCCATTGAGGAGCAGATCAGGGAGTTGGCCCTAATCTGCGGAGGCAAAGTCGATCCGAGCTGCGCGCTCGCCTTCTCCAGGAACCTCCCGGACATGAAGATCTTCGTGCCGGCCGACGCTCTGCATTGCACGGGTTGGTTCGCCACCCTGTGGGATGAGGCGTTGGTCGCTCTCTTCCCCGAGGAAACGAATCGTGCTCGTCGTTACTGCCTCGGCGTCAACATGATGTTCGAGAATATCGCCTCGACGCGCTCGTTCACGAACTGGCGCAAGGGTCATATCGACCCATCTCATCTGCGGGTTCACCCTCGTACGATGCAGGCGATGGATCAAGTTGCCCTGACACAAAGAGGAGGCATCCTTATCCTCGCAGTTCAACTCGGAATCTACCATGCTGGCCAACCCGTTAGCCTAGCCCGTGAGGTCTTTACTACCAACGAATACGGCACGGGCAGTCTCACTGGAACTTCCATTGTTTACAGCCATCCGCAGCGCCTCGTGCGTTACCATGAGCTGGACATGGATCTACCTGGGGATGAGTTTTCCGTTGATGGCGATGGCCAGTTCGGCCGCGCTCCGATTCTCTACTTCCGCGGCAAGGCCCGGTTCGACGCGCGTGGTGTCTCGCGTGTTGATGGCTACTTTGGTTCCTCGTCGTTCTTCGCCCCCACCGTGAAGTTGTGAGCATTGAGCTCTTGAAGGCTCGATTCTTTCGAATCCTTTAGCATTGAAATTTTCGTTCACGACAAATGGCGCTGCTTGCTTCTTGTGGGCAGCGCCTTTTTTGATATATTATTTTCCTTGAATATTCTGGAATACGTGCTAGGCTGGAAATGTATCTCATTTGCCGTTCGTTTACAAGGAGGATGCAGAATGGTAGATACGGACCAAGCAGCCGAAGAAATGGAAATGGGTTGGGCGTTTGACCTCGACCAGACTGCTGCGACCAAACATTTGCAGAAACTTCTTACCGATTGCGAATCTCAGAAGGATCTTCAAGATGCATGTATTCATGATTTCATAACCACTCCCGATATAATCGAATGGAACGATGCCTGTCGTCGCGTTAGTCTTATCTGCGGCCGTATCGGTCTCATCTTAGCAACTGTTACGAAATAGTATCGACCTGTGCACAACAGGCCTTTTTTTTATAATTTATGATATGATACAATAATACAATATTATTAAATACGTTATTCTGGGGGCAACTAGCTCAATGGCAGAGCGCCCCGGTCACATCGGGAAGGCTACAGGTTCGAGTCCTGTGTTGCCCACTAATTTTAAATATATGGCAAATAAAATTATTGGATATTTGTTGCTCTTATTGGGATTGGTTATTATATTATCTTCTCTCTATGGAACCTATGAAATGTTTACCGGTAAAATAAATGCCCCTGAGATTTTTAAGGTTCCTGCAAAAGAGATTCCTACGCCTGACACGAACCCGCGCGACTTGCAAAAACAGATGGAGGAAACTATCCGAAAGCAAATCGCCGAACTTTTTCCGATAGAAACTATTTACAAACTGCTTAACCTAATCAGCTGGTCAATTTTCGCCGGAGTCCTGATAATCGGCGGGGGACAGATCAGCGGAATCGGCACAAAACTAGTCATGCCGCGCAGTAATCCATAAGCATAAATTTCTATGGTCGCGAATAATATTTTAGTCGCGTGGCTATTATGGCATTTTTACGAAGCTCCGCGGTTCTTACTGAAGGTGTGGGGTAACTTTTTGCGATTTAGCGCAAATTTCTTTTCAACGCCGCTTCTTTTAAAGACTTTTTTTTCTCCGTGGAGGCGCTATCACTGGAGCTACCCCCGGAGTATTGATGTTAAGGAATACGCCAATGTTTTTATATCGAATACTTTCTCACGTGTCCTGGGCGCCATTTGCCGTATCGTTCTGATTATCTTCGGAATTGTATTCCAGGTTTTTGTCGCCGTTGCCGGCGCAATAATTTTTGTCGGGTGGATAATTTTACCGTTGATATTGCTCGCTTTATTATTATTCTCGTTCGGTTTTTTCTATTAAAATGGAAAATTTTGATTTAAGAAAAACTGCAATATACAGCGCCGTCCGATGGGAAAGGTTCTTTGTTTTCAGGTTTGCCAAATTGGCAACTAATGTTTTTCTTGTTCTCTCTGTTTTGTCTTTCCTCCTCATAGGCCTTTCTATATTAGGGTTCTTATCCGTTATCGGGTCTCTTAGGTTTTTTTCCTTCTTCTTATTCTTCTACGTTATTTTCTGGGAAATTTCCCTGTTTTTTAACACCGGGATAAAAAAACCAAAAGTTAGTGCAACCGTTGAACAGGTTGCTGCTTCTCCGAAGGAATACAACGTCGCGGAGTTTTTAAGCTTTGAGGCTGCGAAAGTTGTCGGCGGAGCTTTTAGGTTCTGCAAAAGACGAAGAATTCCCGAGATGTCAGCCGCTGCCTTGCTTTACTCAGCTTTGGAAGCCAGCGAGCAGACAAAATACATATTTATGCGATTAGGTTTGACAGCAAAAGATATCCAGTCCAATCTGAAAAACTATTTGGAGAAGTTAGAAAGGAACGATTCCCCCTCGGAGCTTTTTACAGAGGATTTCACGGAAGCAATAAAAGATGCGCTGGCTATAGCCCAACAGAGAAAACATCAAAGAATCGAGGCAAGAGATATTTTAATCGGGATTTCAAAAACCGAATTTTTTGAAAAAATCCTACTTGATAAAAATTTAAAACTCGAAGATTTTGAAAACATATCGTTATGGTTTGATTATTTGGAAAGAAGAATTGAAGAAAGCAGGAAATTTTGGGAACAAGAGAATCTGGCGATTTACGGTTCTTTGGGAAAAGACTGGGCAACCGGCTATACGATTACCTTGGATAAATACTCGATTGATTGGCGACGGATTGTCAAAAAATGGATGTTTAAAGCAATTATCGGCCACGAAAAAGAAGTTGAGCTTGTGCAGGCCGGGCTTTGCCGGCCTGAAGCCAATAACGTTTTAATAATAGGGGACTCAGGCACGGGGAGAGAAAGTATTGTCGAGGGGTTAGCCCGAAGAGTATTTCTGGGGAAAAGTGTACCGGAATTAAACTATTTCCGAGTAGTTGAATTGGATATGCCTTTGCTTTTATCGCAAGTGACTAATATTGAAACAGTTGAGAGCGAATTAGATAATATGTTCCAGGAGGTTGTAACTGCCGGGAACATAATTTTAGTGATTAAGGATTTCCATAATTTTATCGGGCAAGACGTATCCCAGCCGGGAAAAGTGGATATCTCGGGTATTCTCGGCAAATATCTTCGCTTCCCCGAATTCAGGTTTGTGGCAATCACGGATTTTAACGGCTTGCATACGAGAATTGAAAAGAACCAATCTTTGGCAGATATGTTTACTAAAATAGAGGTTCAGGAAATTTCAGAGCCTGAAACTATGAGGATACTGCAGAATTTAGCTTTGGAACTGGAGCGGAAGTACAAAGTGTTTATTGTTTATCCTGCGATACGAGAGATCGTAATACTGGCAGGACGGTACATCCCGAATATTCCGTTTCCCAAGAAAGCCATCGATTTATTACAAGACGTCGTAGTATATGTCGCCCGGTCCATTAAAGAGAAAGTGGTTTTACCCGAGCACGTATCTAAAATAATTTCTACTAAAACCGAAATACCTGTTGGAAAGATCGAGTCGAAAGAAAAGGACATGTTGCTTAACCTTGAAAAACTAATTCACGAAAGGATTGTTAATCAAAACGAGGCGGTCGAGCAAGTATCTATTTCTATGAGGCGGGCGCGGGCCGGTATTTCTTCAAAGAAACGTCCGATGGGAGTTTTTCTTTTCTTGGGTCCTACAGGCGTTGGTAAAACCGAAACCTCAAAAGCTTTGGCTCAAATATATTTTGGCGGAGAAGATAAAATGTCCAGACTTGATATGTCTGAGTTCCAATCAATCACCGATATACCGCGTTTGATCGGTTCCTCGGGACAGGAAGGATTATTGACAACTCCGGTACGGGAGAATCCGTTTTCATTGCTTTTGCTCGATGAAATTGAAAAAGCCCATCCGAATATTTTAAATTTATTCCTGCAAGTTTTTGACGAAGGCCACATTACGGACGGGCAGGGGAGGAAGACAGTTTTTACAAATTGCATAATTATTTGCACATCAAACGCGGGCGCAGAATATATTTTTGAAAGCGTTAAAAATAATATAAAATTAGAGAAGGAAAAAATTCTTGACTTACTTTTTAACAAAGGGATTTTCAAGCCCGAGTTTATAAACCGCTTTGACGCCGCTGTGATGTTCAAGCCGCTTACTAAGGAAAATTTACTGGATATCGCAGGGCTCATGTTGAGTTCATTGAAAAAGAGTATTGAAGAAAAGAAGATTGAGTTTATAGTCACCGAGAAATTAAAAGAAAAAATCGTCCAGCTTTCATATAATCCCGCTTTCGGTGCGCGGGAAATGAGACGGGTTATTCAGGATAAAGTTGAGAACACAGTTGCTAATGCGCTTTTGGCGGATATAATAAAGAAAGGAGACGCATTCGAAATTTCCGCAAATGATTTTTCATTAGTGAAAAAAATTAAAGGTCGAAGAACTAAAAAATTAAAACCTTAAATTTAAAATTATGGAACAACTACCAAATCAACCGAATAATTCCATGCCTACTCGGTCAAGCAACCCCATACCTGCCCGGCCAGTGAATCCAATTCCCTCTGTAGGTAATCCTGTACCTACACGACCCGTTAATCCAATTCCTCCTGTAAGCAACCCGGTAGCTCCAGTCCAGCCTAGCCCCGTTACTCCAAACTTAGTCAGGCCCACACCTTCCAAAGGCGGGGGATTAGTAATAAAAATTATAGGAATTGTCATAATCCTGGGGATAATAGGCGCAGGAGCCGTGATGGCAATGGGTATCTGGGATCCAGTTTGGAGTCCTTTCAGGCCCAATCCGGAGAAAGTTATTACTGCTATGGCTCAGAATATGATGGATGTTAAGTCTTCTCATTCTGAGGGGAAGCTAGAGCTCGACATACAAGAGCAGAATGCGTCGGCAATGGCAATTGACGTTAATTTTAGCGTTGACGGAGATGCCCGTGATATTGCCAATATAAAGTCCGCAGGAAATTTTGGCCTCGACTTTATCGGCGGAATAATGGGCGACGCTTCGTCGCCGGTTTCAGCAGAATTTCAAATGAAGACAATCGGGCAGGAAGGATATTTTAATATCACCACCCTTAACGCTCCGGCTTTAACTCCACTTTTGTTAATGACCGGAATAGATTTGGATAATGTTATAGGCACATGGATTAAATTTCCTGCTGCTGATAGTTTTTCTACCGGCGTTCCTATCACTCAGGATCCAGCCGAAATGGCTGCGATTGTTGAGTCCATGAGGAAAGCAATGTCTGACGTAACAGCAGATAGCAAGTTCTACGTCGTAAAAGAACAGTTGCCCAATCAAACCATTGACGGCCAAAAGATATATCATTATTTAGTTGCCTTAGATAATGAAGAAACCGCTCAGTTGATGGGCAACCTTATGGCAGAAGTTATGGAACAATCGGGATTGAGTGCCTTGACCGTGATGCCGGACGGAACAATACCAGATAAAGGAGCTGTATCTGCTCAAATCAAAGCGATTACTTTGGCCGGGCTGGAGAAGATCGGCGAGATTAGTGCTGAATTATCTATCGGCAGTAAGGATAATTTTCTTTACGGCATGAAGTTGGTTAAAACTATTGACGTAAGCAAGATTGATCCCGAAACCGCAGGCACAGTAGATATTGTTTTCGAGATAAATAATTCTGCTTTCAACGAACCAGTGGTTGTTGAGGCGCCTTTAGTCTATAAGAATTTTGAAGAAGTTTTCCCGAGCACTCCACCAGTTGTAGTAAATCCATAGTTGTAGTAAAGAAGCACCTTCACTGATGGAAGTGGGGGTGTTTTTTTTGCATAAAATATTTTCCTCACATTTCTTCTGTGAGTTACTTGTGGATAAATAAGGCGTTTTCCTCACAAAATAAGCTCAAACTATGAAGTGTTGACCTGTGCTCATAAAGTGGGGTATAAAGGATATGAGGTGGAAGATTGTGGATAACAGTGGGAGAACTAAGGAAAACAGGGGATAACTAAATAATCACTAAACATGTTTATAGGCGAGTACAAACATACAATTGATGCAAAGAAACGCTTGGCCCTGCCTGCTAAGTTTAGAAAAGAATTAGGTTCTTCGGTTGTTATTACCCGCTGGCTTGATAATTGTTTGGTCGTTTATCCTGAAAGTGAATGGCAGATAATGTCAGACAAGCTTGGCAGATTGCCAGCCAGCCAGCCAGAGGCTAGGGGATTTGCCAGAATTCTATTGGGCGGGGCTATGTCAGTTGAGATAGACAACCTTGGCAGAATACTTATCCCCGAATATTTAAAAGGTTATGCCGATTTAAAAAAGAATACAGTAATTTGCGGATTATTTAATCGATTAGAAATTTGGGATGAAAGCAAATGGGAAATTTACAAAGCGCAGGTGGAAAAAGATGTTGGTAATCTTGCCGAGAAGCTGAAGGAATTAGGGATTTAAAACAATGCATATACCAGTTCTTAGAAAAGAGGTTTTACAATATCTGGATCCGAAACCGAATGAAAACTTTGTTGACTGCACTATCGGCCAGGCAGGACACACGAAAGAAATTCTTGAAAAGATAAAGCCTTCAGGAAAAGTATTGGGGATTGATTGGGACAAGGCAATGATATGGAATATTGAATCTGAAATTGCAAACCAAGAATTAAAAAACCGATTAACCCTAGTAAACGATTCATATTCAAATTTAAGCGAGATCGTTAAAAAATATAATTTTGAAAAGATCAGCGGAATATTACTGGACTTAGGGATGTCGAGTTGGCACATTGAAGATTCGGGCAGAGGATTCACATTTTCTAAAGATGAGCCCCTAGACGCCCGATACAATGCGGCCGGGCAGGAACTTACTGCGATGGAGATTATAAACAAATATCCGCAGGGAGAAATCGAAAGGATTTTAAACGAATACGGAGAAGAGAGGTTTGCACGAAAAATCAGCGAGAAAATAGTTCAAGAGAGAAAGCGGCAGCCCATAAGCACGACTTTCCAGTTAATAGAAATAGTACGGCAGGCAGTTCGCCAGCACGGAAAGATAAATCCAGCCACCAGAACATTTCAGGCCTTAAGGATTGCAGTCAATGACGAATTGGGAAATTTAAAGAAAACGTTACCGCAGGCAATTGATAATTTACAGAAAGGGGGCAGATTAGCAGTAATTTCCTTCCATTCTCTGGAAGACAGAATAGTTAAAAACTTTTTTAAAGACGCAGTCAAAGAAGGAAAAATAGATATATTAACCAAGAAACCAATTATTCCTTCGCTTGAGGAAATAAAAATAAACCGGCGCTCAAGATCAGCTAAATTGAGGGTCGCAATAAAAAACTAAAATAATTAAAACCATGACTACCCACGCTATTGTCCGAGCAATCCCATTAAGTAAGTTGGCTTCACTCCGAATGCCGAGGATTAACTGGAAGCTGTTTTTGGTGTTCAGCTTCTGTTCGGTGTTACTTCTTTCGGTTTTTTATGTTATTCAAATAAACAGCATGATACGCGGGGGTTATCTGATAAAGGATTACCAAAAACAAATAGATAAGCTTCTTGCCGAGAACAAAAACCTGGAAGTTGATCTCGCCCAGATAAGCTATCTTGAGAATATCCAGGCAAAAACAGCAGAAATGAATTTCGAGAAGATCCAGACGATAAAATACATCCAAATTTTAGACAATTCACTGGCAACGAGATAAATGCGAAACTGGAGAATTCTTTTCATCTTTGCAATCCTTATTATCTTCGGGGCAGCCATAATAGGCCGCCTATTTTTTCTCCAAATTTTAAGTCATAAGTTCTATCAGGCGCAGGCTTTGGGACAGCAAACTAGCTTTGAGGAAATAGAGGGCGCAAGGGGAGAGGTGTTTTTTAAAGATGGCACTAAAATTTTATCGGTTAACGACGACAAGCTTTTGATTTATGCAGTTCCGCCGGAAATAGAAGATGCAGAGGCAACCAGTAGGGCAATGAGCGGGGTTATTAGTGAGGACGAGGCCAAAATATTATCTAAAATTACAAAAAGCGATTCGTCTTACGTAATAATTAAAAACAAGCTGACAAAAGAGGAGGTTAAGGGCGTGGAAGATTTGAAATTAAAAGGCATATACATTGACCGTCTTCCCGGAAGATATTATCCACAAGGAAAGATATCATCTCAAGTTATCGGATTTGTTGGAGGAGACGGGACGGGTCAGTATGGCATTGAAGGATATTTCGACGACGTTTTGCGCGGCAAGACAAGCTTTAAAGAAGAACCTCGAACCCTGATTCTTTTTGATCCTGATAAACTTGAGTACTCAAGTTTAGATGGTTCGAACATATATTTAACAATTGATTACAATATTCAATTTGAGGCCGAGTCCTTGCTTAAGAAAGCGAAACAAGATTTTGATATTGATAGCGGACAAATTATCGTACTGGAGCCGAATACAGGCGAAGTGGTGGCGATGGCGAATTATCCAGGGTTCGACCCTAACGCGTATTCGAAGGAAAAAGACATCGGTATTTTCCAAAATAGCACTGTCCAAAAGATATTTGAGTGCGGATCAGTTATGAAACCTTTGACAATGGCCATGGCCTTGAACGAAAAAAAGATAACGCCAGATACGACGTACACAGACGAAGGCTTTGTAAAAGTGGGAGTGGAGACGATATATAATTATGAAAAGACAAAGAAGAACGGCATACAAACAATGACCCAAGTGCTTGAGAAGTCCTTAAACACCGGCGCAGTGTTTGTTTCGCGGCTAATAGGGCCAGAAATGTTTAATGAATATCTTGATCAGTTTGGTATCGGAGAAAAAACAGGCATTGAATTGCAGGGGGAGGTTTCTTCAAGAAATGAAAATGTGCGGAAGGGGAGAGAGATAAATATTGCGACAGCAAGTTTCGGCCAAGGAATAGAAATGACCCCAATCCAGCTTGTTAAGGCGTTTGCGGCTATTGCTAACGGCGGAAAATTAATGAAGCCGTTTATTGTTAAAAAAATAGTTGATAGCCAGGGCGATGAATTAGAAACTAAGCCCAAGGTCATTCGGGATGTTCTTTCGCAGGAAACAACCACGCAATTAACAGCGATGTTAATAAGCTCCGTGAAAAACGGTCTTGCCAAAAATGCAGGCATTCAAGGCTACTATTCAGCCGGGAAAACAGGCACAGCGCAGGTTCCGTACGAAGATCGAGCTGGTTATTATCCTGATAAAACGATCCATAGTTTTATCGGCTTCGCTCCGGCCTTGAATCCGAAATTTGTAATGTTAATAAAATTAGACAATCCAAAAAAAGGCAGTTCGAGTTCGACGGTGGCTCCTATTTTTTCAAAACTAGCTCAGCATATTCTTAACTATTGGAAAATACCGCCGGATTACGAACAATAAATATGGATTTTTTAACTAAATCAATTTTTCATTTAGAAAAGGCTAAGGTGATTATAGTTTCTGGGAAAGAAAGAGGTCGCACCAGCGATATGATATGGCAGGTTTTGAGCACAAGTTTTATTGTCAAAAAGTTTGTGAATAAAATACCGAATCTTTTCGATGTTGCGTCAAACGAAGTTTTTATTATCGAAACGGATTTTAAAAATGAAGTTTTGTCTAAAAGCTTGGTTGACCTGGCTAAATCATCCGAATTAGCAATTTTGATTGCTACAAACACGGGTGAGATGATTGCCGATGCTGATCAGATTGTTGGCAACAAGGAAGATGCAACAAAGATTAATAATTTTATCCCAACTATGCCTAGCAATAGTTATTTGATTTTGAACTTTGACGACCCGGAGGTAAAGAAGGCGGGGGACGGAAATAATATAAAAACGATTACCTTCGGTTTCCAAGAAGGTGCGGATTTGAAAGCCTCGGATGTACATACGAATACGGGGACGAACTATAAGATCAACTACAAAGGAAACACAATACCAATCTGGCAGGAAAAGCTTTTTGGAAAGGAATATATCTATGGTGGTCTTGCCGTGGGCTGCGTTGGTATAGCCTTGGGACTTAACTTCGTTGAAATATCGGCAAAGTTAAAGGGGTGCGAGCCGTATTCGGGCGGATAGAAGGAACTTTACTTGTTCCCTCATATATATTATATTACGTATAAATACGGTTATTCTGCTCTCATCGTCTAGTGGTTAGGACACATGGTTCTCATCCATGAAACAGGGGTCCGACTCCCCTTGAGAGCACTAGAACAACAGCGGAAACGCTGTTTTTTGTTGTTGACAAAAAACGTTGATATGATAAAATCTGGTTATCCGAAAGTGTCGCAAAAGATCTTTAACATTTTTATGAGGAGAACCCCTATGGCCGAATCGATGAGTTTAAAGCAGATTAGGAGACGGTTTGGATATGATAGAGTCGGGAACTTTTCGGGCGGCCTGGCGAAGGCTGAGAAAAGTGGCAGACAGTTCCACATTAAACCCGATGGAACGCGAGCTTATGCGTATTGGTTTGACTGTGTCGGACCCGTCGTAGACGGAACAGCATGCGCGCGGATTGGCGAGGATTGCTTTGAGATAAACCCGGACGGTTCCCGGGTAAATAAAAGTGCTCGAGCGTTCGTTTAAGGAGGAACATGATGGCGCAAAAAAGAATGAGCCCAGAAATGATACGAGATAAGAATAAATACGATTGGGTCATGCCCTTTGACGGAGCGTTTGCGCAGGCTTCTCAGAATGGCAGACAATTCCATGTACGTACCAATGGCAGGCCCGCTTACCGACAGAGATTCGATTTTGTCGGACTCTTTTCCCGATCACGCTGCAAGCTAGCTCGCGTTAAAAGAAGAGGAAAATGTTATCATATTCGCACTAACGGCAAAGCTGCTTATCGGCAGAGATTTGACGAGGCAATGCACTTCTTTGAGGAGAAGGCCTGGGTAAAAAAAGGTGAATCCTGGTTCTATATCGGACCGGACGGCAAGAGAATCAGCGGATAGTCGGAGTTTTTATGGGACAGCCAATAAACACGCGAGCGATTATCGAAAAAGAAAAGTATGATTGGGTTTCGCACTTTTCTTGCGACAGAGCCTGTGCACAGAAGGACGGAAAACAATTCCATGTTAAGCCGGACGGCAAGCCTGCCTATCGGAGAAGATTCGCCTGGGTCGGGGCGTTTGACGAAAACGGCAGAGCTCACGTAAAAAACGGAGAAAAATGGCTTATCATCGGACTTAACGGACGAGAGGTCAAACCATGCTTGGAAATCAAGAAATAACGGGGCAGATAATATCTGTCAAAACCCCTATTTGTGGATCGCAGCGCGATCTCGGGTAGAGGTTTCTTTTTTTACATTTATTCAATTAATTTTTCGTGATATGATTAAGCAATGCAGAATACGTCTAAATATATTCTAGCTGTTGCTACATTTTCGGGCACGGTTATCGGTGTCGGAATATTTTCTTTGCCGTATATAGCCACAAAGGTGGGAATGTGGGTAATGCTGGCGTATTTACTAGTCCTGACCGGACTAGTTATTTTAATTCATCTGATATTCAGCGAAGTTGCTTTGCAAACGCCTGATTTTCTCCGCCTGCCCGGCTATAGCAAAATATATTTAGGAAATTGGGGGCGAGCCGTAGCTCTTATAGCTACAATATTAGGGTATATTGGCACGCTTTTAGCGTATATTATTATAGGCGGAGTATTTCTTGCTAACCTGCTTGTTCCGATATTAGGCGGCAACATTTTTTTATACATTCTTCTGTATTGGATACTTGGAGCGGTTTTCATCCTATGGGGGATTAATGCGGTTTCTAGAATTGAATTCTGGGGATTAGTTTTATTTTTCATTTCGTTGATAGTTATTTTCTGGAAAGGCTTCTCTTTTTTGCATTTAGGCAATCTGCCGATTCAAATGTCAGATATTAGTAACTGGTTTTTACCTTACGGGCCTATTTTGTTCGCTTTATGGGGAGCGACAATGATTCCGGAGGTAGAGGAAATGCTTGGTGAAGATAAAAAGAAGACAAAAAAAGTTGTTCTTGTAGCCACGATTATTCCGGCAATCTGCTATTTGTTATTCATACTATTTGTCGTTGCTATCTCCGGCGCAGGAACAACTTTAGAAGCAATAACCGGATTGCAGGGCTTGCTTGGTAAAAACGTCATGAGTTTAATGTTTTTTGCCGGGTTCCTCGCTACCTTTACTTCATTTATCGCCGTGGGCCTTACTCTGAAGAAGGTTTTTTGGTATGATTTAACAATGCCCCATTACTTTTCATGGGTGCTTACGTGCTCTGTGCCGCTTTTGCTCTATCTCCTCGGTTTCCAGGATTTCATTAAAACAATTGGATTAGTCGGTGGGGTAGGCATAGCCATTGAAGGGATTTTAATTCTCTTGATATACGATAAGATTAAGAAAAACAAATCAAGGTTTTTAATTTATCCCCTAATTCTAATCTTTTTGGCCGGGATAATTTACGAAATATTGTATTTTATAAAATAGAAAGATGCTTACAATTTATTTAATTACTTTCCTGGTGTCCTGTGCTTTATTCTATATCGCCGGGAAAATGGTTGTTGACGGATTAATCAGGATTACGAAGTTTTTACGGTTTAAGGAATTTGTTGTGGCCTTCTTCGTAATGGCTTTTGCCGCTTCCTTGCCAAATTTAGTGGTTGGGATCTCTTCCGCGCTTCAGGGGATACCGCAGCTTTCCTTCGGGGACGTAACGGGAAATAATCTGGCTGCTTTAACTCTTGCTATTGCCATAGTATGTTTGTTTGCGAAAAGAGGTGTGTCAGCCCGGGGCCAAACCGTTAGAACTAGCTCCCTTTTTGTTATGGCTTCGGCTCTTTTACCGTTAGTTTTGATCTTTGATGGAACGCTTTCCCGCATGGACGGAATCCTATTGATTGCTCTTTTCGTTTTTTATATCGTTTGGCTTTTTTCTAAAAAAGAAAGATTTACCAAGCCCTACGACGAATACCGTGCTCCGAGGAAAAAGGATTTTGGGTTTTTAATATATGATTCGCTTAAAATTGTTTTTGGCCTGGTGATATTCATTGTCGCTGCCCAAGGGATAGTTGTTTCAGCTAAGTTCTTTGCCAGCAGCTTCGACATGTCACTTATCTTAATAGGTATTTTAATTACCGGTCTCGGCAGTGCCTTACCGGAAATATATTTTGACGTTATATCTGCGCGCAGGAATGAAAACTGGATGATTCTTGGTGATTTAATGGGTGCTATTATTATTCCTTCAACGTTAGTTCTGGGAATTGTGACTATGATCGCGCCTATACATATTTTCGACTTTTCAAGTTTAGCTTTGGCCAGATTTTTTATTGTAATTGCTGCCGTATTATTCCCATTCTTTTTGCGAAGCGGCCGGAAAATTGACAAACGAGAGGCGCTGATTCTTTTGGGCGTTTATATCCTATTCTTAATATCCGAAATATTGCTGCACGATCCGCTTATTAATAATCCCAATTTTCAGTTTTTGTTTAAATAATACATGGATATCGTTACTTTGCTTGTCATTATTATAATCCTGGGTGTTATAATTTCGCTTGTCTTGAATGCCCGCCGCCGGCCGAAAGAGGGTGGAGAGGCCTTTGTGATGCTGCAGCAGCAACTGAATCACATCAGCCAGGTTTTGGATAACAAGCTGTCTGAGTCGAATAAAACAGTTCAATTTCAGTTTACGCAGAGTTCAAAGATAATAGGGGATGTAATGGAGAAGTTGACAAAACTCGACGAAACTAACCGGCAGGTTGTCAGTTTTGCCGACCAGCTGCAAAACCTGCAGGATATTCTTAAAAACCCGAAACAGAGGGGGATTTTAGGCGAATATTTTCTTGAGACAGTTTTAAAGAATGTTTTGCCGCCGGGATCCTATCAAATGCAGTATTCCTTCAAGGACGGCACTATCGTGGACGCGGTTGTATTCTTCGGTAAAAATATTATTCCGGTTGACGCCAAGTTTAGTTTAGACAACTACAACAGAATGATTCAGGCTCGCGACCAGGCGGAGAAGAAAAGATACGAAGCCACTTTTATTAACGATCTTAAGCTGCGTATTGATGAAACGTCCAAGTACGTTAGGCCGGAAGAGAAAACAATGGATGTTGCGTTTATGTATATACCGTCGGAGGCAGTTTTTTACGATTTGCTGGTGAATAAAGTAGGCGTAATTACCGAGGAAACCAATAACCTTATAGTCTACGCCTTCCGCAAGAAGGTAATCCCGGTTTCACCCACGTCTTTTATGGCGTATTTGCTGACAGTTCTGCAGGGTCTGAGAAATCAGAAGATTTCTGACGAGGCGCATACGATAATAAAAGAGGTGGAACGCCTAGGAAAGCATATATTTACCTATAGCGAGTATATGAGGCGCCTTGGCGACAGTTTAGGCACAACGGTCAATTCCTACAACAAAGCCTCCAAAGAGCTTGCCAAAGTGGATAAAGATGTGGTAAAAATAACTGGAAGCGACTCTAAGGTGAAATTGCCCGGAGAGGTGGAAAAACCACAGCTTTAAGAATAAACCTAAATATAAATATATGCTGGCTATTATAAAAACAGGCGGGAAGCAATACATGGTTGCTCCCGGAACAAAAATAAAGATAGAAAAGATTGAGGCCGAAGAGGGCTCAGAGATTGCGTTCTCCGAGGTTTTGCTAGTGGAGAAGAACAAGAAACTCGAGATTGGAGCCCCGTTCGTAAAAGATGCACAAGTTACCGGAAAAGTCTTGACCCAAGGGAAAGGTGAAAAGTTGATTATATACAAATACAAGCCAAAAAAGCGTTTTCACAGAAAAAAAGGCCACAGGCAGTTGTTCACGGAAGTGGAAATCAAGGAAATTAAAAACTAGTTGTAAGACTAGTTTTTTGTAGCACGTTTACAACAGAAGGAGGTGCATATGCACTTTGATCATATTCTTGAAGCGCAGCAGTTTGACGCAAGTTGGCTTATCCGTGAATTTTTCCCATTGGCTGATGAAATGGCGAAGATTGTTGAAAGCGGTAACAGATGCGATGATTTACACGGAAAATCAATGGTTTCATTTTTTTACGAATCAAGTACTCGCACACGGGCTTCCCACGAATTCGCGATGTGGTGGCTTGGTGGGACCGTTGTATTCTCCACTGAGAACGCCAGCGAGTTCTCTTCAGTCGTTAAAGGGGAAACTTTGGCAAACACCATCTGCGTTCTTAATCGATATCGGCCGAATGTGATTGTCCTGAGGCACCACGAGGAAGGAGCAGCGAAAATCGCGGCTCAGTTCTCGCGTGTTCCGATCATTAACGCGGGCGATGGCACCGGGCAGCATCCTACGCAAGCTCTTCTGGATATCTATACGATTTACAAAAGATTCGGCCATATCGACGGAATTAAAATCGCCATAGTGGGCGACTTAAAGAACGGAAGAACTGTTCGTTCGCTGGCCTATCTTCTCGGAAAGTTTCCGGGAGTTGTAATCTACTTCGTTGCGCCCGCATCGTCAGGGGTCCGAGAAGATATCAAGGATTATCTGCGGCGGCATAATACGACATTTTCGGAAGAAACCGACTTGCGAGAAGTTGCTCCGGTTGTGGATGTTGTGTATCAGACAAGAACTCAAAAAGAACGCGGTAGCATTCTTGATAGATCAGATCCTACACAGGGATACTTTGTAGTGGACGATTCAATTCTTGCTTTGATGAGAGCTAACGCGGCTATTTTACATCCGTTGCCAAAGCTTGACGAGATAACACCATCTGTCGACCGCGACCCTAGGGCCGCATACTTAACCGATCAAATCGATGCGGGGTTGTTCACCCGCATGGCCCTTCTAAAAACGCTATTATTACCTTAGCTCCTTCGTTCGTAAAGCCCCAGCCTTTGGGGCAGTTTTTTTACAAAAGGCGGATATTAGTCTAAGATGAAAATATGTATCGACAAGACCTAAAAGACGAGTTCTATACTCGTAAATCAAAGGAAGAGGGATATCCAGCTCGTTCGGTGTATAAGTTGAAGGAGATTGACGAGAAGTATAGGGTAATCCGACGGGGAAATCGGGTATTAGACCTGGGTTGCGCCCCAGGTTCTTGGCTTCTGTATATCGCAGAGAAAGTCGGGAAGACCGGAAAGGTTTTAGGAATTGATTCTGAGGATGTAAAAATAAAGCAGAAGGATAATATTACATTTTTAAAGAAGAACATCCTGGAACTGGATGAGTCGTATTTTATCAATATGCCTAAGTTCCACGTCTTGGTTGCAGATTTGGCGCCGAAGACCTCGGGCGTAAAATCATTCGACGTCGGAAGGTCTTTAGAACTTTCTGAAACAGCCTTCAGTATAGCCAAGGAAGTATTGGTTGCTGGTGGAAATTTCATCTGCAAGATTTTTGAAGGAGCGGATGTCGACGAATTTGTAAAGGAGGTTGAAAAAAGCTTCAGTGTTTTAAAAAGAGTCAGGCCCAAAGCCGTGATTAAGCACAGCAAAGAGTTCTACATCATCGCTATGGGTTATCGAAAGAATTAAATATTCTAATTTGAATAAAGAAATACAGTGGCTTTTAAACGAAAAGTATAATGGCCGGCTTAGTAAAAAGGCTGAGGCAGATATTAAGCGGATAAATAAAGGCGAGCCGGTTGATTATGTCATCGGCTTTAGCGAGTTTTTAGGTTGCAAGATCGATTTATCTAAAAGGCCGTTAATCCCTAGGCCGGAAACCGAATTCTGGGTTAAAGACGTAATCAAGCAGATAGGCGATAAGAAGGTAAAGGTTTTAGATATTTTTTCAGGTTCGGGCTGCGTCGGAATAGCTGTTTTGAAGCATTCAAAAAATGCTATGGTAGATTTTGCTGAAAAAGATAAAAGATTTATTGAACAAATACGGACTAACCTAAAGCTGAATAAAGCGGATAGGGGATCGTACAAAGTATTTCAGTCAGATATTTTTAATAATGTTAAAGGAAAATACGATTATATTTTAGCTAACCCGCCGTACATTCCAACGGCTAGACGGAATAAGGTTAAGCCGTCGGTTTTAAAGTTCGAGCCCAAGAATGCATTGTTCGCCGGAAAAGACGGGTTAATATATATCAAACAATTTTTAGGGCAAGCGAGGAAATTCCTGAATATCGAGGGAACGATATATATGGAGTTTGATTCTTTGCAGAAAAAAGAGATTTCGAATGTCCTTGAGAAACTAAGGTATTCTGGATATAGATTTTTTAAGGATCAATTCGGACGGTGGAGATACGTTGTAATCAGTAAAGTTTCTGCTAAAATTAGTTAATATTATGGCAGGTGAAAATAAAAAAATCCAATTATCTCCAAATTCACTAAACCTTTACCTTGAATGCCCTCGTTGTTTTTGGCTAGATAAAAAAATGGGCATACGAAGACCGCCCCCTTACCCTTATGCTTTGAATTCAGCGGTGGATGCGTTATTAAAGGAGGAATTCGATACCTACCGGGAAAACGGAGAGGCGCATCCTTTTTTGGCGGCTCATAACATTCCTGCCAAGCTATTCCATAACCAGGACCTGTTAAATCAGTGGAGAAGTAATTTTAGCGGCATCCGTTATTACGATCCGCAGCTGGATGCCACTCTTTTCGGTGCAGTTGACGATATTTTAGAGTTTGAGGACGGCAAGCTGGCTGCTTTGGATTATAAATCCACTGGAAGCAAGGTCGCCAATGTTTACGATAGGTTTCAGCTGCAGCTCGACATATATACCTTTCTTCTGGAAAAGAACGGGTTTGCAACGCCACGAAAAGGATATTTAGCTTTCTATGTTGTCGATAAAGGAAGTGGTTTTGTCGACCGGCTCCCATTTAAGAAAGAACTCCACACCATAGATACAAATCCGGATGATGTGAAGGAGATATTTACTGAAGCGGTTGGGTTGCTTAGAAAAGACGTCCCGCCCGGCCATAGCCAAGATTGTAAATTCGGCGATTGGTTTGAAAAGGCCGCGAGGTTTAAATAATATGTTGATTGACTAGCTCGAATAGGTTAAAATATATAAACGGATAATAAATATAACATTACAGCTATGTCGTTTAAAAATATCAATTTGTCCTCGGGCCAAATCGCAAAGGTTCTTCTGGCGTTGGTTGTCGTGGTGATTGTGGCAATGGTTATCGCGTATATTATTATTAAAGCCGCTGAGAAGCCTGCTCCGCAACCACCGCCACCAGGTGAACCGGTTCCAGTATATGAGGCGACGATAGGGGATATTAAATTTTTATTCCTTGAGGCGACTGATAAAGGAGATACACTTTTTGGCAAGGATAGCAGACGCCCAGATGGGCAGGAAGACTTGAAAACAACAGAAAGGTTTATTGAATTAATCGTTGGCGCACAAAACGTTGGAAAAGAAAACACCTTAGATGATATCTGGGAAGTTGGCGAAATTATCGATAGCGAGGGTAGAATATTTACGGCCTCTGAGCGGGAAGTAAACAGTTGGCTGCCTGACAATGAAAATAATTTGTGTGGAAGCATATTACGGCCAAGTTTTGAGCCCTCTCCGTGCAAAAAGATATATGAGGTAGCAAAGATTTCGAAGGATCTTAAAGTCAGGGTATATGTTCGTACGAAAGAGAATTCTGACAAAGATATACTCGGAGAAGCTCTCATAAATATTAAATTAATGCCCTAAGTAAATGGATAATGTTGTTCCCGGAAAAGAAGAAAAAAAAGAGGATATTCTGCAGCAGAATAAAGATGTTTGGGAAGTTGCTCGAGAAAAAATCTCTCCGCAGGAGCAGGCCGAGTTAGAGGCTGGACGGGTTCCCGCAGAAGATGAAGCGGCAATTCGAAAACAGCTCGAAAAAGAAATTGAATTGATGGATTTTGATGGTGGACTGAAGGTTGAGGCTGAGCAGAAAGCAAAAAGAATTGAATTTTTAGGAGAGAAGGAAAAACTCGAGCATTTATTAAGCATAGCTCGGGATCGAGGTGTGGCCTTTGCAATAAAGGTAGCCAAGGAAATGAACGACCCGTATATATTAGATAACTTTCATGACCTGTTGGTTAAAGAAGGATTTTATAAAAAGTTTGTAGTTTAGGCTTCTATGGGAATTCTATTTTTCCTGTTCGTAATTTTTTTACTTTTGCTCGCAGCAGTTATTGTCGCTTTTTATTTTGAAAAAGAAGAGAAGAAAGCATTGTTTTCGGGGCTGGACATGTCCCTCTTTTTGGTTATGATGCCCCAGCACGAGAGCAAGAAGGAAACATTATCCCCGCAGGAAGAAAAATCAATAATCAGCCAGATGGAGCAGGTTTTCGCTAATTTCCTTTACCTTAAAAAACCTGGATTTTGGGGAAAAGTATTTAAAAAATATCCTTGTATAACTTTTGAGATTGCTTCTCAGATAGGCAATACCGATATTTCTTTTTATGTCGGGGTTCCTCGATTTCTGGAATCCGCCTTGGAAAAATATATCCAGGGAGTGTACCCCCGCGCTTTGGTTGAAAAGGTTCCACAGGACTATAATATTTTTGAACCAGGCGGAGTAGCGGCCGGATCATTTCTTAAGTTAAGCCAGAATCCGCTTTTTCCAATAAATACATATGTCAATCTTGAGAAAGATCCTTTGGCCGGAATTACCAATACTTTGAATAAAATAGCAGCCAATGAAGGCGCTGCAATTCAGGTGCTTATTCGGCCTTTGTCGCAAGAAAGTTGGAGGAAGAACGGCGAAAAAGTTCTCGAACGTATACAAAAAGGCGAATCTGTGCGGGCAGCAATAGCAGGTTCCAGCGGGGGATTGGTATCTAAATTTTTTACCGAGATAACAAAAGGCTCGAATGTTCAGAAAAATCAAAAAACTCCGGAGCAAATGCAGGAGCGCCAGGGTTTTGACCAGATGGGGCACGATTCTATCCAGAGTAAAATAAAGAAACAATCTTTCGAAACTAATATTAGATTGTTGGCTTCGGCCCAGAGCTCGGAGCGCGCGGAGGATATCTTAACTCATCTTGAAGCCGCGTTCGGTCAGTTTTCTCTTTCGACAATAAACAGTTTTGATTCAAAACAACTTAAGAAAAAAAGTCTTCGTCGATTGATTTACAATTTCAGTTTTAGAAATTTTGACGCAAACCAAACGAATATTTTAAACATTGAGGAGCTCACGAGCGTTTACCATTTTCCGACTCAGTTTATCGAGACGCCGTACATCAAGTCAACCAAAAGCGCGGTTGCGGCCCCGCCGACAAATTTGCCGGCGGCAGGCACTAACTTAATCGGCAAGGTTTCTTTCCGCGGGGAGGAAAAAAATGTATATTTTGCTTCAGACGACGACCGAAGGAGGCATTTTTATCTTATAGGGCAGACCGGTGTCGGTAAGAGTACTCTATTGTGTGAAATGATACGGCAAGACATCCTGAACGGCAAGGGCGTGGCAGTTGTGGATCCCCACGGAGAATTAATAGAGCATACGTTGGCCAATATCCCAAAGAATAGGGTTGAGGACGTAATTTTATTTGAACCATTTGATATTGAGCGTCCTATGGGCTTGAACATGCTGGAGTACGATGGTCCCGAACAGAAAGATTTCGCGGTTCAGGAAATGATAGCAATATTCTACAAACTCTTTCCGCCCGAGATTATAGGTCCGATGTTCGAGCATTACATGAGAAACGCCATGCTGGCCATCATGTCGGATAAGGATAATCCAGGAACACTTATGGAAATACCGAGGATGTTTACTGACCCTGCATTTTTAGATGAAAGACTGAAAAAGGTTACTGATCCGGTTGTCCGGGATTTCTGGCAAAAGGAATGGAAACAAACCACGGGGTCTACAAGATCGGATATGCTTGGATATGTAGTTTCGAAAGTTGGAAGGTTTATCGAAAACGAAATGATGAGAAATATTATTGGGCAAGGCCATTCGGGTTTTGATTTAGGTAAGATTATGGATGAAGGCAAAATATTCTTAGCTAATTTATCCAAAGGCCAAACCGGCGAGGTAAACAGCTCATTGTTGGGTTTAATATTGGTTTCTAAAATTCAAATGGCGGCGATGAAGAGGGCCAAGGTTGCCGAAGAAAAAAGAAAGGATTTTTATCTATACATCGACGAGTTCCAGAACTTTACCACAGACAGTATAGTCACTATTCTTTCTGAAGCCAGGAAATACAAACTTAATTTGACTTTGGCCCATCAATATATACCGCAGCTGCAGGAGGGGATAAGAAACGCGGTGGTAGGAAACGTCGGAACAATCGGAGCGTTCCGAGTCGGCGCTGACGACGCTGAATTCCTAGAGAAACAATTTGAACCGGAGTTTTCCAGATTTGATCTGGTTAACTTAGATAATTTCAATTTGATTTTAAAAATGATGATAGATAATAAGATTTCTACGCCATTTAAGATGGCGATAAATAATCGGCAGAAAGGGACGCCGGAAATTATCGAGCCGATTAGAAAGCTTTCGCGGTTAAAGTATGGCCGGACTAAAAAAGAAGTGGAGGATGATATAGCCGGCCGGTCGGCAATCGCCCCGCCAATCGTATAACTGAAAAGACCCGCCGAGGCGGGTCTTTTTTATATCGGTTATTTATTTGTCCGTTTGACGTATAGGCCGCTGTCCGTATTTATTTCCACAACATCATCCTCTTCGACGAACAGTGGAACGTTGACTTCGGTTCCGTTCTCAAGAATAACAGTTTTAGTTGCGCCCGATGCACGGTCGCCTTTAAGACCCGGAGATGCTTGTTTCACTTTAAGTTGAACTTTGATCGGGACGGAAACGTTAATGATTTTATTGTCGAAGGCAATGCCATCAATCGCTTCGTTGAGTTTTAAAAATCTGGCTGAAAAGCCGATTTGGGCTTCTGTCAACGAGAAGCGCTCAGCTGGGTTTTCCGCTTTGCAAAAAAAGTAGTTACCTTTGCTGTTATATAGATATTTTACCGCGACTTTTACTAATTCTGCCTCGTCAAAAACATCTCCCTGTTGGAAGTTTCTTTCCAGGACGTTACCGGTGAGTAAGTTTTTAATTTTGCTTTGAATAACCGGCCGCCTTTGAGCCATTTTCATAGCCGAAGCTTCTAGGACCTCGTAAGGCTGGTTATCGAGTATAAACCTGGTGCCAGGTCTTAAATCTGTATGTGTCAGCATGTTTTATTATTTTAATATTATTCTATTATTCTCCACTCCATTTCCGCTTCCTTGCCGGCATATTCCAGCCATTCGCCATGTTTGTCAATTACGTACCACTTTTTTTTGGTTTCAGACCAGATCATAGGGCAGTCTCGGAAAAATGGCTTTTTAACGATTTCTTTTGGCTTTAACGTGTCTAGTTCCAGCCATTTTTTAAAAACTGTTTCAATGGCGTAATCAAGCTTCCGGGATTTTGCCCATTCAGCCACTTTTTTCATGGCTTGCTTGGCTTTATCGATTGAACCGGCCAGCTCCAGTAATTGCTTGGCGGGTTTTGTGAAGCGCGAATAAATTATTTTCCTTTTTTTAGCATTTTCCTTCAGTTCTTTCAAGGACACGCCTTTGGTTTCAAAGTAAAAGGTTATTATTTGGCGGATAGCGGTTTCTTCTTTTAACTCCTCGTAATACTTAATTTTTCCTTTTTTAATATACTCTTCGATCTTTTTCGCCATGCTTTCGCCGATGCCTTTTATGGCTTTGATGCCCTTTATACCTTTTTCTTTATAGATTTCACTGATTTCTCGATCGAGGGATAACAAAATAGCAGAAGCTTTTTTATATGCCTGAGGCTTAAAGGGGGTTCCTGTGATTTCGAGGAGTTCAGAAATTTCTTTAAAAATTTTTGATAATTCAGCGTTAGCCATAATTCAATCTTATCACTTTTCGAGTAAAGAAAAAGCCCAGACCAAAGGAATGGGCGGATTTATGACAGTTCGAAAACTCCAGATAATGTTCGCATAAGCATTTGGGACAGACGGAGATTTCCGTCTAAGGATGGTCGGAGGATAAGAAACGCCGCGAACCGCTCCAAATCGTTGAATATCGCGTTTCGAGGACTTCGGGATGCTTTAGATAATCGCAAAATGGGAATTATTTTACTCCTTATTTGATCCTTCGGGATAATAAGCTTCTCGAGCGAATAGAGACTTTTAAGATGCAAAACGTTTATTTTCCGGCTCCGATCCCTGCCCATATTCACTTCGATGCTCCCATCGGGAAATGTTCTCTCTAGAATTCCCCAGCGAGATACTCCGGCAGGGCCTAACACAAGAACCAGAGTATTGTCAGGCAGTGGTTCAGGTTTCTGTTCTTTAACGCGCAAGAAGTCAGTAAGAATTCGGGCCATAATCTCAGGGAAGTATTTTTGAAAATGCCATTTTATGCCCTTTTTAACAGCGAAATGAGGTAATTGGATGATAGGAATGAGTTGTTCACGATTAAGAGGAATTTCATCCGGATAGCAAACAGGTTCATCGTCTTCCGTTGGTTTGTGTAAGAGTATTTTCTCAATCTTTACTCTGAAACTACTGTCTGCAAGTTTTGCAGTAACAATTCCCCAGCATGCTTTTGGAGGAAATCCGTTGTTTTCCAGCACGTAAACAAGCGTATCCTTATCGATTTCCATCGGGCGTCTCCTTTGTGAACGAACTATTTATAATACTATACCGGTCGGAGCAATATATCAACTCCGTCTTTTACTTTTCTCATATTTTCGGTATTATACATCAATGGATAGAAGAATTTTTATTGCGATTAATCTTCCTGAAAATGTGAAGGAAGCGCTAGCTGCCTATGCGAACAAATGGCCGGAGCTGCCCGCAAAATGGACGAAGCCGGATAATCTGCATATTACCGCAGTTTTTATTGGCTACATTTCAGACGAGGCGCTTATCGATGTGTGTAACGGAATAAAGGAGTTCATAAAAGGAGAGGAGCCGTTCGTTATCCGCCTGGATAAAGTTTGTTATGGACCACCCGTTAGCGAAGGCCAGGTGCCGCGAATGGTTTGGGCAGTGGCCGATGAATCTCAACAGTTTATTTCATTGTGCGACAAATTAACAAAAAGAATATTGTCTTTGCCAAACGTAGCATTCCGGCCAGATCGCAAGAAGAATATGCCGCATATTACCTTAGCAAGGATTCGCGAATGGGAATGGCGCAGAATTGAACTTGATGAACGGCCGGAAGTTGAAGATTATATTGATCTAGAAATCCCTGTAGAATCGATTGAAGTTATGGAAAGCCAATTGAAAAGGGGAGGACCCGAGTACACAATTTTAGAATCATTTGAATTAAAATGAAAATACATTTTATAGGCATTGGAGGAATAGGGGTTTCCGCATTGGCTCAGTATTATTTATCCGAAGGAGCGGAAGTTTCCGGCTCGGATTTGGCGTCTTCGGAGATAACGGACTTATTAAAGGAAAAAGGTGCTCAAGTTATTTTAGGCGAACATAAAGCGGTAAACATATCAAAGGATCTCGAGTTAGTTATTTTCAGTCCAGCGGTCGAGCAGAAAAACCCGGAACTGAAAGAGGCAAAGAAGAAAAAAATTAGATGTTTGAGTTATCCAGAGGCGTTAGGGGAGTTAACCAAGAAATATTTTACGATTACGGTTTCTGGCAGCCATGGCAAGAGTACGACAACTTCGATGCTTTCTTTGGTTTTAGTTGAGGCGGGTTTGGATCCTACGGTTATTGTCGGAACAAAGCTGAAGGAATTTGGAAACAGTAACTTTAGGCACGGGAAAGGAAGATATTTGGTTATTGAAGCAGACGAATGGCAGGCTTCGTTTCTAAATTACTGGCCGAAGATTGCGGTTTTAACGAATATCGAGCGTGAGCATTTGGATTACTACAAAGATCTTAATCATATTTTGAGAACTTTTAAGGAATATGTCGGTCATCTGCCGAATGACGGTGTGCTAGTGGTGAACAAGGAAGACGAAAACATTGGGAAGGTGTTGAAATCCGCGAAATCTCAAGTCGTTTATTATTCCCAAAATCAGCCGGAGGCAAAAAAGGTAAAAGATGTTCTAACTATTCCGGGGAAGCATAATGTATACAATGGATTGGCAGTTTTGAGCGTAGCACGTGCCTTGAGCATTCCAGACGACAAAACATTCACGTCGCTTTCAAAATATACCGGAGCTTGGCGACGGTTTGAGATATCTGACAAAACAATGAACGGGGTGAAGTATAAATTAGTTAATGATTATGGGCATCATCCGACAGAGGTTCGGGTAACGTTAGAAGCGATACGGGAAAAGTTTCCGGAGCAGAAGATATTGTGTTTTTTTCAGCCGCATCAATATCAGCGAACTTTCAATCTCTTCGACGACTTCGTACAAGTGTTTAGGAATGCAAGTATTGATAGAATTATAATCACAGATATTTATAGCGTCGCCGGAAGAGAGAAGGCAACGATCAAGAGGAAGGTTAGATCGCAAAGACTCGTGGAAGCTATTGAGCGAGAAAATGTTATCTACCTGCAGAAGGAGAAAATAGTTGATTATTTGAAGAAAAATATAGATAGCGATAGCGTCGTTGTTTTAATGGGCGCAGGCGATATTTACGACGTGAATGAAAGATTATGAATACACGAATAGGTTGTATATAAAAAGAAGCGCGACAGGGTGTCGCGCATTTTTATGGCAGGAGAATTTTGTTTTGAAAGAGCTAGGTCTCGATGACTTTGTCATCGAGTGTGGTCCGGCCCGCACCTTCACAGATGCGGCAGGTGCCTTCGTCTTGCCGGCCGGTGTCGGGTTCGTCCCCGAAATCAATGCCGGGATCACCGGCGCGAAGTGATGAAAAGCACCGTTCGCAGTCGCATTGTCCAGAACCCTTACAGTGGACGCAGGTTTTTGTCGCCTCAGCGACACAATTGGACATGGTCGTCTCCTTACGATTTGACTACGGATCGTCCGTGAACACTATATATATGATACAACATAATATTTATATGTCAATAGCAGAGTTCGCCCGGCTTCTTCTTTTATTTTTTAGTATTATGGGTATAATATAGTAATATGATTGATACCAATCCTCAAAAAATTAAAGAGCTGCTTGAAAGAGCAGTCAGTAAAATTTATCCATCTAAGGATGAATTAGAAAAAGTACTCCTTAGTGGTAAAAAATTACGGATATATTTTGGCGTTGATCCCACAAATCCTCACATGCATTTGGATCACGCTACCAGTCTATTTATTCTACGCAGGCTTCGGGTTTTGGGACACGAGGTAGTTTTTTTAATCGGCGATTTTACGGCTCAAATAGGGGATCCGACTGGAAAAATGTCAACGCGTATCCAATTATCGGAAAAAGATGTTTTAAAAAATTGTAAAAATTATGTAAAGATGGCCTCGAAGATTTTAGATTTTAGAGCTAGGAAAAATCCGGCAAAAGTTGCGTTTAATCGGAAATGGTTGAAAAAAATGGATCTTGAAGACTTGATGAGTCTAATGTCTAAAATTACAATAGGGAAGTTATTGGCTCGAGATATGTTTCAAAAACGAATTGAAGAGAAAAAGGAAATATATTTTCACGAGTTTATGTACCCGTTGCTTCAAGGGTACGACTCAGTCGCTCTCGATGTTGATATGGAGGTTGGCGGGTCAGACCAGATATTTAACATGTTGGTTGGCCGCGACTTATTAAAAGTTTTGCGAAAAAAAGAAAAGTATATTATCGCCAAGGAGATTCTTCAAGATCCGAAATCGGGCAAAATGTTAATGTCGAAGAGCGAAGGTAGATTCATCGCGCTAGACGATACGCCCAACGATATGTATGGTAAAATTATGGCCTTGCCTGACGAAATGATTATTAGTTGTTTTATGCATTGGACAGAGGTTTCGTTAATAGAAATTGAAAATATGACGAAAGGGCTGCAGGCAAATACCATAAAACCTATGGATGCGAAAGCAAAACTTGCCCGTGAGGTCGTTCGTTTCTACCACGGAGGGAAATTAGCTGCTGCCGCCGAGGACGAATTTAATAAAGTAGTACGGAAAGGTGATTTACCGAGCGAAATGCGCACTATTCATATGTCTGATAACGGGATTAGTATATCCTCAACCTCGTCTGATTTGATTTTTAATTTAGGGTTAACTGATTCTAAATCTGAAGCTAAGAGATTGGTTGAGCAAGGTGCATTCAGTGTCGATGGCAAGGTTCATACCGATTGGAAAACAAAGCCCGACCTTAAACCAGGTAGCGTTATCAAAGCAGGAAAACGAAAATTCATTAAGATAAAAGAATAAAATGAAAAGAATTTTAAACGCTGACTCCGTAAACTATATTACCGGCACTGTTAAAGTTTCCGGCTGGGTCAATGTGGTGCGTTCGCACGGGAAGATTTTGTTTATTGATTTACGCGATAAAAGCGGAACTCTGCAGGTTGTGTTTGTCCCGCAAGAAGCCGGCGTTTACGAAATGGCAAAGGATCTAAGGCCCGAATGGGTGGTTGAAATAGTGGGGGAGGTGAAAAAGAGGCCTCCTCAAATGGTAAACTCCAAAATTCCGACTGGCGTTGTTGAGCTCGCTGCAAAAGATTTGAAGGTTTTATCTAAGGCCAAAACTTTGCCCTTTGATGTCGGTACGGACGGATACGAGCTTGGCGAGGAAAAGCGGATGAAATACAGATATTTAGATTTACGACGCGAGCGGATGAGCCGTAACCTTACGATGCGTTTCAAGACTTTGCAGTTCATGCGTAACTTTCTGGAAAAAGAGGGGTTTATTGAAATAGAAACTCCGATTTTAACTAAATCAACTCCGGAGGGCGCTCGTGATTACATTGTTCCTTCGAGGGTTCAGACAGGAACGTTTTATGCCTTGCCTCAGTCTCCGCAGCAGTATAAGCAGCTTTTGCAGGTCGCCGGAATCGAAAGATATTTTCAGATAGCGCGCTGTTTCCGGGACGAAGACCCGAGGGCGGACCGACAAGCCGAATTCACACAACTGGATATGGAAATGAGTTTTGTAGATCGGGAAGACGTAATGGAAGTAACCGAGAAAATGCTAATCGAAATAGTTAAGCGTTTATTTCCCGAAAAGCAAATTCAGCAGATTCCTTTCCCGCGGATAACTTATCAGGAGGCAATGGAAAAGTATAAATCAGACCGGCCCGATATGCGGAATGATAAAACGAATAAAAATCTTTTGGCGTTTTGCTGGGTGATTGATTTTCCTTTTTTCGAAAAAAGCGACGACGGGGGATGGACATTTACGCACAACCCATTTTCTTCTCCGAAAAAAGAGTTCATGGATGATCTGCTTGAAAAAAAGAATATATCAAAGATATTAACAACACAGTACGATATTGTCCTGAACGGTTTTGAAATCGGAGGCGGGAGCATAAGAAATCATCGGCCCGAAGCCCTTCGCGCTGTCTTTGAGGTAATGGGGTACAAGCCGGAGAGAATTGAGAAGAATTTCGGCCACATGCTTGAAGCTTTTGAGTATGGGGCGCCACCGCACGGCGGCATTGCTCCTGGGATAGACAGATTTTTAGCAATTGTTTTAGGAGAACCGAATATTCGTGAAGTTATTGCTTTCCCTAAAACTGGCGACAGCCGCGACTTAATGATGGCGGCTCCGAGCGAGGTTGACCCGAAACAGTTAAAAGAGTTGCAGATTGAGATTACTAAAAAGAAAAGTATAAAAAAGAAGAAATGACCAGCAACCGGTTGATTATAAGAACATCAATATTCTTCCTTGTTTTTTTAGTGATTTTTTTGACTGTGTGGGTAGGCGTAGATTCGTATAGAAATAATCAAGATAAAAACCTGTCTGTTGATGATCGTTTCGGAGCCAGTCTGATAAGCGCGCAAAGTCTATTATCCGGAGATTCGGATCTGTCGTTGATTTCTGAAACCTTAAAGCCGATCCGTGATTGGTCAACTGGGGACTTAGATATTGCCGCGAAGGCTGCAATTTGCGTTGAGTCAAATTTTTTAAATCAGGATAGAACTATTTTTTCCAAAAACAGTGACGTGCAGTTGCCGATCGCCAGCTTGACCAAGCTTATGACTGCCCTAGTCGTTCTTGAGAACTATAATCTAGACGACGCTATAACAATTCAACCAGAGGCTGTGAATCAGCCTGGCGAACAAGGATTTTTGACTACCGGAGAATCTCTTTCGGTCAATGAGCTTTTGTACATTATGCTGATTGAATCAAGTAATGACGCGGCCTATGCTCTTGCTCAGGTTATTGGTCTGGAGAAATTTGTTTCGATTATGAATGCTGAAGCGTTAAAACTTGATATGCCGCAAACTAAGTTTTCTGACCCAAGCGGCTTCGGAGCAGACAACTATTCTACGCCTCGGGACCTGGTTAAGCTTACAAAATATCTAACCGAAAACTTCCCGATAGTTTGGAAAATTCTTTCATACCAAAAGTTTGAGCTTACCACATCGCGCGGATTCCACCACGAATTACAGAATACAAACGAACTACTGGGGCAAATCCCGAATATTGTGGGCGGTAAAACCGGGAAAACCGCTGAGGCGAAAGGTTGTCTGCTTTTACTTCTGAAAAATCCAAAAAATCAGAATGATTTAGTGTATATTATATTAGGATCTGACCAGCGGTTTGTGGAGATGAAAAAAATGATTGAATGGGCCAACCAGGCATATATTTGGTAGGGGATAAAGCGTAATGTAATCTAGGTTTCCGCCCTTTTTAGGGGCTTTTTTTTAGGGATAAATAATGATATAGTGAACAAATCATATTTTGCTATGACTTTATTCACGTTTAACGCGATAAAAATCTTTGTTTCTGCCACAACGGCTACTGTTTTCGCTGTGGTTTGGTGCCCGCTGTTAATCAATTATTTGTATAGGTACAAGCTTTGGAAGAAGGAAGCGCGCGTAAAGGCGATAAGCGGCGAAGATGCGCCTATTTTTCATAATCTCCATAAAGATAAGGAAGTATCCGTACCGCGTTTCGGCGGTTTATTGATTTGGGTTACCGCGCTGTTTGTTGTCTTTCTGTTCCATTTTCTCGCTCAAATTTTCGGAGGCAAATTATTCGAGCACCTTGATATATTGTCGCGCCGTGAAACCTGGCTTCCGCTATTTACGCTGATCGTCGCATCAATTGTGGGTTTTGCCGATGATATTTTACAGGTTTTCGGTCGGGGAAAATATGTTGGTGGCGGGATGTCTTTTAAATCCAGGCTGGCAATCGTTGTTTTAATTGGTCTGATCGGTGGCTGGTGGTTTTATTACAAGCTTGGCGTAGATACAATCCACATTCCATTGATGGGTGATTTTTCAATTGGCTTGTTTATTATTCCGCTTTTTATTTTAGTTATGTTGGCCTGTTGGTCCGGAGGAATAATCGATGGGTTAGATGGTTTGGCTGGCGGAGTTTTTATGGCGATATTTGGCGCCTTTACTGTTATTTCTTTTTCTGTGGGAATGATAAATCTTGCTGCTTTTTGCGCTGTAATCTTCGGGACGTTATTGACGTTTTTGTGGTTTAATATTCCGCCCGCCCGCTTCTATATGGGCGAGACCGGAATGCTCGGGCTGACTAGTGTTTTAGCTGTTGTTGCATTTTTAACAAATTCGGTGATTGTTTTACCAATTATCGCCGGCCTCTTAGTTATCGAATCAGGATCGGTGATTATCCAGCTAATTTCAAAGAAACTTCGCAAGAAAAAGGTTTTTCTTTCTTCACCTATCCATCATCATTTTGAAGCCTTAGGGTGGCCAGCGTATAAAGTGACGATGAGATTTTGGGTTATTGGAATAATATTAGCCATTATTGGAGTGGCAATAAGGTTATTGGGATAATTTGTATAATGTATATTATCAAAGTTTTAATTATTATTTTATTATTCATTTTGCTGCCAACCGGCAGCGTTTTAGCGATTAACTGTGGAGACACAACCGGCGTCGCCGGGGCTAGGGTTGCCTGTTCTTGCGGAGATACGGTAACGACAAACACAACTTTAATTGCTGCTGACCCAGTGGTAACCACTGCTTGCACTGGCCATGGTTTGATCATTGGCGGGGATAATATAACAGTTAACGGCGGCGGATACACAATTACAAATGATTATCCAACTAATTTCGATAATACCGTGGAGGAATACGGTATTTATTCTAACGACAAAGACAACGTTACCGTTACGAATTTAACTGTAACGAAATTTACAAACGGTCTTTATTTCGAAAACTGTGCTGGCTCAATAATCCGAAGTGTCACCGCCAACTATAACATTTTATCTGGCATTTACCTTGAATCTTCCCCAAGTAATCTTGAAAGCAATATAGTCCGCTATAATAGCAGTTACGGTATGTATCTTAGTCTTTCTCCGAGTACACTTATTTCTAATACGTTATCTGACAATCTGAGAAATATCAGCATCAGCGCTCCATACACAAGCACGATTGACACCACTAATCTTGTCGAAGGGAAACCAATTCTTTTTCTTAAAGAGATAAGCAATAAGGTTTATAGCGGTGCTCAGGCTGATGTCGGCATGGGGTACGAATATGTCGGAGATATCGGAATGTTTTGGTGTATTTCCTGCGATAACGTCACACTAAAAAATGCGACCTTATCTCCGTATAATGAGTCTGGAATCTACTTTAGTGACACAACGAATTCAACGATTCAAAACGTCGTCGTTGCATCGAATATTACAGGTATCTATATTGGGGAAACATCTACTGGCAATACAATCACAGATAATATTGTACAACGAAATACCACAGGTATAGCTGTTTATTCCGCCTCGACTGTTATCAGTAACAATATTATCGATTCGAATAAAAATGCTGTTCTGTTTTCAAATGTTAGCGGTACTTTTACTGGTAACTCAGTTTTGAATAATCGTTCCGAGTTTGATGAACTGAGCGTATTGGCGAATACCTATGCCTCTAACAATTTTTTGCATAATATGAGCAGCGAAATGATTAGTATTGACGATACCGAGGATGTTCGCGCAAAAAGCGTCGGAGACGTGGTAAATTTTGATTTTTCTATGTTTAATATTACCGGTACCGCTTGTTCGGACTGCTCTGTCGCCGTGACTACGGATCCAGTTGAATCATCATTGACATTTAATAAGGTGAGCAGTCGCGTTACGGGCAGTTTTACGGTTTCAAAAAAAGGAATTTATTCTTTGATATTTACTGTTACTGATAATCAAGCAAACCCGAACACTACCAAAAGGAGAATTATTTTTTTGGTGACGGATGCATCCTCACCGGCTGCATCGCAAACCACTAAATATTATTTAAGGGGAATAAATCCAACACACGCTCAGACGCCTGGGCCCGACTCTAAATCTTTTTCTTTGAGTCCATCCGTTACTACTGAAATATGGTCGTGCGGAGTGTGGATCCAAAATACTATTGACGAAATACCGCTATATCCTTTTGCCCAACTGTTAAGCGTTGGTACCTATGGTTGGTATAAGCAATCAGCCGGGAGCGGGGCATACATCGGAATGGAGCGGTACGGAGACTATAGCAGTCTGGTTGATATGGTCGGTCCGGTTAACGTTGATGTAGTTGCTGAATACACGGAGATTTCCCAAAATTTTACGAATGTAAATTGGGGAATGGATTATCCGGCGAGTTGGTATTGGTTAGCGTTAAAACTTAACGGTTTGAGTGTTTATTGGGCTACTTTTCCCGTTGGGAATACCGTAGACGAATCATCATATGCTAATTTCACTTATTCATATACCATTACTCCGACTATCAAATCGATTTCAAATGATGACATCAATATCCTCTCGGCTACTTATTCCAGTACCACCGGCCAGTACTCCTTATCCCTCGATGGCACCATTGACTCCCTCCTTTCGGGTACAGGATCGAGCAACATCGTCCTCGGAAATGCCTCCAACCGCTTCACTCGTCCCTTCTCGGGTTACACCACCACTATCAATTCGGATGGTACGGCTACACTTCAAGCTACGGGGATTACTGGAGTTACCAACGTCAGCTCAGTCTCCTTGGATATTACCCCTGACACAGGCACGATCGACGTAACAATTACAACCTGGAACACATCAGGAACCTACGCCAAAGAATGGATAGAGGAAGGCACGGGAGTAACTTCTGCCAGTCATGTAATAGGTGATCTTAAGGCAAACACCTATTACACAGTTAAGGTAAACAACAGTGTTTTTAACACATATTTATCTGACGCCTCGGGAGATGTTACCTTCGACTATGATGGGGGGTACTCTACCAAGACTTTTAATATAGAGGAAGACGTTGCTCCTACTAATGTTGGGATTCAGTCTATAACCGTTGATTCAACCGCACAACTTACTGTTACGGCTACAACGGCCGTTGATTCCGGCTCCGGCCTCCATGCGACTCCTTATCAATTCCAGGAAACCTCGGGGCATCAAGGTGCATCCTCCTCTGATTGGCAGGCATCCAGCTCCTTTAGCGATGCCGGATTAGTTTGTGGAACAGAATATTCGTACAAGGTTAGAGTAAGGGATGTACTTGCGCATATCTCCGACTATTCGGAAGCCTCGGCTGCCACCACCTCCGGCTGCGGTGGAGGAGGGCTCCCTCCTGGAGCCATCAACCCTCCATCGATTCCGACAGGAGGTTTCTCAGTTCTCATCGACAACAACGAACCAACAACCGACACTCAGACAGTCACCCTCACCTTAAAAGCAGGTTCTGACACAACCAAAATGACAATATCTAACAATTCTGAATTTACTAACGCCATCCAGGAAGAATACGCAACCACCAAAACGTGGGCACTCTCTGACGGCAACGGGATTAAGATCGTGTATGTGAAGTTCCTCACCAAATACGGGCAAGCTTCGGCGGTGGTGTCAGATAGTATTAATTACACGGCGGTAAATAGCGGTGATTTTAATTATATATTCTTGAAAAACCTTCACCTCGGCATTAATGATCCTGACGTTGTTTCCTTAAAACAGATTCTTGCTTCAGAACAATGTGTTATAGGATTGGCGAACACTGACTATTTTGGAACAAAGACCTCAGCAGGAGTAAAGTGTTTTCAAAGCAAATACAAAGCCGAGATATCGCAGCTGGCCGGTTATTCCATTCTGGGTACAGGATATGTCGGGATTGGAACGCGTGGCTGGCTGAATACAAATTATTAATAATATGCATTATGATAGGTATATTTGACTCTGGCGTCGGGGGATTAACGGTTGTTAAGGAAATATTTAAACAGCTCCCCGGATTACAAATAATATATTTTGGAGATACGGCTCGGCTTCCTTATGGCACGAAAGGAGCGGATTTTGTTAAAAGATACTCGCAGAAAATTACTAAGTATCTTTTAAACAGGGGAGCGAAGGTGATTGTAGTTGCGTGCAACACCTCGTCGGCCTGGGCCGCCGAGTCATTGAGAAAGGAATTTCCAAATGTCCCGATTTTCGAGATGATTCAGCCTGCCGTGAAGGCCGCAGTTGCGGCGACGAAGAATAACCGGATTGGGATTATTGGGACGCCTGGGACGATTAAAAGCGGGATTTATGAGAAAACTTTATTGAAGGAAAATAGGAAGCTCAAAGTTTTTTCAAAGGCGTGTCCTCTGCTAGTACCGCTAGTGGAAGAGGGGTTGGTGGACGGCAAAGTCACAAAAAAAATAGTTCAGGACTATTTATTGGGATTGAAGCAAAAGAATATTGATGTTTTAATTTTAGGTTGCACGCATTATCCCTTTCTTGAAAGTTTGGTGGAATCGGTAGTGGGAAAGGGGATAAAGATAATCAATCCGGCTGAAAGTTTAGCTGCGGAGTTAAAGGATAGGGTCCAGCACGACTCAATGTTGAAACAAAAAATTAAAAAATCTACTCATCACGAGTTCATATTCAGCGACGAGCCGTATAATTTTAGAAAAATATCGCATCTGTGCTTCAATAAAAGGCTAGATATACAAGTTGAAGACCCGTTTGAGTAATAAGAGTATCATATCTCCGTTTTGCTTTAAGTTACAGGTTTTTTTTGATAGAATTAATTATTATGCAAAAGCTATTCACCGGGAAAAAAGTCACGATTATGGGCCTGGGTCTTCACGGCGGCGGATTAGGCGCGGCCCGTTTTTTTTGTGCCCAAGGCGCTAAGGTTTTAATTACTGATTTGAAAACAAAAGATCAATTGCAGGAATCGCTCAAAAAAATAAAGGGTTTTGACATTGAATTCCGTCTTGGCGGGCACGACGTCGCTGATTTTATCAAAACAGATCTTGTTATAAAGAATCCTGCAGTGCCTGCTGGTTCTCCGTACCTAAAAATTGCGCGCGAGAATAATGTTGAGGTAGATACGGATATGAATTTGTTTTTTAAGCTCTGCAATGTTCCAATTATCGGAGTTACGGGTACGAAAGGAAAATCTACGGTTGCGACCTTGGCTTATGAGATGATTAAAACAAAGTATCGGGATTCAATTCTCGCTGGAAACATCGGAGTTTCCCCTTTGGAGATTCTTAGTAAAATATCTTCCGATAGCAAGGTCGTTTTAGAACTATCCAGCTTTGGATTAGATGATTTAACAAAAAGTCCAAACGTGGCGGTCGTTACAAATATTTATCCGGATCATCTCGATCGTTACGCTTCGATGGAGGAATATATTGAGTCCAAAAAGTTGATTTTCAAATATCAAACAAAGAATGATATTTTAATATTAAATTACGACGACGAACAAGTTCGGCGGTTTGGCGATATTGCGCCCTCGACTACATATTTTTTCTCGCGCGATAAGAAAGTAAACGGCTGTTATTGTCAGGGCAAGTCGATTTTCTTTAACAACGAATTTGTTTGCAATATTGAGGATTTAAATATTCAAGGCGAACACAATGTTTCAAATATTTTATGTTCCATTCTTGTGGCCAAGCTTTTAGACGTTCCGAATAAAAAGATTGAGAAAGTTATCAGGAGTTTTAAGGGAGTTCCGCACAGGCAGGAATTAATTGCCACGAAAAAAGGCGTGAAATACATTAACGATACCGCTGCGACCATGCCCGAAGCGGTTATCCAGGCCTTAAGAACATTCGGTAGGGTCATCTTAATCGCCGGCGGTCAGAATAAAGGCCTGGATTATAATGAGCTCGTGGGTGAGATTAAGGGCCACGTTAAAACATTGATTCTTTTGCCAGGCACCGCATCTGAGAAGATTAAAAACGGGCTATCGGGCACTGGGTTAAAAATTGTCGAGGTGTCGACTATGGAAGAAGCCGTTATGAAGGGGTCAAAGCTTGCTGTAAAAAATGATGTTGTTTTACTTTCTCCCGGAGCGGCAAGTTTTAATCTTTTCCAGAATGAATTCGACAGGGGAGAGCAATTCGTAAAATATGTTAAGAAGATACGATGATAAGGGTTAAACACCTAGATTATTTCCTGCTGTTTGTCGTTACACTTTTTTTGCTTTTAGGAGTTTCTTTTTTGGCGACTATTTCTGCGCCGTTGTCTTTAAACCGGTTTGGGACAACTAACTTTTATTTAATCCATCAGCTAACATACGGCTTGCTGCCCGGTGTTATTCTTGGTTTTCTTGCATTTATTGTGCCCCTAAGTTTTATACGCAGGATTTCTCCGTTGTTGTTATTGGGTATTTTAATTTCCTTTCTCCTCATTTTCCTTCCCCATAGCGGAGGAAATTTCTGGGGGGCAAGCCGATGGGTAAGTTTCTGGTTTATAAATTTTCAGCCGGCGGAGTTTTTTAAAATAGTTTCTATCTTGTATCTTAGCAGTTGGCTGCGTAACCGGCTCGGAGGGCCAACGAGGGGAGCGGGGATACTGAAAGATAAAATGTCCCATAATTCTTTTAAGAATATCTTTCTGCCGTTCATTGTTTTTTTAGGGTTTGCGACCTTTGCTTTTTATCTTCAGCGTGATATTACAACCTTGGGAATAATTTGCCTCACCGCGCTGGTCATATATTTTATTGCCGGAACTCCAAAATGGCATACGCTTTTAATTGTCTCGGGTGCGCTCGTGCTTTTAGTCGGCTTAGTCGTATTCGAACCCTACCGCGCTACGCGCTTTACATCATTCTTACACCCGGATATTGATCCGCAGGGAGCAAGCTTTCAGATCAATCAATCGTTAATTGCTATTGGATCAGGCGGATTAGCCGGACGGGGCTTAGGTATGTCCAACCAAAAGTTTGGATTTTTACCTCAGTCAATGTCTGACTCCACTTTTGCCATATTCGCCGAGGAAACCGGATTTTTGGGCTGCAGCATACTTATTTTCCTCTATCTAGCCTTTCTCTGGCTGGGTTTTATGATAGCCCGTCACTCGACAGATAAGTTCAATCAGCTCGTTGCGTGGGGAATCACGTTCTGGATACTTCTCCAAGGATTTGTTAATATAAGTTCAACAATAGGAATTTGGCCGGTTAGCGGCATCCCGTTGCCGTTTATAGCCTATGGAGGCTCGCATATCGTTGCTGAATTAGTCGCCGTGGGAATACTTTTAAATATAGCAAGACAAATTAAACGTTAAAACATGAAAATAGTGTTTACTGGCGGCGGTACGGGGGGGCACATTTTCCCCTTAGTCGCTGTCGTGCGGGAGATAAGGAATCTCTATCCGAAGAAGGATCTGCAATTCATATACATCGGCCCCGAGGATGAATTCGGTTCGCTTTTGCTTGCGCAGGAAGATATCAAGGTAAAAAAGATTGCGGGGGGTAAAGTAAGGAGATATTTCTCGTTCCTGAACGTTATTGATATCCTATTTAAAATTCCATGGAGTTTTATCCAGTCGTTTTTTCTTTTAATGCGCATTGACCCCCAGCTTGTTTTCAGCAAAGGCGGATCTGGATCCGTGCCGGTTGCTTTATGCGCTTCACTTTTACGAATACCGGTTTTTATTCACGAATCGGATGTTGTTCCGGGCGCTTCAAACCGGATAGCAAGCCGATGGGCCAAACGCATCTTTATTTCCTTCCCCAGAACTGAATTTTTTGACCCAGAAAAAGTAACTCTTGTCGGAAACCCCATTCGGTCGGAAATTCTTGGAGGTTCGAAAGACGAAGCCACGGATTTATTTGATCTCACGTTGAAAAAGCCTGTTTTACTTTTTTCCGGCGGATCACAAGGAGCTGAAGCAATTAATGATTTTGTTTTGCGAGTTTTAAATGGCCTGCTGGAGAGTTTTGAAGTAATTCATCTTTGCGGTTTCAATAATTTAAAAAACGTTCAGAATGAAGCCCAGGTTATTATCAATGCAGATTTGGAAAAGTATTATCATCCTTATGCTTTTTTAGACGAAGAAAAATTACGGCATGCTTACCGCGCCGCTGAGCTGGTTATTTCCCGGGCCGGCTCCGGCTGTATTTTTGAAATTGCCGCCTTAGGCTTGCCAAGCATTTTAGTCCCTCTGCCGTGGGCTGCGGGCGACCATCAGGCACGAAACGCGTTTGTTTATGCCGAAACCGGAGCAGCCATCGTGATGGAACAGGATAATTTGACGCCTAACTTTTTTCTTGAAAAGGTCAGGTATCTATTTGCTAAATCCGGCGGGTTGGATCAGATGAAGGAACAAGCGATCAGATTCGCAAAACCGCTGGCCGCAAAAGCAATTGCGAGAAATATTTTAGAATATTTAACATTGGAATAAAATGAAAAATCGTTCCGTAAAAACAAAAAAGGTGCGTATAAGATTTGCGCCTTCTCCCACCGGGTTTTTTCATATTGGCGGGGCGAGAACCGCGCTTTTCAATTATTTATTTTCCAAAAAAAATAAAGGGGATTTTATTCTGCGTATTGAAGATACGGATATTGAAAGATCCAAGCCCGAGTTTGAAAAAGACATTATGGAAAGTTTAAAGTGGCTAGGGATTGATTGGACCGAAGGCCCGGATATAGGGGGGGATTTCAGACCCTATCGTCAAAGCGAAAGAAGCGGGATTTATCGAAAGTATTTAGAGAAACTTTTAAAGGAGAATAAGGCATATTATTGTTTTTGTTCCCCGGACGAACTGGACGCAAAGAGGCAGGATCAGATGAGTAGGGGATTAGCTCCTAAATATGACGGGAAGTGTTCGTCGTTAACCGCCGATCAGGTGAATGACAATCTAAAAAAGAATGTTAAATCCGTTATCCGTTTAAGGTCGCATGGCCAAAAGGTTTCCTTTACCGATATTATCCGAGGAGAAGTTGAATTCGACACCAGCCTTACGGGCGACTTTGTAATCGCGAGGAATTTGGACAATCCTTTGTTTTATCTCAGCGGTGCAATCGATGACCACGAAATGGAGATCTCGCATATTATCCGCGGGGAGGAGCATATTTCAAATACTCCTAAACAAATACTGATTCAGGAGGCGCTTGGCCTCGATAAGCCCATTTATGGGCATATACCTTTGATTTTAGCTCCTGACCGCAGCAAGCTAAGCAAAAGATTCGGTGCAGTGTCAGTGATCGCGTACAAGAAGGAGGGTTACTTAAGGGAAACCCTTGTTAACTTCTTAGCCTTTTTAGGGTGGAATCCAGGAGACGAAAGAGAAATATTCTCTTTGGATCTTTTGGCCGAAGAGTTTTCTTTAGAGAAGGTCCAGAAAGGTGGAGCAATATTTAACCAGAAGAGATTAGACTTTTTAAACGGCTATTATATCCGCCAAAAACCCCTAAAGGAGCTGACTGAGCTTTTGCTGCCATATTTGATAACGAATAAATTGATTGAACCCTTTGAAAAGAATTATAGGGTTCTACAGACAGGCGAGGAGATATCATTTAAGGATTTGGAGAAGATTTGTTATCTTTATCAAACTCGAATTAAGAAGCTATCTGAAATAGTCGAGTGCGTTGATTTTCTGTTCCAGGACAAATTATTATACGCAAGCGAACTTCTGAGGTGGGGCGACATGTCGCCGCGCGATATTTTTGATACACTTGCCGGACTCGAAAAATTAATTTCAGGTATTAAAAAAGAAAATTGGGATTTTAAGAACCTTCAGAATGTTATTTTATTAGAGACCGAAAAGATGCCGAATAGGGGACTAATGTTGTGGCCGCTCCGCGTAGCCTTAACCGGGAAGAAAAATTCAGCAGACCCTATCGGAGTTGCTGAAATACTCGGCAAAGATAAAGTTTTGAAAAGACTGGCTGCGGCGAAGGAAATACTCAATATTAAGGAATAGTTATTATGCGACAGTTAGTAACCGGCGTTATTTTAATAGTCGTAATCATTATAGTCGCGGTGTTGAGCCAGCAGCCGTATTTTGAAACGCAAGGAAATGGATTGTACAAAAAAGTTGAACTTCGCGGGCAGGCATTATGGCAGGCGGGTGAGAATTACTGGAATAATAATATTGTGCATAGGGCTACAACCGAGATCGAGAAACGGCAGGACATCGCCAAGGACGAGCTGAAGGCGGGGACAAAACAGATATCTAAAAACGCGTGGGAAAAAATGAAGGACTATTTTTCAGATTTATTGAGCGGTTTGTTCGTTAGTGATAAACATTGATAAATTTAACGTTTTGTTTTAGGATTACGGTTGCTCCTTGATAAGTCGTGCAGTAATAGTTTCAAGGTTGGAAATCTAGAAAGGAAGACATCATGCCCGGACTGGTCGTTAGTGGTTGTGGTTTTTTTGTTTTTGTCGTTTGTTGTATAAGTATTTTTTTGAGGAAAGACCTAAACACCATGGACTTTGACCTTTCTGCGTTTATCGCTGCAATCCTGGCGATGACCTTGCTTATTTGCGGTTTTTCCTCCGCAGGCAATCCAACAGCTTGGTACTTAAGTGCGATAGTTGTATCAATCGCCCTTTTAATAGTTCGTCTAGAACTCCGCCGCATTTAACCCGATAGGTAGTAAATAGCTTGCGATCCTCAGTCGTGAGCTTTTTTGTACACGTATTCTATTGTGCGACACGATTACAGGTATACAGGCTCGGCGTATAAAGTTCAGCAGGGTCATATTTGCCGTAGTTCCGGCTACTCGTGCAGGAATAGTGTAGGCAGCGGGGGAGAGCGGACGAACGATCGGTGGGGAAATAAAAATAAAAAAATATTTTTGTTTTTACTGGATCCTCGAAGGTGTACAGATTAACTTATATAGCAGAGTTATAGAGTGCGGTAAGCCGCCGGGACTGTTATCAACAGGGGCATGGGTTGACACCTTATTAGGAGGGGTTATTATAGATATATAGTATGTCGCAAAATGTAGGTAAACCGATGTACTAAATATAACAACTATGCCAAAGTCATCAAAGCCGTTAAAGGAACACCTGCAAGACTTTCTAGATTATTGTGAAGTTGAAAAAGGTTTGCGGGATAATACTCAGGAGAATTATAAAAAATATTTGCAGAAGTTTTTTATTTGGTTGGACCAGTCTAAAAATAGCACCCTGCTCCCCCACCAGCTGACCGCAGATCATATTTGGGCCTATAGATTATACCTTTCCAGGACCCCAAGCCCGGCTACGGGTAAACTACTGTCAAAGGGTACCCAGAACTACTATTTAATCGCTTTAAGGGCCTTTTTAGCCTACTTTGTGGCTAAAGACGTAGTTTCACTACCCCCGGGGAAAATAGCCCTTCCTAAGCCCGATAAATCGGCTAAAACCGTCAAATTCCTTAATTTAGAGCAGATTGGCAAGCTTTTAGCTTCAGTTGAGCCAAAGGACTCAATAACTACCCGGGACAGGGCTATTCTGGAGACCTTATTCTCAACCGGGCTTAGGATTGCCGAGTTGGTAGCTTTGGATCTCGAGCAGTTTAATAGCTTAAAGGATAAAAAGGATATGGAGCTAGGGGTTATTGGCAAAGGCGGCAAACCCCGCGTGGTTTACTTCTCGGAACGGGCGTTGGGTTTTATTAAAAAATACCTCGAGATAAGGAACGGGATAGAAAACGCGAACACTAAGGCGCTGTTTGTAAACTTCAGGGATACAAAGGGAGATGATGACTCTCGGCTTACGCCAAGGTCCATTGAAAGGATGGTTAAAAAATATGCATTATTGTCTGGCGTACCGATATTTACTACTCCCCATACCCTGCGGCACTCGTATGCCACGGATTTATTGAATCAAGGGGTGGATTTACGTAGCATTCAAGAGTTCTTGGGCCACAGTAATATTGCGACCACACAGATTTACACGCATGTGACTAACAAACGTTTAAGAGATATACACCATCAGTTCCATTCTGACCCCGATAAAAAAAACTGACCGAGCGGTCAATTTTCGTTGCGCTTAATCTGTCGCACAATAAATAGGCTAAACCGCCTTATTGGTTGTCTTAGCATCCTGTGCAATAACTTCTGGCTGCCGGTCTTTTTTACAGACATTCATAAAATCAACTATTATTTTCATTTGTCCCTTAAGATCAGACAAAGCGTGACCTTCGTATTTAAGTTCTTGAAATCTTCCATGAGCAACTGAGTTCCTTAGTTCATTCATCTTCCAAAGAAACTTTACAAATGGGTCCTTTTTTGTTCTTTAATATGTAGCTCGCTTATTAGAGAAATTTTATCACCAAAATGTAGATGATCAATTATCGCATTCATGGCTTCTTTTCTTGCTCCAGCCATCGTTTCTGGACAAACAACTAAATCATCTACTTCCCTCTCGACAAAATATGTGAACCAAAAGCAGAATTCAACCGCGTCAATGTTCTCTTGGGTCATTTTATACTTCTCTCTCACCAATAATCTAGCCGCGTCAATAGTTTTTTTTGTACTTTCAAAGTCTATTCCTTTCTTCTCATATGACGCAATAACCTCATCGGGTTTTGATAATAAAAGTTTTTCAATTTCCTCTTGGTTCATATCTTTACTTTTTAATGCCTTTGTATTTAAACGCTCGTCTAAAACCCGCCTCTTCAGCCTCTTTAACGGTAGCACAATAAAATTCACCACGATCTTTCTCTATCTTCACATTATCGTATTGTTGATCAAAGGGAAGGTGATAGATTTTTGTTTTATCGACTCTAGAGATATTACATTTTATGCAGGGGTATTGTTTGTCCATTGAAAAGTTTTCTGCGAGTTGTATGCCCAACTCTTGAGCGAACCTTCTCGCTAAATCAGAAACCTTTGTTGTCGTATAAAATACTGCCTTTACCTTTTTACTCTTATTCTGGTCTTTATATTGGAACACCGTGCCAAAGAATTGAAAAATGTGCTTTTCATAGATTGTTCTAAATTGAGACCAATATTTGCATTGTATTACTATAATTTGATTTTCTTTTTGGCAAATTAAATCCCTTCCTAAGTCTTCATAACCTTTGAATATGCCAACATATTCAACATCATATCCTTTCTGCTCGTAAATATATCCAACGAACCTCTCATAAATACGCCCGATTAACCACTTTGATTTAGATCTGGACCAAAAGCGGTCAAGAGCCATTTGATTTCTTTTTGCGCTGGGAAGCTTTCGATATTCCTCTTTTGTTAGGTAATGTGTCGCAAAGTCCTGCAATTCTTCTTCGGAATATTCTTTTAATAGCCCTCTTTCCTCTTCTGTCGCGATATCTAATTCTTCCTTCAAATCAAGAAGAAATGGCGCAATATTTTCATAATATTGGATTAAGTACTGTGCAATTTTATTTTCTTTTTGCGCTTCTCTCCTTAACCTTGATTGCTCTTTAACAATCACGCTTGCAGAGACCGCAGAGTGTTTTTTATATTGTAAGAAATCAATAATATTTTTATCCTGTAGTTCAAAAAATTCAGCATAGGCTCTTGCAAGCCACGGAAAACCAATTTGCCTTTCGCTGGCCAACTGAATTATTGCTTTTTCTTGTTCGTCCAGTTTTTTAAAAAAGATATCAAATTGCTCCGATGCTCCACTAAAATCAGATAAAAGTTTTATTAAATCCTGTTTTACTTCGTCATAATAACTCATAGATTTGAATATGCGCGTCTAATATCATCGACGACTCGTTCGTTGATAGTTTTTTTGTATTCTTCTCTTGCTTCTGCGATTTTATTCGTGTATTTACACTTTGGATATTTTGTACAACCTAAAAATTTACCATATTGGCCTTTTCTAACTATAAGATGCCCTTCCTTGCAATCGGGGCAATCCTTCATTAACACAGCATCTCTCCCCCATAATTGCACTTTTAGTCTATCAAGTTGCGCTTCTGTTGGGTCGGTCTTTCTATATTTTATATGGGCTAATTTATTCTTATACTCTTCAATTACTGTTTTTATGTCCAACCCACTTAAAACTTCCTCAGCAACCTGGTTTCTTATTTCTTCTTTGTGTTTTTTAGACCAATCGGAGATGCTGGAGATTAGCCAACCAGTTAGGTAAAACCCTCCCCAGATAAAAGCTATGACTAAAATTACTTCTATCATTTTAATTTGTTTATTAAAAAATTATTGCTCCGAGGAGGAAACCAACTATAAATCAAAATATAATTAGTTAAGTTCCTGTCTTTCCAATTGCTTTCTTTCCCTCTCGACATTTTTCTAATAATCTGTCTTCCATAAATTTATTTAGTCTATGTTTATTATTTAAGATTATTCCTTATTTGATAAAACTTCAATTGAATCTAAATTTCTCCTATAACCCTTAGAATCTGCGGATTTTCTTGCTTATCGCCAACCTCTACCAAATAACTGTGAGTTGCTCTTAAGCATTTTTGGCAGAATATAATATCAACACATTCATTGTGTGGGTCATCCTTATCTACGACCTCGTATTTATATTTATACGTTTTTTGCATTCTTAAATTTTCTCGGGTTATGATCCTGATCCTTAATCTCTGTCCGAACATCTGAACACAACCGGGGGCAACACTTCTGTCTGATATTTTTCTTCTAACAATTATTTCATTTAATCTTGCCTCTCCCCTCCCTTGAGACGAGGCCTTCGCCATTTTATCTACTATCTCATTATTCTTATTGTTTGCGTGACCCTTCACCCACCTTATATCAACTCTTACATTATTTTTCTGATATATTCTGATAATTGTGTTCGCTAACTCCTTCCAAAGAGAAGCATTGAGCACGGGTGCTCCGCCTCGTCTCATCCATTTATTTCTTCTCCATTCAAATATTGCTTTGGGACAATTCTCTACCACATACCTTGAATCGGTGAAAACGATAATCTTTGACCAATCTTTTATATGATCAAACCTCTTGACCTTTTTAAGGGCGGAAATGCACGCCTGCAATTCCATCTGTTGGCTCGTAACGCTTAAGTACCTAGTGGAAGAAAAGTTTTTAGGACTCTCACCTAAGTGATCGGGAAAAATAAATCTTACAGCAAATCCTCCTCTTCGGGGAGAGTTCCGACAAGATCCGTCTACAAATATAGTTAGAACACCATTTTCCATAATTTATCCTACGGCTTAACCCTATCACAAAGCCATTTCCCTGCACAACGAAAAGAGAAGCAAAGAGTTCCCGCTTCTTTGTTTTGTCCAGTCTGTCGCATAATAGAATATTACTTCGGCGTCGGTAGACCCAATTTTTGCAAGGGAATATATTCAAAATAATAATGACAGCCAACGGAAATTACATAATCAAGCATGTCTTTATAGCTTGGGTGTTTAAACCAATCCGCAAGCAGATATATGTACTCAACCTCGTAATTTAATCTAGAGAATAGTTTTTTATATTGTTTTCTTTTGAAGTCACATGTCTGCAATTTTTCATCGACAGAGCCAGCGCCCTGTTGATTTTTCTTCTCAATTATGTAAACGGTATTGTTCAAAAATACATATAAAGCGTCATCGGGCAAAAGTTTTTTGGAAAATATGGTTGACCAATCAACGTTGTGTTTTTTCCTCAAGAATGTGTATAAGTCATGAGTGGGAAAGGTCCTTGCAACCTGTTCGTTTTTGTAATAAATAAAGTACGCTTTTTTGTATCCTGAAATTTTTTCAGTTGTATACCCTTTCTGTTTCCTTAGAAAAGTTATTAAGTTTGTGTTTAATTCGAAAACTAATCCTGTTTTTGTATTTGCCCCTCCGACACCTCCTCTCTGCATATTTTTTAATCTAATTTAATACTTATTAATTCATCGAACCTTTTTTTAGACAGATCCAAATAGCTTTTTTCTGTATCTATACCAACAAATTTCCTTTTATTAGCCAGCGCAGCTAAACCAGTAGTAGAACTACCAGTGAAAGGATCAAGTACGATGTCATTCTCCTTTGTGCTCGCTAAGATTATTCTTTCTAACAAATTAAAAGGCTTTTGGGTAGGATGTTTCCCAAATTTTTTTTCCCAGGCTTCCGGAGCATTAATAGACCAAACAGACATCATTTGTTTATTCGGCTTCTTTAAAATATCTTCCGGCCAGTTGCCGTCACGCATTTTGCTGTAATTGAAAGTATGTTTTGACTTCGGGTCTTTTATCGCCCAAATTAATGTCTCGTGTCCAGCTGTGAAATACCTGCAGCTCAGGTTCGGCGGAGGGTTTGGTTTGCGCCAAGCTATATCATTTAGAATTTTATAACCCGCTACCTTCAGAGCAAAACCACATGAATATATTGAGTGATATGTCCCGCTAATCCAAATAGTTCCGCTGGGCTTTAAAACTCGCCTGCATTCTTTTATCCACTTTAAATGAAATTCATAATCTTTTCTTAACCCATTGCTGACATCCCAATCACCTTTATTGACACTTACCTGTCTCCCGGCGTGGACTGAAAATCCGCCATTCGATAGATGATATGGTGGATCTGCAAAAATCATATCCACAGAGTTTTCTGGAAGCTGTTGGAGTAGTTTTATGCTATCGGCGTTGTACAAAACAAAATTATCTTCAGAAAAATACGGCTCTTGATTGATTCCTGAAAGTATCTTCTTTTCCATGATATTACTACAATTTACTCCTTTTTACGCAAAGTTTCAAACTGATTTAAAAGCAACGCATAAATTCGGTTCCTCTAATTAGTCGCACAATAAGAACCAACTAAAACCCTAAAATATTTTTCTACTATTTATATAATTTTTACTCCTAAAGATAATATATAATTTTTTATATCTTCACAGTCCTCTAGACATGCAATACATAGTAAATGTCGCGGCCTACTGAATGAAACAAATCCTATCCGGCATACATCAGCTGTATCCGATGATCTCTTTTGTGGCATAGTCTCAATCCATTTCCTTAGTTCGTCTTTTGATTTTGCTATTGTTAAAACTGCCTCAGCTTCTAGACCCTTGGACTTGTGTATTGTTGACTTTATATTTACTGGATTAGACAGCCCCTTTTTCAAAATAGATAGAATCTTCAGAAGACTATTATTGTTGTTGTATTTATAATTCCTATTTTGTTCAATACTTATGCCAAAATCATCTTTTATAATTTTTTTTAAATTGTCTTCGGAAATACTATCATTTGATTTGATAATTTTTAGAATCTTCAAAGCCATCCTCCGCAATTCAAGAGATTCACATTCTTTTATCTTACAAATTTCCTTTTGGCTTTTACCAGAAATGCCACATATTAGCCGCAGAGTTTCTGAAAGTAATCTCTCCGAATTAATCGACGGGTTTACGATTTGATCGATGCTGACCAAACTCTGGTCTGTTATTGTACTTTTCGCATGAGATAAGTAAAATTTCTTTTTATTTTCTAATCCGCAGTTAAAGCAAACAGAATTAAAAACTTTAATTATATCTTCTTGATTAGTTGCAGAAATAAAAGTTACAGGAGGGCCATCCGGATTGCACGATACAGATATTTGTTTCAATACAGAAAAGTTGTTTATAAATTTTACAATTTCCTTACTTGACCGATGATTATGGTTTGATTTAATTACCGAGATATCGGGGATCGAATCGATCTTTTGTATAGGCAAATCAGCAAAGGCTGGTTTTTTAATGACTTTGTTTTTATATGTGAACCCGTAAATATATTGTTCCGGATCACCAACGCAATAAAAATAATCTATAAGATTTGTTGATATAAGCTTAGTAAAAATATTATGCTGGGGGATCGTCGCGTCCTGGTACTCATCAACAAACACACATTGTATTCTCTTGCTAATATTCTGCGAATGTATATTGGCGATTTTGGGCTTTATCAGTACTTCCCCTTGTCCAGATTTGACGCTTCCCCCGCAAATAATTTTTTCAGATATCCACTCGATTTGTTCGTATGTTATAACCCCTTTGTCTCTGGCCCTTTTGATAATAACATTTCTCATCCTAGGATCATCGATGTCTAAATCATCTATAAAAATGATATCGGATGGAGTTACGCCTATTTTCGAAGCATGGGGCAAAAGTATGAATCTATTTAAAAAGCTATGTATAGTTCCAATAAAAATGTTTGGAGGTATCTTTATTTTCTTTCCTAATTCTTTGCGGATTTTATCGGTGGCTGCATTTGTATAGGTAATTACCGTGAAATATCTATTAGGTTTAAGCAAATCTAAATTGCCTAAGACCTCCTCGACTAATCCGGACGTTTTGCCTCCCCCTGGCCCAGCTATAACCTTTACGATTTTTGTGCCGGGCATTTTCTATGGGTTAAGGAGATGGTCAAATCCCTTTTGGATATACTCCGGAATATTAATATTCGTTGACTCCTCTATAGATGTAAGCAAGTCTAAAGAAAATTCCGATTTGTAATCTTTTATTTCTTCGAAAAAGGCTTCCACGTCAATTTCGTCGGCCCCAATCAATTTTTTTAATTTAGGACCATTTGTTGGTCTAGTTCTGCATAGGGCAGATACGAGAGTATCCTTTGTAGCGCCAGATTTGTTAACAAATATTAAATCTTTTTCAAATGTTTTTTTATCGCTAATAATCACTCTTATGACATTGTTTTCCGACTCGTAAGCTTTTTTCAAATCTTCTCCCCGTGTGGTCCCATCATTATCTGTATAAACAACGCAACGAATGAAGTAACCATTTTTAATTATTTCCAAAAAATGTTTGAAGGCTAAACCATTAACATTTACAACGTTACACCCACATTTTTCTAAAGACTTTCCACCGGAATAAATCTCAAATAGCTTTGGTATCAAAAGTTGCTCCGAAATTCCCTCAACCAAAATTATCTTTTTAGCAAAAAACATGGTGGAATTTGTCGCGTTTAGGAACTTCTCCAAATATCGAGCTGTATCGCTATCCGGCTCTATCCCAGTCAATAAATTATGCTTTTTTATTTGGTCATTATCCTTATACAGAATATAGGTATTTTCTAGATCTAATTGAGATGCGATATAAGGTGAGTGAGATGTTATAATTATCTGTAAATCTTCTCCATTACTATTCTTAATATTTTTTGACAAATGTAATTGAAGGTGTGGGTGTAGATGAGACTCAGGTTCTTCAACACCTATAAGCCTAAAAAAAGTATTATCTGACCCAAAATTACTACCCGTCAGATGAGATAAAACTAAAGACATATACAGTAAATTATTCCTTCCTAGCCCATTCCTTTCAACACTTATTGGATTACTTCCATATATTAGACTTAACTTTTTCAGTACTTCGGAAAGTTCAGGTGAAGTAAATTTAAAATCGACACTATTGTCTATATCATTTTCTTGAAGTGAGATTTTATCGAGATAAGTCTTTATCTCAGATGAAATTTTTCTAAACTCCGGATCAATTTTCACTTTATTTTGTAGATCCAGTAATGATTTTTGGATATCGCTATATTGCTTCTTGTCTCTATTATTTAATATTCTATATAGTAATCTATAATCACCACCCGCGATTAATTCCTTTCGTGCATCCCTAAGTGCATCCAATGACTCCATTTTTAACATTTTTAAAAAATATGGGTCTGCCCTATGCTGACTTTCGCCTCCAAAAATCTGATATTCGTATTCATCTATCGGGAAATCAATGAGATTAATATCATTTTTTTGTCTTTGCTCCTTCAGCCACTCAATTTTTTTTTGCCACCCTGGTCTCAGAGAAAAAATGTAGGTGAGCTTAGCTTTTTCAAGATTTTCATCAATAAACCAGTCGCCGACTATGGATGCCTGGTCGTCATTAAAATCCGTCATAATAGCCT
>JBAZYR010000003.1:0-41956 GCA_041659225.1 Candidatus Staskawiczbacteria bacterium
TTACAAATCGGCCAGAGCGTAATTGCAATCGGAAATGCTTTGGGCGAGTTCCGTAATACAGTTTCAGTCGGTGTAATTTCCGGTCTTGGCCGAACCGTAAGCGCATCCGGCGCAGGGGATTTCACAGAAGTATTAGAAGATATTATCCAAACAGATGCTGCGATTAATAAAGGGAACTCCGGAGGGCCGTTGTTAAACCTAAAGGGGGAAGTCATTGGTATCAATACCGCGGTAGCCGAAGCTGCTCAAAGCATTGGTTTTGCTATTCCCATAACTCGGGCCAAAAAAGACATTGAACAGGTTTCAGCTAACGGGAAAATAGTCTATCCGTTTCTTGGCATAAGATATGTGCTGGTTACCGCCGACTTAAAAGAGAAGAATGAGCTGCCCGTAGATTACGGCGCTTGGATAAAAAAAGGAGAGAAAGGAGAGGTGGCTATAACTAAAGATTCTGCTGCCGACAAAGCCGGTATTAAAGCAGGAGATATTATCCTAGAGATTAACAGCCAGAAAATTACTCAAGATAATTCCCTTTCTAAAATGATAAGCAGGTATAATCCAGGGGATGCGGTAACTCTGAAAGTATTAAGGGACGGCCAGGAGTCGGATATACAGGTTACTTTAGGGGAAAGGCCTTAGCCTTGACAGATTATTCCTATTTGGTATAAAGGAGTTACAGAATATGATACAGATAATTACTCAAAATTTTTCATGTTTCTTTACCTTTTTTAAGAAGGGGGTTGGTTTGAATATAAAATAAAGAGTAATTCAAATCAGTCCCTTTCTCGGAAAGGGCTTTTTTATTGAGCCCAGTCGGACGAGGAAGTAGTTCTTTTCACAAAGAAAGAAGGGAGCAGAAAATGACAACAAGTAGGATTAAGGATCTCAGCATTTTTTCAGATGTGGACGGTTTGCTCCGTAACGAAGAAAACATCATGAATGCGCTTCAGTCGGCTATCGTCAGAAAGGTTATCTGCTTTTGCTTGGGTCCTGAGGGGACCAATATTTCTCAGGCCGCAAAGAAGTGGCTGCACCGCATGTGCATTACCGGGAAATCAGAGATTATTCTCGGTGATACTCCTGAGATTTGTCTGGCGAAAGCCCGAGAAATCAATGAGCCAGGCGTAGTTGCCGTGTTCTGGACTTGCGCCGTGTACTCGCAAGAAAGCCAGTTCTTTTTTGGAAATCCCGATGTTTTGCCGTTCGTTTTTCAAGAGGCAATGCCGCTTGATGAGATGCAACTTGCAACTAACAGCCTTGATTTCTATCGTCGATGTGCCCAATCCTTTTGCGATGCGGATATTCCCGCTGGTTGGCGCATAGCGTCTCATCCGTCGCCTCAGCACTTAGTGAAATGCCTGAATCGTAGGATAGTCCTCGTCAACAGCAACGCAGTTGCAGCTCGGGAATGTTCTCTCGGAAACGTTGAGCTTTGCATCACAACAGAGCAGGCGCGCGAGATTTACCATCTGCACAAACTGCACTCTTTCGGAAGTCCTATAATGATTTTCTTTGGCGGCCTCACCCAACATGGAGCCAAGGTAGTCCAAAGGGCTTTCCGAACGATACACGACTAATCCTTTTGTTCTCAAATTTATGATCAACGCAATTATAGGAGGAAAGGGAGAAATGGCCCAAAAGCTGCTTCTCCCTCTCCTCAAACAATTAGGACCGGTGAACTTAGCAGACAAGGACTCGTCTAACGACGAATGGTCCAAGGTCTGGAGTTCAGACGTAATCTGGTTGAGTGTCCCTCGGGACACAGTTCCAGGCATCCTTAAGGATGCTCATTTGGAGTCTAAATTGATCGTTGACATCTGCTCAATAAAACGGCGCCTGTCCGACGTAGTGAAAGCTACAGGCGCCGTTCACTTATCTTTACATCCTTTGCACGGCCCGTATGTTCCCTCAAACGGACAGAAATGGGCTATTATTGCGAGAAACAAGGAGACAGAAGAAAACGAGAAAGCAAAGGAAATTTTATCTTTTCTAAAAAAACAAGGAATCAGTTTTATTGAAGCTCAATCAGAAGACGAACACGATTTCATGATGGGAATTACTTTAAGCATGCCAGAGGTGCTTACTATTGTTATAGGATCTTTAATTTCACAATATTCAAAAGAATGCGGGCAGGAAAAGCCGGATATGAAACAAATAATGGAGTGGGCGGTTCCAGCATCCAACGCCTTATTCTCCGCTTACATCCATGCTATTAACAGCTCAGCCTCTTGGCTGAGGAATGATTTAATAATTAAAGCTCACGGAGATTTATTAAATGTAACCAAAAGAACATTTCAGGAATTAAGTACGATTTCTGCTCAGGAAGTAGAAGAAAGACTATCTAAACAAAAAGAGTTCGTCGAAAGTTTGCCCTTAGAAGAAAGGACGCGAGTCCGCCAGTGGATAGACAGGTGGTTTGTGGACTCAACGCAAAAGATATTCTCTTTTCATAAAAGAATACCCATGAAGCCGAAGCTGAAGATTCAATATGCTGCAGACCCTAAGGATATCTTCCCAACCGATAAAGGAAGGGTTTCTGTCGGTATCCACGGAATTGAAGGCTGCTTTACCCACGAATCAGTTTTACGACTCTGTGAAGACCTAGGAATTGATCCAAGCAAGCTGGATTTGAAATATTTAGTGGAAGCCAAGAGAGTAATTGAAGCAGTTGATAAAAAGGAAATAGACCGCGGAGTGTTTTGTATTGCCAACTCCGGCTCGGGCGCTTATGTTTCCAGCATTCAGACAATGGGAGAATATCATTTCGAAGTCATGGCACTCTACGGCATGGAGATTTTGCAATGTTTAATGGCTGATAAATCCTTAACCGATGTTTCTCAGGTGAAAGAGGTTTTTGGCCATCCGCAGGCTATTTCCCAGTGCGAGAGAACTTTTGCTGAGAAATATTCCAACATTGTACTGACTAAAGGCAGCGATGCCGACGATACGGCTTTATGCGCAAAGAGAATAGCTAATGGGGAATTTCCTAAAACAACCGCTACTTTAGCTTCACAAATTGCAGCCAAGCTTTATGGATTGAATATTTTAGAATACGGAATGCATCACGATCCGTTCAATACGACTACGATGCTGGTTATTAAAAAGAAGTAATAATTTAGGAACAATAAACCTGCTGTGCGGCAGGTTTTTTGTTGCGTTTGATATTTTCACATATTTGTGGCATAAATATATTAATTCACCGTACATTTAAAACTTCTTCACGGATGAAAGGAGTGAGCGATGATAGCGGCAACTTCCAAAACCGTATTAACTGTCGGAGAGCAAAAGGCGTACGATCAAATTCCTAAAATTGTGAAGTTTATCCCCCATTCCAGTTTTCGCCGTCCTTCAGCTATGGACAGCTATTTTGGTTCTGAAGCAAGAGAAATCAAGATTCCAAAACCAAGAGTAACAGCTGTGAACGTAGATGGGGTGAAAGAAAACCACGTTTTTTACACTACCCTAAGTGCTGAAGATGAATTGGAGTTGTTCTTCCGGTATAACTACGCAAAGTATGTATTGAGAAAGCTCATGGCTCAGCAAAAAAGGCGGGAGGCCATCTCGTGGTTCCAAAGGGCGCAGAGGATTCGCGCAATCATCATTCAAGCGAACTTAGGATTAGTGTTTGCAATGACCCGAAGATTCCGTATGAAAGGCGTTACATTCCATGAGCTTATTGCCGAGGGCAATTTTGCGCTCGTCAGATCTGTTGAAAAGTTCAATGCTGCACGAGGATTTAAGTTTTCAACCTATGCTTGCAACGTAATTGCTCGTTCGTTTATGAGGATTAAAAGGCCTTGGATGCAGTTGGAAATCGATTTAACATCAGATGTTGGAGAACTTGAAAGGCACAATGACGACGAAGCCATTTATCGCGAAATCGCTCAGCAAATTCTTGAAGGAGAGATAAACTGTCTCTCCGAGATAGAAGCGAGAGTCATAATCCTTCATTTCGGACTTCCTTTGAACGGCAATAAAGGCAAGAAAACATTCAGAGAAATATCTGCAGTAATCGGGTTAAGTCGTGAAAGAGCCCGGCAGATTGAGGAAGCAGGCCTCAAAAAGATGAGAACCGCTATGCTCGATTATCCGTGAAAATATCATATATCCTAACTATAGTGATGACCCCTCGGGGTCTCTTTTTTTATCACTCTTGACTCAAGAGTGCTATTGATTTACACTGGAAAATATGTTACAAATAAAACGTATATAATAATATGAACGGAGCAAATTTTACCAATAAAGCCCAAGACGCCATTCTAGGCGCACAACTTATCGCTCAAGAAAGAAACCAGCAACAGGTGGATGCCTTGCATCTGCTTTTGTCTTTGCTTTCGCAGGAAGAAAGCGTCGTTCTAACCGTACTGCAGAAGCTAGGCGCAGATGTCGAGAATTTGAAAAAGAAGGCTGACGCCGGTATTTTTAAAATATCTGCAACCGTAAACCCGACAGCAATGGGCCAATTTTATCTTACCCAGGACATGGCCAAGGTTTTAGAAAGAGCCAGACAGGAATCGATAAAAATGGGCGACGAATTCGTTTCAGTAGAACATTTATTCCTAGGACTGCTTGATACCCCGACTAATGCCAAAGAACTTTTGGAGAAAGTAACTCTTTTCCAATCCGCCGGACCGGACTCTACAGTTATTAAATCAAGCAAGCTGGATTACGAAACAGTTCTAAAGGTTTTATCCCAGGTTCGCGGGGGTACGAGGATTACTGACCCTGAACCAGAATCTAAATACCAGGTAATTGAAAAGTATACGAGAAACCTTACTAATTTAGCTGCTTCCGGGAAAATAGACCCTATTATCGGCAGAGAGAACGAAATCAGGAGATTGATGCAAATCATCTCCCGCAGGACAAAGAACAACCCAGTCTTGATCGGAGAGGCAGGGGTTGGAAAAACAGCTATTGTCGAGGGCTTTGCCCAGAAGATCTCCAAAGGCGATGTACCGGAGTTTTTAAAAAACAGAGAAGTTATTTCCCTAGACCTCGGCGCTTTAGTGGCTGGCACAAAATACCGCGGAGAATTTGAGACAAGAATCAAAGCTTTATTGAAGGAAATTAACAGAGCAGACGGCAAATATATTCTTTTCATCGACGAAATCCACACCCTAGTCGGAGCAGGAGCTGCTGAGGGCGCAATTGACGCTTCTAATTTATTAAAGCCTGCGTTATCCCGCGGTGAACTGCGTGCGGTTGGAGCGACGACCTTAAAGGAATACCAGAAATATATTGAAAGAGATCCGGCTTTAGAAAGAAGATTTCAGCCTATTTACGTACAAGAGCCGAGTCTAGATGACGCTGTCGCCATATTGCGAGGAATAAAGGAAAAATATGAGGTTCATCATGGAGTCCGTATACAAGATTCAGCTATTAAAGCAGCTGTTGAGCTAGCCAGCCGTTACATTGCCGACAGATTCCTGCCGGACAAGGCAGTAGATTTAATGGACGAGGCAGCTTCGGCTTTAAGGCTGGAAATCGAATCTTCTCCGGTTGATTTGGAAAAGTACGAAAAGGAAATTACAAAACTAGAAATTGAAAAACAAGCGCTCAAGAAAGAAAAGAACTCCGACAAAAGGCTAAAAGCCATTGCCAGGGCTTTAGCTGACTTAAAAGAGAAAGCAAAAGGAATCAGCGCCAAGTGGCAGGCAGAAAAAGAGCTGGTTGATAAGATAAAAGAGAATAGAAAGAAAATTGACGAGCTGTCCTCTCAAACAGAAATCGCCCAAAGAGATGCAAATTTAGAAAAGGTGGCTGAGATAAAATACGGAAAGATACCGCAGTTGTTAAAAGAATCGCGTGAAGTTGAAAAGAAGCTGATTAAACTACAAAGCAAGCACCACTATATCAAAGAAGAAGTAACGGAAGAAGAAATCGCCTACGTTGTTTCCCGTTGGACGGGAATTCCCGTGACTAAGTTAATAAGCGAAGAAGCGCAGAAGCTAGAGAAGATGGAAGATACCTTGAAACGAAGGGTCGTCGGCCAGGAAGAAGGAATTGAAGCCATCTCCCGCGCAATTAGAAGGGCTAGGGCTGGAATTTCGGAAGAAAACCGGCCAATGGGCTCGTTCCTGTTCTTGGGCCCGACGGGCGTAGGAAAAACAGAAACTGCCAGAGCTTTAGCTGAGTTTTTATTCAACGACGAAAAGGCTTTAATCCGTTTGGATATGTCCGAGTACATGGAAAGGCACACGGTGGCCAAGATAATCGGTTCTCCCCCAGGCTACGTCGGCTACGAAGAGGGAGGCCAGCTGACAGAAAAAGTCAGGCGCAGGCCGTATGCTGTAATATTATTAGATGAAGTGGAGAAAGCTCACCCTGAAGTGTTTAATATCCTGCTTCAGATTTTTGAAGACGGCCGTTTAACTGATTCTAAGGGCAGAACAGTGTCTTTCAAAAACACGATTATCATCATGACCTCGAACGTAGGCTCTGACTATATCAACAAAATGTCAGCTATTGGTTTTGATACCAAAGAGGAAATGGCTGAAAGAGACTCCATGAGGGACAAAGTGATGAATTCTTTGAAAGACCAATTCAGGCCGGAGTTTTTAAATAGGATTGACGAGATCATTATCTTCAACTACCTGCAAAAGGAGCAGATTAAGAGAATCGTTGACCTAGAATTAGTAAAGGTTGAAAAACGTTTAAAAGCCAAGAGTATCACTCTTCGAATTTCAGAAAAAGCCAAAGAGTTGTTGGCTGAAAAAGGTTTTGATTTAAGCCTAGGTGCCAGGCCTTTGAAAAGAGTTATCCAGCGGACAATTCTGGACCCCTTATCTTTAAAGCTTGTTAGCAATGAGATTAAAGACGGCGATAACGTTGTAATTGACGCTAAAGGTGGTAATATTGTTTTTGACATGCCGGCAATGCCTATGCCACGATTATTGCAAAAAACAAAGAGGGCGAAAGTCGGCTCTAAGAAATAATTTATGAAATTTATCGAAAGTAAAGGTAAGAAGTTCATTGCTTTGATTCTCGCAGTGTTTTTAGGCGGGCTTTTGAGCGGATTTATCTTCCAATTGTTTATCTTCCCTTCAATACTGGCTAATTCCTATTTTTCTCAATTCCAATTCATCAAGAACTTCAAGGAAGGCAAGATTATTATAAATACAAGGGAAGAATACTTGATAGGAGAGGAAACTGCCTTGGAGAAGGCCGTTGAAAGGGTAGAACAATCTGTAGTTGGCATCCAGTCTAAGACAAGCGCAGGGACAGTTTCCGGCTCAGGTCTTATTGTTACTTTCGACGGGATGATTCTCACTCTAGCTGACGTAGCCCCGAAAGGCGCTGTTGTTACTGTGTTTTTTGAAGGTGAGGAGATTAAAGCTACAATCACGAAGCGAGACGCTAAAAACAATTTAGCGTTGCTTAAAATAGAGAGAAACAATCTAAAAACCTGTGGATTTGCAGACCCTTTCAAGATGAAGCTCGGCCAGCGCGTATTTTTAGTCGGGATTATCCCTTCAACATTAGAAGAGATAGCGAACGATGGATTGATTAGGAGCTTTAACGAGAGCACTATAAAAACAAATATATCTGAGGTGGGATCGATGCGCGGAAGCCCGTTGTTCAACATATGGGGAGATGTGGTTGGTGTAAATACAATTGGGTCTGACGGTAAAGTAAGCACCATACCGGCTGAGGTTATCCATACTTTCGTTGGATTTTAAACAATTTTTAAGACTAAGACATGAAAAAAGAAATTATTGGTCAATTATCCATCTTGATTACTAGCGCCTTCGGTTTCGTAGCCGCATTGGCTTGGAACGAAGCCGTCCAAGCTATTTTCAAGAGATTATTCGGTGCGACCGAAGGATTATTACCAATGATAATCTACGCATTAATAGTTACGGTAGTCGCTGTTGTTGTGACAATATGGATTGGGAGGGTGGCTGATAAGCTGGACAAGTAGTGTTTCGAATACTTATCGAAAAGCCCCCTAGAAGGGGCTTTTTTGACAAATTAGTAGATATTTTGTACACTATCTGATGTCAGTTCCTAAACAATTCGCCTTTTTCACGGGTTTCCATCGCCCTAAGATGGAAGGAGAGTGCTATGTCGACGGTTAAAGAAATCAAGGCAAAAGCTATCACTATTAAACCTAGTATCCGTCCCGGATGTTTTATTCTCGATCCGCCCGTCGCCCTCAGGTGTACAACCGATCTCGGGGATATCACAAAGGGAGAAATCGTTCATGCTGTCTCAATCGATGAGTGTGGCTCTTACCCTGACGCAGTCCATCTGAAGGAAAAGGCATACTGGTGGTATGCCAGTTACTTCGAGATACAGTGAAACTATTCAAAGCACTTTTTCTATTTAATCCAATGCCTGGCGTAATGTCGGGCTTTTTTGTTTCATGGAAGTAGTTTAGTAATCGGCTCGCCTGATAGACGGAACGTTCCCCCAGTTTGACAATAATTATTATAGTCTTAAAATTAAAGTAGTATGGTCAAGAAAATCTGGATTTTATCTTTTTTCGCTATATTCCTGATCGGTTTTTTCGTAGGGTATATAACTATGACTTTTGATATTAAAAACGGTATCATGGGCGTAGAAGATGATCGAAGTTTTTGGCAAATACTTAATCCTTTGTAACTATGAGCATATTGTTGGCAATTCCCGCCGTTGTATGGTTAGTAATTTCTGTAGTGTTCTTCGCTTTTGGAGAATATTTCTCTAAAATTTGGGCGGCAAAGCCGAATATCGGCTTAGCTATTGTTGTAGTTTTTACTTCGGTCCTTTCGGCTTTTACATGGTTGCCGGCACTTTTGCATAGAAATGAAATCGCCATAATGGGAACAATCTGGCTTTTGCTCGCAACAGTGGCTGTTATTGTTGTCGGAGTTGTATTTTTCCAAGAGAAAATATCCCTTATTGAGTGGATCGGGATAGGCCTCGGCTTGCTAGCATTAGCCTTTTTAGGTTTTTATAATCCTAGGTAGCTGCAAAATATGAACAAGATAATACGAGTTATAGTTATTGCCATATTGGGCTTAGCCCTCTTTTATTTAGGTGGAGAGGCTGGATACCAGGTTAAATATCGGCTCGAGCAATGGAAAAACTATAGGGCAATGGAGAGGTTTAATCAATCGATCATTGATATGCTTAAGGGAGATACTTATGGAGGGGAAACTCCGGAAGCGACCTTTAATATGTTTGTAGAAGCTTTAAAAAACGAAGATGTTGATTTAGCAGTTAAGTATTTCGTTATGGATCCGGACAGAAGGGCAACGTATTGGAAGGAGTTTAACGATATTAAAAATGAAGGAAAGTTGAGGGAATACGGGGAATGGTTTCCACGGTGGGAAGATTGGAATCAAATAGCAAACGACGAAAACGACGCGAAAATTGAGTATAAATGGCATCTCGATAAAGAAGAAATCGTCATGTGGCCAGACGGTTCTGGAGGCTATGTAGAAACTACCCTACCCATCGGAGATTATATGCGCAGTATAATATTCACCAAAAACATTAATAATATTTGGAAAATAGAAAGCTTATGAAGAAAGTAAATATTTTAGTTATTTTTCTTGTTTCCTCTATCGTAATCTCCTCTATTTTTGTATTTGCTTCTCCAGCAGAAGCATATGGTAATAAAATCACACATCCGAACTTAACAAGAGCAATCGCAGAGCTATACAATGCCATTTATGATCCAGATTTAACGCAGAGCCAGATAGATTTGTTGGCGCGAGGAAGTGCCGATGAGGACACCCCGCCACGTTGGATAAATCATTTTTATGACCCGACTACCGGAAGAGAATGGCTGGGCAAAAGATTAGAAGGGGTATCCGAAGAAACTGTGAGAAATATAGCTAAAATAGCGTTTAATAAAGAACCAATCTCAGCTCTTGGCTGGGTCAATAATCAGAAGGTCCAAAATGACCAATACTCAGATTATCAAGGAAACCGCGCATTCGATAGCGCGGTTTTATATTATTCAAACAACGAAACAGACGAAGCTTACTATTCATTGGGTTATGTTCTACATGCCATCGAGGATATGGCCGTGCCTGCGCATACAAGGCAAGATACTCATTTCGACGTACCAGTGCCAGGAGTCTTTGAGCAATTAACTGGTGCCGAGTTTGATGAAGGCGAGCCATATGAAAAATGGGCCGAGCAATATGGGAATATATCGTCCGAGTTGATAGATAATTTACGGAAAGATTATCAACCAATATGCAGTTCCCTAGAAAGCTGTTTGATTTATCTAGCAAATTATTCGAATAATAGTTTTTTTAGTCAGGATTCAATACTGGATGGAGAATACCAAAATCCATTAATCGCTAGATATGTTGTTTTGGGCGATAGGGCTTTTGCGTATAGTCAGGAGGACAATTTACTATTCATTGCAGAAGTCGATCCTATAACCCATAAACAAACAGGTAGAATAGTGGACAATGGAAAATATTGGGACCAGCTACCCCCTAAAGCCATCCTAGCCGGTGTCGAAACACTAAAGTACTTCCACGACCAAGCTGAAAAGGCAAAAAACAATGAGATAACAGTTGAAAAACCAAACAAAATTAGCTTTTGGGTAAAGGTAAAAGGTATTTCCCCATACGGAGAAGCGGTAAAGGCATACAGGTTCTTCGCTCGTACCTTCAGCAACACGTTTTTACTCGCTTCAGCCAGTCGAGATATTGACTTCAATATCCAGGCAGGCGACAACACTTCTGGCGATGATTTTAAGATAACAATTAACGTGCGTGGGGTGGACGAGTGGATCAAAGAAGCATGGGATGACTTTATTGAAGCCTTGGACGCGATGGGATACGGCAAGCTAGCTTTTAATTATCCTGAGGACCCGCAGCAGAGTGAAGACGTAAATCCATTTGAACCACCTACATTAGAACTGCCGACGTTAGAAATCCCCGAATTGCCAGAGTTAGAAGTACCTCCGTTATTAGAACCTTTATTTCCTCGAGTTCAGCTAGCTTCCAATAACAATCCAAACAACGATAGCGGCGGTGGCGGTGTCAGCAGCGGAAACAATATAATATACCCTAAGCTCCTTATCTCCGAAGTCCAAATTGCAGGCACTGGAGACGATAAAGATGAGTTCTTAGAAATATATAATCCGAATAGCGAAGAGGTGGATTTAACGGGTTGGTATATCCAAAGGAGAACCGAAACCGGTGAAGGGTATTCTACGTATATTAGTCACAATGCTCTAGCCGGGGAGAAGATATCTGCCAAGGGTTACCTGCTTATAGGTCGTTTGAATTCAGTTTTTGAAGGCCTAGCTGATGTTAAAACCGGCTCTCCTCTCACGGAGGGTAATGCTTTAGTGCTAAAGAATCCCAACGGAGACGTTGTTGATAAAGTCGGTTGGGGGCAGGCGCAAGATTTCGAAACAACACCAACAGTAAATCCAGCGAAAGGTGCAAGTATCGGGAGGAGATGGGATGAATTAAACGAAACATATTTTGATACGGATAATAATGCCAGTGATTTCGAGGAACAGACGCCTACTCCGAAGGAGGGAAATGTATCACCGTCTACGCTCGTTGTTTCTTGTTCAGCTTTGCCAAACCCGGTTGAGATTAATAAAGATGTAACTTTTACGTCGCTAGTTTCAGGGGGTACCGTCCCATATGTTTATTCTTGGACTGGAAGTTGCATAGGCTCAGCTGCAAATTGTATTAATTCCTTTGCTGTTGCGGGAACTTATGAAACAACCATCAATGTTATCTCTGATACTCAAACCAGTTCGGCCAGTTGTTCGGTAGTAGTCAGCGAAACACCGCTGCCTGAGCCAACCGACACGAAGGCACCAACAGTTGTGTTCGATTTGCCTACTGAGCAACAGAACTTAAACTTTAATATTAATTTCGAAATCACAGATTTGTCCATCGAAAATGTTAGTCCTTCGGGTTTGTCTGTTTTCCAGTTTAGGTGGAAACAAGGCGAAGGGGATTGGCAGGAAGATCCTTTACAAAATATCGATGGTGCACCATTAACCTACGCAGGCGCTAGAGAATTTAGTGGTTTGGACGAAATAACCTACTATTTCCAAGTAAAAGCGAAAGATGCGAACGGCAACGAAAGCGAATGGCTTCCTGAGCCGTCTGCTTCTACGTTAGTTAGAACTCCTAAAACAATTTTAATAAACGAAATCCAAATAGACAGCATAAACGGCGAAGGCGGAACTGACGACGATTGGGTTGAGCTATATAATCCATATGAGACTCCGGTTTCTCTAACTGGCTGGTCTATTCAAAAACACAGTTCGTCAGACCCTTGCTCAATAGAAACAAGCTTTTATAAAAAGAACTTTGATAGCACTGCATCAATCCCTGCCAAAGGCTTTTTCGTCGTCGTGGGCACTCAAGCCAACAGTTCCCTCCAGGCCGTAGCTGACATGACAGTAGGCTGGTCTTTAACCGACGATAGTACCATATATTTAGTCCGCAACCAGGATGCAGTCGAGAGCGGAGAAGATTTAGATATTGTTGATAAAGTCGGATTTGGTGCTGCGTGTTTTCCTGAAACAGCGCCAGCCCTAAATCCCGATGACGCGGGAACCATAGTAAGAAAGTCTTTAGGCGTAGACACCAACGATAACAGTCAGGATTTCGTAAAATCTTCTGTTCCCACCCCCAAGTCAGATGTAACAATCTGGGATGCGACTGATTATGTCAATTGCGGGGCTAGCAGCAACCCTGGAACCGAATACTATAACCTATTAATAAAGTGGCAGAGCTCTAGCCAAGGCATATCTTCTTACGAGGTTCAGTACAAGAAGAATGATGGGAATTGGATGAATTGGTTTTCCGGGTCAGAAACAGAAAAGACCATTTTAGTCCCTCGTACCCTATTTAACGATAACATCTATTACTTCCGGGCACGGGCTATAGATTCAGGTGGAATTGTTGGGGAATGGGCAGAGATTGAAATTGACACGCGCGTTCCTGTTGTTATTAACGAAGTAGCGCTTTTCGGAACAAATTCCAGCGAGACTGACCAGTGGATAGAACTATACAACAAGAGCGACCAGGACGTTGACGTAACGGGCTGGAAAGTAATATCCGGATATGGGAGTACAAGATATTTGAACGCCGAATTAAGCGGAATAATACCGGCCAAAGGATATTTTATCTTTGAAGCAGCAGATGACCAGACAATTTCTGATATTGCCGCCGGCCATGTATTTTTAGGTTCTGTTGCACAGAGCGGCTATCTACATATAGCTGATGAGAACAATAGAAGCATGGATAGTTTTTATTATCCATGGTGGCCGAATTGGGCAGTAACTGACTTTACTAAAGACGGGAATTATTATTCCATGGAAAGAATAAGCCCCTATGCCTTTGGTTCTCCTTCAATAAATTGGAAAATTAATGACGGAGTGAAGATAAACGGGACAGACAGAAATGGAAATCCAATTTACGGTACGCCCGGACAGGAAAATAGCAACTACCAAATATATACGCCGATTGTTACTGATTTTGTGGAAGATACGGTTTTAACCAAAGACAGAAGCCCATATTTCTCGTATTACTATAACAGCTATACCACAGTTTTTCCGAATGTTACTTTAACAGTTGAGCCCGGAGTAGTCATGAACTGGAATGGCCACACCGGATTGCATGTTAGAGGCACGCTCAAAGCAATCGGTACGCCAGAGGAGCCAATATTCTTTAAATCGTCTAATGAACCTAGTATCCCGGATTCCTGGTGGGGAATCAGCTTTTCAGATACAAGTATTGGTTCTGAGATGGATAATATTATTGTTAAAGCAGCCGGCAGCCCTTATGGCGATATTTTCGGAGCTGGAATCAGAGCTACTGGTGCGAATATCTCTTTAAAGAATTCTATCATTTCCAACAACAGGAATTATGGGCTTTGGCTTCAAAATTCTTTTTCAATAATCGATAACGTACAATTCGACAACCACGAAAAGAATGATTATTCGCTTGGAGCAGGAGTTTTAATGGAGGGCGGTAGCCCGATTATACAGAATAGTTCGTTTACGAATAATTTCTTTGGCTTGTTCCTTTCTAGCTGGTGCGACAGCAGTGGCACCTGTTCTATGGCAGCCCCGATCTTAGAAAATCTTACCTTCGCAGACAACGACTACGATCAATGGCCGGTTCCGATCCTTCCGACCTTAGCCGCAGAAGAAATTATAGCGGAAGAGATACAAAGCGAGCAATAAAAAAGGTCGATAAACACAATTAAATATTTAAATTATGGAAAATAATATAATGGAGGGGTATCCGGTTAAATTTGAAGTAAGCTATCCAGAAAGAAGTTCCCGCCTTTTGGCAGTCTTGGGTATTTTATGGTTTTTCCCCAAAGCGATATTACTGATACCCCATGGTATAATATTATGGTTTCTCGGCATTGCATCATTCGTGGCAGTTTGGTTCAGTTATTGGGCAGTGCTTTTTACCGGCAGGTATCCGAAATCCTTCTTTGATTTCATAGTCGGAGTTATGAGATGGCAGAACAGGACAGGGTCGTGGATGTATGGATTAACAGATAAATATCCTCCGTTTAAATTAGAATAGTCGAAAACCTGTCACTCTTTACTTCTAGAATATCATTAGCAATGAAGTCACCTGCGCCTGCCGAAAGGGAGTGTGCAGGTTTTAAATATTTCATAGATGTTGTATAAAACTTATCCACATTCTCCCCAAGACATTTTGTTGTATTTATCCTTAATATGGTATACAATATAAATTGAGGTAAACCATATTAGGATACTTATTAAAAATATGAGCTATTTAGACCAAAAAATTAAGGCCAGGTTAGAAAATAAGTTAAAAATATTGCAATCATACCGCCCCTTGCCAGAACCAGCGGTAAGAAAGATAAGAGAGCAATTTGAGGTAGAAATGACATATAACTCTAATGCTATTGAAGGAAACAGCCTTACCTTGAAGGAAACATTTTTAGTTATCAATGAGGGAATTACCATTAAGGGCAAGCCGCTTAAAGATCATTTAGAAGCAAAAAACCATCAAGAAGCTTTAGATTATCTATACGATTTGGTATCAAAAGATAAAAGGAACACATTTTCCGAAAGTTTGATAAGGTCATTTAACCAAATGGTTATTCAAGACATCGACAAGGAGTGGGGCGGAAGATATAGGACCAGCGAAGTAATAATAATGGGCGCTGAGCACAAGCCTCCGCAAGCGGTAGAAATCCCTAAACTAATATTTGATTTAATCGGCTGGATCAAAAATAATAAAAACAAATTACATCCCATAGAGTTGGCCGCCATCATTCATTATAAGCTTGTTGCGATTCATCCATTTTTTGACGGAAATGGCAGGACCGCGCGTTTATTGATGAACGTTATCTTAATGGAAAACGGATATCCTTTAGCCATAATTCTGAAAAATGACAGGAAAAAGTATTATAATGTTTTGGCGAAGGCAGATAAAGGAGATTTAAGCTTCTTTATCCTTTTTGTTGCCCGGGCCGTTGAGAGATCATTGGACATATATCTTAAGGTGTTAACGCCTAAAAATATAAAGAAAGATAAATACGTATCTTTAGCAGAGTTGAGTAAAGAAACTAATTTTTCTTCAAAATACCTAAATCTTCTCGCTAGGGCCGGCAGCTTAGAGGCACACAAGGAGGGAAGAAATTGGCTTTCCTCAAAAGAGGCCTTAGATAGGTATTTGGATAGTAGAAAAAGAAAAAGGTAAAGATTGTTTAAATCACTTCGAAGACGAAGTGATTTTTCATTGGCGCACAAAACTTATCCCCATGCCTCTACTTGATAGAGGTTTATGGCAGGGGTATAATAGACAAAATGTTTAGTCGATTTTGAGTAAACATTTTTTCGTGTTCTTTAGAAAATTGTTCTTGACATTTTCTTTGTTTTTTGTTAAAGTATGGTATCTTTAATACCCTTTTATGTCAGATAAAAGATATACGGAAATAACAAACGCGGTGTACAGTCTTCTTGAATTTTTTCCAGAAGCTGAGCCGCTGAAGCAAAAAACTAAAGAAAAGGCGTTAGAAATACTTGAGAATTTATCTTTGGTGTTTTTGTTAGAAGAACCAAACCAAACCATTATTCAGAAAGTAAAGGCAGCCAGCCAAGTATTAAGGGATATTGAAGTTTTGAAAAACTATTTAGCTTTAGCTAAGGAAAGGGGCTGGATTAGCACTATGAATTTGATGATATTATACAAAGAATACCAAGGGATAAAGGAAGCAGTCAGGCCAATATCTGTATTGATCCCGCTAAAAGAAGAAATGCCTGAGAATAAGGTAAAATTGGTTGAAAATACCCCTGTGGATAAGAATGTGAATAAAATTGCAGAAAATGTCAAATTATCCCCGCGGCAGAACAGGATTTTAGAGATTTTGCAAGCCCAGGAAAAAGCCCAAGTTTCAGACCTTCAAAAAGCATTAAATAATGTCAGCAAAAGAACCCTTAGACGAGATTTGGACGAATTATTGAAGATCGGGAAAGTTGAAAGATCCGGGGAATGGAACCAAGTGATTTATAAGTTTTGCAAAAAGGTGTTACCAGTAGACAAATCTGACAAAAGTGTTGAAATTGTGCCTAGGACAAGTGATTTGTCCTAACAGTATAAACTTTTGTCCTATCGTGTCCTAGTTGTCCTATTGATTAAGTTAACAGGAGTTTCACTTCTGTCGGCTAATATACCAAATGGCAAATAAGTTAGAAAAAACATTTAGCAAGCTATATGATCAGAATATAGATAAGATCTATCGTTTTGTGTTCCTCAAGGTTAACTCCAAAGAGACGGCAGAAGATCTAACGTCCAAGGTGTTTATGAGGGGGTGGGACAGGTTCAGGCAGGGTGTGGATAACATTGACAACCCTAGGGCCTTCCTATACCAGATAGCTAGGAACACGGTTATTGATTATTATCGAGAAAAAGGCCGGGCTAATACGGTGTCCATAGATAACGCCCCTCAGATAGCCGACCCAAGAGTAAACTTACATGAAAGAGCAGCTATTAATGCCGACTTGGCCGGGGTGAAGCAAGCTTTGTCCGGATTGAGCGACGACTATCAAAACGTTGTCATATGGCACTATTTAGATGACCTACCAATCAAGGAGGTGGCCAAGCTTTTAGACAGGTCTGAAGAAGCAACTAGGGTGCTTCTTCACCGAGCTTTAGGCTCTTTAAGAGAAAGACTCACCAGTTAAATGAAAAGTATATTAATAATAGCTTTAATCGTTTTAGCAATAGCCATAGCCGGGCTATTTTTCGGCTATTATAGCAACAAGGGTACAAATACTGCCAACCCAGATCAAACTCCTGTAGGCGAGGCAATAAATACGTTAAGCGACGTTCCTGACGGCGACCCGCAACTGGCAAAACAAGTTAAAGTAGATTTATCAAAGCAGCGCGTTTTTTTATACGAAAACGGCCAATTTGTTAGGGAATTCACTATTTCCAGCGGGAGAATAGATACGCCTACCCCGACAGGAAGCTTTAACGTTGTATACAAACAAGAGAATCTTTTCTCTAAAATAGCTGGTTGCTGGCTGGCTTTCTGGGTTGGATTTACGAACGATGGAAAGTATGGATTCCACGAAACCCCGGTTTGTGAGGGAATAAGGGAGGGTGAGGATAAGATGGGAACTCCTGATTCTGCCGGCTGTTTAAGGTTAAAACTAGGAGATGCCGAACAATTCTACAATTGGGCCGAGATCGGCATGAAAGTAGAAGTCTATTAAAAGTGTAACAAATACCCTCTTTCTACGTCATACACTTTGAAGACTATTTATGAACGACAAAGACCTAATCAAAAAACTGCAAGGATTAAAAGAAATCAAACCCAGCCAAGACTGGGCCTCTTTGCTTAAAAGACAGATAGTCGGTGAACAATCAAAAACTTCAGTCTTTGAGGTTTTCCCAAGAATGTTTTTCCAGAGAAGATTGGCTTACGCAACTATATCTGTATTCGCAGTCGTTTTGGGAGTAGTCGGCTTTGCTCAATACACAGTTCCTGGTGATTTTCTTTTCTCAGTTAAGAAAGCTACTGAAAGATCCCAAGGCGCTTTGTTAGCTTCCGGGACTCCTTCAGAATACAACCTGGATATTGTGAACAGAAGAATGGAAGAATTAGCAGGGATTTTAAAGGATAACAAGACAGGCAATGTTGATTCAGCAGTCCAGGAAATTAAAGATGGCATTGCTCAGGCGATTAAAGACATACCGGCAAATGTAGACAACTTTGCAAGCATTGCTCCAAAAATCCAGAAGATCCAACGAACCAAAAGAGACGTGGAAGTATTAGGGGTAATCATGTTGCAAGAGAGCAACCAGTTGAATGACGCCTTGGCTCCATTGGTAGCAAACGAGATAAAGGCTTTGGACCAAGCAACGAATTTAGATCTGACCCAACAGAGAACACTAGATGAGATCAAAGCACATTACGAGAAAGGAGAGTATACGGCAGCTCTAGAGAAGATATTGCTAATAACGAATTCGAAGTAAGGGATTCGCATAGCAGAGTACATACTCTGCATTTAAATTAATATTGGAAAAGTCGTGTTTCGTGATTAATACGTAAAATCACGAGATAAGGTCGATGCGGCGAGAATTAAAAAGATATAAACATAAAATAAATAAAACACAAAATGAGTATACGAAATAAGATTTTAACGATGGTTCTTGGGTTGTCATTGGTTGTTGCGATGTTACCAGCCGGAGCTTCAGCTGCTTTAACAAGCAGCCAAGTTGCCGCAATAATCAGCTTACTGCAATCATTCGGTGCAGATGCTACAACTATTGCCAACGTGCAAGCTTCATTAACTGGTGGAACACCGGGCACAGGTGGCACAGGAAACTATCAAGGCATTCCTGCCGGCTTTACCTTTACGAGAAATATTACCGTAGGTACAGTTAGCCAAGATGTTGTATATTTGAAGGCTGTTTTGATCGGTGAAGGTTGTGGTAATGGAATTACCAACACAACCTACTACGGTCCAAAGACCGTAGCAAACGTTCAATGCTTCCAAAACAAATACAAAGCTGAAATATCAGCATTCGCAGGATACACAATCGCATCCACTGGTTTGGTAGGAACAGGAACAAGAGCACAATTAAATGCTCTTCTTAGTGGAGTAGTTCCTCCACCACCACCACCTCCTCCTCCAGCAACAGGCGGTTTATCAGTTGGTTTATCCGCTGACTCACCAGCCTCAGCTAGCGTTATTGATGCCACTAATACCAACTTTACAAAGTTTACTTTGACAGCTGGATCCGGTGCCGTAAGTATTTCAAAAATTTACGTCACCCGCGGTGGTTTATCTGCTAACGCTACTGTAGAAAACATAAAAATTATTGACGCTGAAACAGGAGGTTACAAAGGAAGTGTAGGTAGCTTGAACGTAGACAACCGCGCAATGATTACCTTCTCTCCTGCTTTAGTAATTCCTGCAGGCACAACAAAAACCTACTATATTCGAGCAGGTATTGTTGATAATCAAGGAAGCGGCTCTACCGTAACAATGGGTATCGTTGCCAACACTGATATCGTTTCAAACGCTACCTCTGTTACAGGTGCTCCTGTTATTGGGAATCCGATGACAGTAGTTCTATTGACAGTTGGTTCTTTAACTCTTGCAGAAGTTACAAGTATTACCGACACTACACCAGATGTTGGTGATACCAATGTTGCAATCAGTGAGTTCAGCCTTGCAGCTGGTTCTACAGAATCTATAACTGTCGAATCAATAACAGCATTGAAAGCGGGAACTGCTGATATAACTGATACTGCTAACATTGAACTGTATGATTTCACTCACAACAAGAGTTTAGGAACAGTAGCTTCTTGGGATTCAGAAGAAAAAGCTACTTGGGGTAATCTCGGTCTTGTCATCGAGAAGGGTACAACCCTTCGCTTAAGAATATTAATTGATATAGTCGGAGGTGTCGCTTCCACTGCCAAAACAGTTAACTGCGACATAGTTGATGGTTCTGATGAGTTAATCAGCGCCAAAGGTAATGTTTATGGTTCCTACATCACCCTCACAAACACCTGGGACGGTGTTGGAACACTCCAGACAATCAATTCTGGCGCTTTAAACATTGCTAAATCAGCTTCAACTCCAGCCACTGGCAAGATCACAGTCGGCTCAGATATTATTTTGGGCACATTTGATTTTGATGCCAAGGGTGAAGAAATGAGAATTACCTCTATAAAGATTGAGGCAGTTCACGATATGACTTATAGTCAAATCACCAACATCAAGATCTATGACGAGAACGGTACAATAGTTGCCGGTCCAAAAGATTTGACTGATGACACTACTGATTACGCCACTTTTACAGATACATTTATTGTTCCTATTGGCGTTCACAAATACACTGTAAAAGCAAAGATTGCTGATGCAGTTGCCAATGGAAAATATATCTATGTCAGAGTGGATGATCCATATGCAAGCGTTACTGCCAAGGGTATGACAAGTGGAGATACAATTCTCCCTACCCCAAATGGCACTGATCCTACTGCCAACACTATGACTGTTGCAGCCGGAGACTTAGATTTAGTGACTCTAACAACTCCAGTCACAGCCAGCGTTGCAAGAGGATCTTCCGACTATATCTGGGCAACCGGTTCATTGTCAGCTGCTGATTCTGGCGAAGACGTCCAGGTGTCAAGTATCACCGCTAATGATGATACTGATAGCAACAGCGGTACAAATGGTGATCCTGACGACATAGATAATGCAGAGATTTGGGCTGATTTGACTACAGCCAGCAGTTCAAGAGGCGATGCTTATGAAACAAAAATAAGCAACTCTGAGAATTTAACTGGTGACACCAATGATGCAACCAATGCTCAGGCATTTTCTTTGACCCAAACAATCACAGTAGCTAAGGGCAGTTTCGTAAAATTTGCCTTGATTGGGGACATTTCTGCATCTGCTAGCGTAACTGCTGATGTTCACACATTCACATTTACATTAGCAACCGTCACCGGCGCTACAAGCGGCCAAGACATTAGCGAAACTGCTTCTGGCGCAGGCCAGGCAATGACAGTTACTACAAGTGGTTCATTAACCATCACTAAGGCTTCTTCTTCTCCGGTTTCTGATCTAATAGTTTCAGATTCAACTGTAACCTTAGGCGCATTTAGATTGTCCGAAGGCGGAGTAGAGGCTTTGGATGTAGATGATCTAACCTTTGTTGTAACAGGCGGTGCCATGGTAGATACATATTATCTATATAACGGCACTACTTTGCTAGGCACAGCTTCAGGTGGGACTGGTCCTAAATTCACTTTAGCCGACGGAACAGTAACTGTTCCTAAGGGCAGTTCTAATGCTATTACTCTGACCCTAAAGGCTAAGATGGTTGATAAAACCAGCACTACCAACGCTACTGCTGTAACAGCTGGTCTTCTCGGATCACATGCTGCCGATGCAGTTAATACTACTGGTTTGTCATCTGGTGCAGCGGCTGACTCCGATGCTCAAGATGCAGCTGCCAATGCAATGACTCTATATGTGACCAAGCCAACCTTTGCAGCTGTTGCTTCAAGATCTGGCGCCCCAGCATTATCTGGCGACCTAGTTCCTTCTTCATCTGCTTTGGTAGCCATCTTTGATGTAACTGCTAATGCTAATGACGATGTGACATTTGAAGCATCTGGTACTACTGCCGCATCAGGTTATTTAATAGTTCACGTTGATAGAACTACAGGCGATAGCGATGGTTCTAACAACACATGGACATTAAAAGACCAAGATGGTACAACCCTTGATACAGACACAGCCGTTGCTGATAACGACACAACCGTGAACTTTGACTTTGCAAGTTCAGCATTTACTGTTCCTGCAGGTACTACAAGGAGTTTGTACATCTATGCCGATACAACTGAGCTTGAAGACAATGGAGACACCGTTCAAGTACACCTAGACGACGATAATTCCGGTGATAATATCATGTGGAGTATCAACAGCTCAGGTGATTACAATGATGGGAACATGATCTTCCGCGGAGATATTTACGCTGGAAGCTTCGTCAATCCTACCTAATAATCTTGAATTGAATCCGGCGTCCTGACTTTGTGGCAGGATAGAGCTAGAAGCAAAGAGCCCCGAAAGGGGCTCTTTGCTTGTATTGAAATAGAATTTTTAAAAGAGTAAGATAAAAAATATGGAAATACAGGGATTGATAAAATCAAATATCAGAGAGGTGCCGGATTGGCCGGAAAAAGGAGTAAGTTTTAAGGATATCACTCCTTTGCTTCAAAATAAGGAAGTGTTCGGCAGGTTAATTGATGAACTGGCTAGGCCGTATGTTGGCAAGAAAATAGATAAAGTAGTGGGAATTGATGCTCGCGGTTTTATTCTCGCCTCTGCTCTGGCATATAAGCTTAAAACAGGGTTAGCTATCGTCAGGAAAGAAGGTAAGTTGCCCTTTAAAACTATTTCAAAAAGCTATTCTCTTGAATATGCAAGCAATATTCTCGAAATGCACGAAGACGCCATTTTACCAGGGGAAAGAGTTATTATTGTTGACGACGTTCTAGCTACTGGCGGTACCATGGAAGCAACAGTAGACTTGGTAAAGAAACTCAAAGGAAAGATTATTAGTGTAGATTTTTTAATCGAATTAAACTATTTAAAAGGCAGGGAGAAACTTATAGGATGCAATATTCGGGCTTTGGTGGAGTATAAGAAAAGTACGAAAGTGGCTGCAGAAAAAGAGCTTGCTGACATAGGGATTATAGGCGGTTCTGGTTTTTATGAATTTTTTGACAGAGGCGCAAAAGAAATTACAGTAGAAACAAAATTTGGCAAGCCAAGTGATAAAATTACTGTCGGTAACTTGTTTGGCAAAAGAGTTGCCTTTTTGCCAAGACATGGGAGAAATCATCAAATACCGCCACATAAAATCCCCTATAAAGCTAATATAGCTGCCCTGAAGGAAATAGGGGTTAAGAATATAATCGCTCCATCGGCGGTGGGATCTTTGAGGACAAACATCAAGCCCGGCGACTTTGTTATCTGCGACCAATTTGTTGATAGAACTAAGCTTAGGGAAGATACTTTTTTTGACGGACCGAAAGTCGCCCATATCGAAGCTACGTATCCCTATTGCAAAGAATTGCGGGAGATAGCTGTTAGCCAGGCAAGGAAATTAAATCTTCGCGTCCACCCGAAGGGGACAGTAGTGGTGATTGAAGGCCCGAAATTTTCAACATTGGCCGAGAGCGTATGGTTTTCTAAGATGAAATGGGATGTGGTAAATATGACCCAATATCCAGAAGTAATTCTGGCCCTGGAACTGGGAATTTGCTATCTGAATATTTCTTTGGTCACTGATTATGACTCTGGGGTTTACGCTAAATCCAAAGTAGCGCCGGTTTCGATTGAACAAGTTTTAGCAAATTTTTCTAAAAATACAGATAAACTAAAAAATCTCATAAGAGAGATTATCAAAAAGATTCCCGATGACCGGAAGTGTGATTGCCAAATAAAATCAGCAAGAGCGGGACTATAGCTGTCCATTATTAGGAAGTTTTTTTAAAGCTTCCTCAGGAAAAGTTTTTATAAATTCCTCTACGTTTTGTTTGGATTCTGGAGATATCCTTACTACTACCAAAGCTTCTTCCCACGCTGTCCAGTATTTGCCCAAAGATTTAAAAATATAAGCCAGGGAAGCATGGTATTGGAAGTTTTTCGGTTCCAAGGTTGCTAATTTCGAGTAAATGAAAATTAAAGGCTGATAGTAATATTCGGGATCTTCTTCTTGCAAATCCTGAATCGCAACCAGATACTTTTTAAGAAATCTGGAAAGAGCAGATTGGGAATTTACATTAATATAATTCTGATTCGCCTTTTCCATATCTTCTATGGCCTGGGTTAATTCTCCTAGCTCAATATCAACATTAGCCTTTTGCACCCAACAGTCGCCCATGCTGGCATTCATCTCAATGCATTCCTCGACTATTTTTTTGGCTTCATCATACTTTCCCCATAATAGATAAGTATCTGCTCTTTCAAAAAATATTCTTTGGCTTTTCGGGTTTAACAGTAAAGCTTTTTCTAGATAGGAGTCTGCTCTCAAGAGGAGCTCTGTTTTTTCTTCGGATTTGAGGTTCGGATTACTTACGACAGAAAAGTTAAGATAGTTTCCAAGTAAAAGCCAAACCCTGGTATAAGTTGGTCTTAATTTTGCTGCATCCTCTAAAACGCGAATTGATTTTGAAGTTAATTCTTTTTCTCTTTCGGGATTTGTTTCCTGGCATTTGCTAAGGATATTTGAATAAGTCAATAGGACATAATGGTCAATAAAACTGTGAGAGGACGAAATTTTTTCTACTCTGTCGAGCGCTTTTTGACATTCCCCTTTTGTCGAATAATAGTCGGCCCAGTTTAATTCTTTATTGATAAAAAGAGGTTTCAGATTATATTGCCAGACGAAATAAATTAAAGAGAAAAATAGAAATCCAATTATAATTTTTCTATATTTAATTATGCCAACATAAATTCGTTCGGGTTTTATAAACCCGCGGTTTGTTGCGTTGTTTAAAGTAGAATGATTTTGGATTAAATGTAATGAATAGGCGACTACCAAAAAGAATAATAAATAAGTGTCAAAAGTGTCAAAACTGAAAAACACTCCTATAAAATAGGCGATAAGAGTAGCTTGAACTCCATGAACGACTATTGGATTATTCGTGTCGTCGGTATTTATTTGTGTATTGGTATCGCGCTTCTTTATTTTTTGGAGTTGCCAAAAAAGAACTCCGAACAATGAAAGAAAAGTCAGCAAAGCCGGGATGCCAGCAGTAACAGCTGTATCGAAAATAAAACCATGCGCTCTGTCTACTTGGCTTACGATCCCATAATTGACATAGGGCAAGGAAGGGTCGAAATATTTATCGTAGGCAATTGAGAAATTTTCAGGGCCGTATCCTAAAAGGGGTTTTTCTTCCAGGGAATTAATTGCAATCTTCCAGAAGCTGAACCTAGGATCCTCCAAAAACATTTTGATCTTAAGTCTAGAAAGTAGAACATTTATAGCTTGATTTTTGGCTACAATGGGATGGGAGAAAATCTTTGCTTCATTAGTGTTTAGATAATAAACACCGAGAATGCCAAAAATCAGGAAAATCAATGTAATAATTTTTATAATAGATATTCTTTTTGTATAGATTCGATTATAAATTTGCAATAAAAAAGACTTAAAACGGGTGATTATATTTATGGTATCCAGTGGAAATTTTTTATGATCTTGAGGGTTTTTAATTTGTATCGGTAAGATTTTATTAGGGTAGAAGAGAATAAAATATAAGAAAGCGGCTACTAACCCGATGAAGACTGCCCTTGCACCAGTGAGAAAAATAGCAAGTATGATTATTAACAAGGAAGCGAGGTAAAAGATTTTTTTCTTTTTGGTTTTTCCTGAAATCGCGAAGGATAAACTTAAGAATACGAAAAAAGAAAGATAAAGAGCCAAAAAAACTGGCGCTCCTAAAGTTGCCGGAGGCCTAGCGGCGTAAGACACAAGAAATTCCCCAAAAATTTTAAATTGTTCGAGGAAAGCAACAAAAGATATTACTAAAGCCGTTCCAAGAAAAAAATTCCAAATCAGTTTCCATTCGCGAGATTTTAAAATCGAAAAGACTAAAATCGCGAAAGCGATATAAAAAGCAAAATTTAAAAAGCCCCCCGCACGATACGGGTTTCCCCAGAAGCTGAAGGATCTTTCTGGGGAGAAAATAGTTGAAAGTAAAAAAAGAAAAAGAAGAAGCGCCAAAATATTTAAGACGAGCCGCGTTGTTTTCGCTTTTAATTTTTCAATAATAAGAGTATTTCTGCGGTAGATAATTTGGTAAATGACAAAGAAAATCAAGATAGAAAGTATAATTCTAAAGATGATAGTTTTTCCCCAGGCAGCAGGGTGAAGTAGGGGAGGGATAGCCCAAAAAGGGAGAGTTGAAATCAATAAAAAACCAACTATATAGACCCAATAGAATTTATCCCAGAGATTCTTGTTTTCCATAATAGTTTATGATACAAATTAAATATGAAAAAAGCAACGAAATCTAGAAAAATAATAATTACTTCGGGCTACTATAACCCCCTGCATATTGGCCACATAAACTGCCTGAAAGAAGCAAAAAAAGTGGGCGATTTTTTGATTGTTATAGTCAATAATGACGAGCAAGTAAAAATTAAGGGGAGCGTTCCATTTATGCCAGAGCAAGAGAGAATTGAGATAATAAAAGCATTGAAATACCCGGATGAAGTTATTTTATCTATAGATAAGGATTCAAGCGTTATCGAAAGCCTTAAAGCAGTAGCGCGAACACATCCAGGAGAGTTATTCTTTGCGAAGGGTGGCGACAGAAATTCTGGCAACATTCCAGAGAAGCAGACTTGTGACGAGTTAGGCATCAAGATCATCAATAATGTCGGAGGGGATAAGGTTCAAAGTTCCTCTTTACTGCTTAATAAATTGGTTAATCCAAAGTAAGTTATAAAATGGATGTTATCATCGTCTGTCATACAGAATTTGGCTTCGTCGACGGCAAAAAAACAATTTTTGACAAAAAAGCCATCCAAGGCGTAAAAGATGGAGTGGTTAATTTAATTAAGTTGGCAAAGCAATACGGAGCAAAAATAACTTTTGCTGTTTGTCCAGAAACCGTTGGTTTTTTCCCGAGAAATACAGGTCATGAAATCGGTCTTCATATCCACCCAGGATGGGAGGAATTTGAAAACTCTGGATATAAATGGCACGTAGGTGACCAATATCTTAAAGAGCACTGCAAACAATCTTCAGTTTCCAGCGCCCTACAAGATCATTCTTATCCAGAACAATTTGACATGATAAAGACAGGGAAAGAATGTTTGAAAAGAGCACTGGAATCTGAAGCGAAAGTTTTTGTTGCTGGCCGCGGTTCTTTGAATAACGATACGATAAAAGCTTTAATTCAAAATGGATTTACTCATGATTGTTCAGCGATAGCTAATAAGAAGTTGCCGTATTTTGATTGGTCGAAACTTCCCAGGATTTGTATGCCCTATCATCCTAGCCAGGAAGATTACCAGGAAAAAGGAGACTTACCGATATTAATTGTTCCCGCCTCTCAAACAATTTTCAGAATGGCGATCGCGCCGGAAAGTATTCCTATCTGCGGATTTTCTTGGTTCAAGGTTTGTTTTTCCGAATATTACAGGCAAAATGTCCCCGTGTTCCATATTTTCACGCATTCACCGGCAATGGTAGATTCTTATTGTCTGTCTGTAATGGATAATTTCCTTTCTTTTATTTCAGAATACGATAATATTAATTTTAAATTTGTTTCAGAAATTAATGAATACCCCGTCGGTAATTTCAAAACAGATTTTTTACCATATTTATTTGCTCCCAACAAAGAAATTGTAAAAACAATTCTTAGAAAATTATTTATCAAGTAATACTAAAAATCTTATTAAACAAAAATGAGCATAAATGATTTTTCAATCGGAGTGGATATCGAACTTATTAAAAGATTCAGAGGCTTAAACCGAAAAAAATCCAGGAATTTTTTAACCAAGATTTTTACAGACAAAGAAATGAATTACTGTTTTTCAAAAAAGGCACCCGCCCAACATTTAGCAGTAAGATTTGTTGCGAAAGAAGCGATTGTTAAGGCAATTAACTCCTTAAGTAAAAAAGTCCCTTCTTTAAATGAGATAGAAATAGTAAATAACACAAATGGAGTTCCCGTAGCTACTGCGAAAGGGTACAATGTTAAAATTAGTTTATCTCATTGCAACGATAAGGCAATCGCCTTCTGTTTCGTTGTTAAAAAATAATTTTGAGAGGAACCAATGAATACTATAAAACAAATAATCGATAAAGCTAAAACTGAAAGCGTCGGGGATTATTTTTGGCTTTTTAAGGAAATAGAAAAAATGGATAAAGACGCGATGAAAAAAGTAAAAATCGCCCTTCTTTCAAGCTTTACTACAAAAGGAATAAAGGAAGTTTTAACCGTTGAATGTCTTAAAAACGGGATTTTTCCTGAAGTTTACCTTGGGGGATACAATAATTATGCCCAAGAGATATTGAATGAAGATAGTTCTTTATATAATTTTAACCCCGATTTAGTTATAATTTTTGTTGATATACAAGCATTGTTTATGGATGCTTATTTCCTTATGCCCGGGTTTTCAGAAGAAAAAAGGAAAGAGCTTATTAGCGAGCAATTTAAGAAGATGAAATCTTTGATAGAAACTCTTTCTGAAAGGACATCAGCAAAGATACTTTTACATAACTTTGCAGTGCCAACTTATTCTCCCTTAGGGATTTTGGAAAATAAACAGAATTTTGGTTTTATAGAATCAATAAAATGGTTAAATAAAAGGTTAGAAGAGTTATCAGAAAAGTTAAAGGTTTTTATCTTTGATTATGAATTGTTTTGCAGTAAGATAGGAAAAAATAATCTATTTGACTCAAGAATGTATTATTTGGCTGACATGAAAATTGATTTAAAATATCTACCTGATTTAGTGGACGAATATTTGGCTTATATCAAGCCATTATTGTTTCTCACTAGAAAATGCCTTGTTTTGGATCTGGATAATACATTATGGGGTGGCATCGTAGGGGAGGATGGTTTTGAAAACATTAAATTAGGTCCAACGCCAGAAGGAAGGTCATTTTTAGAATTTCAATATTATATTTCAGGCCTGTCTGATAGTGGCGTAATTCTCGCTATAAATAGCAATAATAACCTAGAAGATGCGATGAGGGTTATTAATGAGCATCCAGATATGTTTCTTAAAGAAAAACGTTTTGCCAGCATTAAGATAAATTGGAATGATAAGGTTTCTAATATGAAAGAAATTGCTAGGGAGTTGAATATCGGGCTAGATAGCATGGTTTTTATAGACGATAATCAAGCAAACAGAGAAATTATTAAACAGGCACTCCCCGAAGTTTTGGTAGTTGATTTGCCCAACGATTCGGCTTTTTATGTCAAAACTTTAATCGAAATTAACGATTTTAATACTTTGGAAATCACTGAGGAAGATAAAAAAAGAGGAGAAACATACAGTACCCAGAGACAAAGAGAAGAATTTAAGAAGAAGGCCACCAATATAACCGAATATCTAAAAAACCTAGAAACAGTAGTGAAAATTGAAAAGATAAATGATTTTATCATTCCCCGGATTGCCCAACTCACACAAAAAACCAATCAATTTAATGCAACTACTCGCAGATACTTTGTAGACGACATTAATAATTTTTTAAAAAGCGGAAGATATTCAATCATTGCCACGAATGTAAAAGATAAATTTGGCGATAATGGAACTACCGGCCTGGTAATAATCGAGAAGCTTCCCGAATCGTGGAGAATTGATACTTTTTTATTGAGTTGTCGGGTTATCGGCCGGGCGATTGAGAAAATTATGTTGGCTCATATTATTGAAAAAGCTAAAGGAGCAGGAACTAAGAAGTTGGTTGGGGAATTTATTGCCACTGCTAAAAATACTCCGGCAAAAGATTTTTATAGAGATAATGGATTTAAACTAACCGAAGAAAAAGAAGGTTTTCAGAAATGGGAGTTTAATTTAGAAAACAGCGAACCTCAATATCCGGAATTTATAAAAATAATAGAAAATTAAGACGATGAAAAGAATTAAAAAAGTTTTATCAAAAGTGCTGGGAATTGAAGAAAGCTCAATTACGGAAAAAACCTCCCACGATAATGTCGCGACCTGGGATTCGTTCAACAGCTTAATGTTAGTTTCTGAATTAGAGAACAGTTTTAATATTAAACTTACAACGCAGGAAGTGGTAAGTATGGGGAGCGTGGAAGAGATAAAAGATATTTTAGAAAAACATGGTGTTATCTTGGGAAAATAAAATAATATTTAAAACAGAAGAAAAGGACTTTAAGTTTAAAGACATAGTCGATGTTTTAAAAAAGGCAGGAATAAAGAGAGGAGATGTTTTAATGATCCATGCGGATTTGGGCCGTTTTGGTAAATTGGGGAAAATCACCAACAAAGACGAATTTGCCGACATCTTTATAGAAGCATTCAGGCAGGTTGTCGGAGAAGAGGGAACCTTGATTGTTCCTACTTTTACTTATTCTTTTTGCAACAACGAAGTTTATGATCCTGACAATACTCCTTCAAAAGTAGGCTTATTTACCGAACATTTACGTAAAAAAGAAGGCGCCTTTAGAAGCATTCATCCTATATTTTCAGTTGCAGCCATTGGGAAAAGATCGAAAGAACTAACCACCAACCTTAGTAAAAGTAGTTTTGGGAAAAGTTCAATATATGATAAGCTTAGGGGCATAAAAAACAGCAAATATGTGATATTTGGAGTTGATTATTTCGCTAGCACCCAGATTCATTATATTGAAGAAAAACTGAAGGTGCCATATAGGTATGTAAAGAAATTTAAAGGAAAAATAAGGAAAAGAAATAAAGTGTATAGCGATGAATATGAATATTTTGTCAGGCGTTTGGACGAAGAAACAGTCCCCGATTTTTCCAAGATTGAAAAACACCTTTTCAGTGCCGGTTTTCTTAAAAAAGTTCCACTTGGCAATGCTTTTGTAGGCGTTGTCAAGATTAGCGATATTTGTCGTGAAAGTACGGTAATGTTTAGAAAAGACCCGAAATCCTTTCTTAAAAATACAAAAAATGCTTAGTTTTGAGAAACTCCCTTTTTATATTGGCGTTCTTGATTCACCTGATAATAAAAAGCTGCCTCTAGCTCTTCCCTTTGCATTAGAATTTGATAAAGGGCTTGGTTTGATTAGGCAGAGATATTCAGAAAAAAATGAAGCATTTCTTGATAGTGCATATAAAAAAGGTAGTTCCGTGTCTACGCCGTTAGGTCAAGGAAGTTTCGGCGTTTCAAGAGCAGAAGATGTATTAAAATATATAGTTAAAATATGCGGATCTAATTTTAAAAAATCTAGCTTTCTAGAAGTGGGATGTGGATATGGATATTTGCTTCATCGGCTTAAACTTTTGGAAGCAAAAAATGTGGTAGGGTGTGATCCGGGCACCGATGCAAAGCAGGGGAAGAAAGAGTTTGGCATAAATATAATAAATGATTTTTATAAACCCGATTTAATTAATGAGAAATTTGATGTAATTCTTAGTTTTGGATTTCTCGAGCATGTAAAAAAGCCATTGGAAATAGTAAGGTCATTTAAGAAAATTCTGAAAAGAAGAGGAAAAATATTTATAGCAGTACCCAACTGCGAAAATAAATTAAAGCTTGGTGATATTAGTATCTTGGGGCACGAGCATTGGAATTTTTTTACCGCAAAAACCTTAGAGGGTATCTTGATTAAGGGCGGTTTATCTAATATAAAGATTGCATTTGATTCAAGAAAGGCGATGATATATGGATGGGGAGAAGCATTGAACCATACAGAAAATAAAAACATAGACGATTCTGCCGAATTGCTTTTTAACAATTTTTCCGAAAAAGTAAAAAACATTTTATTATATTTGCAAACAAAAATAGATAAATTAGATCGAGAAAATAAAACATTAGGATTATATGCGGGAGGTTTGCAAATAATAGGTCTTTTGAAACACAAATTAGAGCCAAGATTTTTTAACGGGGATGTCGCTATCCATGGAAAATACTTTCCGGGATACATAAATTCTATAGAAAGTCCTGAAAACCTAATAACCAACAAAATAGATGAACTGTGGATAGCAGCAACAGATTATGATAAGGAAATAACAAATTATTTAAAATATAAACTTAAAATTCCGAAGGATACAAAGATTTTTTCATTTAAAAAATATTTAGAAGAACTCAAATAATATGATGAAATTAATTGAAGATCTGTGGTTTAAAAGAAGAGATATTATCTCTGACGGCTTTGATGAATCGTTGGAATATATTTCAACGATAATTCCTCTCAAAATCCATAAAATTCCATCAGGCATAAAATGCTGGACATGGGAAGTTCCTGAAAAATGGTGCGTTAGAGAAGCTTATATCGAAGACTTAGACGGCAATAGAATTCTTGATTTAAAAAACCATCCCTTGCACGTTGTTTCCTATTCTCTGCCAATTAGCAAAGTTGTTAGCAAAGAGGAATTATTGAAACACCTACACGCAAGTTCAGAAAGACCAGATGCCATTCCCTTTGAGTTTAAATATTACGAAAGAGATTGGGGATTTTGCATTCAAAAACGCAAATTAAAAGAGCTTACGAAGGACAAATATAAAGTTTTTATCGACTCTGATTTTGAAAAGGGAGATTTAAAAATAGGAGACTGTACAATAAAGGGTAAGACCGATAAAACCATCATTTTAGTTGCTCATCTTTGTCATCCTGCTCAAGCAAACGATGATTTAACTGGTGTCGCGGCATTAGTTGAAATTGCCAAAGAAATGAGTAAAAAGGATAATTATTATACGTATAAATTTTTGTTTGTCCCAGAAACAATCGGGTCCATTGCTTATTTGAGCCAAAATGAAGATATAATTTCGGAGTTAGAATACGGTATTTTCCTTGAAATGATAGGCAATGACAACGTTCATTTTTTGCAATTGACGAGACAGGGAAATACGCGGTTAGATAGGATTGCAAAATATGTGATGAAAAGGAAGTTAAAAAATTTCAAAGAAGGCCCATTCAGAGCGATTGTGGCGAATGACGAAATAGTGTTTAATGGCCCTGGTGTTAATATCCCGATGATTTCAATCAGCAGGTTCCCTTATCCCGAATATCATACAAGCGACGATAATTTGGATATTATTTCAGAGCAGAGAATAGAACAGTCTAAAAATTTAACTTTAGACATTTTAAATATTATTGATAGTGATTACACGCCTAAAAGGCAGTTTAAAGGACCGATATTTCTATCAAAATACGGTTTATGGGTTGATTGGAGAATTAATCAAGAACTTAGTCGAAATATTGAGAAGATAATGCTTAATCTTGAGGGCGATAAAACCGTATTTGATATAGCGGAGGAACTAGATATGGATTTTAATGATGCTTTAGAGTTTGTAAATAAACTTAAAGCATTTAAGCTTGTTTTAGAAAAGGGAAATTAAAAAAGAGGATAGTAAAAACTCCTAATAATCATTTAATAAATTAGTTAACCACTTGCTTGGTATTTCTTTATAAACTTCATCATTCCAATAAATGTCATCTACAGAGCTCTGTTTAACGAGCTTTGTGTTTTTAAGTTCATCATTCTCTTCAATTCTGCTGTAAATTTTTTCAATAAGATTAGCGAAACTTTTACCTGTTTTTTCTTTTACGTTAAAAAAATGTTTTCTCAGGGGAGAATTTAGAACTCTAAACAAAACAGCAGTTAATTTTGATAGATAGTTAATTTCTGAATCAGACATGCTATTTGTCGAGAACACTAAGTGTGGGGCTTCCCTCGAATATTTGATCCGATATTTTTCAACTAGTTCTTCTAGCTCAGATCCTGGGAGTAGTTGTAAACGATGAATATTTAAAATATGGTCTGTGCCCTTAAAGCAAGGGAGAAAGGATTCGAGTCCAGCAAGATATGAATTAACGGTCTCACATGGTAGTCCAAGAATCAAATCAATTTTTAAGGCAATATTATATTTTTTTGCAAGGCTCATGAATTCTCCTAATTTTTCTGATCCGATATGTATTCTCGAGACTGCTATTAAAGATTCTTTGCAGAAAGATTGGATTCCAATACAGTTTATGGCAGTATAATCCCTTAGCATACCAGAATAATGCTGAGGCATATCCAATGGATTAATTTCTTCGCTGTTGCAAATATTATCTCTATATCTTAAATCTCCAACTAATTTTATAAATTCCTCGTCGATATGGTACGGAGTGAATTCCCAATAAATCCATGGAAGTTTTATATTTTGTTTTTTTAATTCTGAAAGATATCGAACAATCTTTTTAGCTCTCTCTAAATCCGAGGGAAAGATTGCATCGAAGATTCTTAATGCCTTTATTTTCTTATTTATAATTAAGTTTTCAAGTTCAGAAAATACTCTTTCTAAGGAATAGTAAGAAATATTAGGTAGATTTTTATGATAAACGCAGTATTTGCATTTGAATTTACAACCCCTTTGGGTTTCTAAAAAAGCCTGTCGCCCTCCATAAAATTCTTCCTCAATAACATCGTTTAAATAAATTGAAGGGATCTCATCAAGTTCTTTAATTACTTCGGCTGAGCCAAAATATTTTAATTCACCATTTTCCCAATAAGCAATTCCTCCTGGAAGTTCGAAGCAGTTTTCTTTATTTTTTTTATTAAGATAATTAATTAATTCATAAAGTTTTTTCTCACCCTCTCCTAAAATATAGTAATTCGCAATTTTTTTGGGCATGGTTAAGATCCTTTTTTCAGATATTTCTGGACCGCCAAAAATGTGGATTATTGAACTCGTTCTTTCTTTAATTTTTTCAACAATTTTAATTATTTTTTCAATATTCCAGATATAGCAACTGTATCCAATATAATTTGGGTTTCTTGCAATTATCGTTTCCAAAATTTTCGTTTCCTCGGTATTATTACTAAAATTAATAATTTCTATATCTAGATCGTCTTCAGCGAAAAATTTTCTCAAGTAAGATTTTAAGACATATGAAGACAAAAGATATTTCGCTAGCGTCTCTGTTGAATAAATATTAATAAACACAAACTTCTTTTGCATCTTTTCGGTTTCTTTAATTTCGTCATTTATTGTCATAAATCTAATAGCATTCTTACTAGTATAGGGTTAGAGCTTTTTTATTATTTTATGTCTTTTGTGGATGTTTTTTATGATACAAATTAAATATGGAAAAAGCAACGAAATCTGCAAAAGAACAGCGGTTACGTCGAGTACTTTAGATTTCTGACGGGGCTTGACTCTCTTATAAAAAAAGATAGACTATATAAATAGATAGGAAACACCGGTGAGAATCCGGGGCTGTGCCGCAACTGTTATAGTCAGAACACTATCTATTGCTAAGATTATTTGGAGGGCTTAAAAATAAATAACCTAATTTTCTTCGAGCAAAGGAAAAGGTCAATCTAGATTTATTTAGATTAGATGAACTCTTTCCTCTCGAAAGGGATTTTTTTTATGAAAAAGAAAGTATTAATCATGGGTTTGGTCATTGTAATTTGTCTGGTCAGTTTATCCGAAGTTCGAGCAGAAAACCCATCGGAAATTGATAGCGCTACTAATTATCTTGCCTCTGAATCTGTTAATCCCTGGATAACCATGGCCTTGATTGCCGCCGGAAAACCAGCGGATTTAGATTACCTTAAAACAGCTAGTGGCAATTCCGCCACCGATTATGAAAACATTATTTTAGCCATCGCTGTTGGAGGAGAAAACCCTAAAAATTTTGGCAACGTTGACTTTGTCGCCCGGTTAAAAGATTTTTATAACAATAATCAAATTGGTTCTGTCGACTTACTTAATGATGACTTTTGGGGTATTTTAGCTTTAGTCTCAGCCGGGGAAGATTTAAATAACCAAATTATCCAAGACTCCAAGAATTTTATTTTAGCAAAACAAAATTCTGATGGTGGCTTCCCTTTTGGTATTGGTTGGGGAAGCGATATTGACGATACAGTAGCAGCTATCTCAGCTTTATTAGAAGCTGGAGTTGGGACAGATGACTCGGCAATTATCAAAGCTGTTGATTATTTAAAAGCAAACCAAAACGATGATGGCGGATTTCCTTACGACCCGGTAAGTCCATGGGGGACAGACTCGAATGCTTCTTCTGATTCTTGGGTAATCTCGGTGGTTAATAAACTCGGAGAAAACGCTGACGGACCATCTTGGAGTAAGAATGGCGCGAGTCCAGTGGATCATCTTTTATCTTTACAGACCGCTGGTGGGTACTTCGAATACCAAGAGGGTACGGGAGAGGATTCTTTTAGTCCTGTGACTACTTCTTATGCGGTAATCGCTCTGTCCCAGAAGTTTTATCCAGTAGGTAAATGGTCTGCTCCGATAAACAGTAGTGGAGGAAGTGGAGTGGAAACACATATTATCAATGCCTCAGCTGACAAGGGCGGCCTAATTTTCTTTTCCGGAGTAGTAATTGCAGGCGCTGGTTCAGATGAACTTTTTATCATTACTCCTGATGATGGGCATCATGTTTCAGATGTTTTAATAGATGGTATTTCAGTTGGTGCGATAACTAGTTATACCTTTACTAATATTAGTGGCAATCACACTATTGAAGCTAATTTTGCCGCTGATACTCCACAACCAACTCCAAAAAGCGGTGATATAAATGGTGATAATACCGTTAACGAAAACGACTTTAGCGCCCTAATAGAAGATTGGGATCAAGCTGGTTTTGGTGTGGCCGACCTAAATCACGACGGCTCGATTGATAAATATGATTTCGCCTTATTAATGCTGAATTGGAGTATCTAAAAATATGGAAGGCACTAAAATAATATTATCAGTAGTTATATTTTTATCGGTTGTTGGTTTCTCTGGGACAGTGAACGCTGCTGAAGCTTCTTTGTATATTTCTCCTGCAACACTTACCAAGACCGCTGGGGATACCTTTGACGCATCTGTAGGAGTTAGTATTGCGGGAAACAAGATTTGTGCAATTGAAGGCACGTTGGTTTTTGACAATATATCTTGTCAAAGTATAACCGTATCAAGTAATGTTATGACTCAATTTTCACCAACCTGTTCAAATCCCCGTTTCTTAATTGGCATACCAAGTTGCACAACATCAGATAAAATACTGGTAACAGTGTCAGTTAAGCCAGCAAGCGCTGGTACAGCCTCTATTAGCCTCACAGGCGTTGATATAATAGGCGAGGGAGCTTCTATATCTACTGAGTCAATAGGTGGAAATTACACAATAAATGCTCCTGTCGTTGAGCAAGAAGAGCCTGTTGTTGGAAAGGAAGTGACCGAACCGAAAGCCGAACAAGCGGAGGTAGCCCCAGCGAACGAAGAAGTTGTCGCTCAAGGACAAAAAGAAACAGCTCCCGCAAATCCATTCCTAGCTAGCCTTATAGCGGTTCAAAATGCTATTAGCATTTGGTTATTGCTGGCAGTAGTTGCAATTGCTGGCCTAGGCTGTGGAGTGTCTTATTTCTTTAAAAAATTTAAAATAGTTAAGAGATAAAAGTTTATCGTTAGAATATGGAAATAAAAAAAAGTATTTATATTATAATTGGAGTAGTAATAATTATTTTCATTAGTGGTTGGTTGATATTTTCCAGTGATTTATGGAAAGTTAATATTGCAGAACCTGATGTTGTTCAAAACGTCGAAGAACCAAATATTGTCCAGGATGTAGCGAGAAAGGAGGTCATATTAACAATTGATGACGGGGAAGGGGATCCAAATATTATTAATGCTGAATTCAGGGAAGGAATGACCGCCTTTGATTTATTAAAAGAAGGAGCCGAAAAATTACCCTTGGAACTAAAAACGAAGAATTATGACATAGGAATATTGATTGAAGCAATTGGAGACAAAGAAAATGGACAGGGTGGTAAGTATTGGCTATACTATATTAATGGACAGCTTCCGATGATTTCCGCTGATAAAAATAAGATCGAAGAAGGCGATAAAGTTGAATTCAAGTTTGGAAAACCATCTTTTTAATTATTAATAATTTTACATATTAAATAATATGCCAAAGTTCACCAAAAAAGAAAAAACATTAGGATTTACCATCGCTTTAGTTTTTATTTTGATAGGGGTTAGTTTGCGAATCATTCCTCACGCTCCTAATTTTGTACCAATAGCTGCCATAGCTTTGTTTGGTGGTGCATATTTTTCAAAGAAAATAGCATTGGTATTGCCGTTAGTAGCGATGATCGTCAGCGATTTATTTATTGGTTTTTATGATCTGAGATTGATGGCTTTTGTGTACAGTTCTTTCCTTTTATCTGTGATTTTAGGATTTTATTTAAAAAACAATAAGAAATGGTATATAATCGGAGGAAGCGCGATTCTGTCCTCTGTTTTATTCTTCTTTATTACTAATTTTGCAGTTTGGGCTTTTTCTCCATGGTATGCCAAAACTCTTTCTGGAGTGATTCAATGTTATGTAATGGCTTTACCATTTTTTAGGAATACATTATTCGCAGATATATTTTATACGGGCGTCTTCTTTGGGGGCTATGAGCTAGTGAGATACCTAGCTATGAGTAAACTTAGATCAAAGAATCTCCTAACCTGTGCAGAGTAGGTTTTAAAGGCATTTTTGGTACCTTTTGACCCTTCTTGACACCACGTCAAGAGGGGTCTAATATTATATTATGGTGGAAGAAATTGAACCAAATAAAATATATACGCCTAAGGAAGCTCGTGATTTCTTGAAAATTAGTGAAAGCACAATGAAAAGGATGTTGAGAAATGGCATTATCAAGGCATATAAAGTTTCGGGTCAATATAGGATTTGGGGAGATGAAATTTTAAAACTCATTTCTCCCACTTTTGAATCGAGAGTTTTTGGTGTTTATAAAAAAGTGAGAACTAAAACCAAAGAAGCTATCAAAAAATGGTAGTTTTTATTTTTTAAAATGGAAAAAGAATTAAAAAACAAAAAAGTATTAATAACCGGCGGAGCTGGATCGGTTGGCAACGCTCTGATAAAGGAATTGTTAAAATACGATATAAACGTTATTCGTGTTTTTGATTTATCAGAAAATGAAATAGCCAAAGTAAGATGTGCTTTCCCCAATGAAGAAAAGCTGCGTTACCTAATCGGGGATATCAAAGATATAAACAGATTGAAAATGGCGATGGACGATATCGATATAGTTATCCATTTAGCTGCGATGAAACACGTGTATGCCTGCGAGTATAATCCATTCGAGGCAATTAAAACAAATATAGAAGGCTTGCAAAATGTTATTGACTGCGCCAGGAATGAAAATGTTGAGAAAGTGATTTTTACCAGTACTGACAAAGCTGCTCATCCTTTAAGTGTGATGGGTATAACCAAACTTTTGGGAGAGAAGCTTGTTTCTTTGGCTGAGTATTACAAAGGAGACAAAAGAACCCTATTTGCTTCCGTCCGTTTTGGCAACGTCTTTGGTTCTAATGGTTCTGTCGTGCCCCTTTTCAAAGAACAGATTAAAAAAGGCGAGGTTTTAATCACCAATAGCAACATGACTCGTTTTGTGATCACGATGGATGAGGCGGTAAAACTGATTTTTAAAGCTATTAAGCTTGTAAGAGGAGGGGAGGTTTTTATCTGGAAAATGAAAGCGTTTAAAGTTGCTGATTTGGCGAAGGTAATGATAGAAAAATATGGGATAAGGCATGTGGGCGGAGGATCAAAAGTACAGATTATACCAATTGGTATACGCGAAGGTGAAAAAATGAACGAGGAAATAATGTCGGAGGAAGAACCTTCCAGAGCCGTAGAAATGGGAAATCTTTATGTTATTTTTCCGATAGTTGACCATGCCCGGGTTAGAAGTAAATATCAGAATACAAATAAAATTGAAAATGCGATTATTGCTTCAGATAAAGCTATACCTTTATCTGAAAAAGAAATAGGTGAACTATTAGAAACAGAAACCGATTTATGATAAACGTCTTGCTAATTGATCCGCCGTTTCCGGAAAGGCCATGGGACATAAAGTGGCTGACACAATTTCCTCCGAAAGGATTGATGTATATAGCGTCATATTTACGCAGCCTAGGGGTTAAAGTAAATGTTTTAGATACTAAACAAATGCAGTATGAAAGGCCCTCCCTCCTTTCGCGTTCGATAAATGAAATACAGCAAGTTGTAAAATATTATATAAAAGAGCACAAGCCGAATGTTGTTGGGATAACATCTACGACAATATCATATATTCCAGCAACAAAAATAGCTAAAGCGGTAAAAGAGGAAGATCCTAATGCGATAGTGGTTATCGGAGGAGTGCATGTTACATTTATGGCCCATGAAACCCTGAAAGAGTGTCCATGGATTGATGCTGTTATCAGGGGGGAAGGAGAGCGTCCGATATTCGAACTTGCGCAAGGCAAACCCTTCTCGCAAATACAGAATATCAGCTACCGCCAGGGAGAAGAGATAATTGACAATCAAATTGGCCCATTATTACAGCCCGATGAAATTCCCGTACCAGCATACGACATGCTTGATATGAGCAAATATGCCTATGTTGTTTTAATGTGTACGCGAGGATGTCCACATAACTGCACTTTTTGTGAACTGCCGTCAATACACGGAAGAGGAATTCGCTGCCGACCTTCTGATAAGATATCTCAGGAGTTAGAGCTTGCTCTTTCGTTGAACCCAAGGCTTGAGATAAGGTATGAAGACGAATTCATGGGTTTATACCCAGAACGCACAAAGCAAGTTTTAGACGTGATAAAAAGCAAGAATGTCGGACAGTTTCGGGCAGCAACAAGGCCGGATGGAATTACCGATGATATTCTTAAGAAATTAAAAGAGGCAGGCTGTACAAACCTATACATCGGAATGGAGTCCGGTTCAGACGATGTTCTGAAATTTAATAAAAGAGCTATTACTGTGTCTAAAATTTTAGAGATTGCGGAAATGTTTTTAAGGAATGAAATGCTTTTCCACGCAGGATTTATCTTGGGCCTTCCGGGAGAGACTAAGCAGACGCTTGAGCAGACTCTTGAAGTTGCTTTAAAATGCTGCGATGCGACATTCGCGACAGTAAGAAAAAACTTTAAAGAACTTCTTGAAATGATGTCGTTCAAATTAATTGTTGAGAATTCGAGGGCAGAATTTAATCTTTTGGCTCCGAACCCAGGTACGGAAATATTCCGGAATCCCGAAAAGTTAAGATATAAGATATTTCATAAAAACTGGGAGCTTTATGACTGCAACACAAGCGTTGGAGAACCATATGATGTCAGTGCCCCAGAAATTGAAGAATTTAAAAAGAAAGCTTTTAAGGCCGTCCAAGATAAAATGAAAGAGTATAATTTACCGGTAAATTGGTGGGATTATGGATATAAAGGGTAAAATCTTAATAACAGGAGGAGCGGGTTTTATGGGTCGTTGGACTGCGAAGAATTTAATTGACAAGGGGCATAAAGTTTGGATTTTAGATAATCTTTCGAACGGCTCTTTGGAAAACATCGAAGAGTTTAAGGATAAGCTACAAGACTTTTCCGTGGGCGATATCAAAGATAAGGCCCTACTTTCCAAACTGTTTAAAAATAATTTTGATATATGCATTCACTTTGCAGCAGCAATCGACGTTCAGGAAAGCATTGATAACCCAGAAAAGGTCTTTGACGATAATTGTTTGGGCACCTTTAATGTTCTTGATGAATGCAGAAAATATGGCACAAAGATAATTTTTGCAAGTTCTGCCTTGGTTTATAAAACAGCTGGGCTAGGGCAGAAAATAACAGAAGAGCATCCTCTTTTTGCCTCGTGTCCGTATGTCGCGAGTAAAATTAATGGCGAGAACCTTGTAATGTCTTATTACAAAACATACGGTCTGCCGGTTGTTATTTTAAGGCCATTCAGTATTTACGGCCCATTTCAAAGAAGCGATTCGGAGGGGGGAGTTATGAGTATATTTATAAACAAAAAATTAAAAGGAGCGCCATTAGAGGTTTTTGGAGACGGGAAACAGGGGAGAGACTTCTTTTATGTCGAAGATTGCGCTGAGTTTATCGCTAAAACTTGTTTTAATGATGAGGCAATCGGGCAGATTTTTAATGCTGGTTCCGGGACGGAAGTGAAAATAAAAGATCTAGCGAATAAAATAGCCGATGGAAAGGTGGAGGTAAAGTTTGTTGAGCACCACCATCCTCATGCCGAAGTAATGAATATGTGTGCAGATTCGAGCAAGGCCGAAAATATTTTAGGATGGAGGCCTGTAATTAATTTAGAGCAAGGAATTAATGAAACAACACAATGGCTAAAAAATCAATGATTCCATATGGTCATCAGTGGATAGATAACGAAGATATAAAAGCAGTCACTGAAGTTTTAAAGAGTGATTGGTTAACCCAAGGGCCTAAAATCGAGGAATTCGAAAAAGCGA
>JBAZYR010000003.1:41966-99938 GCA_041659225.1 Candidatus Staskawiczbacteria bacterium
TGTGGGGCAAAGTACGGCGTGGCGGTTTCTTCGGGGACAGCCGCTCTCCATTTATCGTACATTGTTGCTGGAATAAAGCCCGGGGATGAGATAATAACTACTCCATTAACTTTTGCTGCGACCGCTAACATGATGATTTTTTGCGGAGCAAAACCAGTTTTTGCGGATATTGAGAGAGACACTCTTAATATCGACCCCAATCTTGTTGAGAATTTAATAACGCCAAAAACAAAAGCTATAGTCCCGGTAGATTTTGCCGGCCACCCTTGTGATTATGACCAGATTTTTAAAATTGCAAAAAAATACAATCTTTTAGTAATCGAAGACGCTTCCCACGCCTTAGGCGCTCAATATAAGGGCAAAAGAATCGGAAGTTTTGCAGACATGACAATTTTAAGTTTTCATCCCGTGAAGCATATTACAACAGGGGAGGGGGGAATGGTCCTGACAAACAATAAAGATTTTTATGAGAAACTTAAAACACTAAGGCACCACGGAATGATTAAAAAACCAGAAAATGGCGGATGGTATTGTGAAATGGAATATCCTGGTTTTAACTATAGGATTACTGATTTTCAGTGTGCTTTAGGATTAAGCCAACTTAAGAAAATAAATAAATTTATAAAAAAAAGAAAAGAAATCGTCGAAATATATAATGAGGCATTTGAGAATATTAAGGAAATTGTTGTTCCAGTCGAAAAAGATTATGCTAAATCGGCTTGGCATCTGTATCCCATTCAGGTTCAAGGAGTTGATAGAAGAAAAATGTTTGAGCAGCTAAAAAAAGATGGGATTGGAGCGCAGGTTCATTATCTTCCGCTTCATCTCCAGCCGTTTTATCAGGAAAGGTTCGAATATAAAAAAGGAGATTTTCCTATTGCAGAAAAATATTATAAAAAAGCAATAACCCTACCTCTTTTTCCCAAAATGACCAACAAAGACATTCAGTGTGTGGTCGAGTCGCTTAAAAAATATTAATTGCTTATAGAATATAAAAGATACATGAAAACTAAAAAAGAAAAAGAATATTCCAAAACGCTAAATCAACACTTGAATAAGTTAATTGTTCAAGAAAATAGACCCACGACAGAAATTATCGATGATTTTCCCAAATATGCTTCCCGGCAGGTTCTTTCTCGCTTTTTAGCGCAACACGAGCTATTTAAAATGGTTTCAGACATCAAGGGTTCTATTATAGAATGCGGAGTTTTTAGAGGATCAGGATTAATGACCTGGGCAAAGCTATCTGCAATATATGAACCAGCGAACTATCACCGAGAAATTATTGGATTCGATACCTTTTCTGGTTTTCCCGATGTTGATGTTAAGGATAAATCAGAAAATAAAAACGCTGATGCAAAAAAGGGCGGTGTATTTGCAGATTCGTATGCTGAACTTAAAAGGGTAATAGATTTATACGATTTAAATCGATTTCTTTCTCACGTCGAGAAAGTTAAGTTGGTTAAGGGAGATTTTTTGAAAACTGGTCCGGAATTTCTTAAGAAAAATAGGCATATCGTAGTATCTCTATTATATTTAGACTTCGATATCTACAAGCCAACAAAAGAAGCTTTAAAGATATTCCTACCAAGAATGCCCCATGGGTCGATTTTAGTTTTCGATGAAATAAATAATCCTAGTTGGCCGGGGGAAACAGCCGCTTTGATAGAAGAACTGGATATCAAAAAGTATACGTTCAAAAATTTTTATTACGAACCGAATATATCTTATATTGTTCTATAATCAAGCTCCATGGATAAAAAGTTTTGTTTCAAAATTGGCGATAAATGGATAGGGCGAGGGAAACCGGTTTTTGTTATTGCCGAAATATCAGCTAATCATAAACAGGATTTTAAACGAGCTGAATTAATGATTAAAACTGCGGCTAATTGCGGAGTAGATGCAGTCAAACTGCAGACATATACTCCCGATACTTTAACTATTGATTGTTCAAAAAAATGGTTTGTTGTAAAAAATGCTAATCCTAGTTGGGATGGGAAAACACTTTATGAATTATATAAAAAGGCCTATATGCCTTGGGAATGGCAACCGAAACTAAAGAAAATAGCCGAAGATTGCGGTATTATTCTTTTTTCCTCTGCTTATGACGAAACGTCGGTTGACTTTTTAGAAAAAATGCACGTCCCTGCCTATAAAATTGCTTCTTTCGAGATTAATAATATCAATCTTCTTAAGAAAATAGCTCGTACAAAAAAGCCAGTAATTATTTCGAAAGGAATGGCGAGTTTAGGAGCAATAAAATTAGCCATTTCAATCTTGAAGAAAAATGGCGCTAAAGATATTGCGCTTCTCCATTGCGTTAGCGCTTATCCGACGAAGCCAAAAGATATGAATTTAGCCACCATACCCGACATCAAAAAAAAATTTAAGGTAGTACCTGGGTTGTCAGATCATAGCCTGGGGATCTCTATTGCGATAGCTTCTGTCGCGGTTGGAGCCTGCGTGATTGAAAAACATTTTACATTAAAAAGGGGTGATGGGGGGCTAGATTCCTCTTTTTCTATCGAGCCGAAAGAATTAAAGCAGTTAGTCCAGTCAGTGCGAGAGGTGGAAAATTCAATCGGCGGTATCCGATACGGCTTACTTAAAAACGAAAAAGGGAATATCGCTGGATTGAGGTCTTTATTTGTCATTAAAAATATCAAAGCGGGGCAAGAGTTTACTCTGAGAAATGTTCACTGCATTCGCCCCGGATATGGTCTTAACCCTAGTGTTTTACCAAAAATTCTCGGCAGAAAAGCGGTAAAAAATATAGAATGTGGAACTCCGCTTTGTTGGGACTTAATCAATAAAAAATCCTAAAATATGGAAGTAAAAATTCCTCTGAATGAGCCGAGACTTACTAAAAAGGATATTGATTTTTTAAAAAAATCATTAACTCCTGACATTTTTCGTTTTCTTGCAAAAGGGACTATAAAACGATTCGAAGAGAAATGTGCAGATTATATAGGAAGAAAATATGCAATAACCTGCACTTCTGGAACAACTGCTCTGCATTTAGCATTAATGGCTTTAGGTGTTAAACAAGGAGAGGAAGTTATTTGTCCGTCTTATGTTAGCGTAGCCCTGCTTCACGCTATAAATTATGTAAAAGCCAAGCCTAAATTAACTGATTGTAATTTTGATGTTGAAAAGGAGGACTTTACCATGTCTTTCTCAGACACAAAAGATAAAATTAGCCCGAGAACTAAAGCAATTATTGTTCCTCATATGTTTGGCTATCCAGCTGAAATTGACAAGATGATGAATCTCGGCGTTCCAATAATCGAAGACGCCACGCTATCTCTAGGAGGTTCCTATAAGGGTAAAAAAATAGGGACTTTTGGAGAAATCTCTATTTTTTCCTTTCATTATTCAAAAATGATAACCACAGGAGAAGGAGGAATATTATTAACTGATTCTGAGGAATTATTTGAGAAAATAAGATTTTTGGCTGACAAAGAGGCCACGGTTATATCTCAACGTGTTGATCCTAACCCTAATTATCATGTTCAGTATAATTATAAAATGAATGGCATCGGCGCCCTTCTAGGAATAAGCCAGCTAAATCAGATTGACGAATTCGTGAATAAAAGGAAAAAAATAGCTCAAATTTACACAAAAAATTTGAAGGGATTAGCTGAAGTTCCAATATATTTTAAAGATAATATTTTTTGGCGATATATAATTAAAACTGAAAAAAGACCGCAAGAGCTGATAAAAGAAGGATTAAAATACGGTATAGAGTTGGGGCGCGGACTATATCCACCTCTTCATAGTTATTTGAAAATGACTGATGAATTATTTCCTAACACCAAAAAAGCTGTCTCATCCGTGATCGCTGTTCCTATTTATCCATCTTTAACATCAATGGAGATAAATTATTTGATAAAAACTCTTAAAAAAATATTATGAGTTTAGGAATAATCATTCAGGCAAGAATGGAATCAAAAAGATTACCAGGTAAGGTATATAAGAAAATATTAGGCAAGCATTTATTAGAATGGGTTATTTTGAGGACCCAAAAAAGTAAATTAATCCAAAAAATAGTAGTAGCTATTCCCGATACCGAGAAAAGTTCAGTCCTTTTGCCAGTTATAAAAAAAAGTAAGGTAGCTTTTTACCAAGGGAGCTCGGACGATGTTCTTGACAGATACATAAAAACCGCAGAGAAGTTTCAAATTGACCCGGTGGTAAGAATTACTGCCGACTGTCCCTTGATTGATTGGCGAATAATTGATGACGCTATAGGTATTTTTAAAAAAGGAAATTATGAGTATCTTGTTAACGATGTTTCGTTCGGAGGTTATTCTCCGGGTTTTGATTTAGATATATTATTTTTGGAAACTCTGAAAAAAATAGCAAAATTAACGGACGAAAAACGTCATAAGGAACATGTGATAACCTTTCCCTTAGAACATCCTGAGCTTTTTAAAATAAAGTATTATAAAGCGCCGAAAAACCTTTACCGGCAGAACTATAGACTTTGCGTAGACGAAAAACCTGATTTAACCTTGATGAGAAAGGTATTTGGACATTTTGAACCAAGCGAGGATTTTTCTGCTCAGGAAATAATCGAGTATCTTGATGAAAATCCTCAAGTAGCAGATATTAATACAGAAATTAAACACAATTATGCAGTTCCCTTAAAAAGGAAAAAGTCATAAGCCGGCTTATGTTAAATAGGAAAAATAGTATAAAATACGGTTTAAAAATCTGGTCCACCGACAAAGAGGAATTATTTAAGGAGGCCGCTCAGTTATTTTGCAACAAAGAAATCGATTTTGTGGAATTATATATAGTCCCCGATTCTTTATTGCCGGGGAAGGCAGATGTTTTGAGTTATTTAAGAAACGTCCCAACCACTATTCATGCCCCTCACTCAGCGCACGATTTCGATGTTTTTAAATTAGACGCTTCTAAAGTAAAGTTTTTTAAAAATCAGATTGTAAAAACTGCTGATCTGTTGGCTAGTAAGTTTATAGTTCTTCATGCTGAAGCTGGTGATTCCCAAGAATTATTTAGAAAAAATATTGAAAAAATTAAGGATAGCAGAATTTTGATTGAAAATATGACAAAAATTGGGATAAATAATGAGATTCATTTCGGGTATTCTTGCAGTCAACTCAAATTTATTAGAGATTGTGGGTTTAGTCTTTGTTTAGATTTTTCACATGCAATTAAGAGCGCTATAAGCCAAAATCTGAATTATAAAGAATTCGTTAAAGAATTAGTTTCTGAATTGGACCCGTCCTATTTTCATATTTGCAATGGGAAAATAGATAATGAGATAGATGAGCACAGAGATTTGTTTGATGGCGAATTCGATCTTAAATGGATAAAAGAAACATTGCTCCGGTCAGGAGAAAAAAAAGATATATATCTGGTATTTGAAACGCCTAAAGAAGAAAACGGTCTCGGAAACGACTTACAAAATATGAATTATTTTCGTTCAATATAGGGGTTATAAAAAAATGAAGAAGATATTATTGATCAGTCCATCATATAAAAGGTTAAAAACATCTAATGTGGTGCCAAGATTTAACCCTCCAGTAGGGTTGTTAAATTTAGCCTCTTTTCTTTTAGAAAAAGGTTATAAATGCGATATTGTTGACACGGCGTTTGAAGAAATAGATTGGGATAAAATTAAGGGAGGAGATTATTTATTAGTAGGGCTTACAATATTTATTGGAGAGTTTATGAAAAATGCTAAAGAGATAGCCGCTAAAATAAAAGAAATCAGTCCTTCCTTGCCAATATGTTTTGGAGGGGCAATGGCTTCATTGTTCCCTGAAAAGATATTAAAAGAATATACCGTTGACTTTATAATAAGACATGAAGGGGAATATACTTTATTTGAGTTAGTTCAATTTTTAAATGGAAAAGGCTCTGTGAAAGATATCAAAGGTTTATCCCATAAAGAAGGAGGTATCGTTGTTAATAATCCCCCAAGATTTCTGGAAAATAATTTAGATAATTTTCCGATTCCTAAATGGGATTTACTTGGGAAAAATTGCAACCGAGAGCAAATACCATATTATTTCAGGATCATGACCAGCAAAGGATGTCCTTTCAGCTGCAGTTTTTGTTATCATCGCTCTGTTGATGATGAAATCAGAGATAAATCTCCACGCTGGCGTTGTAGGACAGCGGAACATGTTATATCTGAGATTGAAGACATCCATCGTTTAACAAAAACCAGAGTTTACAGCTTTGGAGATGATAATTTTTTAGTCAATAAAGACAGGGCGCTGAAGATTTTCCGCTACATGAAAGCACATAACTTCTACGTTGAACAATGTATAGCCCATATGAATAATCTTACCGAAGAAGTAATAGATGCTATGGAAGGCGTTGTCCAGACGGTTATTTATGCTATTGAATCTGCTTCCCCCAGATTACTTAAATTAGTGAATAAAAATCTTGATCTAAGCAGGATCCCCGAAGTAAACAAAAAATTATTTGATAAAAGAATGACCACAAACCATAACCTTATAATAGGATTACCGACCGAGACAGACGAAGATTTAAGGCTTAATGTTGAACTCATGATGCAGTTAAAGAAAATCAATCCCTATGTTCGATGTCTCACATATTTATATTTCCCCCTGCCCTTTACTTCTTTAAACTCATACATAGAAAACGATATGGGATTAACTTTACCTCATGATTTGAAAGACTATGAAGACGCCAGCCTTGACAGTGGAACAGAAGAAGGAAGGAAATTCAGGGTATGGTTGAGCAAAGAGAGATACGATTTTCTGCATAGTTATTGTTTAATTTTTGATGATGTATTTCAGGTTAATAATATGAACCTGTCTCAACAATCGTTAAAACTTCTTAACAATAATCCTGAACTTAAACAGATGTTCAGGGGTATAGAGAAAGTAGATAGACCCAAAGTATTTTATAGACCCTATATTTTAGATAGGGTTTTGAATAACGAAAAAATTATATTAATGGATTTTAAAAAAATAGGGCAAGTATGAAAGGAACAATATTGCAACCAACTTATTTACCATGGTTAGGATACTTTGAGATGATTGGGCATTCAGATGTTTTCGTTGTTTTCGACCACGTCCAGTTCGAAAGAAAATCTTGGCAACAGAGAAATAGAATAAAAACAGCCAATGGAGTAGTTTCTTTGACTGTGCCTGTGGAAAAAATGCCGAGGGAAGCCAAAATATCTGAAATAAAAATATCGTATGAAAGATCTAATCCACTAGAAAGACACTGGAAAACAATAGAATTGGCATATAAAAAAGCGCCATATTTTAAAATATATAAACCGTTTTTTGAAGAAGTTTATTCCAAAAGACATGTTTTGTTAAGAGACCTGAATATTGAAATAATTATTTTAATCTGTAACATTTTGGGCATTGGACCAAAAATCGTTTTTTCATCGGATTTAGCGTTAAAAGATGACAATCTAGCGAAAACCGAGAAGGTGGTAAATTTATGTAAAAATCAGGGCATTACCCAGCTGTATGACGCAGGGGGCGCAGAGGAAATTTTAGATAAATCCTTATTCGAAAAGGAGAATATTGAAATTACCGTTCAAAACTTCCAGCATCCGGAATATCCTCAATTGTGGGGTGAGTTTGCACCTTACCTTTCAGTAATAGACTTGATTTTTAACCAAGGGGATAAATCCTTTTCTATTATTAAAAGCGGAATAAAAGATAATAAAATATATGGAAAACAATAATCAAAAAATCAAAACAATTATTCTTTGTGGAGGTATAGGTACTCGTCTGAAAGAAGAAACCGAATTTAAGCCAAAACCAATGGTAGAAATAGGTGGCAAGCCGATTTTGTGGCACATTATGAAGATATACGCCGCTCATGGCTTTAACAACTTTGTTTTAGCCCTTGGCTATAAGGGAGATTATATAAAAGATTATTTCCTTAGGCAAAAATATTATGCTTCCGATGTTGGCTTAAATACTGCTGTCGGAACCGAGATTTTTCATGATAATTTGGATTCTAAATCCAATGATAATTTTGATGTTATCCTTGCTGATACAGGATTGGAAACGCCACACGGTGAGAGGGTTCTAAGGCTTAAAAAGTATATCCAAGATGATGTGTTTATGGTTACTTACGGAGATGGGGTTGCGGATATAGACATCAACAAACTTGTAGAATTTCACAAGAGGCATGGTAGGATAGCGACCGTTACCGGCGTCCATCCAGTAGCAAAGTGGGGATTAATAAACGCTGATTCAAATAGTATGGTTAGTGAATTCGCCCAAAAGCCTCTGCTCTATGATTATATAAACGGTGGATTTATGGTTTTTAATAAGGATTTTTTTAATTTTTTGAAAGCGGGAGATATGATAGAAGACGCTTTGGCCAGATTGATACCTCAAAAGCAGTTGGTCCTTTATAAGCATGAAGGGTGTTGGCATTGCATGGATACTTATAGAGATTATTTATCTTTAAATGATCTTTGGATTAAAGACCCGAAATGGAAAATATGGAAGAGTTAAGTAATAAATAGTTCATTTTATAAAAAAAGCACACCATTTTAGTTTCGGCGTGCGACGAAGGTATAAGAGAAAGACTATCGGCGGGTAAAGGAGTTGTCGGCGACAAACGCGCCTAAGGCACAAGGAATGATTCTTGTACGGTGATGCTCCACGGTTTGTTCAGGAAGCTGGTCTGTTGAGAACCATTTACCTCGCAGCGCTTTTTTCTCTTCAAGAGTACAGAGATATACGATAGAAAGAAAATGCCCTCTGGCCTCTGGTTCTGATGCAGACGGGTTGATATTGGCAACGAACCTAGGTGAAACAAGATTTGCTCCGAACTCTCCTTCGGCTAAACGTCCCAGGACATCTTTAAAGCTTTCTCCGGGACGCATCACAGAGCCCGGGCAATGCCATTCGTGGGGATAGGCGGTATCATTTGGCGAACGTTGAATTAGGTACACCTCCACTTTTTTCTTTTCAGAGTTATAGCGAAGGCAAACTGCTTCTACTGCTACGCTCACAGTAATCCTAGCCAGGGCGTTAAAAAGTTCTGTACCTAATGGTTGCGTGGAATCAACAATTTTCAGAGCTTCAACAGCCCTACGGTAATCCGGCATTTTTCCACCATCCTTTCAGGGCGTGCCGATCAAAAAATATTTCAACGAACCAAAAATATAATAACAAAATGTCAGTAAAAAGTCAAGAAAAATATAAAAGAATTTTAATCACCGGCGGCGCTGGTTTTATAGGGGCAAACTTGGCTAGGAAACTAATTTCCCTGCCTGGTTTTAAGGTATTTATAATTGAAAAAAGGAATACTAACTTATGGAGATTAAAGGACATAATTAACAAAGTTAACATCAAATATGTTGATTTAGAAAATCAAAATGGATTATCTGAAGTAATTAACGATATCAATCCAAGCGTCGTTTTCCATTTGGCAAGCTATGGCGTTTATTCTTCTTCACAATCCGATTTAAGAAAAATGGTCAGGGTAAATATTGAAGGAACATTGAATTTGATCGATTCATTAAAAAGTCATCCCATATCGTCTTTTGTCTATACTGGTACTTGTTTCGAATACAAGGAAAAAAAATCTAAAATTAATGAAAATGATATTATTGAACCATTAAATTTTTACGCTATAACAAAATTCACCGCAGAATTGTTTTTAAAAAAGCTTGCCGAAGAAGAAAATATGCCAATTATCAATTTAAGATTGTTTACTCCCTATGGATACCATGAAGATGGTCAAAGAGTAATACCTCATATTATTTTAAGCGCTTTAAAAAACAAAAAAATAGAGTTAACCTCGCCGGACAATGCCAGGGACTTTATTTTTATAGAAGACGTAGTCAATCTTTTTTCGAAAATCGCGAGAAATAACAATAATTACCACGGTGAAATATTCAATATCGGCTCTGGGGGGCAGCAAAGCGTCAGGGATGTCGTAAGCACTATAGAAAAATTATTAGGTAAAAAATTAGATGTTAAATACGGTTCCCGGGCCAGTTATTATAGAAAAGACCGGAAGTTTTTTTCAGCCAATAATGCTAAAGCTAAGAGTATATTCAACTGGCAGATTGAACACGATTTTGAGTCGGGTATTGGTAAAACTATAGATTGGTTTAAAAAAAACAAGAAGTTATATTTGTAAAAGTTCAATAACATGAGAAAAGAAGAGCAAATCAGGAAAAAAATATTAGAAGATGTTAAAAGATTCTTTTTGGCAAAACAAAAAGAAAATAAATTTATCCCCGGCAAAACTCAAATTAAGTACGCTGGTAGAGTTTTTGATGAAAAGGAAATGGTGAATTTAGTTGATGCGTCCCTCGATTTCTGGTTAACTATGGGAAAATATGCCGAAGAATTTGAAAAACAATTAGCAAAGTTTTTAGGGTTAAAATATTGTCTTCTTACGAATTCCGGTTCTTCGGCCAATCTTTTGGCTATTTCTGCCTTAACTTCGCCAAAACTTGGCGAAAGGAGGTTAAAACCAGGTGATGAAGTGATAACTATCGCTTGCGGTTTTCCAACTACTTTAAACCCCATAATTCAAAATAATTTAATTCCAGTTTTTATTGATGTCGGTTTGGGAACCTATAATATTCAAACAGAAAAGGTCGAGGGGGCAATTTCTAAAAAAACTAAAGCAATTTTTATTGCTCACACTCTCGGTAATCCATTTAACGTTGATAAAATCTTAAAGATTGCAAAGAAATATAATCTTTGGCTCGTTGAAGATAACTGTGATGCTTTGGGCTCTGAGTACAAGGGAAAATATACCGGTACTTTTGGAGATATTTCAACTTGCAGTTTTTTTCCTGCCCATCATATTACTATGGGAGAGGGTGGCGCAGTCTTTACCAATAATTGGGAGTTAAAGAGGATAATTGCTTCTTTCCGCGATTGGGGAAGAGATTGCTGGTGTGGGCCGGGGCATGATGGTACATGCAAACAAAGATTTTCCTGGCAAATGGGGAAAATGCCGCTTAGTTATGACCACAAATATATCTATTCTCATATCGGCTATAATTTAAAGATTACTGATATGCAGGCGGCAATCGGAGTCGCCCAGCTTAAAAAATTACCTCAATTTATTAAAGCAAGAAGAAGGAATTTTAATCTGCTCTATAGATTTTTGAAAAAATACGATAAGTATTTAATTCTTCCTAAGGCAGAAGAAGATTCTAACCCTTGTTGGTTTGGTTTCCCCGTTTTGATAAAAGAGACAGCTCCTTTTACTAGAAATGATGTTGTCAATTATTTAGAAGATAATAAAGTTGCTACCCGCATGCTTTTCGGCGGTAATTTATTAAAACAGCCGGCTTATGAAAATATAAAATACAGAGTTTTGGGTTCTTTGAAAAATACTGATTTAGTAATGAATAATCTTTTTTGGATCGGCGTCTACCCAGGCATCACCAAAGATAAATTGAATTATATGATTAAGATCATTAATAGGTTTTTTAGAATTTATGAATAACAAAATTTTATTAAGTATTGCTATCCCGACTTATAATAGGGCTCATTTTTTAGAGAATCTTTTGAATAATATTCTACCCCAAGCCAGAAATTCAAGTGAGCGGATTGAAGTGTGTGTTTCTAATAATGGTTCTACCGATAACACTCGGGAGGTTGTGATTAAATTTAAAGAGAAATATCCAGATTTAATAAAGTACAATGAGAACAAAAAGAATTTGGGCATTGATGCAAACATACTTAAGGTGATTGAAATGTGCGAAGGAGATTTTATTTGGACCTTTGGGGACGATGATTCTATCGTAGATAATGGTTTAAATGTTGTTATTAATTTTATAAAAAATAATTGCAAAGAATCTATCGGATTAGTTGTCCTTAGGGTAAAATCGTATATGTTTGATAAGCAAACCGGGGGAAAAATAATTTTTACCGATAGTTTGGATAAAAACAAACCAGAGGTGTTCAAAATAGATAGGAAGGATATTATTGGATTAAGTTTTCCGACCATTGCATTCATATCGGTTTTGATTTTTAACAATAAACTGCTTAAAAAAATTCTGATGGAAGACAGAAATTTAATAGAGCGGGGAATTGGAACCAGTCATATGCATATATTTTTAATTCCTTTAATGTTTTTGAAATATCCCTATGTTGATGGAATTGTATTCAACAAAGAAATGGTTTGTCAGGAAGCAGCTCAATATAAATTTTTTATTGAAGATAAATTTATGTTGCATTATCAAATGCAAAAGCAGTTAAATAATTTATTGTTATCAAATAAATATATGAATGCCCGTTGCGCCCCTTTAATTGTTAGAAGGGATAAGGGATTAAGGAAAGAATTTCTTGTAGACATGTTGGCGATGAGGGCTTTTAAAGATTTTAATTATTTTTCTTATTTTTACTGCTTAAAATTATTTTTTAAAAATTCAATATTTATAGATACCCTGATATTTTCTTTGGTTTTTTCTGCGCTTTTTCTGATTCCATCAATAGTTTTGAGGGTTTTATACAAAGTTTTATTAATGGTTAGATATGGAAAAAAATGGAAATTAAAATGGAACTTTGCCAATAATTTATATTCTACAATATCTAGCGGCACCAGAAGACGAAACGAACAGCCAGAATAATTTTAAATACATGTCTACTTATCAAAAATTTACAAAATATGTTTTTTTCATGGGTCTAATCCATGTGATAGCGGCTCTAGAGGGGATGATCGTTTTACCTGTTATAACAAAATTTCTTGGCGTGGCAAGTTATGGCATCTGGACGCAGCTGAGAGGAATAGTAACCCTGATAGTCCCTTTTATTGTTTTGGCTTTACCCGCTGCTTTAATTAGATTTTTATCCGCCGAAAAGAATAAAAGAGAAATTCAAGAAGGCGTTTATTCTGTTTTAGTCCTCGTATTTATCATTGCTTTTATAATCGCATCGCTTTTTGTAATCTTTTCAGGATTTCTTGCCAGATTTTTTGAATGTAGCCCGGTTTTAATTAAAATCTTTTCTTTGGTAATTATCTTAGAATCTTTAAACGTAATCATTCTAGATGTGCTTATAGCTTTTCAAGAGATGGCGAAATATTGTTTTTTTTCAATTTTCGAAATGATTGGTCAAATCTTGTTAATTGTTGGAGCGGTTTTTATAGGGAGCGGATTATATGGGGTGGTTTTGTCTTTCTTGCTTATCCGGTTAATAACCTTTCTTATTTTATTTATCTATGTTTTAAAGAAAATTTGCATAATATTTCCAACTTTTTCTCCAATAAAAAAATATCTCTACTTCAGTTTGCCGTTATTGGGCAGCGGCCTCTCTTATTGGTTTGTTGCTTCTTCCGACAGATATTTAATAAACCTTTTTTGGGGCGTAATCGCCGTGGGTTTTTATGCTCCGGCTTATGCGATGGGGAGTTTACTGAATTTCTTTATTTATCCGGTAACCCTTATGTTAACCGCTGTTCTGCCCAAACTTTTCGATGAAAAAAAAATGGACGAGGTTAAAAACCATTTAAAGTATTCCTTAAAATACTTTTTAATAGTAGTTATTCCCTCAGTTTTTGGTTTATCGGTTCTTTCGCGGCAACTGCTTATAATTTTTTCCACAAAGGAAATTGCCGAGAATGCTTATTTTATTACTCCTTTCATAGCATTAAGTATTTTATTCTACGGGGTTTCCTGTTTTTTCTGCCAGATTTTAGTCTTGGCTAAAAAAACAAAGATTAATGCAATGATCTGGGCAGCGTCCGCTTTATTGAATTTTGGCTTAAACCTTATATTTATTCCTATTTTCGGAATTTTAGCCGCCGCTATCACTACTTTTTTATCTTATCTTTTTTCCTTTGGTTTGATTTGGTATTTTTCCTTTAAGGAGCTTAAATTTGAAATTGATTGGCAGTTTATCATTAAAAGCATCCTGGCGTCAGTTTTGATGAGTTTATTTATTATTCAATTTAGCTCGGTAGGTTTATTAAATGCTTTAATCGTAATAGTTTCAGCCGCCTTTATCTACGGGATTTTGATATTTTTATTCAAGGGGATTAGCAAAAAAGAGATATATTTTTTCAAAGATTTAATACTTAATCTTAAAAAGACAGTAATATGAAGTGGTGTTTTTTATTGAATGATGCCCAGTTTCTTCCTGAATTTTTTGGGAAATTAGCTTTCCAGACAATCAAGAAAGGAGACGAGTGCCTTGTCGTGATGAGCAGTAAAATAGCCGAATATAGGAAAAAGAAATTTTTTCCCAATGAGGCTAAGTTTATCTCTAAGATCGACTGGTCTATTAAAAACTATCAAAAAGGAAAAAAAGAATTTGGTAAGTTATCGTGGAAGGAATTATTTCCTGCTTTCGATAGGTATAAGTCGCTGAACTTTAATTATAATAATTCATTTAATATGGTATCCCAAACCTATCAATTCCTCGAGTTCATTTTTCAGGAGGAAAAACCAGATATAATAATTTCAGAGCCTCCGGCTGGCTTATTCCACGAGGTTACTTACTATTTCTGTAAGAAAAATAATATACCCTATATCGGGTTGAGTGGTTCCAGATTTAATGACAGAATAGATATTTATGATTCAGAATTCACCTTTTCAAAGTATGAAAAGACCTTTAGAGAGATTAAAAATGTCGATTTACCCAAAAAAGAAAAAAAATTTGCAGAAAATTTTATTGAAAAATTTATATCTCACAGATACAAACCTTTTTATATAGATTTGATTAAAATCTACTTTTCTCAAATCGGTATCATCAAACATTATGTTAAAAAATTTAAAGGATTAAAACCCCTGTTCAAATATTTTCTAAACAGAAAATATTTTAAGGATTTCGATTACGAGAATGAGGCGCATCTTAAACATGCTGTTGTCGCGCTTTGGAAGATTGAAAAACGCCAGTTCAGGATTTTATTCCAGAAAAACATTTTTTCCAAAATCAGCAACGATGACAAGGACTTTTTCTTTTTCCCCTTACAATATCAACCCGAAGCTTCGACTTCTGTATATGCAACTTATTATTGCGACCAGTTGAGCACGATTAGAAACATAGCTTTTGCCTTGCCCTTTCCCTACAGATTATATGTCAAAGAGCATCCAGCTTCTGTGGGATTAAGGCCGAGAAGTTTTTACAAAAAGATAAAAAAATTGCCCAATGTAGTTTTAATTTCTCCCCAAGAGGATACAGAGAGAATTGTAAAAAGTTCGTCAGGAGTTATTACTATAACCAGCACTATTGGAATGGAGGCGATTTTAGCCGGTAAACCAGCATATGTTTTGGGAAATATGTTTTATTCTTACCACCCTTTATGTAGGAGTCCCAAAAACTTCGAAGAACTAAAAGAGAAGATAGAGGAAGATCTGGTTAAAAAGCCTGACACGGAGAACATAGAAGACATTAATATCCGTTTTATCGCTTCTTATTTTAGGAATACAATCGAAGGGAATATAATCTCGGCATCGATGGGAGAAGATGAAAATAATTACGAATTAATTTACCGGGAAATTAAAAATTATTCTTGGGGTGAAAAATAAAACATGAATATATCTAACTACAATCATCCCAAAAGTTGCCCGGTTTGTTTAACGGGGGAAAAGTTCACTTTTATTAAAAGTTATAATTTAAAAGAAAATAACTTCGCGCTTTATCAGTGCCAAAAATGCAAAATTCAATTTTATTTGCCCTTTGAGGGCATTAGCGAGGAGAATTATCAAAAAATGGGTATCTATAAAATAAGTGAATTAATAAGGCCGCAAATTCGCAGAGGATACCATAAAAAGTTTTTAAAGAGAAATAAGATATTTATCAAAGAAACAAAGGTTTTGGATTTGGGATGCGGCACCGGAGAATTTTTAAATGAATTAGAAAAAAGAGGATGCGAAGTCTGGGGAGTGGATTTCGATAAAAATGCCATAGCGTTGGCCGAAAAGAATTTTGATTTTAAAAATATTTACAACTCTTCTTTCGAGGTTTTTTTCCAAAAAATAAATTTACCTAAATTTGATATCGTTACCTCGTTTCAGGTTCTGCAATATTTAGACAATCCCTTAGAGTTTATTAAAAACATTAAAAAAATATTAAAACCAAACGGGAAAATAGTTTTAAGCGTACAATCAAGGAAAAGAGTTATAGCCGACTTTAATAATTGGGAGTTTCCACCCGTTACTTTAACTAAGTGGGACGAGGAAGCGGTTGCAAATTTTTTCTCGGAAATTAATTTCAGAATATCTCACGTTTCTTATGTAGAGGAATTTAAGACCATCGTTGAAGCGCTTAATGACAAAATAAGGTTTAATTTGGTTAGTAAAACAATAGATATTTCAAAAAAAATTCAAGATAAGTCATTTTTTCTACCTCAGAGCGTTTATTTTTTAGGGCGCTTAAAAGCATACGTTGTTGCTTTTTTACCAGCATTTATTCTTTGGCTTTGGGGGAAAATTACCAAAAAGGAGAACGGTGTCATCTTTATTGAACTAGAAAATGCCCATGATTAAGAAAAAAATTATGTTTTTATTGCCTAATTTTTATCAAGCCGGAGGGCATAGGGTGGTTTCGGAGTTGTCTTTGAATTTGCCAGAGAATATAGGGCAAACGCTCGTTCTCTTCGAAAACAAAGTATCCTTTCCTTTCAAGGGAAATTTAATCAGTCTAGACATTCCGCTTTCAAATAACTTTATTTTTAGAGCGTTCTATTTCTTAGTGGCTTTGGCCCGTTTTAAAAAAATAGTCAAACGGGAAAAGCCGGATTATATTATGGGTTTCGGCGTTCCCGCCAATATTATCAATATTCTTTCAAATAAAAAAAGTATCCTTAGGGTGGATACGTTTCTTTCTTCTTCAAATGGAAATTTGTATAAAATTTTGGCAAGGAATCTTTTTCACCGAGCGCCGCAAGTAATTTGTGTTTCAAAGCGGGCGGCAAAAGATTTGGTTGAAAATTTTAATATTGAAGAAGGAAAAATTAAGGTTATATACAATCCTCTGGACATAAACAAAATAAGGGCTTTGGCCAAAGGGCCTCTAACCACAGACCAAGAGAAGATATTTGGAAAGCCGGTCATTATTAGTACCGGTAGACTGGTCGAAGGGAAAAACTTTGTACTTTTGATCAAAGTATTCAAAAAAGTAAAAGAAAAGATTAAAGACGCGCAATTAGTTATTTTAGGCGAAGGAGAAATGATGCCAGAATTGGAAAAAGTTATTTCTGACTTAAATCTGAAGGGCGAGGTTCATTTGTTGGGTTGGCAGGAAAACCCTTTTAAATTTTTATCTAAAGCCAAGTTATTCGTCCTTGCATCACTGCAAGAGGGATTGCCTTATTGTCTTTTAGAGGCTATGGCCTGTGGCATTCCTGTCATTTCTACAGACTGCAAATCAGGTCCGAGAGAAATTCTTGCTCCGCAAACGGATGTTGAAATGGAGGCTCAAGATATTGAATATGCTGAGTTTGGTATATTAACACCCGTTTCTAATGAAGGGGTACTAGGAAATGCCATAATCAGCGTTCTGACAGATGCAACATTAGAAAGAAATTTGGCAGAAAAATCTAGAGAAAGAGCAGAAGACTTTGATGTTAAAAAGATTATTAAAAAATGGGATTTTTTAGGATATTAATTGGTATGAACCGACAAAATGCTGCCTTGATAATATATATGATAATGCTATTATAGGAGGATACAATATGCTAGATAAGTATGGGCGTTGAGAGAGGGAAAAGCGAGCCGAAAATGAAAGAAAAATAAGGCCAAGGTGGCCTTAAATAGGCCATTTTGGGATATATTTTTAAAAACATTAATTTTATGAGAAGAAAATTTAACCTTGCGTTCTTTATTAAAATGGTCGTTTATTTAAAGTATTTTCCTTCCATTGTTTTTAAGATTAAAAATTGGTTCAGTTTTATATTAAATTATATCGGAATCAAGGACGAGGGTTGTACTTATATATTTAGAAACGGATTAAAAATAAAGACTAAAGATGGCATCAGTTCTGGAACCATAGCTGTGATTTTTATAAAAAAAGATTATGGGGATGATATTGAAGACAATTCGGTAATAATTGATATAGGGGCGAATATTGGAGTTTTTTCTCTCTTCGCCGGCCAATCGGAAAATACAACTATTTATGCCTACGAACCGATGTCCGATAATTATGATTTATTAAAAGAAAATATTGGTTTGAATAAATTAGAAACAAATATTCTGCCCTTTAACTTGGCGATAGGCGCCCGCTCAGAAAAAAGAAAATTTTATTTAGGAACGTCTGCTTCACATTCTTTTTCTCCGATAAGTGAATCGCCCTTTAATGCTTTATATGGAGACCGCGTCCAAGAACAAAAACAGAAGTTCATCGAAATAAACTGCGTTTCTCTAAAAAATGTTTTTGATAGAAATAATATACAGAAATGCGATATTTTGAAAATGGATTGTGAGGGAGCGGAGTTTGAAATTTTGTACAATCTCCCTGAAGAATATTTCAAAATGATTAAAAAAATTCGTTTAGAATACCATAATCATTTGTCTAGCAAAAAGAATAATGTTGATTATCTGATAAAATTTTTAAAGCGGATGAGATACAAAGTTGTAAAAATTAAAGAACCCTCTAATTATCAGGGAGATTTGTGGCTAGAAAGAGAATAATAGAAATATGAATATTCTTTTTATCTATTCATTGAATACCGTCGGGTCGTTAGCTAAACCATTAGAGTCGCCAGAACAAATACAGTTTGGTATATCTTATATATCGTCTTTTCTAAAGAAGCACGGTCATAAAACCAAGGTAGCAGTTTTATCCAGAAATTCGCCTGAAAATAATATAAATATTCTTAACGAATATCTAAAGATATTTTCCCCAAAATTAGTTTGTTTTACGGCCGTAAGTACCGAATATCCACTTGCCGCCGATTTGGCGAGATATTTAAAAGAAAAACATCCAGATATTTATTTGTTGATTGGAGGTCCGCACGTTTCTTTAAATCCAGACAGCGTTTTACCAGATAGTTTCGATGCTTTATGCTTGGGGGAAGGCGAAAATCCGGTTTTAGAATTGGTATCCCAACTAGAAAATGGTGTTGCGCCCTCTGGCATTCCGAACCTTTGGATTAAGCAAGGGTTTGAACTTGAAAAAAATCTACCGCGTCCATTTTTGGAAAATCTCGATAGCTTACCCTTCCCCGACAGGGAAATGTGGCAGGAATGGATAGGGGAACGGCCAGGCTCAAGATACGCAATTCTAGCGGGTCGTGGCTGTCCATTCCAGTGTTCTTATTGTTCTAATCACGCCCTTAAAAGACTGGCCCCTGGATCTTACGTTAGGTTCAGATCCCCTGAAAATATTGTAGCAGAGATAAAGGATATTATCGCGAAATTTCCGGTAAAGAAAAGAGAAATATATTTAGAGGTTGAGAGTTTTAACGCAAATAAAGAATGGGCGATTGGCTTATGTTCGGAGTTGGAGCATTTTAATAAAACCCTTGAGCAGCCATTTTCCTTTGGAGCAAACTTAAGAATTATGCCTAACGCAGACCTCGAAAGTTTTTTTGTTGCTTTGGAAAAAGCTAATTTCAAATTTATCAATATTGGACTGGAATCAGGAAGTGAAAGAGTCCGTCGAGAAATATTGAGAAGAAACTATTCGAACAAAGATGTAACCAATGCCGTTACTTTGGCGAGAGAACATGGTTTGAAGGTCGTCTTTTTTAATATGATTGGACTTCCTTGTGAAACTTTGGCTGATTTTAAGGAAACGGTAAAAATGAATCGAATATGTCTACCCAACCAGCATTTCACCAGCATTTTTTTCCCATACCCGGGGACTGATGTATACTCTTTATGTGAAAAGCAAGGACTGTTGAAGGAGTCTTCGGGGCCAGAGATGGAAAGAATGAAAGCCACCTTAGATCTCCCCGGGTTTAGTAAAAAACAAATACAAAGAAGCTATATCTTGTTTGACTACTATGTTTATAGGGGGCGCAAACCAATGTATAAAATATTGGGTCGGGTTGTCAGGGCTTACTTCACGTCTAAACCTCGCTTAATTATTTTTTGGAAAAGACTTTTGCGTTTGCCGTTTTTTAGAAGTTTGAGAGAAAAGTATGGAGAATATTAGAATAACTTTCAAAAAATGAAAATCATTTGTGAAAATAAATAGCCCAATAAATAAATTCCATGATTAATCCAGAAAAAAGTTTATCAAAAGATCAGGGAGAGATGGAAGAAGCGTATAATATAGATGTTACTCAATTTGCGAGTAGTAGCGAAAAAGAAAAGGCAACGGCATGGAGCAATTTCGCCCTAAAACACTTAAAAGAAATGCGAGTTTTGAAAGACGCCGGTCTTTTGGGAAAAGAAAACAAAGATTGGAGAAATGTGACAGAACACGTTTTGGTGACGAGTGCTTTGGCAGGTTTTTTAGCGAGACAATTAAGAGATAAAGGTTGTGATATTGATCCTCAAATAATTGAATCAGCAGCGGTTTTACACGATGCAAGTAAAAGATTAGATGTTGAGAAAAAAGTCAGATACGGGACAGAAAAAAAGGAGGGTGCACTTATAGATTTACTTAAGAAATTTGGTTATTCCAAAGAATTCATAGAGAACTGCTCTTATACGGCGAGAGTGCCAGGTATTTTTTTAGAAGATGAAAAACAGGATGAGGCGATTAGAGGGAAGAATTTAGAATATTTAGTTGTGGCATATTCTGACGCTAGAATAAGAAACGTAAACGTGGTTTCCTTAGAAGAAGCCAGAGATAAGAATAAACAGAAAGCGCCTAAAGACAGCGATTTTTATGATAAATGGTACATTTTTTATAAAAAAGTAGAGAGTCGTATTTTACGAGAAATTGGAGATATCAAACCAGAAGATATTAACAATGAAAGAGTTTTAGAATCACTTTCAAAAAATTAGAAAAATATGAATCCCAAAAACATTTGCATCATTGGAATGGGTTTTATCGGTACAACGTTAGCTGCTGTTTTGGCGGAGGCAGGGTTTATGGTTTTTGGCATAGAAAAAGATAAAGAAAAATTAGAACAACTAAAACAAGGAAAGCCGCATTTTTTTGAGAAAGGATTGTCGGAAATACTCTCAGAGCAGACCGGGAAAAAACTCCATATTTTTGGTGAAATTCCTAAAGATAAAAAAATTGATGTTTTTATAATTTCAGTCGCCACTCCCGTTGACAAGGATACAAAAAAACCAAATCTCGAATATGTTAAAAAAGCAATAAGTGATATCAAGCCCCACTTGAAAGAAAAGCAGCTCGTAGTTCTAAGGAGCACGGTTCCGATTGGTACTACTAGGGATATCGTTTTTCCCTTATTAGAAGAAAAATGTAGAAATGTATATTTAAGTTTTTGTCCGGAAAGAACAGTAGAAGGTAAAGCGCTAGAAGAGCTTAAATCGTTGCCCCAAATTATTGGAGCTTTAAATAAAGAAAGTATGGATCTTTCAGTCAAATTATTTTCTAGAATTACCCCCTTGATAGTCAAAGCCAGTTCTTTGGAAACAGCAGAGATAATAAAGTTGATTAATAACAGTTATAGGGATTTCGGTTTTGCTTATGCTAATCAAGTGGCACTGATCTGCAAAAATCTTAGCCTGGACGCTAAAGAGGTGATAGACCTGGCTAACTATGGTTATCCGAGGAGCAATATTCAACAGCCGGGTTTTGTTGGAGGATTCAAGCCGGGTTTTGTTGGAGGGGTTTGTTTAGAAAAAGATCCATATATTTTAATAAATTGTTCTGGAATAGATGGCGGTTTAATAAAAGCGGCTAGAGAACTAAATGAAGGGCTTATAAAACATGTCGCTGAAAGAGTTAAAGAATATATAAAGGAAAAAAAACTATCCTTCGCTGAAACGAAAGTCTTTATTTCCGGCCTCGCCTTTAAGGGCTATCCAGCAACGAACGATTTAAGGGGATCACCAGCTATACAATTATTAGATTTTTTAAAAAAAGCACAGATAAAAAGAATATACGGGCATGACTTTGTCGTTGAGAAAAAAGAAATTGAGAATTTAGGTATAAAGTCATGTTCGATGGAAGAAGGATTAAAAGACGCAGATGTTGCAATTTTTATGAATAATCATAAAAAGTATCAGGAACTTGATATAGGAAGGTTAGTAAAAACCATGAAGCCTGGCGCTCTTTTGTTTGACGGGTGGCAATTATTCGATAATAAATTGAAAAGTATAGAATGTATAAATTATGAATCAATCGGATATAAAAAGAAAAAAAATAGGTTGGCCTGAGATTTCTTTAAAAAGACGCGGCGGAGTTATTCATAGGGCCTATGTGAGAGAAGTCTTATCTAAAGATTTTGATTTGGAACTAATAAATCTAGAGGCAAAATATTTAAAACATTTCCGATATTTTAAATTTATCGAATCGTTTTTTTATTATTTGTTCCTGAAGGGAGAAAAAGATTTATGGGTAGGCGATTTTTATTCTACAGTTTTTTCTAATCCCAAGCGAATAAAAGGCAAGAACTTAGTTTGGATTCATCATCTTGATTTTTCCGGACACCCGCTTATTTCCCAACCATTTTTGAATTTATTAACTAAGCTTTTTTTCTTTCGTAATCTTAAAAAATCAGATGCTGTCGTTACGATTTGTGAGTATTGGAGAAAATATTTTTCAGATTTGGGTTATAAAAATGTTTATAAAATATATGGAGGTTTTGAACTAGATCGATATAACATTACAGATCAAGAAGTGGAGGATTTTAAGAAGGAAAATAATCTTCAAGGAAAGCCAATAATATATCTCGGAAATTGTCAAAAATGCAAGGGGGCAGTCGATTCTTATAAGGTACTTAAAGATTTAGATGTTTATCTGATTACTTCTGGAGAAAAGCAAGCTAATATCCCAGTGAAAAATCTTAATTTAAGTTACCGAGACTATCTGAAACTTCTTAAAGCATCTTCCATCGTTCTTACTATGTCGAAATTTAAAGAAGGCTGGTGCAGAACGGCCCATGAAGCGATGTTGGTCAAAGCTCCGGTAATAGGCTCCGGTTTTGGAGGAATGGAAGAGCCATTAACGGGCGGAAAACAAATAATTTGCAGTGATTTCAAAAACTTAAAAGAAAAGGTAAGATATTTGCTGGATAATCCGGAAATAAGGAAAGAAATGGGAGAAAATGGCTTCGACTATGCTAAAGATTTCCCGATAGAAAAAACACAGAAAAATTGGCTGGATTTAATTCATAAAATTTTAACAGAATAGTTTATATGTCGAACAATAAAGGGGAAAAACAAACCGGAATTGACCAAGTTAAGCTCGGCGAAATTTTCTATACTCATAAAAAAAGGTCCCCTTATTCCTACGAAGCATATTATTCCTTTTTTAAAACTTATATATTGCAACACCTGCCAACCGATAAAAAAATAAGAATTCTTGATGTCGGATGTGGTAATGGCCACTTGTTGTATTCCCTACAGAAGAAGGGATATGCCAACTGTTTTGGTATTGATTCGTGCAAAAAACAAATAGACAACGCGAGGAAAAAAATGGATTGTGTTGAGCTAGTAGATGTATTCCAATATCTATCGTGCCATGAGAAGGAATTTGATGTGATAATTCTTATTGATGTCGCCGAACATTTTGGCCAAGATGACCTTTTTAGATTATTGAAAACGATAAATAATTCTCTACGCCAAGGCGGAATTTTGATAATGCACACAATTAATGGTTTCTCTCCCTTTTTACAGCCTTACTATTACGGGGATCCAACGCACCAGCAAATTTATTCATCTAAAATAATAGGAGGGTACGCACTTTTGGCTGGATTCAAGGAATATCGTGAATTCCCTTCGACGCCCGAATATTTTCCTTGTCTAGAATCAATTAATTTAAGGTCCTTTATACGTCTTCTATTAAAAATCGGACAATGGTTTTTATGGCACTTAATATCGAGGATCTATGGTTTAATAGAGTATGTGGCTGTTGGAAAATATAAGCGGTTCTATACGCCCAATTTCATTATCGTATGTGAAAAATCTTAATTAAATAATTTATGAAACCTTTAGAATTTTTTTCAAAGTATCAAAAATTTATTATAGCTAGTTGCTTATTGCTGTTAGTATTTTCTTTTTTTGACAAGGTATTGAGCGTGGGGACTATCTTTGTTTTTTTCTTAGCATCGATTTCTATGTCGTTGATCGGCCAGTGTAAGGAGGAGAAACAGCGGAAAATTTTGGGCGCGTTATTTTTAATTATTTTATCTTTACACATTCTGGTCGTTCTATTTTTCTATTACACAAATTTCCAACCATTCAGCGGAGGATACGGTGATTACGTAGTTTACGACCAACAAGCTCAAGAAATAGTAGGAAGAGTTCAGCAAGGAAATTTTTCTTTGCAAAACCTAGACCTCCCTAACTATTATCCAGCCATCATTGGCTATATTTATGCTTTTACAATCCCAAGTATGCTTATGGGTCAGTTGTTTAATGCCTGGTTGGCTACTCTAATAGCTATCTTTGTTTATTTAATAGTACGCGAAGCAGGAAGGTCAGAAAAGGAAGGTTTTTTGGTGGGATTAATAGCGAGCGTTTACCCGAGTCTTGTTTTTTTCGGGAGTTTAATGTTGAAAGATTCTTTGGTAGTTTTATTATCTATAATCGGGTTGTTGTTAGTGTTAAAAATAATTAAAAGATTTTCCTGGAGTAAGTTTCTCGCTTTCTATATTATATTGACTGCTTTGATTCATTTCCGTTTTTATATTGGGTTTGCCCTCATGTTTAGTTTTATAATTTCTTGGTTTTTGGTATCAACCTTTAGCTTTAAAAAAAGAATTACCTATGGAGTAATCATTCTCTTTCTCTTAGGTTTCTCTCCTCAATTTTTAGGACTCGGTTATTACGGGTTTAAAAATTTTGGGGTTTTCCTCAATGTTGAAAAAATTACCTATTACAGGGAAAAAGTTTATGCGCCATCAGATAAACCTTCTCAAATTCAATCCCAACAAATCACCCCTGAATCAACCACCCCTGAATCAACCACCCCCCAACCAACTGTTTTCCGATCGGGCAGAGGTTCTTCTGTCGTGATAAAAACGGGTTTTGAAAATCCTCTAATATTTTTGAGAAATACAGCATTATCTTTCGCTTGTGCGTTTTTAGGCCCTTTTCCATGGCAAATAACGCGCCCTAAGCATCTTTTTGTTTTGCCTGAATTAATTGCCTGGTATTTTTTATTATTTTTTATAATCAAGGGAATAACGAAATCCATTAGAGAACAATATAGGGTTATCTTGCCGGTACTTATTTTCAGTCTTTTGGTCTTTGGGACATTAGCTCTTTTTATAACGAATTTCGGTATTATAACTAGAATCAGAATTCCAGCCTTTTTATCCCTTTTATGTTTGTTCCCATTCGGTTTCAAATGGTTAAAAGATGCTGAGATTCCGTTATTAAGTAAAATATTCAATATATAAATATGAAATGTTTAGTCACTGGCGGAGCTGGATTTATCGGTGGCCATCTCGTTGATAGATTGATAAAAAATGATCATATGGTGGTAATTATTGATGATCTCTCAATCGGGAAAAAGGAAAATTTAAATCCTAAAGCTGATTTTCATCAGCTGGATATTTGTGATTTCGAAAAAATTAAACCTCTTTTTAAAGAAGTAGATTATGTTTTCCATTTAGCCGCCATTCCAAGGGTGCCTCTTTCGATAGAAGATCCTATCGGGACATCGCGGGTAAATATTTCAGGCACAATTAATGTTCTCAAAGCAGGAATCGATAATAAGGCAAAAAGAATTATTTTCGCTTCGTCCTCAGCTATTTATGGAGATCAAGAAGCCACCCCTCTGAACGAAAATATGGTACCCCATCCTCTAAGTCCATATGGATTACAAAAATTAGTCGGGGAACAGTTCGCAAAACTTTTTGTTGATCTATACAAAATTCCAATAGTTTGTCTAAGGTATTTTAATGTTTATGGTCCAAGAATTGATTTTAATTCTGATTATAGTTTAGTCCTTGGGAAGTTTTTGAAACTTAAAGCCCAACATAAACCATTAACAGTTTTTGGCGATGGTAACCAAACTAGAGGTTTCTGCTATGTTGATGATGTGATAGGGGCTAATATCAAAGCGATGACAAGTGATAAACTTAAGGGTGGAGAAATCATTAATATCGGCCAGGAAAAATCTTATTCAATTAATTATTTAAGTAAATTGATTGGTGGGGAAGTTCGATATTTACCGCCAAGAGTTGGAGACCTTCTCCATAGTCAAGCAGATATCAGCTCCGCTAGAGTACTTTTGAATTGGCAACCAAGGGTAGATTTTGAAACCGGCGTTGAAATAACAAAAGAATGGTTCGGAAAAGCGAAGGAACAAATAATATAATATTATGTCTAGAAATAAAAATATCATCGCCATTATTCCCGCCCGTGGAGGCTCAAAAGGAATCCCCCGGAAAAATATTATTAATCTAGGCGGATATCCTCTCATCGCATATTCTATTATCGCGGCTAAAATGTCGAAAATCATTTCACGGGTTGTTGTTAGCACCGACAATAAAGAAATTGCTAAAATTGCAAAAAAATATGGGGCAGAAGTTCCGTTTTTACGACCAAAGCAATTTGCGAAAGATTCTTCTCCGGATATCGAATTTATTCAGCACGCACTAAAATGGTTTCAAGAGAAAGAGGGTTACCGGCCGGATTATTTAGTACATCTCCGTCCTACCACACCCCTTAGGGAGCCAGAATTGATAGATAAAGGAATAGAAAATATTATTAAAAATAAAGAAGCAACCTCGCTTCGTTCTGCTCATGCACTGAAAGAATCTCCGCATAAATTTTTTGAGATTAAAAACGGCTTTTTTGCAGGATTATTTCCCGACGACCATAGGCCAGATTATCATAATTTACCTCGGCAATCTTTTCCAACCACTTATCATCCCAATAGTTATGTAGATGTAATAAAAACAAAAACGGTTGAGGATCTGGGTATTATTCATGGGCCCAAGATACTTCCTCTTATCACACCATTTATAGTAGAAATAGATGAGGCTGAAGATATAGATTATGTAAGGTTTGATTTGTTTAGGAAAAAGTATAAAATATACGACTCATTAAAGACTAAATATGGAAAAATATAAAATATCATATACCCCGCGAGAGGTTCCATTAATTAAAACCAAGTTTAGAAAAATAGGGACGAAAATTCCTGTTCCTAAATCTCTTTCAATCTTTGAAGATTTAGAAAAATACGAGGCGAGATCTATGCATGGCCAACTGCCAATAGTTTGGGACCGGGCAGAAGAGTTTCAGGTTTTTGATAAATACGGAAATTGCTGGATTGATTTCACCTCCACTATTTTTTTAGCAAATTCCGGGCACGCTAATCCATGTGTTGCTTCGGCGATTAAAGAAGCGGTAGACAAAAAACTGCTTCATACCTATACCTTTGCCAACGAATATAGGGTTAAGTTTCTAAAGAAATTAATAGAGATGATTCCTCGCTATTTAGAGAAAGCTTTTTTAATGTCATCCGGGACAGAAGCGACAGAGTGTGCTTTGAAGCTTATGAGGATGTATGGGCAGACTATTAATCCTAAAAAAAATAAAGTCATTTCTTTCTTGGGGAATATGCACGGACGAACCATGGGGGCAGAAATGCTGAAGGGCGATCCTAACGGTTCGTCTTGGATTGGCTACAAAGATCCAAGTATCTGTCATCTAAATTTTCCTTACCCCTGGAATCCGCGAGAATTCAATAAAGAGATGGAAGAGCTTAAAAAAAAAGAAAAGTTTGATGCCGAAGAAATTTGCGGGTTTATAATCGAAGCTTATCAAGGATGGGGAGCTGTATTTTATCCAAAGGAATATATCAGAGAACTTTGTGCTTTTGCGAAAGAGCATAAGGCACTGGTGGCTTTCGATGAAATTCAAGGCGGATTTGGGAGAACTGGAAAATTATTTGTTTATCAACATTATGATGTCGAGCCAGATTTAGTTTGTTTGGGAAAAGCTATAAGCGGTTCTTTACCTCTTTCTGCCGTTGTGGGGAAATCTGAAATACTAGATCTGCCCGAGATTGGTTCAATGAGCAGCACGCATTCTGCCAATCCATTGTGTTGCGCCGCCGGGCTGGCTAACTTAGAGGAGATAGAAAAAAATAAATTGGTAGAAGAGTCCGCAAGGAAAGGTGAGATTCTCCACTATCTTTTGAATAAAATAAAAGAAAAATTTCCAAGTCACATCTCTCATATTTTAGGAAAGGGTTTATTGGCGGCTATTATAACGACTAATCCTAAAACCCACCAGCCCGATGGCTTAATCGCAAGTAAAGTGTGTGAGAGGGCGATGCAGAAGGGGTTACTGCTTGTCCATACCGGTCGAGAATCAATCAAAATTGGTCCGCCCCTAACAATAAAAGATGAAGCCCTTGTCGAAGGAATAGGGGTCATCGAGGATTGTTTCAGAGAAGTAATAAAAGAATAAAAAATATTATGAAAGCCATCCGTCATTTTGGGATAGTAGTAAGCGACATAAATAAGGCCTTGCATTTCTATAGAGATTTATTAGGCTTAAAAATACGAATAGATGCATTAGAAAAGGGAGAATTTATAGATAGTATTTTAGGTCTTAAAAATGTGGAAGTAAGAACGATAAAAATGTCAGCCGACGATAATAGCCTTATAGAGCTTTTATGTTATAAATCTCATCCGAAAAAAGTTATGAGAAAAAAAGAGATTTATGAAATAGGAGCTTCGCACCCCGCTTTTACTGTAAAAAATCTCGACTGCGAGTATAAAAAGTTGAAAGAAAGAAGGATTAAGTTCATCTGTCCACCCCAGATTTCACCGGATGGGAAAGCAAAGGTTTCATTTTGCTATGATCCTGACGGCGTTCCCGTTGAATTAGTCGAGCCATTAGATAAAAAATAATATTTTTTATGTTAAGTTATTTAGATGTTGTTTATAAAGAAGAAACAAAACCGATTACGGATTATCCCTTGAAGTTATGCAGCTATTTATCTGATAGGTTCAAAATGGAGAAAGGAGACAAACTCTTAGATATCGGGTGCGGGAGGGGGGATTTTTTGAAAGGTTTTAAGGATATTGGACTTGACGTTTTTGGGTTAGATATCGAGAAATCAAAATCTGATATAGTAAAGAATATTAAAATATATAATTGTAATTTCGAACTTAATAGCTTTCCTTTAGAGAATAACTCGGTCGATTTTATTTTTTCAAAATCAGTCATAGAGCACCTGAAAAATCCAGAGAATTTTATAAAGGAGATATATCGTGTATTAAAGCCTGGTGGAACGGCGATATTGATGACCCCCGATTGGCAGAGTCAGATGAAAATATTTTATGATGATTATACGCATGTGCGCCCGTATACTAGAATAGGACTGGAGGATTTTCTTAAAATGTCCGGGTTTAAAAACGTATCATCGGAGATATTTTACCAATTACCGATTTTGTGGAAGCTTCCCTGGTTAAAGATATTTTCTAAATCACTTCAAATTTTTGGTCCAGTTAAAAGAATCCATAGAAATAAATTTATTAGATGGTCAAAAGAACTTATGATTTTAGGCCACGGAGAAAAGTAAATGAAAATAACAAAATTAGTTCCCAAAATTATATATAGGGTAGGTGCTTTCAGTGGGTTAGAAGAAATTTTAAAAGAACTTTTTCCCGTAGGTAGCGGTTACTTAGTGTATATTATTGATTCTGTCCACCAAAGGACAGGCGTACGGGCTAAACTTCCAAAAAAAGAAAAAGACTTGATAATTGATGTAGATGTATCCGAACACGAACCGAGAACCAGCCAGATAGACGAGATAAGAGACAAAATTTTAACCGAAAAAAAGGGGGAAATGCCAATAGTTATAGTCGGTATCGGAGGAGGGTCAACCATGGACATTGCTAAAGCAGTTTCGGTTGTTCTTACTAATAAAGGTTCAGTGACAGATTATCAAGGATGGGATTTGGTGAAAGAAAAGTCATTGCCCAAAGTGGGCATTCCGACATTGTCTGGTACTGGGGCCGAAGCAACGAGAACAGCTGTTTTAACTAGTCCGGATAAAAAAATGGGGATAAACAGCGAGCAGAGCATGTTTGATGCGATAGTGATGGATCCCGAACTTTTAAAGACGGTAGATAGAAATCAGGAGTTTTTTTCAGCGATGGATTGTTTTATACACTGTGTCGAATCTTTGGGAGGTTCTTTCATAGATGACCTCGGACGATCGTTCGCTTCCGTCGCAAAAAAGATGACAGTAGATTTCTTTTTGAAAGAGAAAAACTACGGGGAATTAATGGTGGCCTCCTATTTAGGAGGGTGTTCTATCGCGAATTCAGAAGTGGGTGTTTGCCATGCTCTATCATATGGAATAAGTTTAGTTTTGGGTTATAGGCATGGAGTGGCAAATTGTGTTGTGTTCAACCAATTAGAAGAATTTTATGGACCCGATGTTAAAATATTCAAAAATATAGTTAGGAAACATCGAATTGAATTACCAAAAAATATAACCAAAGGCATAACGGAAGAAATGCTAAATAAGATGATAGAAATGACTTACAAAATGGATCGACCGTTAACTAGCGCCTTAGGCAAGGATTGGAAGAATATTCTGACTCGAGAGAAAATTACCAACCTATATGAAAAAATGTAATTTTATTTATAGAAATATGATAAATAAAAATCTTAAGAAAAAATTAAAAAAGATAAAAGCAGTTGCCTTCGACGGAGACGGGGTGTTATTTTCCGGAAGAGTTTTTATAGATCCTGTGAGGGGGGAGGTGTTGAAAGAGAGGAGTCATATTGACGGTCATGGTATTTCTTTATTAAGGGCTGCCGGCCTTAGGATAGCAATAGTTAGTGCAGAAAAAACGGGATTTCTTGAAATGGTTGGAGAAAAACTGAATTCTCTTCCCGCGGCTAAATCGAGAAAATGGCACGAAATAGATATCTTTACCGGTTTTCAATCCGAACAGAAGGTAAAAGTCATTGACGGGTGGCTTAAGAGAATAGAAGTAAAATGGGAAGAATGTGCGGCTATGGGAGATGATTTAACTGATTATCAGCTTCTTAAAGCGGCCGGATTTGCGGTTGCCCCGGCTCAAGCCGAGGTGGTTATAAAGGAAATTGTTCATTATGTCACACCGCGGGAGGGGGGGAACGGGGCCATAAGAGATTTTTGTAATTTAATATTAAAGGTTAAGGGATTCGATCCAATCACTAAAAAGTAGCGGAGGTATGATAAATTTTCGAGATTTAAAAAAACCATATTTGATAGCAGAAATCGGTATAAACCATAATGGTGATCTTCAGGTGGTAAAAAGATTGATTGACGCTGCCTTCGCCTGTCAATGGGATTGTGTAAAGTTCCAGAAAAGAGAACCGGATATTTCTGTTCCGGGAGAACAAAAAAATGTAATAAAAGATACTCCTTGGGGTCAGATGACTTATTTAGAATACAAAAAAAGAATTGAATTCGGCAAAGAGGATTATGATTATATAGACGAATATTGTAGGGAAAAACCAATAAGCTGGACCGCCTCTGTTTGGGATATTCCCAGCTTAGACTTTATTCTAAAATATAATACTCCTTTTATAAAAATTCCCTCAGCAAAAATTACCGATCAACAATTAGTAGAAGCCGTAGCGAAATCAGGCCGGCCGGTATTGGTATCAACTGGCATGAGTACATTGGAGGAGATAGATAAAGCAGTAGATGTATTAAAAGACAACAATACTAATTTTGTTTTAATGCATTGTAATTCTGCATATCCGGCTCCGCACCCAGAATTAAATTTAAATTGCATCAAAACTTTAAAGGAAAGATATAATTGTCCCGTTGGTTATAGCGGTCACGAGTACGACTTAGAACCCTCTGTTTACGCTGTGGTGTTGGGAGTCAAAATAATAGAGCGTCATATTACAACGGATCATAATATGTGGGGAACCGACCAGACAGCAAGCTTAGAGGTCGTAGCGATGGATAGACTTAAAAAGAGAATTATAGATATAGATGAAGTATTGGGTAGTGGAGAGAAGATTATTACCAAGAGCGAAGAAATCGTAAGGAAAAAATTACGTGGATAATTATTACGACAAATACGGTTTCTGCGGCGCGCAAACAATGACTTTTTGTTTTTCGTGTCTGTTAAAAGAATCTAGAATTTTTTTTAATTTATGAAATTAAAATCAGAATCAATAACAATAGAAACAACTAATTTATGCCCGGCACATTGTGTGATGTGTCCCAGAGAGTTTTATACCCGAAAACTTGGCATAATGGACATGGATTTATTTAAAAAGATTATCGACGAGGCCTCTAGGTTGGGGGTTAAAACGGTAGATACTTGCGCGTTTGGGGATCCATTTACAGATAATTTACTTTTCGAAAGATGCAGATATGTCAGAGAAAAAATGCCAGATGCCAAGATTTATACCAGCTCCAATTGTTTTTTATTGACTCCTGATAAGCACAATGATGTCATTAAATACATAGATATACTCAAGATTAGTTTTTACGGGATGACCAAAGAGATTTATGAGAAGATCCACAGAGGTTCTCTAAAATTTGAGAAAACTTTGAATAATGTTCTTAGTTTTTTAGATAAAACAAATAATTTAAAGAAAAAGCCCTATACAATTGGGTTGTTGACTTTGGTTGATGAGAATAAGAACGAGATGGAAGATTGGATTAATTTTTGGGAGCCGAAACTCGATGAAGTTTATGTTTGGATGCCTCACAATTTTGGAGGTACAAAAAAATACAGAGAAATCGACCGGAAAAATCAAAAAACTTGTGGAAGGCCACTTGTTGGTCCTCCGTATATTCATGTTGATGGAAAAGTCGGCGTCTGTTGTTTTGATTTCAACGCCCAATTGATTATTGGAGATATAAGAAAACAAACACTCGAAGAAATATTCCATTCAAAGCCATATTTAAGAATAAAAAAAGCCCATGAGACTGGAAATTTTGAAGGATATTTATGTAAAAATTGCGACCAAACGAATTACAATTCGTCGGTTTTAATTTATGCGTCCAACAAAACACGGGAAGTCGGGAAGATTAATTCCAACCTTCAAGACCTTAGAGAGATATGATTTTTTGGCACGAATAAAGATTTAAGAAATATGATTAATAAAAAAAAAGTATTATTTATAATTCATGATTTTTACCAGGATGATAATTATTTTCCATTAGGAATAGCTTATTTGTCCGCCGTTCTTAAAAAACAAGGGGTAGAGGTAAAAATATGTTGCCAAGATGTTTTTCATTATTCGAACGAGGAAGTGGCGAAGCTTTTTTTAAAAAATGAGAACTATGATCTTATTTGTATAGGATTTATGGCGGCAAGATTTAAAGAAACGGTTTTGGATTTGTGCGAGACAGTTAATAAATTCAAGAAAAATGCTTGGTTGGTTCTCGGCGGTTATGGCCCCACCCCCATACCAGAATATATTTTAGAAAAAACTCAAGCCGATATTATAGTATTGGGGGAGGGAGAAGAAACTCTTATTGAATTGTTAAAATGCAAAATTGAGGATGAAGATTTGTCGAAGTTGCAAGGAGTCGCATATCGTATCGGGGAGGATATTGAGGTTAACGAACGAAGAAATCCTATCTTTGAATTAGATTCGATTCCTTTTCCCGAGTGGTCGATATTTCCAATGGAAAAATATTCAACTTGTTTGCGACTTTGTGGCATGGATGAGAAGGACAAAATTATGGGCATATCAACAACAAGGGGCTGCGTAAACAAGTGTAATTTTTGCTACAGGATGGAAAAAGCAATCCGCCTTAGAAGTGTAGACAATATTATTAAAGAGATCAAAATCTTAAAAGAAAAATACGGAATAACCTATTTTACAACCCATGATGAACTTTTTATCTATTCCAAAGAAAGAGTTTTTGATTTTTACGAAGGACTTAAAAAAAATAATTTAAAAATAAAATTTGACTGCAACGCCAGAGTTAATATCTTTAACGAAGAGATTGCCGATTGCTTGAAAGAAAGCGGTTGTGTTTTTATAAATTTTGGCTTTGAGTCTTCTGACCAGAAGGTCTTGGATCTAATGAAAAAAAATACAACAGTTGAACAAAATATTAAAGCAGCCAAGATAACTAAAAATGCAGGGATTGGTCTCGGATTAAATTTTATTTGGGGTAATAAAGGCGACACAAAAGAGTCTTTGCGGGGGAATGTAGAGCTGATTAAAGAATATAATAATTATTACCAAATTAGAACTATAAGACCTGTAACTCCGTTTCCCGGATCCGAATTATATTATGAAGCTGTTAGAACAGGCCTATTAGCTGGTCCAGATGATTTCTTTAATAAATTTAAAAATTCAGATCTACTTACGGTTAATTTTACTGATATTCCGGATCAAACATTTTATGAACTGCTTTTTGAGGCAAATAAAGAATTGATCACTGATCACTTTGAGCATACAAGACAAAACGAAGAAGAAGCCGATATCCTAATTCAAAATTTTTATAATCTTTATTTTAAGGGGCAAACGAAATTCAGAGGGGCGAGACACTATGATAAAAAAAGAAATTATTAATTGTTGATTTAATATTTTAATGGTTACTTATAATCTGAAAACAGAAAAAAATCTGGAAGAATTTCTCCTTAAAAAAGAAAAAAGTGTTTTATTTGTTCATAATAAAGAATCTGCTGATTATCTTGTTCGGTTCAAGAGAAGTATTGAAAAGGGAGATTGCGTCGTCATCCCCACTTCAGTAGAAGTTTTATTTGTTTTGAACAAGGTAGGATTACCTTACCAAGTTCCAGAAAGCTATTATACTCTTGAGGAGCATTATAACTATATAAAAAATTTAGAGCCAAAGGTTATTAATTTAGCTGCAGAAATAGACCGAGAATTGGAAAATAATTATCCTGAAATTAAACAGTCGGGCTTGAAGTTAGCTTTTTACCATTTATATCCGTTTGTCAGGTCTTATTATCCGCTAGTAGACGCCTATTTTAAAATTAAAAAAATTATTCAAAAAGAGAAACCTGATAAAATCGGTATGCTCATAGGACAAAAAAAAGACTCTAAGATAGATAGCGAGATAGAGGGGTGGCTATTACAGAATCCCAAAGAAAATCTTTTCGAAAAAGTTTTTGGTGCTTATCAGATTAATTTGCCCATATATCTTTTTTCATCGAACGAGATCAATCGATCTCTTGAAGACACTTTTTCTAGAAAAAATTGGAAGAATAATATCGGGAGGAAGTTTTTCCGGAGTAAGCCATGGCTGTTTCGTTTTTTTAAGGTTTTTAAGAAAGATTGGCTCCTCGCTTTAAAATTGCTTTACTACCAGTCTAAATTAACTCCATTATTTTTATTTAATGGTGGATATAATTGGGACCTATGTGACAAGGAATTATATAGAAAAGGGTATTATATTTGGGGACAGTCAGACGATACCCTTCGGAGTTGGTATTTAAAAAGTGATAGATGTTTTAAATTATCAGGAAGTATTCTTCAGCGGCTTAACAATTTATTTTCTTTTAGAAAAAATTTTCAAGAAGAGAATATTGATTTTTACCCTCTTATCAAAAATAAGCTCGTTCTATTCTTAGAAAAAGTGGTTCCCGCTTCGTTAAACGCCTTTTTTAAGACTGCGGATTTAATTAAGAAAAAAAAGATAAAGGGGGTATTATTTTGTAGTAGCGCAACCGCTATATCTAAAAGCATCGCCCGTGCGGCTCAGAACAACAATATTCCGGTTATCGGCTGGCAGCATGGGGGAGATATAGATATCAAAAAATTGTCAGCTATAGTTTTAAATGATTTATTAGTTTGTGATCTTTTCTTGAATTGGGGCGAGGGATCCAATGAAAATATGCGTGAGGTATCAAAACAATTGAAACTAGATCGAAAACAAAAGAATATTGGCTCCGCTAGTTTAGACGAATTAATATCTATGTCAGCTCTAGATTCTCTTAAAGTTTTGAAAAAAATAGGTGTTAAAAGTATCACCCGTCCGATTATTGTCTATGCCACTAATATGTATTACCTTAGTAATAACTACAATGTATCCTATCCTTCTTGGTCGGATAATTATATCTATGATACTCAGAAAAAAATTATTGAAAGATTAGCATTACTCGCGGGAACTAAAATAATAAAACTTCACCCCAACTTATTTTATTCTGTGCCTTCATTAGATGAATATTGTAATTCTTTTAAAAGGCAAAATGTTTGGAGTACGAGAAATAAAGTTACAGCTTCTTTATTATTTTCCATTGCCGATGTAGTGGTTGTTGATTTCCCGAGCACAGTGCTTTTGCAATCTATGGCCTGCAAGAAACCCACTTTTTGTCTCACTAGGCATTTGAAAATTGAAGATAAGATAAGTGAATCATTGATAAAACGAGTAGTTTTGTCGGAAGATCCAGAACTTCTCATGAAAGAAGTTGAATGCTTTTTGAAATCTGGAAAATATAAAGCAGATTTGGAAAATACTGAATTTCTGGAAAAATTTGGAACTCTTATGGATTGCCGTTCGGCCGAAAGAGCGGTAGCCGCCGTTGACGAATTAGTTATAAGTTATAGATAACTATGTCCAGAAAACGAATTATTGGTAATAATATTAAATATAATGCGCTTAGCCAGGTGATTGTTTTTAGTGTGAACCTGGCTCTATTTCCTTTTATAGTTTTCCACGTCGGTAAAGAAATATACGGAATATATTTACTAGTAATGGCCCTAACTGGATATTTGGGCGTTCTTGAACTCGGGGTAACCGCTGCTGTAACTAAATACGTAGCCGAGCTAACAGCTAAGGGAGACCACGAAGGAGTGAAAAAAATTATCAGTGCCTCTTTTTCATTATTCTTTGCTATCGGACTATTTATTGCTATTATACTTTTTATTCTGTCTTTTTATTTTGACCATATTTTTACAGTTGATGTAGCCAATAGGATAGTTATGCGGCAACTTTTTTGGGTGGCAGCAGTAGCTTCGTTATTTATTTGGCCCGGTAAGATATTCACGAGAGTTTTAGACGGATTTCAAAGATATAATTGGTTGGCTGCTATTAAAATAGGAGAGATAGTTCTTATTGGAGCTTCTGCGTACTTAGTGTTCAGCCAGGGATGGGGGATAGTTTACTTTTTACTTTTGTCTTATCTATTTATTATATTGGAATACGTCGTGGCATACATTATTAGTCGATACCGTCTTATAAAATCAACAATTATATTCCCATATTTCAATAAAAAAGTTTTTAGAGTAATCTTCGGTTTTAGTTTTTATCTCTTTTTAAGCAATTTGGTCGGGATATTAATTTTCAACTTTGATAGTTTCGTAATCGGAGCGTTTGTTTCGATAGCAGCAATTACTATATACAGTGTTGGTTTTAATCTGCAGGGAGGATTTAGGGTGATTAACAGTTTATTGGGTAGCCCTCTTTTCCCTGCGGAGGCTGACATGGAAGGGAGGGGTGAAAACGATAAACAAAAGGAGTTATTATTTAAGGGAACAAAATATATAACTTTGATTTTTGTTCCCTCAGTTATTATTACAATTATATTCGCTGAGCTTTTTATAAATAACTGGATGGGTACGGGTTTTGCCGGAAGTGTTTTGCCGGCTCAAATTCTTATATCTTTTTGGATATTTAATAATACAATAGAGGTCGGCACAGGATTGCTAACGGTAAAAGGTCATGTCAGGGTGCTTTTTAAAATTAGCGTACTCAACGCTTTGTTAAATTTGTTTTTAAGCTTAATGCTAGTCAGGCCATTGGGTGTTTTGGGCGTTGTTTTAGGAACTACGATTCCTATGGTTTTGATCAATTTCCCCTTGGTTCTGTATCAAATATTAAAAGTGTTAAAAATCAACTTGCGAGAGTTCTTTAATTCAGCCGTTAAAAATAATCTCTGGGTTTATCTTTTCACCGTGATTCTATCGGGATTAGCTCTAAAGATTTTCCAACCAGCTAATATTTTTTTAACGATTGTTGAAATGGTCGCAGTATATATAATAGTCATTTTAGTCGGTTTCCGGTTTTTTTTATCTTCTGGAGAAAGGGAAGAAATGTTGTTTATGATTAAGTCCTAATTAAAATGAGTACTTATTTAGAAAATCTTGTTTGCCCTAAGTGTCGCTTAAAATTAAAAAAAGAAGCCGACTTTTTAGTTTGCTTATCATGCAACCAAAAGCATAAGATAGTTAATTGTGTCCCCGATCTTAGAGAAAAAGATGAATATTGGTGCAATGTCAGCCGAGTAAAAATGAAAGAATTAAATAAAATGGCGAAAGAAAGCGGCGATTGGCTCGAAGCAGCCAAGAAAGTGGTGCCCCAATATTCGGGTCATTTTGTGCCTTTCCATAGGGCGGATTGTCAATTTTTGTGGCCAACAACCAAAGAATCAGTAATCCTGGATGCTGGGAGTATGTGGGGCGGAATTACTATTCCAGCAGCTCAATATCATAAAGAGGTTTATGCAGTTGATAAAACTATCGAGACTTTGGAGTTTTTAAACATCCGGGCCGAACAGATGGGCTTCTCAAACATTTATCCTCTTGCAGCCTCTTTGGAAAATTTACCTTTTCCTGACAATTTTTTTGATTTAGTCGTTTTAAACGGGGTTTTAGAATGGGTCGGCCTTGATGAGGATGTAGTTTTAGAAAAGCAATGGCAAGGGACGGGACGAGGCCTTCGCCTCGGGAAAAGAAAAAAATATTCAGAAAATCCAGTTCAAATGCAACGTAAGGTTCTGCGCGAAATAAATCGGGTGCTAAAACCAGGAGGGAATTTATATTTGGCAATTGAAAATAGAATAGGTTATATCTATCTAGTTGGCTGGCCGGATGAGCATATGAATTTGCCATTTATCTGTTTTCTACCAAGGTTTTTAGCTAATTTTATTACTAAATTACTGCTTAACTCCGAATATCGAACCTATGTTTATACTATTTTTGGTTACCGCTCTTTATTAGAGGAAAGCGGTTTTTCAGGAACAAATATTTATGGAGCATTTAATCATTATATCGATGCGAATGAAGTAATACCGTTAGAACTGGTGACCTCTTTAAAGAAAAAAATACGCGAAAACAGCCGTTGGCAATTAAAACCACTTTTAGGACTTATCCCATCGGGATTATTAAAATATTTATCCCCGAGTTTAATTTGTTTAGCCCATAAAGGTTCTAAATTAAACCACGAGGCTAGGATAAAACAAATCTTTCGAAAGGTTGGAGTAATAAGTGGTATTTGCACAGATTTTAAGGCGGTAAAATGGGATAGTCGCCTCGGAAATGACCTGCCAGTTAATTATCTTGTATATACAGATGGCAGCAAAATCCCCACCTATTTTTGTAAAATATGCCGTGATAAACAATCGATAGATATTTTAAAGAAAGAAGCCGAAAACTTAAAGTCAGCGAATGCGCTTTTCAGGGATAAGGAAATAGAATTAAGGATTCCTAAATTAGTTTATTTCGGAACCATAGATGGGGTTACCATCCTTATCACAAATTATCTCTTGGGAGATAAAGTAAAGTTTTTTTTCTGGGATAAATTAAAAAATTTATCATTATTATCCGCCAGATACGCTACAAAAAAATGGTTGGAAAGAGTCAACCCTATTATGAAGCAGGCAATATTTTTTCTTAATGATTTTCAGAAAAATAGCACAACAGAGACGGTAAACGCAGTTTTGTACATTGATAATCAAATTGTCGAGCATTTAGAGAAGATTGGTAAGAATAATTTGTTAAATGACAGGGTCTTAAAATTGACCGAAGAAATACGCGAGAAAGTTAGATTATTTGGTAAGGAGGAATTGGCACTATGTTTAGGGCATGGAGATTACGACTTGTGTAATATCCTGACACTAGGAGATAAAATTAATATAGTTGATTTTGAACACATGGAAGAAAAAGGGTTACCATTTTTTGATTTAGGTAATCTTTTGTTCAGCCCGCTTGTGGCGCAATGGAAAAAAGTTGGGGGTGGGCTAAAACTGAAAGAATTCTCAGAAATTTATGGTTGGTCTGGAAAAATTTATAAATGGGTTAAATATTATAGTGAAATTTCCGGTATACCCATGGATATTTTAAAGTTTTTGCCACCTTTGGTCGCGTTGGAACAGAACGCAAAAGAATATCCCAAATATCGTGATCCTTATACGTATCCCATGTATGGGGAAAAAATCCTTGAAGAAATGCTACAATGGAATTTATGACATTGAATTTAAATATTTTCCCCCGTTTTTTTAGAGAGAAGGCAGGAAGGGTCTTGAAGGTTTTGCGTAGGACGAAAAGAAAGATAGCAGGAGATAGGTATAATATGGAGCGTCATCAGCATAAAATTATCCGATCGACTAGAAACTATGACATGTCTGCATCTCTTGATGAACATTATTATCAAGAACAGTATTGGCATTGGATCGAAAAATATTTGAATTCAGGAAAATTATCAAAGAACGGAAGATATTTAGACCTTGGATGCGGTCAGGGTCGCTTATCAATACTTTTAGCTAAATGGTGCACCACGGGAGGGAAGGTGATTGGAGTTGACTTTTCGAAGGAAGCCATTGGACGGGCTCGTCGATATACCGATGAAGCAAGTTTACACAATATAGATTACTATACAGCAGATATCCTTTCGTTTTTGAAGGAAAACGATGATAACTCTTTTGACGGCGTGCTCTTGCTCGAAGTCATATTTTATTTACCGAATTACCATTTAGTATTGGAAGAGGTAAAAAGAGTTCTTAAGCCAGGGGGATTATTATTCGCATCATTTAGGTCCCAATACTTCAACATTTTATATAACATAAACAAACGTAACTGGAATGATATCAACACAGTCTTTAAAAACCGTATTGGAAGGTTGGGGGACGGAGATGTATATTTTACTTGGCAGACAAGCGATGAGATAGCGTATATTATAGGAAAGGAATTGAAATTTAAGGTTTTGGATTTATGTGGAATCGGATGTTGCTCTGGTATAGAAGGCGATCCCCATGCTTGTATTGCCAAACCTGCTTGTTTAAATAAAGATAAGAGAGATGTATTAATGAAGTTAGAAATTGATTTAGCAAATGCTGTTCCGGACGCAGGCCGTTATATCTTGTGTATAGCACAAAAAAAATAATAGCTATGACCAGAAAAATCCGAGTTTCAAAATCAGTTTTAAATAATGAGGAGGCGAAAGCGGTTTCTCGAGTAATTTCGGGGGATGGTTATTTGGGTATGGGCAAAGAAGTACAGAAATTCGAAGAAGACCTTAAAAAGTTTTTAGGTGCCAAAAGAAAAGTAATTTGTGTGAATACTGGGACGGCTGCTTTACACTTGGCGGTTGCTTCTGTAACAAAACCCGGGGATGAGATTTTAGTCCAATCATTAACTTATGTGGCGAGTTTCCAAGCAATAAGTGGAGCTAGTGCAGTCCCGATAGCCTGTGAGGTGGATCCGACAACTATGACAATAGACCTTCAAGACGCTGAAAAGCGGATTACCGATAAGACGAAAGCGATTATGCCTATTCATTATGCTGGCGACCCGGGTAACTTGGATGAAATCTATAAATTTGCTAAAAAACATAATCTTAGAGTTATAGAAGATGCAGCTCATGCTTTTGGCACAATTTATAAAAGAAAATTGATCGGGAGTTTCGGAGATATTGTCTGTTTTAGTTTTGATGGCATAAAAAATATTACTTCTGGCGAAGGGGGAGCGATAGTAACCGCTGATTTAAAAGTCGCTCAATATGTTAAAGATGGTCGGCTTCTTGGTGTTCACAAAGATACGGAAAGGCGTTATAAAGGATTGAGGAGTTGGAAATTTGACGTAACCCATCAAGGATATCGCTATCACATGAGCAATCTTTGTGCGGCCATTGGGAGAGTACAGCTTCGAAAATTTTCTTCTTTCAAAAAAAATAGACAATATCTAGCTGAGAGATACGTTGAGTTTTTAAAAAATATTGATGGAGTAGAAATTTTTAAAAAAAATTATAATAATATCGTACCTCACATTTTTTCGATAAAAGTGATGAATGGTAGAAGAGATAAATTAATGCAATATCTCAACGATAGCCATGTTGAATGCGGGATCCATTATTATCCAAATCATTTGTTGAGTTATTATAAGTCGGGAATTTTACCAGTAACTGAAGATATTTATAATCAATTATTGACTCTACCACTGCATCCGAACCTAACTAGGGCCCAGCAAGATACAGTAATAAGTTCTATTAGAAAATTTTGTAAAAAATAATATGATAAGAAAGTTCAATCAAGCGTATAAAGGAAAACGAGTTCTAATCACCGGGAGTACGGGATTCAAAGGGTCTTGGCTATCTGTTTGGTTAAAAATGTTGGGCGCAGAAGTCGCCGGTTTATCCAATGACATCCCGACTAATCCCTCGAATTATTTAGTTTCCGGTCTCGATAAAAGAATAAAAGAATACTGGGTTGATGTTCGAGATTATAGGCCGGTATTTAATGCCGTGAAATCCTTCCGTCCGGATATTATATTTCATTTGGCAGCCCAAGCATTAGTCCGCGAATCTTTAAGCGAACCGAGGACGACTTTTAACATTAATGTTATGGGTACGGTTAATATCTTAGAGGCAATAAGGAATTATAAGGAAAGTATCCCAGGAGTTATAATTACCAGCGACAAGTGTTATCGCAACCGAGAGCAGGATCGTGGATATGTAGAGGGAGATGAGCTGGGAGGGAACGACCCATATAGCGCCTCCAAAGGAGCCGCTGAGTTAGTCTGTCGATCTTATGCCAATATTTATAATCTTAGAATTGCAACTACTCGAGCTGGGAATGTTATCGGAGGAGGAGATTGGGCTCAAGATAGAATAGTGCCGGATTGCGTAAGGTCTTGGAGCGCCGGTAAGGTTCCCTTAATCAGACAATCAAAAGCCACTCGTCCTTGGCAGCATGTATTAGAATCATTAAGTGGATACCTATGGTTGGGCGCTAAACTATTCGAAGACCATGGATTCAAGGGCAAATCCTATAACTTTGGACCAAACGCAAAGGATCATTTAGTAATAGACTTAGTGAAGTCCTTTAACAAATATTGGCCAGAAGTAGAATGGCAAGAAGATAGGGAAGGGAAACAGGCTATAGGGGAATGTAAATTGTTAAAACTTAATTGCGAAAAAGCGTATTCCGATTTAAAATGGCGGACAGTTTTGACTTTTGAAGAAATGATAAAAATGACAGCTGAATGGTATTTAAATTATTACCAAAAAAAGGAAGATATGTATGAGTTCTCAGTGAATCAGATTGAGGAATATGTTGAAGCCGCCCAGAAATTAAAATTGCCGTGGGCAAAATAATGAAAAGCAAAATACAAGGCATTAGTATAACCGATTTGAAGATTATTGGCGATAAAGGAGGAGCAGTATTACATATGTTGCGAAGTGATGATCCGGTTTTTTGTAAATTTGGCGAAATATATTTTTCAAAGATATTGCCAGGCGCTGTCAAAGCTTGGAAATTGCATAAAAAGATGACCTTAAATCTTGCCGTTCCGGTAGGAAAAGTAAAATTGGTTTTATACGATAACAGAATTAGGTCGAAGACGAAAGGAGTTGTTGAGGAAATTATTCTTTCTGAAGAAAATTACAAATTAGTGACTGTTCCGCCCTTAATTTGGTTCGGATTTAAGGCAGTTGGGGACGAGGTTGCTTTTTTAGCCGACTGCGCTACTATTCCCTATGATCCTGCAGAAATAGAAAGATTAGAGACATTTAGTGAGAAAATACCCTATGAGTGGGAAATTAAAAATGGAAAATAATCAGAAAAAACCCATTGTAAGCGTAATAATGAATTGTCTAAATTGCGCGGAATATTTAGGCGAGGCTCTGGATAGTGTTTTTTCTCAAACTTATAAGAATTGGGAAATTATACTTTGGGATAATGCTTCAATGGACAATAGTGCCGAAATTGCCAAAAGTTATGGCGAAAGAGTAAAATATTTTAGAAGCGATAAAACTTATCCTTTAGGCCGGGCTAGAAATTTAGCTATAGAAAAAGCAACTGGCAGATACGTCGCTTTTTTAGATTGTGACGATATCTGGTTGCCGGAAAAATTAGAGAAGCAAATATCGGCCTTGAGTAGTGATTCAGAAGTTGGGCTTGTCTTTTCTGACGCGATTTATTTTAATAAAAAAAGCAAATCCTTCCAACTCTATGGTAAAAATAAACCACCAGAAGGATATGTTTTTGGTTCGCTTCTTAAAAAATGGTTCTTATGTCTGTCTACTGTAGTTATCAAGAAAGAAACTCTTTCTGGGTTAAATGAGTGGTTTGATGCCAGGTTTAATTATATAGAAGATACAGATTTGTTTTTACGTATAGCATATGATTGGAAAATAGCATATGTTGATGATGTGTTGGCGAAATATAGAATGCACGAAGAAAGCTGGACCTATAAATATTACCTTTTTTTCCCCGAAGAAAAAGAAATTTTAGTTAAAAAGCTTTTAAATTTATACCCAAATCTTTCGAAAGAATACAGTTGTGAATTGAAGGCGATGCAAGCTCATATTAACTATGAGAAATTTGTCTTATATTGGAAGAAGAACGAAAGAAAAAGGGCTCGCCAGTACCTTAGGCCATTTATTATGTCTGATAAGAAATTATTACTAGCGTATATTTTTTCTTACTTTTTCTCGTTTCCATTTTTTATGTTTTTACTCCGCGCTTATCGAGAAAAAACTTACTCGCCTTAATTTGTTTAGTTAAATTTTCAATCTTGCGATGATAAAAAGGAAAATAAAAATATGTTACGTAACCAGCGTTGATCTGACGCTGAAATTTATATTGCTTAATCACCTTAAATTCCTAAAGAACGAAGGATATGATGTGTATACTGTTTGTTCTCCAGGAAAACTATTAAAAGATGTAATGGCAGAAGGTATTAAAATTAAAACCATTACATTCAAAAGGAAATTCAGTCCTATGTCGGATATCATTGCTTTTCTTAAGCTTTACTTTTTTTTCAAGCAAGAAAAGTTTGATATAGTTCATACCCATACATTGAAACCGGAATTCCTTGGACAAATTGCCGCAAAATTAGCTGGAGTACCGATTATTATTAATAGTCTTCACGGCTTTAATTTCGCCGAAGATACGCCCAAAATTAAGAAAAAAATATTTACTTTGATAGAAAAAATCGCTGCCCGATATTCCAGTTTAATTTTTTCTATAAGCAGGAAAATAGTTAAAAGCGTGGTGAACGAAAAAGTATGTAAAAGGGAGAAAATTAAATACTTAGGGGATGGCATCAGCGTTTTTCGTTTTGACCCTTCTAAATTTTCAAAAGAGTTTATTTTAAATAAAAAGAAAGAACTCGGTATTGATCCGGGCAAAAAAGTAATCGGAATTGTTGCTCGCCTTGTCGCCGAAAAGGGATATCTGGACTTATTCCAGGCCCTTAAAACTGTCTTAGTAAAGCATCCGGAGACGTTGCTATTAGTGATAGGTCAAGAAGAGCCCGAAAAGAGGGATAACATTGATTCTAAAATTGTAAAAAATTATCAAATAGAAAACAACGTATTATTCTTAGGTGAAAGGAACGATGTTGAAGAGTTGTATCCATTAATGGATATTTTTGCATTTCCTACGCACCGGGAGGGGTTAGGCGTGGCGCTTCTTGAAGCTTCTGCTATGATGATACCGGTCATCGCTACCAATACAGGCGGATGCCCCGAGGTAGTCGATGACGGTAAAACAGGTATTTTAATTCCTCTGAAAAACGTCGAAAAATTAACCGAAGCTATCTTATATCTGTTCAATAATCCAGAAAAAGCAAAAAAAATGGGTCAAAATGGTAGGCAAAAAATTTTAAGGGAATTTGATGAAAGGTTAGTTTTTAGTATTTTGGGAAAAGAATATCGCCGGCTTATAGATGAAAAATTAAAGGTATTTTAAAGCCTGAGATGTTTTAAAAAATTTGACGAAAGTTAAATTTTAGTTAGAATATATGACATATGCAATAGGCGCATCTGAGAGTAATCAAATGAGGGTTCAAATATTTCTAAAAAAAGCCTTTGATTTTGTAGGTGGTTTACTGGGCTTGATGATAACTACGCCATTATTACTGATAGTGGCTATTTTGATTAAATTAGACTCTCGGGGCCCTGTTTTTTTTAGGCAAAAAAGGGTCGGCAGGAAAGGAAGAATTTTCGAAATTTGGAAATTTAGAACAATGGTTGAAAATGCTGAATCGATTGGTGCGGGCTCGAAAATTTATAAAAACGATTCCCGGATAACAATGGTCGGTAAATTTATAAGGCGTTTTGGAGTTGACGAACTCCCTCAACTGATTAACGTTATTAAAGGAGATATGTCTTTTGTCGGGCCTCGTGCAGCCCTTCCTCACCAAGTTGAAAAATATAATAAATTTGAGCGGCAGAGATTACAAATAAAGCCAGGGATTACCAATATAAATGTAGCGATGAAAGGGTGGAATGCTCTTCCTTGGCGAGAAAGAATAAAATGGGACGTTTGGTATATTGATAATTGGTCTTTATGGCTCGATTTTAAAATTTTATTTAAAACACCCTTGGCCGTATTATCGGGAAGCGGCCAATATGGAGAAAAGGGAATAGTAGAAGATTATGAGTAAATATAAAGAAATAAAAAATAGTAAAGTTTTGGTAACAGGGGCTGCCGGCTTTATTGGTTCGCATCTTTGCGAAAGCTTACTTGAAAGGGGTTATAAAGTTATTGGTTTAATTTATGGCAACAATGATAATATTAAGCATTTGAAAAATAATAAAAATTTGAAAACAATAAGTTGTGACGTTACTAATTTTCAAGAAATCCTAGAGATTTTGAAAAAATATAAACCCGACGGTATTTTTCACGTCGCTTGCTCTATCCCAACAGGTACAGTAGAAGAAAGAAACCCATTTTTAGTTTCGGAGGTTAATGCAAAAGGGACTCTCAATCTGTTAGAAGCCTGTCGGATAACTAATGTAAAGAAATTTATCTATAGTTCGTCAATGAGTGTTTATAAGAAAAAGACAAAGAGATCTCCAATAAATGAGGAGGACCCTATTGAGCCCGTTGACTTTTATGGATTGAGCAAGTGGCAGGGCGAAGAATTTATTAGGATTTACGCAAAAAGATATAAATTTAATACCATTATTTTAAGATATGCAGGAGTTTACGGTCCGCGAAAAAAAGAGGGGGCAGTAGCTGTTTTTATAAAAAACGCGCTCCATAATCAACTTATTAGTATTTTAAATGATGCTCGCTGGGATATTGTTTATGTGGATGATGTTGTCTTGGCGAATATTTCAGCATTTGAGAAAATAGAGAGTTTAGCTCCCGTGGTAATCAATATAGGTAGTGGCAAAGAAATAAATATAAAGGATTTAGCGCAAAAAATAATAAATATCACAAAATCTAGTTCTAAGTTTAAGATTAGCAACACACAAGATCCCCTTCGTTTTCACTTTAAAATAGACCGAGCTAAAAGGTTATTAGGATTTAATCCGACCCCTGTCCGAAAAGGGCTTCTTTTTACAGCGCAGTGGTTTGAAGAAAGAAAATGACGACTATTACTATACATCAGCCAGAATACTTACCCTACCTTGGTTTTTTTGACAGAATCATTAATGCTGACGCGTTCGTTATTTTAGACGACGTTAATTATCAGAAGAACGGTTTTATTAATAGAAATAAGATAAAAACCGCTGATAGTTGGCAATGGTTGACCGTTCCTATATCAAATAGGTCGCCTAATCAAAAGATATGTGAGGTTTTTATAGATAATCAGAAAGATTGGAAAAACGACCATTGGAAGGCTTTATGCTATAATTATTCAAAAGCGCCATTTTTTAAAAACTATGCTGATTTCTTCGAAGATGTTTTTAAAAGAGAGTGGACATTAATTTCTGATTTAGACGTTTATTTAATCGAGAACATTATTAGAATGTTAGGATTAAATAAACGAATAGGAAAAAGTTCGACATATAACATAAACGAGACAGCAACCTCGAGATTAGTGAATATTTGTAAAAAATTCGATGCGGACACTTATTTATCAGGAATCGGCGGTGGCAAATATATGGAATTAGAAAAATTTCAAAAAGAAAATATTAATTTAGTGTTTCAAGATTTCAAACATCCGGAGTATTCCCAAGGGTTTATGAGAAACGGGTTTTTAGCGAATCTTTCGATAATCGACTTATTATTCAATTGTGGACCTAAAAGTATCGATATAATATTAAGCGGAAGTAAATAAAATGATACCCCTTCTACGTCCAACTTTGCCGAAGATTGAATCTATCCAAAGCAAATTGGCAGACATTTTTAAAAGTGGAATGCTTACTAACGCTAAGTATGTCAAAGAATTTGAAGTAAGATGCGCTAAATCTTTAGGTGTTAAAGAGGTAGTCGCCCTAGCCAATGGCACATCAGCTATAATCCTTTCTCTCAAATGCTTAGGGATAAAAGGAGAAGTCATTCTACCTAGTTTCACATTTACCTCCGCTGCCCATTCTTTGCTTTGGTGCGGTATAAAACCAGTTTTCGTTGATATCGACAAGGAAACTTTCAATATTAGTCCCGCTTCGATAGAGAAAAAAATTACGTCGCGTACTACTGCTATTTTTCCCGTGCACGTCTTTGGCAACCCTTGTGATATCGAGAAAGTTCAAAAAATCGCTCAGAAGCATAATCTTAAGATTATTTATGATGGCGCGCATGCATTTGGATCAAAGTATAAAGGAAAATCGGTGGCTTGTTTCGGCGATGCGACGGTTTTCAGTTTGACTCCAACCAAGGTCTTAACAACAGCAGAGGGGGGCCTCATAGCTACCAGAGACTCAGATTTTGCGAGGGTTTTAAGACTAGGCAGGAATAATGGCGATAGTGTTGATAGAGGCGAAGAATTTCTTGGTATTACGGCTCGGATGACTGAGTTCAGCGCCATTTTGGGCATCGAAGGAATTAAAATTTTTCCGGAGAACCTTAAGCGACGATTAAAATTGGTCGATCTTTATAAGAAATTATTGAGTAGAATTCCTGGTGTATCTTTTCAAGAGGTTGGGTTGACGTCTTCTTCGGTTTTTAAAGATTTGACAATTATAATCGATAATAAAAAGTTTGGGTTTTCCAGAGATGAATTATTGAGAGCATTGCTCAAAAAAAATATCGAGACAAAAGTTTATTTCTATCCGCCGATTCATAGGAAAAAAGCTTATAAGGCATACGAGAATACATTTCTGCCAAATACCGATTTTATCAGTGAACATATATTAAATTTACCCCTCTATTCTCAAATGCCTATCAACCACGTAGAAACAGTTTGCGCGGTAATCAAAAATTTATATGAAAAAAGACAAAAGTAATATGAAAGTTTTAGTAGTAGCGCCTCATCCTGATGACGAAGTTTTAGGTTGTGGTGGTACAATCAAAAGATACGTAAACCAGAAAAATGAGGTGTATCTTTGTATTGTCACTTGTGGTTACACCCCTGATTGGTCAACGGAATTTATAAAGAATAGGAAAAAGGAAATAGAATGTGCCAATAAAACTCTGGGCATCAAAGAAACATTTTTCTTAGATTTGCCTACGGTAAAACTAGATACAGTCCCACAAAAAAAACTTAATGATCTGATTCTATCCTGTGTTGAAAAAATAGAACCAGATTGCGTCTATATTCCCCATAGGGGAGATTTAAACAAAGATCACCAATTAGTTTTTGAATCGGCGCTGGTGGTTTCTAGATCAAAGCCCGGTAGTTGCATTAAAAAGGTTTTTTCTTATGAGGTGCCCTCAGAAACAGAGTGGGGGCAACCGAAGATCAAAAAATTACACGATGTCTTTCTACCCAATGTTTATGTCGACATAAAAGATACTCTTGAGACTAAACTAAAAGCAATGAAGTGTTATAAAAGTGAATTAAGGGCGTTCCCTCATCCTAGGTCTTTAAAGGGTATTATTGTCCTGTCTGAGAAAAGAGGAATGGAAGCAGGTTTAGAAAATTCAGAGGCATTTGTTCTGATAAAAGAAATAGTAAATAATAAAAACGCATGAAAGAAAGGTTTAAAAACTGGGAACCCCCCGAGATAAAAGAGGGTAAGCTAACAAAATGGAATTGGTTAGTTCAGGGGGTCCAAAATCTGAAGCTCGGAACAAAAGTAGATATAGGCGCTTTCACCTATATCAATGCTCAAAACGGCGTACTCATAGAAGATGGTGTACAGATTGGTTCTCTCTGTTCTATATATTCTGTTTCGACGATTGATAACAAAAAGGGAAGAGTTATTTTAAGAAAAAATTGCAAAATTGGAAGCCATAGTATAGTTATGCCAAGCGTGACGATAGGAAAAAATTCTGTTATTGGCGCCTTCAGTTTCGTTAATAAGGATATACCAGCTAATGTTATTGCTTTCGGCATTCCCGTAAAGATTTATAAAAAAATAAAATGAAATCTTTGTTTAAAAGGACAAAAAATAAACGATTAGGATTTTTTATTACCGCAGATATAATTTTTGTAGCGGCTTCTGTCTGGTTAGCTTTTTTAGCGAGATTTGACGGGCAGATCCCAGATCAATATGGCGTCTTTATTCTAGAGATTATTTTTGTGGCAGTAATTATTGTCATCCCGGTTTTTTATTTTCATAAACTTTATGCTTTCTCTTGGTCTTATGTCGGAACCAGTGAATTAATTTCTTTACTACGCGCCGTGACTGTTTCTTTCGCATTTTTAGTAATCGCTATGTATGCGTTAAAATATTTTACTTTTTTTAATAATTTTCCAAGATCAGTGTTTTTTATAAGTTATCTCTTAGTTTTTATTCTATGCGGTGGACTCCGCTTCTCTAAGAGAGTTTATAGTCATTTTTCACGATACAATTTCGTTGGTAGTAAAGAAAGAACCCTCATTATCGGGGCAGGGGATGCCGGCGAGCAGATTTTGCGAAGTATTATTTCCTCAAAAAATAGTAATTATTTCCCCGTTGGATTTGCTGATGACAATCCTATTAAAAAAGGAGTATTAATCCATGGGCTAAAGGTCCTGGGTAAGACTTCTGATGTACCTAGATTAGTAAAAGATTATAGATTAGATGGGATTATTATTGCCATGCCATCGGCCGGTAGAAAACTGATAAAAAACGCCGTCGAGATTAGTAGGCGCGCTGGTATTAAAAAAATTAGAATCATTCCGCCAATGAGTGAAGTGATAACTGGCGTCTTTTCTACAGGAATCTTAAAAGATATTGATTCTGGAGATTTATTAGGTAGGGATGCGATAGATTTGAATACCGGGCAGATAGAAGACTTTATAAAAGGAAAAGTGATTTTAATCACTGGTGCCGCTGGTTCGATTGGATCTGAACTCTCAAGACAGGTTGCGAGATTCCATCCTTCGACTCTTTTACTTTTAGATCAGGACGAGACGGGTATTTTTAATATCTGCGAAGAGGTGCAAAATAAATTTTCAAATTTTAGAATAATCCCTATCGTCGGTGACGTTATAGATCAGGAAAAAATAAATAAAATATTTGTAGAGTTGAAGCCGGATGTTGTTTTTCATGCAGCCGCCTATAAGCACGTTCCACTAATGGAAAAACATCCCGATGAAGCAATAAAGAACAATGTTTTTGGTACTGAAAATGTCGCTCTAGCCGCCATAAATAATAGTACCGAAAAGTTCGTTTTTATTTCGACTGATAAAGCCGTGAACCCAGTATCTGTCATGGGGGCAACCAAAAGGGTGGGAGAAATGATTTGCCAGGGATTAAATCAGAGGAATAGCACAAAATTTATTTCGGTCCGGTTCGGTAATGTTTTGGACAGTCGTGGTAGCGTCATACCTACATTTAGAGAGCAAATAAGGAGAAAGGGGCCCGTAACAGTGACCCATCCCGATATGAAAAGGTATTTTATGCTCACGTCAGAGGCATGTCTTTTGGTTATGCAATCAGGGGCGATGGGGCAAGGTGGAGAGGTGTTTGTATTGGATATGGGAAAACCAATCAAAATTTTAAATTTAGCGAAAGAGATGATAAAGCTGGCTGGGCTTGAGCCCGACAAAGACATACCGATTGTTTTTAGCGGAGTACGACCTGGCGAGAAAATGTTCGAGGAAATTTTGACAGCTGAAGAAGGAATTGTTGCTACTAAAAATCAAAAAATATTTATGGCAAAAATTGTTAACATAAGTTTATCGGATTTGGAATTAAAACTAAAGGAATTAAAGCGCAGGTTATGTGAAAAAGAAGAAGTTATTAAAACCCTTGAAACACTGTTTCCTTTTTTTAAATCAAGAGTATAATTACTAATTAATGTTACTTTTATTTACGATAGAATAGACAAATGAAAAAGTTTATTTTCTTCATAATTGTTTTTTGGATTTTTTTACCTGGGTTAGTATCGGCAGATAGCTTAGATGAAAAGCGAACCTTTTTTATTGAACCTAGCTATGACCTGTCTGAGAGAAGCAGTGTTAACGCGATTTTACGAAAAATCACCCAGCGAGCGTACTTCTATGTGGATGAGAATTGGTGGAATTCTGCTAAACAGAACGAGGCTTACGCCGCACTCAGCTCTTTGGGAAACGAGTTTGATAATAAGATATATCCTGTGTTAATTGATAATTTTGGTTCCGAATGGAATCCGGGGATTGATAAAGACGTGCGAATTACTATCCTGATTCATCCTATGGCAGAGGGTGCTGGAGGGTATTTTCGTTCAAACGATGAATATCTAAAGATTCAGGTTCCGGGCTCGAACGAACGAGAAATGGTATATTTGAGTTCCGCAGTTTTAAGCAAGACAAACGCTCAAAGTTTTTTAGCGCATGAGTTCACTCATTTAATCACTTTTAATCAGAAGAATAAGATTCGTAACATTGACGAAGAAACATGGCTTACCGAAATGAGGGCCGAATACGCCCCAACTTTATTGGGTTATGATGACGTGTTTTTTGGTAGTTATCTTCAAAATCGAGTTCAAATATTATCCAATGAACCATTCAACGCAATAACCGAATGGAAGGGGACAGAAAGCGATTATGGCGTAGTTAATCTTTTTGCACAATATCTTGTCGACCACTATGGTAAGGGAATTTTGATTGAATCTCTACATAGTCCCAGTAATGGAATTGATAGTATAAATTATGCATTGAATAAGAATGGTATAACCAGAGACTTTTCCCAGATTTTTATAGATTGGACTATAGCCGCTTTTATAAACGATTGTAATTTTAATGGCATTTACTGTTATAAAAATGCGAATCTTGGAAGCTTGCACGTTTATCCTAGGATTAATTTTCTTCCATTGTCTGGCCAAAGTGTTTTGAGTGTAACCGATACAACAAAAGATTGGGCAGGTAACTGGTTTAAAATTATTGGCGGTAAAGGAAGTATAAAAGTTTCCTTCGTTAGTAATGGAGAGTTTCCCTTCATTATCCCCTATATAATACAAAAAAGTGACGGAAGTTACGTTATTAATTTCCTTGATTTAATAGAGTCAAAAGGGGAGATAAATATCTCGAATTTCGGGACCGAGAACATCGCTTTGATTATTGTTCCAGTAACTCAAGTTAAGACAGCGGATTTTAGCGATAATGAGCCAACGCGCTCTTTTACTTTTACTGTTTCTGCGTCTGGAATGAATAATCCCCCGCCAGACTCTAGCGAGAAAATTATTCCAATAAATTTCAGTTTCAAAAATAATTTATCTTTCGGCATCAGGAGTCAAGACGCTGTGTATCTTAAAATTATATTAGCAAAGGAAGGATGTGTTTCTAATTTAGCTAACACTAATTATTTTGGTCTTCAAACCTTGGCGGCAGTAAAGTGTTTCCAGAATAAATATCGGACGCAAGTTTCCATCGCCGCAGGCTACAATATAGCAGCCACTGGTTTTGTTGGGCCGGGAACTAGAGCCCAGTTGAATCTGTTGCTGACAAATTAAGCAATTCAAAATAGTTTTGGCAAACGAGCGATTACTCACCGCTTATTTTTATCAATTATTTCTCATTTGCAAATCCTCGATAGCCGATATAAAATAAGAAATTATTAATTAAATACAAACATGATAATAGATCCGAAAATATATACAGTAGAAAGCGTCACTTCCGGCCATCCGGATAAGGTTTGCGACCAAATTTCAGACGCTATCTTAGACGAATGCCTAAAGCAGGATCCTAGCTCAAGGGTGGCGGTAGAATCATTCGGGGGCCATGGATTCGTGGTCGTTGGCGGAGAGGTAACAACATTGGCCAAGGTTAATTACGAAGAGGTTGCCAAAAAGGTATATAAAGATATCGGGTATGATCAGGAATTAAAGTTTTTAATAAACATTGTCCAGCAATCGCCCGACATAGCAATGGGAGTAGACACGGGCGGAGCAGGAGACCAGGGGATTATGTACGGCTTTGCTTCAAAAGAAACACCGGAGTTCCTGCCTTGGGCAGTAGTAAAAGTTCATGCCTTGGCAAAAGGCTTGGAGGAATTACGAAGGCAAGGAGATATAAAATGGTTAAGGCCTGATGGAAAAACACAGATAACAATGGATAACGGCCGGGCCAAAACTATTTTAGTAAGCACTCAGCATAGCGCCGAAGTAACCCGCGAAGAAATAGAAAAAACCTTAACCGAAAAACTAATAAAGCCGATTATCGGCGATATCACGGGAGTAGAAATATTAGTTAATCCCACCGGCAGGTTCGTCCAAGGCGGATTTGAAGCAGATACCGGCTTAACCGGCCGCAAGATAATGGTGGATACTTATTGCGGATTAATCCCGCACGGAGGCGGATGCTTCTCAGGGAAAGATCCCAGCAAGGTTGATAGGTCAGCTGCATACATGGCAAGGTTTGTCGCCAAAAACCTTGTAGCCAACGGCTATGCAAAACAATGTTTGGTTTCGGTTGCCTATGCAATAGGCAAAGCAGAGCCATTAATGGTAGAAGCGCTGAACGAGAACGGAGAAAGTTTGAATGAGTTAGTAAAGGAAAAGTTTGATTTTCGGCCGAAGGCGATCATCGAACGTCTTAGCTTGCGTCGTCCAGTCTATCAGCGAACCGCAGCTTACGGCCACTTCGGAAAATCCGGCCTTCCTTGGGAGGAAGTAATCACAATATAGTGTTTTAAGGAATAAAGATATGGAAGGGGTCAAAATTTTCTCCGGGAAATCGCACCGAGAGCTAGCAGAAAAGGTTTGTGAAAAACTTGGAATTGCCCTTAGTGATTTAAAAATAGAAGAATTCAAAAATGGCTGCTTTGAGCCGATTCTAGGGGAAGATATTAAGGGCAAGATTGTTTTCCTGTTTCAAACTTCTCGGTCCGACAATAGAGATCTGCACAAAGATATTTGGGAACTCTTTCAAATAATAAACGCAGCCAAGAGCAGCGGGGCCAAGGAGGTGATAGTAATAATGCCATATGCCTCTTATGCCCGCTCCGATAAAGTTCACGCCCCAGGAATGGGTATTTGCGCTGAGCTTTTAATAAAACTTTTGGAGAGCAGCGGGATGACAGGATTTATTGGGATTGATTTCCATTCTGGCAAATTTGAGAAATTCTTCTCTACGGAAGTTTATCAATTATCAGCATTAGATCTATTAGCAGAAGCGTTAAAAGGGATAAATCCGAAAATCTCCTTTTTGCTGCCTGCCGATATGGGAGCCCTCAAGAATGGTTCAATCCTGGCGGAGAAATTAGGAATTACGGTTGGGCAAGTCGAAAAAGAAAGGATTAGCGACACGGAAGTACGGATAAAAAGGATAACGGGCGATTTCAGCGGTAAGGATGTAATAATTTTCGACGATGAAATCTCTACCGGAGCCACTCTAAAAACCTTAGCAAAGGAAATCGAGGATAAAGCCAAAAGCATATCTTTTGCGGTTACTCATGGAATTTTTGTCGGAGATTCAATCAAAAACTTTCAAGAGATTAAAAAACTAAAAGAGATCATATCCACAGATACAGTTCCTGCCTCAAAAGAACTAAGAGAGTCGTTACCCCTAAGGGTTATTACTGTCGCCGGTCTTTTAGCCCAAAAAATTAAAGAAGTTTGTAAAATTTGAAATTTTCCGAAACCATTTAGAAAATCTGTCTAAAATACAGGTTATTTGATTTGGGTTTGATTTTTAATCAAATCAACATTAAGATTAAGCGTATGGGGATTATTAAAAAAATATTGCCGGAGGTTAAGGAAAATGTTTCTTTAAACAGTCAGACGACTTTTAAAATTGGCGGGCCGGCCAAATATTTTTTTGTAGCAAAAGATAAGAAAGGAATAATTAAAGCAATCAAGGCAGCCAAAGAATTCAAATTGCCCTTTTTCATCTTAGGCAGCGGAAGCAATGTTCTTGTAAGCGATAAAGGATACGATGGGTTGGTGATAAAAATGCAGAACCCCGAGATTAAGGTTCAGGGCATTAATATCTGCGCAGATGCGGGTGCTTTAGTCAGAAAAGTTACCGACGTTGCCGTTGAAAACAATTTAACCGGATTTGAATGGGCCTCAGGTATTCCCGGAACAATTGGAGCTGCGATTTACGGAAACATTGGCGCTTTTGGCTCAACCATGGCAGGGAATATAAAAAGCGTGGAGTTTGTTGATATAAGAAACTGGAAGATTAAAAGATGTACGATCAAGGAATGTAAATTTGATAATAAGAATAGTATTTTCAAAGTTAATAAAAATTTAATCATATTGTCTGCTATTATAAAACTAGAGAAAGGGGAGAGAGAAGAAATATCGAGGGAGATAAAAAGATTTCTGGAGTACAGAAAAAACAATCACCCCTTGGAATTCCCCTCAGCGGGATGTGTTTTTAAAAACTACGATAAAAAGATAACAAACAAGAACCTGCTGAAGAAATATCCGGAGTTGATCGAGTTCAACAAAGGCAGCCGAATCCCCACGTCTTACCTGATAGACAAAGCAGGCCTGAAAGGCAAAACAATCGGCGGAGCAAAGATTTCCGAGAAGCACGCCAACTTCATTATCAACACAGGGGCCGCGAAAGCCGAAGATGTAGTAAAATTAATAAAGATAATGAAGAAGGGCGTAAAAAATAAATTCGGTATAGTGCTCCAAGAAGAAATACAGCATTTGCCGTCAAGATAAAACATATGATAATAATTATCCGGACAAAGAACTTCGACTTAAGCGACGATATAAGGGCATATATTAATAAGAAGTTTGTTGCCCTAGAAAAGTTTATCAAAACATGTCGCGTTGAGGAGAGTTCGGGAAAGATGAAGTCATCCTGCGAGCTTTTCATTGACGTCATCAAAGAAACAAAGCACCACCGCAAAGGATACATCTTTACAGCAAAAGCAAATATTCATTTGCCTCATATTAATATCACAGCTGACGCAGGAGCAGACAGCGTGCCAAACGTAATAGATAGACTCAAAGAAGAGTTTCTCGACGAGGCTAAAAAGTATAAGTCTAAGATAGTAGATGAGAGTCGAAAAGATCAAAGAAGGTTCAAAAACAAACTGAAGGGAATAAAGTAACTGCTTACGAAGGGGTTGACAAAACCCCTTTTGTATGTAGTATATAATTTACAATACAGAATAGGGCGAAAAGTGTTTTTGCCTTACTAGTATTCGTAGTGCTCGTTTACAAGAAGGAGATGTGTCATGCGGAAGAATTTTTGGGTTGCGACGGTGGTCGTCGCATTGGTCGTAGGGTGCGCGCCATACGTTGCGCCTCGAAGTCTTGTGGCTGAGTTTCCTCCGGGGGACATTGTGGTCCCGTCGGGGGAGGTGGTCACGGTTTATGCGGTTGTGTCCGGCGGGATCGGACCAATCACTTGTTTCTTCGACTGGAGTGGCCCTCCTGGAACGGGCTATGGGAAAGGGGCGGAATTCACATTCACGCCTCCCCCAGGGTTCACCGGACCGACTCAGTATATGGTTCGGGTTCGCGCAACCGATGGCTACCAGGTAGCTACGGCCGAAAAGCTGGTGACCATTGGGTCGCCACCAAATCAGTCGTCGCCCCCGAATCAGCCCAACCATCAGCCGGTCGCCAACAACCAGTCGGTGA
>JBAZYR010000004.1:0-81373 GCA_041659225.1 Candidatus Staskawiczbacteria bacterium
GGGGGAATAAGGCATGAAAATCAGGAAAAAAGAGCTTGAGCAGAAAATCGACGAAGGTATAAAGGAGCTCAAGGGTTTAGGCGTAGCAAGAGGAATAGTTAGGGCTCATGCGAAAGTTTGTAATGGCATCCAAGATGCAAAGAGAAAAATAAGGCGAGGAGATATTTTAGTAACCGGAATGACTTTACCTGATTATGTTCCTGTTATGAAAATTGCCGGTGCAATTATAACGGATGAGGGCGGTATTACATGCCATGCTGCGGTTGTTTGCCGCGAACTTAATAAGCCCTGCGTTGTGGGAACAAAAGTAGCTACGCAGGTGTTAAGAGATGGTGACCTAATCGAAGTAGATGCCAATAAGGGAATAGTTAAAATATTAAAAAGGAAATAATATGAGAAATATTGAACATATGCCTGAGCCGGAGAATATGTTGGAGCAAGAGCCCACCAAAGAAAAAGGTGCTAATGTTTCGGTTAGAATGAAATTTATACGTCATGGGGAAAGAACTAAAACCAGCGAACTTACTGATTACGGCAGAGAGGTTACTAGAAAGAAGGCTAAAGAAAGCGGGCTGAAAGGGGAGGGATTCGATGCTGTTAAGCCCTACGGGTCTCAACAGGGTCCAAAGGCGGATGTGGAAGCCTTGCCCGGTAGTAGAGTCGGTATGGCTAGGGCTTTGGAAACCGCATATATTTATACCGAGGAAGTTCGTGCTGAAGATAAAAAATATACTGCAAGATCCAAAGGTTTGTTAAATTTTGAGACCCTTAAAATAAAGGCTCCATATGAACATGTTCCAGTATATAATTCCAATCTTCCGGAAAACTACGATAGCCTTTCTGAAGCTGATAAAGCAGAGGCTGCAAAGCGAGCTCAATCGGCAACGGTAAACCACTTATTATCCCTAGATACGCCACAGGCTGATCAATACAGAAAAGAAACGGCCGGCGCTTTTGCCAAGATAGTCAACCAACGAATTAGATTAAGCGAAAGGTTAAACAGCGGCTCAAAAGTTTTATTGGTAGAGGGAACCCATGGGCCTATGCCCGAGTTGCTTTTGAAGGAAGCGCTAGTAAGGGAAACCGTTGGCGGGCAGAAAACATTTGGTTTTAAGGATATAGACGAGATTGGCGGTCCTCTTTATCCCTCAGAGTCAATTGATGCGATAGTTGAAAGAGATGAAAAAGGTGTTCTTAGAAAGATAAGAGTCGAATTAGATCCTGCTAAAGCACGACCCGAGGGAGAAATGTATCTTGATTTAGAAAAACTTGATGAACTAGAAAAGTTTTATGATCAAATCCATAAAGAATAAAAACTGGGAGTTATATCTGTCCAGACCATTTTCTCTTTTTCAAGCGTCCCTGTGGCAGGAATGGTATTCCTCGAAGATAAGCAAAGAAATATTAGGAGAGAGTCCTTTGAAGAATATCCTCTATATTGAACGTCCAAAGGGAACTTGTCGGCACTATAGGGTGAAGAGCGAACTAGAAAGGTTTTGGGGCCGGATAAAGGATTTATCGATAGAATACCCGGAGAAATACAAGGATATGTTGCGGAAGGGGATACGATTGAATAGTGAAGCAAAAGATCTGCTGCGCATCGGTAAAGTCCCAGACCTTAAAGAGGCGGTCAGTTTTCTTACAAAGCTTGCTATTTTCGGAACAGTCCTGCCATACATCGGGGGGAATTATGAAGTAGAGGATGCGCAAATAATTCGGCTCATTAAAGAGCTTCGCCGCGCCTCGTATTATCCGCGGGTAATGGGAGAATTAGTTGTTCCTGCCGCGCAGAAGGAATTACGAAAAATGGGGATAAAGGACGCAGACGCGATCAAGTTGATTACCATTAAAGAAATTATGGCGAAGCGAAAAGGCGTTTTTGGTAGGAGATTGCGTGACTATAAAGATGGTAAAACATACATCTACTATGCATCGAACGGCAAGGAGCGCGTCGAATTTGTTAGTGATCCTAGCCCGTTGGTTTCTACTATCGATAAGGATTTTAAAGGGATAGACAAAGGTTTAACCAAAATTACAGGAAAACAGGTTTTTGGCGGAATAGCGCGTGGTAAGGTAAAGATAATATCCACTAATATAGTTACAAAAGCTGATAGCCAGAGATTCCATAAGGGAGATATCTTAGTCGCGATTTATACAAATCCAAATTTGTTGCCTATTCTGAAAAAAAGCGGCGCTATAGTTACGGATGAAGGAGGCATTACTTCGCATGCTGCAATAATGGCCCGAGAACTTAAGAAGCCGACGATTATCGGCACTAAAATCGCCACAAAAGTTTTAAAGGAAGGCGACTTTGTCGAAGTGGACGCCAACCATGGGACTGTCCGAGTAATAAAAAGAAAATAAATTTTTATGGAAAAGCTTATATTAAAAGGTGTCGCAGCGAGCGCTGGAATAGCATGCGGTGTTGTCAAAATTGTGGAAGGCGTAAAGGATATATCTAAATTCGACGAAGGTAATGTTCTAGTCGCTAAAATAACAGAACCGTCTATGGTTATTATGATGAATAAAGCATCGGCGATAGTCACCGATAAAGGAGGGCTTACCTCGCATCCCGCAATAGTTTCTCGCGAATTAGGCATCCCGTGCGTGGTGGCTGCTCAAAAAGCAACTCAAGTACTGGAAGATGGTATGATTGTGAAAGTAAACGGATCGACGGGCGAAGTTTATATAATCGAATAAAATATTATGAGCGAAAAAGAAAGATATCCTCAGTGGATAGATGAATTCGCAAAATCGGTGCATAATTCCTTTTCGAACATGCTGCCAGGAAATTGGGGGCCGATAGATCTTTTAGAATATACGAAGCATAGCAATAATGCTTTTTTCGATAAACTTTATCAAGCGATTGAGATAATAAAAAAGAAAGGATATCCGCAGGAAGAAATAGCTAAAACCTTCTCGTGCCCCTCGGCCCTGCGTTGCGCCTTCCTTTATATGACGTGGGAGTATGGGTTTTCCGACCATAGTCGTAAAAAGGAGTTTAACGAAATTGCGGAGTTTTTTGTTGACGTTTTAGGCCATATGATGAAAGAAGACATATTCTGCCTTAATCGGAATATATTTCATAACGATCAGGAGATCAAGGATATATTTGGGTCGGTTCCTTGGAGCGTGGCTGACACGCAGATTGCAAGGGAACTGGGTAAGTTATACACGAGTTGCGCTGCTCTGGCATTTGCTTTGTATAGAGATTTTTTTCCTCAAATTTCCCATGAGGTATATGGCCCATATGATGCTTCTTCGAAATTTGGTAAGGATACAATTTTAGTGATCAAACATTTTCCAAAATTATTTCCAAAGGAGATTTGGCCGAGTTTAGAATATAAATATGGGGATATCAAAATATTCCAGGTATTTAAAAACGTTAAATTCCGATGCGAGTTAATCGGAATGCATACGGTATACGAAGGCGATATCATGAATGGTTTAGTGGTCTACGCCGTGATGGCAGGAGGAAAGTTTGTGGGTATCGAAGAGATAAAAAATATGAGTAGGGAAATAGCCGAAATTACTACTAAGCAAATTCAGGTCTACGATTCAATGCCGATGGAGGAGATAAAGAAGAAAACACTTGAGTGGGAGTGCTATCAGTTTTTTGATTTTTTCCAGTTGGCTGGCATGGATTGGAGGCCGACTATTGAAATGATGGATGCAGTAAAGAATAAAAAGATTGGAAGCCGGACTATAATTGAAACGTTCCCTCCGTTAGGGGAATATATGGAAAGCGTCGATCATGAAATATATTGGCTTAAAGATTTATACAAATAATGTGGTAGAATAAATAAATTAATAAAGTTTGATTAATTTTATGGCTCATATCAAGAATTTTAAAAATATCTCTAAGAGAGACGTGGGCATAGCCGGGGGTAAAGGTGCTTCACTAGGGGAGATGATTCAATCAAAGATCCCCGTGCCGCCCGGATTTGTTATTCTATCCGGCGCTTTTGAGAAGTTTTTAAAAGAAACAGATGTTGGCGTAGAAATCGACGCAATGTGGGACAGATTGAATATAAAAAGTACGGATAATTTGGAGGAAAACTCCGCACTTATCAGAGAGATAATATTAAAAAAGAAGTTTCCCGCCGGTCTGGCAAAAGAAATTCTGAAAGATTTCGATAAATTAGGATCAAGGTACGTGGCAGTACGTTCCTCTGCTACCGCCGAAGATTCAAAATCCGATGCCTGGGCCGGACAATTAGATAGCTACTTGTACGTTACAAAAAAGAATCTTCTCGAATCTGTCCAAAAATGCTGGGCTTCGCTGTTTACTCCCAGAGCCATGTTCTATAGAGTTGAAAGGAAACTAACTAAGAATAAAGTTTCTGTCGCGGTAGTTGTCCAGAAAATGGTAAATTCCGAGGTTTCCGGAGTTTGTTTCACGGTGCACCCTGTTACCCGAGACAAAGACCAGATGATAATAGAAGCGGGTTGGGGATTGGGGGAGGCGATAGTACAGGGAATTATCACTCCAGACAGCTATGTTATTGAAAAAAGTACATTTAACTTAATTGATCTGAACGTTAATACTCAGGAAAAGCAAATTGTCAGAGCCAAGAAGCTTACCGAAGAAAAAGCAGTGCCGAATGACAAAAGAGAAAGCCAGAAATTGTCGGAAAAGCAGATTCAAGAGCTGGCATCAATCTGCCTTGGCATAGAGAAGCATTACGGATTCCCGTGCGACATTGAGTGGGCTTTGGAGAAAAGCAAGTTCTATATCACCCAATCAAGGCCCATCACTACTTTGTAATATCTTTGAGGTTATTGAGGCCGTAGAATAAATTCCGGTAAAAAAAGGACTTCAGCAAGCATTGTTTAAGATATATAAACCAAAAAAAACGTAATTGAGGTTATGGGAGAAAAAAGCTTTGAAAAAGGAATTGAAAGTGTTGAAGATACGGCAGAGCAAAGAGCTACTTTTAGGGTATCTATTTTTGGTGCGGGTGGGAGTTCTGGAAAACAGGATAAAATTGCCGCTTCCTTAGCCGAGTGTCTGGCAAAAGATATAGTCGTTTATGGTGGTCACAAAGTCGTGAGCGGGGGTGGATCTGGAGGTGTGATGGGGGCGGCTTCAAAAGGTGCGAAAGAGGAAGCCCTCAGACTGGGGCGTGAAGATTTGCTTCCTGAAGGTATAATTGTCGGAAAAGTTTTTGGAGAAGTTTCTGAAGATGCTAAACTCACAAATACAGATTCTTTAAACGAACGATTAAAATTATTAATTGAGGGTTCAGACGCCTGCGTCGTCCTATACGGCAAAACAGGGACGGCACACGAGTTGTTATCCGCCATCGTATCTTCTGCTGTTGAATCGCTAAAAAATGGGAAAAGAAAACCTGTTATCATCGCCGACCAATCTCTTCGGCATGTCGAGTTACTTTCAGCTCTGAGCGAAAGAGACGCCGAAAGGTTCCCAATGTTCGCCGAGAACGTTTACGTAGTGAGTAGTTCCGATGCGGGGGCAGAAGTAGTAAATAGAAGGGTTTCAGAGGATGTCAATTTTATTATTGAATCACACTATAAGGAAAGTATAGGACAGCATCTCGAAGATGGGGATAAAGAAAAATTAGATTCATTGTCTTTGAGCAATTTTATTAAAACCGCCAGTAATTTTGAAAATGGTGAAGGCATATAATATATGAAAATACCTAATTATTTACCCAAATCATATTTTTTCACGGATGACGAAATGCCTTTATTCGAAGTAAGCGCCACCTTCGCTTTTTGCAACGTTTTGTACAAGCGTGGGATGTCTCAATCTTTAGCAACATTCGACCTCGTGGTTAGGGATTTGCCAAATAACAGGAACTTCATGCTCCTCGGAGGAACAGAAGAGATTATCCGGTATATATTAAACTTGCGATTCAAGAAGCAACACATCAAAGTATTACAAGACAATGGGCTAATCGGGAAAGAATTCGCTGCCTATTTAAGAAAGTTCAAATTCAGCGGATCTGTTTCAGCTATGCCCGAAGGTACGCCATTTTTCCCAGGCGAGCCAATTGTCCGGGTAACTGCTCCAATCATCGAAGCCAACCTTCTTTATGTCTGTCTTCTGAACATACTCGTCTCTAACACGGTATTTCTGACCAAAGCCATAAGAACTTACCTGGTAGCGGGCGGGAAGACGCTTTTGACGAACGCAGGCAGGGCGCAAGGCATGGAGCCCGGGTCAAAATTTGCAAGGGCGGCCTATCTGGCTGGTTTCGCCGCTTCTTTGCAGCTTTCAGGTGTTTTGAAGTTCAATATCCCCATGCCAGAGAAATTTTTTAAATCTACTTTCCATGCGTACATAAAGGCTTTTCGGACGGAGTTGGAAGCGATGATGGCTTTTGTTGAAGAATTTCCAAACAACGAAGCGACCTTGATGATAGACACTTATGGCTTAGAAGCCGGGCTTGAAAATGCGATTAAGGTTTGCGAGAAACTAAAGGAGAGGGGGAAATCAATCCATTCGGTCTTTGTTGATAGCGGGGATTTGTTCCAGGGTGCGACCTTCGTTAGGAGGAGATTAGACGAGGCCGGCTTCCCCGATGTTAAAATTATTCTTGCGAGCAGCCTTAACGAATGGAAGGTAAAGGAGCTGGTTGATGAGGGAGCTCCGGCAGATTATTTCATGGTTATAACCGAGCTGGCTACGTGTAGCGACGACCCGAAGCTAGAAGTGGTCTATAAAATGGCTCAGGTTGATGACGGTAAAACCGTCCGTGAGACAATGAAGCTCGCTCCAGGTAAGAAAAGTTTGCCCGGCAAGAAACAAGTATACCGCGTGGAAGAGAGCGGAAAATTTAAGAAGGACATAATTGGGTTGGAAGACGATTCTGTCGATGGAACAAAATTATTGATACCTATGGTTGAAAAAGGGGAGTTAATTTATCTTCTGCCGAAACTGGAGGATATAAGACGCTATGTGAGCGACCAGGTTTCCAAGCTACCCGATAACTATAGAAGATTAGAGGTTCAGAATCCTGCTTACCTAGTAGAAGTTAGCCCTAAACTCCAGGACTTATCGGAGAAAATTCAGAAACAACATAATGACCCTACTATTGCCATTCAAAAAGAAGAGATATAGTATAAAGGCAGCACATTGGGCAAGTATCAAAGTTGGACGAAAGGAGGTAAACCTTGAGCGTCCAGACAATAAAAGGGAACACTGAGGTAATAGATCTGGGGTCAGCTGTAGTTGACTATTCCCAGTCGCTGGAGGAAATGATTAGCCATTGTATCTGGGCGCAAAGAAGCCCTCATGTTAATTCAACCAATTTCCCTGTTACGCATGGCAGACAGGGGGCGGTACAAGTCGCACTTTTCAGCATTGCGCGAAAGATTCCCTACGCTCGTATCCTTCCGTGTATACGGGACGCTAACTGTGTGCCGGCCAATCTTCCCGAAATGCTGGCCATAATAGCCAGCCAATTATACCTGCAGAGAGGGTTCCCGATACTAGTTATAGACCAATACTGGAATGAACGTGGCGGCATATTTGTCCCTTGTCTCCGATTGCCTGACGAACGGCGCCACCTTGGCCTTTACCAACTTGAATCTAGCGTGCCGGCTAACTTCAGCTTTGCAGTTATTCGCATACCAAGAGAGCGCCAGCTATTTGAATAATCTTGTCTGTATAATCCCCCTTGGAACAGTTCCTTGCGGGGAACTTTTTTTACACAATACGGAGGTTTACTTTTATCTTTTTTTAAGGTAAAATAAGGTACTTGTTGTTATGCAGAAATAAGGGGAAAAAGTACCTCGAACATGCAAAATATCACAGCAGAAAACCCCAGGGAAGCCGCTTTAATAGAGGAGTTAGGCAAGAGAACTGATATTAAAGCTGAGAGAATAAAAAGATTATTAAAACTTCCTGATCTTACTTCAAAACCGAACTCGCCGGTGAAGATTTTAGTTGATCGGATAATAGGGTTGCCAAGGTTCGCTGATTTTGATTTAGTAAATTTTCCTAAGATAGTTACCGTAGAGGAAAACTTTGATGTTTTAAACACTCCGGCAGACCATCCTAGCCGTCGAGAGAACGACACCTACTACATCACCGACAAAGATATTTTAAGAACGCAGACAACAACAATGTGGCCCTTCTATCTACGGAAGGCTGAGATTATAAAAAAATTAGAAAAAGAAGGGCACGTAGCAGCTTTATCCATAGGTATAGTTTTCCGTAAAGACGAGATTGATAGAAATCACTTCCCAGCTTTCCACCAAATCGACGGATTATATATATGTAAAAAGGAACAAAAGGTGATTACCCAAAAGGACCTTGAGGATATCGAAGTAGATATTGCAAAAAGCGTCTTCGGAGAAAATCTGGAATGGAAATTCGTAGTTGACTCCTTTCCTTTCACAGACCCTTCGGTGGAGTTAGATATTAAGTTTAATGACCAGTGGATGGAGGTAACCGGCTCCGGATTGGTTCATAAACAGGTTCTTAAAAACCTTGGTTTAGACCCTGAAGTATACAACGGATGGGCGTTCGGGTTTGGCTTAGATCGATTAGCAATGGTGAAGATGGAAATACCGGATATCCGCGTATTATGGTCTGACGACTCACGGATTACCAGTCAATTCCAAGACATTAATAGTAAATACAAAGAGGTGAGCAAATATCCAGAGACCTCCAGGGATATTTCGTTTGTTATAAACAAGGATATAAACCTTAATAATTACTACGAAATTGTAAGAGATTTCGCTGAAAATCTGATAGAAGAAGTGAAATTGGTTGATAGCTACGAGAATGAAGAGAAGTTCGGAAAAGACAAAAAGAGCTACACCTTCCGGATAGTTTACAGATCCCCAGAAAGGACTTTAACTAATGACGAAATTAATACGATTCAAGAACAAATAAGAGAAAAAACTAAACAAGATCTTAACGCTTCCCTGCGTTAGTAAAAATAATATGCCAAAAAAACTAAAAAAAGAGGAGATAAAAAACGAAGAGGAATATACAGCAAAAGACATCTATGTTTTAAAGGGTTTGGAAGCCGTGAGAAAGAGGCCGGCTATGTACATAGGTTCTACGGGATTAGATGGTCTTCACCATTTAATTTGGGAAGTTGTGGACAACTCTTTAGATGAAGCAATGGCCGGGCATTGTAAGAACATAGAGATAACTATGTTGCCCGATTCCACGATTAAGGTTTCTGACGACGGCAGGGGAATCCCAGTCGAGAAACATCCGCAAACTAAAAAATCTGCCTTAGAAACCGTTATGACCGTCTTGCACGCAGGTGGTAAATTCGGCAGCAAGGCTTATCAGGTGTCCGGCGGGTTGCACGGTGTCGGAGTCTCGGTTGTTTGCGCCTTATCAACTCAAATGCGAGCTGAAGTTTGCCGAGACGGAGGTTTATACATGCAAGAGTATGCCAAGGGAGACGTAAAATCCCCGGTTAAAAAAATAGGGACATGCGATAAAACAGGTACTACGATAACGTTCCAGGCTGATCCGGAAATATTCAAAGAGATAAAATACGATACTAAGAGAATTTTGAATCATCTGCGTCAGCAGGCTTATCTGACCAAGGGAGTAAGAATATCGTTTATAGACGAAAGGACAAAAGATAAATCCAGCTATTCCTTCTATTTCGAAGGGGGTTTGGCTGCCTATGTAAAATATCTGGTAAGCAGCAATACTCCGCGCAATCCTAACATATTCAGCGTTTCTACCGTTAAAAATGAAATTGCGGTTGAAGCGTCGTTCCAGTATACGCAGGAAATGGAAATCGTAGAAGAAAGTTTTGCCAACAACATATATACTCCAGAAGGCGGAACGCATCTGACGGGTTTCCGCGCAGCTTTAACAAGATCGTTTAACGACTATGCAAGGCGCGAAGGGTTTTTAAAGGAAAAAGATCCGAACTTTACAGGAGAGGATGTTAGAGAGGGATTAACTTCCGTTGTCTTGGTAAAAATACGGAATCCGCAGTTTGAGGGCCAGACAAAGGCAAAACTTGGGAACCCAGAAGCAAAGAATGCAGTTGAGTCAGCTGTCGCAGAAGCCTTGAGCGACTATTTAGAAAGATTCCCGTCTGATGCGAAAGCAATAATCGAGAATTGTCTTTTAGCAGCTAAGGCCAGAGAAGCAGCCAAGAGCGCCCGGCAGACAGTTCTAAGGAAAGGAGTTTTGGAAGGATTGGCTCTTCCCGGCAAACTAGCAGATTGTCTTTCCCGAAATCCAGAAGAAAGCGAGCTTTACATAGTGGAGGGAGAATCAGCCGGAGGAAGCGGAAGGCAAGCCAGAGATAGGCATTTCCAAGCAGTATTACCTTTGAGAGGTAAGATTTTGAACGTTGAAAGAGCTCGCTTAGACAAGATGTTGGACTCCAAAGAGGTTCGGGCATTGGTTATTGCCCTAGGAACTGCTATAGGAGAAGACTTCTCAATAGAGAAGCTAAGATACCATCGGATTATTATCATGACTGATGCTGATGTGGACGGTTCGCATATCCGAACATTGCTTTTGACTCTATTCTATCGGCACTTCAAACCAATTATTGACGCAGGCTATCTATACATTGCTCAGCCACCTTTGTTCAGGATACAGTCTGGAAAAGATATACGATGGGCGTATAACGAGGAGAATAAAGAGAGGATATTAAAGGAGTTGAACAAAACACAGGGCGTTTCGATTCAACGCTACAAAGGTCTTGGAGAGATGAATGCTGAACAGCTTTGGGAAACAACAATGAATCCTGCAAATAGATTGTTGCTCCGCGTCCAAGTTGATGAAGCCAGGGAGGCAGATAAGATATTCGATATCTTAATGGGGGAGGAGGTGCTGCCAAGAAAGAAGTTTATACAAACACACGCCAAATCCGTAAGAAATTTGGATATATAAATGGCTCAAAGAGTTTTTACACAAACGTTTGGGGTTGTCGGAGCGATAGTTGAGAAAGAGGGAAAGATTCTTTTGGTAAGAGAATCTCAAAAGAAAGGCCCGGACGACGGAAAATGGAACCATCCGGCAGGATGGATAGAAGTAGGTGAAGATCCGATCGAAGGGGTAAAAAGGGAAACAGAAGAAGAAACAGGGTTTTCTTTTATTCCGACTCATGTTTTAGGAATATATTCTCTTGTAAGGAAAGATTTGGAACGCCTAGTGGGAGAAATCCATCACCCCGTCAAGATCATTTTTATCGGGACGATTTCTGAAGACATGAAAAGAGAATTGGAAGATGACGTTACGGAAACGAGGTGGTTCACTCCAGAAGAGATAGAGGCAATGGGCCCAGAAACTCTCCGGGATGTTGATATCAAAGGGATAGCCAAAGATTATTTCAATGGCCGTAAGTATCCATTAGATCTCTTAAAACACACGATACAAGAATAAAAGGCTTGACTTTTTTCTGTTATCTGGTTAATCTCTATTTATAGATGGCCAGCGGGCCATTTTTAAATCCGCGAGTATTTGTTGACTTCCGCCCGTAATATTACTATTATTATTTCAATATGGTTAAACTCAATAATATTCCAGCCAAAATTAAGAGCTTCTTGAAGGAAGTGTATTTAGAATTGAAAAAAGTAAGCTGGCTTAGCCGCAAAGAGCTTTTAAAATACACAGTAATTGTTATCCTTCTAACGCTGTTGACCGCCGCCTTTTTAGGAGGCTTAGACTATATATTTTCGACTCTATTAAAGAAATTCATACTTCAATAAATGCCGAAACAGATAGTAGAACAAAGTAGAAATTGGTACGTGATCCACACTTATTCTGGCTACGAGGATGCTGTTGCAAAAAACCTGAAACAAAGGATAGAATCTTTGGGTATGGAAGACTATATATTCAACGTAATAGTTCCTAAGGAAAAGAAGATAAAAATCAAGAACGGAAAGAGGAAAGTAACTGAAGAAAAGATTTATCCTGGCTACGTACTCGTTGAGATGACAGTAACCGATGCTTCTTGGTATGTTGTCAGAAACACCCCTCGAGTTACCGGATTTATCGGCGCAGGAACAACTCCTTTACCAGTTTCAAAAGAAGAAGTAGACTACTTAATGAAGAGAATGGAAGTTAAGGAACCTGACTTCAAGATTGATATTGAGATTGATTCTGTGGTAAAAATATCTGACGGACCATTCAAGGGTTTTGAAGGAAAAGTTTCAGGGATTGATCCTGAAAAGGGCAAAGTCAAAGTACTTGTTAATATGTTCGGCCGCGATACCTCTGTCGAACTAGATTCCCTACAGATTAAAAAACTTTAAATAACATGGCAAAGCAAATAAAGACGATTGTAAAACTGCAAATACAAGCCGCAAAGGCTAATCGCGCCCCTCCAGTCGGGCCGGCTTTAGCTCCGCACGGTTTGAATATTTCTGAATTCTGTCAGAAATTCAACGACGCCACAAAAGATCAAGCAGGTTTTCTAATTCCAGTTGAGGTTACAATTTATGTTGATAGAACGTATTCTCTAAAATTCAGAAAGCCACCAGCTTCAGAATTATTGAGAAAAGCTGCCGGGATTGAAAAAGGATCAGGCCAGCCGAATAAAACTAAGGTTGCCAAGATCACGAAAGCTCAACTCCAGGAAATTGCCAAGACTAAAATGCCTGATTTGAACACCACCGACATCGAAGCCGCAATGAAAGTAATCGCAGGAACCGCAAGACAGATGGGGATCGATATTGTTTAGTAATTTTAAGTTTAAATTATCTCATGCGTCCCTCAAAAGACCAGTACTATCTAGGTATTGCTAAAGAAATAGGCGACAGAAGCGCCTGTTTTAGACACAAATGTGGTGCTATAATCGTTCACGATGATCAAATTATTGCTACCGGATATATTGGCGCTCCTCGGAAGACAAAAGACTGCCTAGAGAGAGGAGAATGCTTAAGGGATAAATTAAAAATTCCGCATGGCACGCGGTATGAAATCTGTAGAAGCGTGCATGCTGAAATGAACGCCATAATCAACGCCGCCCGCGCGGGCGTAAGCCTTTTAGGCGGAGATATGTTTATCCATAGTTTGGACCCAAAGACCGGAGAGAAGAATAATTCCTTTCCGTGTTTTTTTTGCAAGAGGATGATTATAAACGCGGGATTGCAGAGAGTGGTTTGCCATACCAATACAGGGGATATAAAAGTATTTATGGTTAGTGATTGGATTGAAGACTGGCGTGAACGGGATATTTGCGACGATCAACATCAATATGGCGCCGATCGGAATATTAAAGAAAATTTATCCTAATAATGATTAAGAATAACTATCCCGGTAAATTTATTGTGTTCGAAGGTCTCGATGGCTCAGGCCAAAGTACGCAAGCGGGGAAGTTATTCGATTTTCTTAATTTACCGGAACAGAAACTTAAATTCGGGCATACCGGAGTTCATCTGACCAAAGAACCTACGTCGAGTTTAATCGGGGGATTAATAAGGAGCCAGCTGACGCACGAATGGAAATCTTCACAGAACTGCCTCCAACTGCTATTTTCTGCCGACAGGGCGAATCATTTAGAAAAAGAAATAATCCCCTTGCTCGAGCGTGGTATAACAGTTGTTTGCGACAGATATTTCTTTTCTACCATTGCTTACGGTTCGTTGGACATAAAAGACAGAGAGTGGCTTGTCAATTTAAATAAGAATTTCCTTTTTCCCGACATTACATTCTTGCTTAAGGTTTCTCCCCGAATCTGCATGGAGAGGATACAGAAGACGAGATATGAGATTAATCTTTTCGAAAGGGAAGAAATGCTGACGAGGGTTTGGGAAAATTTTGACCGGCTGGCCAAAGAATTTGAAAAAGTTCACGTAATACAAGGAGAAGGACCATTAGAAAAAATTCATCAAGAAATAGTCCAAATACTTACTAACAAATTAACTCAATAATTTTCGATAATGAATCACCAGCATGGAAAAAGAAAGTTTCGCACCATTATTTGACAAGCCCCAATTCTCCGGCGACGAACGGCATCTTATTGAGCCGTTTTTTACTAACATCGATAAGTCAGTTTTTGCCGTTACCTTTTTACCGCCAGAAGTAATCGGCGCTCTATGCGCCCGAACCAGCAGGGCAAAGGAGGACTTAAGAATGCTTTTCTTGAACGAATTCATAAAGCCGTTTCTTGATGAAAATAGTGAATACGGCGTATCTCTTAAGGCTTTAATTGAATTTTTCCACAAGCATCCCTTAGAGTTAATTTTTTCTAACCCGAAAGGCCGTGAGTTCTATATCAAATGGCTGGCTCAATTCGGCGACGATTCGATCGCCCAGATGGCTGGCGCTCATTTGATTTACGCGGGTATTTCTCAACTAGGTATAAAGCACCTTGAGGATATGAGAATAGGTTTGGCCCCGATTGAGAAATCGACCCGTTATGTTGACTATGCAGCTAAAGTAGACGGACATTATCTTTACTACACAGATCCGACCTTAGAGCAAGCTGGGTTACTCAAAGAGTACGAAGAAACGATGAACCATCTTTTTGAAACATATATTTTAATAAACACCAAATATCTTGAGCACTTAAGAAAACTATACCCGGACGAGAAGGAGATGGTATTAAAGACTAAGGCTTTCGACGTTGCCAGAAAGATTCTGCCCGTATCAACTCTCAGCTCGGTTTCCTTTTTCGGCAACGGTCAGGCATTTGAATATTTAATTAGTAGGTCTCTGAACAATAAACTTGGAGAAGTCCGCTGGATAGGCCAGGCGGCTCTCGATGAATTGAATAAAATAATTCCGGCATTTTTAAGAAGGATCGAAAGCCAGGATTCTGAAGACTACAGGAAATATTTATCTGAAAGAGGGGAGAGGGTAAATAAATCGCTGGATGATTTGAAATGGCAGAAGGATTTGGTTCCGAGCCAGACGAACGTAAAACTTTTGGATTACGACGGCGATGGCGAGAACAAGGTAATCGCCGGCCTTATTTATCCCGAACTCCAAGAGCCGTTCAGCCGCGTCTTAGGAAAAGTTAGGAAACTATCAGTTGAAGAGAAGGAAAAAATTCTGCAGGAAACTCTCAAGGATAGAAAATATAGATATTACAAAATTCCACGGGCATTCGAGAACACATATTTACGCTTTGAAATCGCAATGAATATCGGGGCATGGAGAGATGTGCATCGGCACCGCATCCACACTCAGTATCGCCAAAGGTTCAGCCCGTATAACGGTTTCGACACGCCGGTAGAGTTAAAGGAGGTTAACTTGGAGAATGAATTCAAGGCAGCAATAACCAAAACAGAGGCTTTATACGAAAAGGTGAAGCAATTCGATCCAGATATTGCGCAATATTGTTGTGCCTTAGCTCACAAGCTAAGATTCATCCAATACCAAAACTTAAGGTCATTCTTCTGGGAGACGGAATTAAGAACTATTCCCCAGGGACACGTTGACTATCGAAAAATAGAACAGGAAAAGATAAAATTAGTGCAGAAGATTTATCCTTTACTATCGAAGTATTTATTAGTTGACATGCAGGACTACGACTTTGCTCGTCGCGGGACAGTAGAGCAAATAGCGAAGAAGGAAGAAGAGCTGAAAAAATACTTTGAGCAAAAGGAACAAAAGAAGTAGAATAACATTATGGAGTATAAACCTACTATTGGCCTGGAAGTGCATGTAGAATTAAAGACAAATTCTAAAATGTTTTGTTCCTGTAAGAACGATCCGGATGAAAAGCGGCCTAACTATAATATCTGCCAAGTTTGTACAGCCCAGCCAGGCAGTTTGCCGGTAGCCAACGAGGAAGCCATAAAAAAGGTTTTGAAAACAGGAATCGCTCTGAACTGCGGAATTAATAGGGAATCAAAGTTTGATCGTAAGAACTATTTCTACCCCGACCTGCCAAAGGGCTACCAAATCTCTCAATACGATAAGCCCTTCTGCGAAAAAGGATATTTAGAGATTCCGGTTTCTGAAGATTTTTCCAATTTAGACTTAAAGAAAATTAGGATAACAAGAATTCATCTGGAGGAAGATACCGGGCGTTTAATGCATCCCGAGGGCGCCAGCCATTCGTTAGTTGATTTTAATCGGGCTGGAATGCCTTTAATGGAGCTGGTTACCGAACCCGACTTAAGCTCCGGGCTAGAGGTCAGGCGCTTTGCCGAGGAATTGCAGCTGATTTTACGGTATATCGGAGTCTCTGATGCTGATATGGAAAAAGGCCAAATGAGGATTGAGGTGAATATTAGTTTAAGCGAGTCGAGCAAGCTTGGAACAAAGGTTGAGATAAAGAATCTTAATTCCTTTAAGGTTGCCGAGAAGGCGGTAGATTTTGAGATAGAGAGACAAACAGAGATATTGAACAAAGGAGATAAAGTAATCCAAGAGACTCGCGGGTGGAACGACAGGAGAGCAGAAACATTTTCTCAAAGAGAGAAGGAGGAAGCGCACGATTACAGGTATTTCCCGGAGCCCGATCTACCAGCGATTACGCTCAGCGAAGATTATTTAGAAATGATTAAAAAAGAAGTTCCTGAGCTGCCGGCAGAAAAGAGGAAGAGATTGGTTAAAGAATATGGCATTGAAGCGAAAGCAACTGAGATATTCACGGATAATAAAGACCTTGGAGAGTATTTCGAAAAGGTCATTTCGGAGTTAAAAGTTGACGGTAAAGATTCTAAATTCGGTTCTTTAATTAAGTTGGCAACCAACTATATTATTACCGATCTCCAGGGATTAATTGGCGCAACCTTTATTGAAACAGAGTGTAAGATAACGCCGGAAAACTTCGCGGAGTTCATAACCTTAATAAACGACGGAAAGATCACCAGTAAGAGTGCTAAAGAGATTTTAATTGAAATGCGGGAATCCGGGAAAGATCCTTCGCAGATTATCGATGATAAAGGTTTGGGACAAATAAACGACGAAACGGAAATTGAGAGCATTGTTACTGAAGTTATAAACAGTAATAGCAGTACGGTTGAGGATTATAAAAACGGCAAGGAAAACGCTCTGCAGTTTCTTGTTGGGAAGGTAATGGCGCAAACTCGCGGGAAGGCAAATCCCGAGGCAGTACAAAGGATATTTAAGAAAATATTGTCTAAATAATTTGTTTTAGTAAAATTAAGTAATAATTGATATTAATATTAATTTTTTATGGAAGAAGAAAACATGTCTTTAGTAAGGCAGGTGCACTGCAAAGAGGGGAATACTTGCTCGGCTGTGCCCCTTGAAAAAAGAAAGGTAATTAAAAAGACCCTGCAAAGGGCTATCGGGTTTATAATCATATTCTTTTGTTTCGTCGTCGGATTGCTATCAGCAGCTCCGGCTTCTTATTCCTGGACCTTGTTCGTATATATCGCCATTCCGTTAATCGCCATTCTTGCGATATATATTTTTCAATGTCTCTATTACCGCTACTATTTCTACAATCTCCTGGAAGAAGACATAGTGATAAAAAAAGGAGTGGTAAGTAGAAGAGAGATAACTCTGCTTTATTCAAAGATTCAAAGTGTGTATATAGACCAGGATTTCTTCGATAGGATATTCAAGCTATACGACGTTCACGTGGAGACCGCAGGGTTTGGCTCTGGCGTAAGCGCTCACATAGACGGGGTAAACCATGCAAACAGTGAAAAGCTCAGGAATTTAATCTCCGAGAAAGTTAAAAAGTATAATAATAGGAGTATATAATCGAATAAAATGAGGAAGCCCCGGAGCGTTGCTCTGGGGCTTTTCGGTTGAAATGGAGGGAGGGGGCTAGAGAAGCGGGTTCCCAGTAACGTAGTAGAAAGTGATGAGGTTTATCAACCCGGCCAAAAGAATTGCAGTCGCCACAATAACTAGCAGCAGTTTGACGATACTGGGGCGGGGTTTTGAGGGAATATACAGAACCTGCTGGAACTTGATCCGAGAGGAGACCATGATGGTCCCAAATCCGGAGAGCCACAGTACGAGTGCACCGACACACAAGGTAAGGCAGTTGGCGACGTGGGGCTCGTAGAACATAGCTACCCAAATCGCAGAGATGACCATGCCGATGGCCAGGCAGTAATCGATGAATCCGATTACGTACAGGGTTCGGCTAGTCCGGTTGGTCGGCAATGCTCTTGCGTTCATTTTTTTCCTTTCATTACGGGTTTAATGTCCGGGTTTGTAGAAACGGGATTCGTGCCGAGTGTTAACTTTACCTCTCGCGACCTGGATTACCAGGGCGAAAGCGGCGATGGCCATGCCTCCGAAAAAGAGCAAGAAGCCAATATCGAAGCTTTCGGTAGGCTCCCACTCCTCGGAAGGGATCGTGGCGGCTGCGACCATCATTGTTATCGCAGCGACCAGCATCAAGCCGACCAGTAGATCAAGTAGTTTCCGTCTCACGTTTTTTCCTCCATGAAATGTTGTCAACGAGCGGAATAGGGTACACCCCTATCTTATTACTATATCACTTGTTTAGGTATTTGTCAATAGCTGTGATTGCACCCTTTTTATCCTTAATCCACTTAATTCGTTTGTCCTTTTTGAACCATGTCATCTGTCTTTTGGCATAATGTTCTATCTCTTTTTGTAGCTGTTTGATCATCTCCTCACGATCTAGTTTTCCGCGGATATATCTTGTTACATATCTGTATTCCAGGCCGAACTCTTCCAGGCGCTTCCACGAAACTCCGGATTTATGGAGCGATTCAACTTCCTCGACCATGCCTTCGTCTAGTCTTTTTATAAGTCTTTTTTCTATCAATTTTTGCAGCGTTTTGGTGTCTCTCTTTACGCCTAGATATAATGAGCTAAATCCGGGATTTTCAGGCTGGATAGGTGGAACTGGCCGTTTAGACTTTAAAACGATTTCCAGGGCTCGTATAAGGCGTCTGGGATTGTTTTTATCGATGTCCCCGGCCCTTCTGGGGTCTAATTTAGATAGAATTTTGTATAGCTCAGGAACTGTCTTTTTCTCAAGCTTTTTTCGCAAAGTTAAGTCAGGCTTAACGTTTGGTATTGATATACCATCTACCACAACTTGGATATAAAAGCCGGTTCCGCCGACTAAAAATGGAACCTTTTTCTTTTTATAAATTTTATCGATGGCCTTATCGGCAAGTTTTTTGAATTGGACGACATCAAATCTCTTTTTCGGGGAAGCAACATCTAAAAGATAGTGGGGGACTCCCTGCATTTCCTTCTTAGTGACTTTCCCTGTCCCGATATTCATGCCTTTATACACCTGCCGCGAGTCAGCAGAAATAATCTCACCGTTAAACTTTTTAGCTAGCCCAACCGAAAGGTCGGTTTTGCCGGAGGCAGTTGGGCCGAGTATGACGATTATCTTTTTAAGATTTTTCATATTAAATCGCCTTCAAGACCCCAGGACAGGGCTTTGGTTATCTTTACCTGTACGAATTTACCGACTAAATCTTTCTTGCTGTCTATTTTTACGGTTTTGTAGTGCCAGGATTTACCGAGAATAATTCCAGGCTTTTTTCTATCGATCAGAACCTCGACTTCCTTTCCTAAGAATTTTTTATTGTTCTCCAAACCAGTTTTTTTAAGAATCTCGTTCAAAACTTCCTTTCGGGATTTCTTTTCCTTTTTATCAACCGTATCCTTCATCTTTGAAGCCGAAGTACCAGACCGATGGGAGTATTCGGAGATATAGGCCATGTCATATTTTATTTCTTTGAAGAGTTTTGCGCTGTTGGAGAACTGTTTTTTTGTCTCTCCCGGGAAGCCAACGATTATATCCGTTGAAAGGGCAATATCGGGGATAGCTTTCCTTACTTTTTTTATTGCATTTTTGTATTGGGCCACCGTATACGGCCTGTTCATTTGTTTCAGGATTTTATCGTCTCCAGCTTGGACAGGAAGGTTAAGGTAAGGAGATATTTTTTTCCCCTTAGCCATTGCAGTGATCAGTTCGTCAGAAAAATCTTTGGGGTGGGAGGATGTAAAACGTATCCAGAACTTTCCCGGTATATTATCGATCATTCTTAAAAGCTTTGGGAAACTAATTGCACCGTCTTTATATGAGTTTACATTTTGACCAAGTAGCCATATTTCCTTATAATCTCGGTTAATAAGATTTTTAATTTCGCAGATAATCTCTTCGGCTGGCCTGGAAACCTCCCGGCCGCGAATGGAGGGGACGACGCAATAAGAACAGAAGTTATTGCACCCGGTCATTATCGGGATTATGGCGGAGAAGCTGCTTAGGTAATTCGGCACGATTTTTAGGTAATCTTTTTTTGCTACAGGTTTTTTCTTCAATATTTTCGGCAAATTTACTATGTCTTTTATATCCACAATATAATCAAAAAGCTCAGCAAACTTTCTTTTATCTCTTTTCTGCACGCAACCAGTCAAAATGGTGCGTTTCCCCTTCATGTCCTTAAGCTTTTCAGATAAGCCGAAAACTCGGTCAACTGCCGATTGCCTGACCGAGCACATATTGATTACAACTAAATTAGCTCGTTCTATTTTGTCCGTTATTTTATACCCTATCGACTCTAAGACAGCGGAAATTCTTTCGGAATCCGACTGATTCATCTGGCAGCCGAAAGTAACAATGTAATAATTCATAGGTTCTTTTTATCTTAAATTATGGCTTTGGGCAAGTTCTGGCACAAAACAAAACAGCTGTGATTTAAGCTGTTTTGCAGGATAAGTTTAATGAATTTGATCCTTTTTCTCCTTTAGGAAGTATCTCCACTGCTCGATAAACTCCACGAAAATCATGAATGGCATATCGATCAGAATATTAAAAAGAGCGGAAATGATATTATACCTTTGCCATTTGGATGTGAGCCATTTTCCGACTTCAATAAGTGGCATGGCGAATAAATCAACAAGAAGATTAAAGAAGCTTTCCTTCTCGTCTATTATTTGCAGCTCCTTAGATCTTTGTCGTATCTTGGTTCCGGTAAAGGCAATCAACGAGATAAATACGATGAAGATTATAATCGACAGAACAGAAAAGGTTAACGCGGTTAAAAGCCAGACGATAAAACCTATAGATAGGATAAAGGTGAGAAGATAAACGAGATCTATTATTGCCTTGATTCCCAGGTTCCTCTTTTTGCTCACGGCAGTTTTTATCTCATAGCAATCTTTCTTTTCCGTCTCGTGGATTATCTTCATGGCTTCAAAAATGACTCTCTCAAGGTTCTCCTGCCCGGGGACTCGTATTGTGTTTACCAAAAAGAACATAAGAATAGGCGGGGTTAGAATGTTTATTCCCAAGGAGAGATAATTAAACGAATTAAGATATTTATCAACAGGGATTTCGATTCCCATGGCAAAAACTATTTTCGTGATAAAAATGGAGATTGTGGCATATATGGCCGCCCGGCCGATTCTCTTTTTCAGGGTTTTTACCCTTGCCGCATAGGCTTCGCGAATTGATTCCTCCAGAACCTCAGGCTTCGAGAATTTCTCTTCAACCCCTAAAGGTTCTGAAGACATGACATCGCCCAATAATAAATAAGGGGTGTCGTATTTTTCGCAAATCTGGTAGAACTTGTCGGCAAGCGGGTGATTGATATTTCTCTCAATCCTCGTTCTCGTCGTGAGCATGTCTTTTGATATCATGGAGAGATCCTTGTGGCCGATAGTCCGCCAATCAGGATATTTGTATTTCAAAAGATGATATCCGATTACCGGCGCGTCCAGCTTGAAAAGAGCCCGATTAACAGCAATAAATATTTGGACATTCTTTTCCTCTTCTTTCATGGGCTTTAAGGCAAGGACCCCTTCGTTCAGCATGATGCATTCCTTCATCGACTCAAACATATATTCTATCAGCGCCCTTTCTTTATACGACGAACTAAGCGATTCCTCGACTTCGCAAGAAGCTATGCCCAAAAGCCAGTTGTAAAAGTTTAGTGCTTCCTGCCCATTTTCAGCTTGCGGGGTATTTTTAAGAATAAATATATACTTATCAATTATTTTTTGTACTTCAGTTATTTTTGTTTCAGCAATTTTATCGTTAGGATAATGCCCCCCCCGGATCAACTCAAAAACTAAGGGTTCAGCAATACTCTCGCGCGTCGATTCGTCCTTTGCAAGGTCTATGCCCATCAAAACACGCCTTTTGAGAATTCGTTCAATAGCATTTCTTTTTAAAAGATGTTCCTCTCTCCAATCAATAATCCCCCTTATCTTTTCATAAAAAGCGGCGACTTTCGCCGCCACTTCATCCACGTGTATTGTTGGTGTGTCTCCAGTTAAATTAAGAGATTCTTCGCCTGCTTTGTAATGGCCGATAAGTTTTTTAGTCGCTTGAGATAATTGAGCCATAAATTTTATTCTTAAAGATGACTATTTTTTATCTTTTATCTCTTTTTTGACTTGTTCGATGAATTCATTAGTTTTCAGCATTCCAATATTCCCTTTCTTCCTTTCTCGGACAGCTACGGAATCTGCGCCCATCTCTTTATCGCCGATGACCAAAAGATAGGGGACTTTTTGTATTTCTCCTTCGCGGATCTTTTTTGACATGGTGTCGTTTTCGTCTCGCAGTTCAACGCGTATCTCATTAGATTTTAATTGGTCGAAAACCTTCTGAGCATATGCCTTGTGGTTGTCTCCGATGGGAATAATCCAAACTTGGGTAGGGGACAACCAAAGGGGGAAGGCCCCTGCGTAGTGTTCAATTAAAATGCCGAAAAATCTTTCAGGGGAGCCGACTATCGCCCGGTGTATCATGACCGGGGTTTTCTCTTTACCGTCGGAATCAATATATTTTAATCCGAAACGCTGAGGCATTATAAAATCTAGTTGGATAGTCGATATCTGCCAATCTCTGTTTAATGAATCTTTAGAAATTAAATCCATCTTCGGGCCGTACATAGCAGCTTCGCCTACGGCTTCAAAATATTCTATTTTGTTTTTTACCAAAATATCCCGAAGCAGATTTTGAGATTTTTCCCATATTTTTTTATCGCCTAGAAATTTTTCTGGATGCGCAGGATCCCACAAAGACAACCTGATTCGGTAATTCATCTGATAAGTTTTCATAGCTTTTTCGATTGCGGACAAAACAGCCTTGAATTCGTCCTGGATTTGGTTTTCCGTGCAGAAGCAATGTCCGTCGTCCTGGCAGAATCCACGCAGCCGGGTTAGCCCAGAGAGTTCCCCTGTTTTTTCGTCTCTATGCAGGTTGCAGAAATCAGCAATCCGGATAGGCAAGTCCTTATAGCTCCTCATTTGTGAAGCATATATCTGGGTATGTTGAGGGCAGTTCATCGGTTTTAAGTAATACTCCTCTTTAGTATAGTGGGAGATAACCCTAAACATGTCGTCCTTAAACTTTTCGTAGTGGCCGGAAATTTTAAAAAGCTCAGCCCGGTTCATACTGGGGGTTTGCACCTCTTGATAGCCGATTTCCTTCTGGAGCTGGTTGGAGTAATTTTTTATTTCCCGTAAGATTGTCGCTCCCTTGAACGTGTATAGCGGAAGACCAGCACCGACGAGGTCGGAGAAAACGAACAGGTCGAGTTTTTGTCCAAGTAGGCGATGGTCTCTTTTCTCTGCTTCCAAGAGATCGTTTAAGTGCTGGTCCAATTCTTTTTTAGTTAAAAACGCCAAAGCATAAATGCGAGTCAACATTTTATTCTTTTCATCGCCCCTCCAGTAAGCGCCCGCGATTTTGGTAAGTTTGAAGGAATCCGGATTTATTTCCTTTGTTGACTTAACATGTGGACCCTTGCACAAATCAATAAAGTCACCGCTTTCATATGTTGTGGCTTCTTTTCCCTTCAGTTCTCGAAGAAGTTCGAGTTTATATGGCTGTTTGGCAAACAGCTTCTTTGCTTTTATTTTTGTAACCTTGCTTTTATTAAATTTAATATCCTGCGCGAGAAGTTCTCGCATTCTAGCTTCTATTTTAGCTAGGGATTCGGGTCTTAAAGGTTTGGAGAATTCAAAATCATAGTAAAAACCATTCTCTATTGCAGGGCCTATGCCGAGCTTTACGCTGGGATACAGTTCCTGGACGGCCGAAGCCATTATGTGAGATAAAGAATGGCGGATAGTTTCGATATTGTTCATTTTATGATACGTTAATAATTTCTTCGATATCGTCAGCTATAATCTTTATTTCCCCATCCCTGTCGTCAACTTTACCCTTTACGAAAACTATCTTATTCTCCATCAAAGCATCTTGGTTTTTGTCCATTACTTTTGGGAAAACTACCACCTCTACCTTGTTAGTCAAATCCTCAAGGTTTAAGAACATCATGGGCTTTCCCGTACGAGTGATGATCTTTTTAACGGTTGAGATTATTCCTCCGATCTTTACCAGTTTTCCAACCACATCAATATTAAGGCCGCTAAGGGGATAAGTTCTTTTTTCCAGAATGTTTTTAAAGCCGTCTAATGGATGGGCCGAGACATACAGCCCCAAAAGTTCCTTTTCCCAGTTCAATTGGTCGGTTAAAGAGATTGCTTGAGCGGTTTTCAGCTCCAAGTGCAGGGGATTATATGTAGGGTGATTGGCAAACAGAGTTTTTTGGTTATTGTTGGCATTTTTCTTTATTTCCCTGTTCGCCTCAATAATGTCCTCTATATTATATAGTAGCTTATTCCTTTCCTCTAATCTATCAAAAACGCCGGCTTTTATCAAACTCTCCAAGGATTTTTTATTCAAGGTTTTTGAATTGATGCGGCAGATAAAGTCGTGTATAGATTTGAAGGGTCCGGCCTCTTTCCTTTCTACAATAATTGCTTCAACTATATTTTCTCCAACATTCTTAATAGCCAGCAATCCAAAGCGGATTTTATTCTCATTAGGCACTACGGAGAAGTTTCTAAAGCTCTCGTTCACATCAGGGGCTAGTACTGTGAGTCCCATTTTTTTGCATTCTTTTATCAAAACTGCAATCCTCTCAATATCTGCTTTTTCCGATGTCAGCAATGAAGCCATAAATTCAGAAGGATAGTGGGATTTTAAATAGGCAGTCTGGCAGGCGATTGTAGCATAAGCCACAGAATGGGATTTGTTGAAACCATATTCAGCGAAAGGAAGTATCCACTGCCATATCTTATCAGCGTCTTCTTTTTTCATTCCGTTTTTAGTGCAGCCGGTAATAAATTTCTCTTCTTGGTCGCGGAGCAAGTCTTTTATCTTTTTTCCGACTGCTTTTCTCAACACATCAGCTTCAGACAACGAGAATCCGGCGAGATGCTGGGCAATTTGCATTAATTGCTCCTGGTACACGCAAATGCCATATGTAGATTCTAATATCGGCTGGAGCTTAGGGTGTAAGTATTCAATTTTTTTCTTTTTGTGTTTGCCTTTGATAAAGTCAGGAATGAATTGCATTGGTCCTGGCCTATAGAGCGCAACCATAGCGACAATATCTTCAAAAGTCGTGGGCCTTAAGTCCTTTAAATATCTTTTAAGTCCATCGCTTTCGAGTTGGAATACGCCTGTTGTATTCGCTTCTTGGAGAAGCTTGTAGGTCTCTGCGTCGTCAAAAGGAATGTCGTCTATCTGTATGGATTTTTTATGGATTTCATAAATCCTGGCAAGGCAGTCTTCTATTATAGTAAGGTTTTTTAGGCCAAGGAGGTCCATTTTCAACAGTCCTAAATCTTCAATGGCGTGCATCTCATATTGGGTTACGATGCTATCGTCATTCTGCGTTGGTCTTTGAAGCGGAACATAGTCAGTCAACGTTGTATCAGATATCACGACTCCGCAGGCATGAGTTGAGGCATGGCGGGCGACACCCTCAAGTTTTCCGCCGAGGTCAATTAATCTTTTTGCCTGTTCGTCGCTTTCGTAAAGTTCTTTGAATTCCTGGACTCCTTCAAGGGTCTCCTTCAGAGTCATTCCGAAGGGAATCATTTTTGCTATCCTGTCGCAATAGTTGTAGGGAATTGATAAAGCTCTGCCAACGTCGCGGATAACCGCTCGGGCAGCCATTGTTCCAAAAGTAATAATCTGGGCTACGTGGTCCTTGCCATATCTCTCCCCGACATAGTTAATAACCTCATCTCTCCGTCTGTCGGTAAAATCAAGATCAATATCTGGCATAGATATTCTCTCAGGATTCAAAAACCTTTCGAACAGAAGATCGTTCTTGATCGGGTCAACATTCGTAATGTTCGTTAAATACGCAACTATTGACCCGCCGGCGCTTCCACGGCCAGGCCCCACAACTATCCGATTTGATTTAGCCCAGTTAACAAAATCTTGGACAATTAAAAAATAGCCGGAAAATCCAGTCTTTTTTATTACAGAAAGTTCATATTGCAATCGTTCTAATATTTTTTTATCCGGGTTTTCGCCATATCTTTTCGGCAACCCTTTTTTGCAAAGTTCTTCAAGGAATTGTTCAGCTGTTTTTTCGTCGGGAACCGGGAAAAGAGGAAGTTTTGTTTTGCCCAATTCAAAATCAAAGTTGCACAGGTCCGCGATCTTTTGGGTGTTTTCTATGGCTTCAGGGACGTGGCTGAAGAGCTCAGCCATTTTTTCCGGAGACCTCATGGAGAAGTCTTCGTTTTTCATGGTCAACCTTTCCGGGTCGTTTATATCCGCGCCGGTATTAATTAACATCAAGATATCCTGGACCTCGTTATCCTCGGGCCTCAAATAATGTATGTCGTTTGTTGCTACCAAAGGAATATCCAGTTCTTTTGCGATATCAATTATAACCTTATTCACCCTTTCCTGTTCTGGAATATTCGCATGATGCTGAAGCTCGAGATAAAAGTTGCCTTTTCCAAAGATTTCTTTGTACCTCCCGGCTTGATCCTTAGCTTCTTGCATCTTGTTGGCTAAAATCAAGCGCGGTATTTTTCCTTGCAGGCAGGCTGAAAGACAGATAAGCCCTTCTGAATGTTTGGTCAGCAATGCTTCGTCAATCCTGGGTTTGTAATAGAATCCTTCTAAGTGGGCTTTAGTAACAAGCTTTACCAAATTCTTGTATCCTGCCGCGTTTTTGACTAATAGTATCAAGTGGTATCTTTTGTCGTCGATGTTAAGTCTGCGTTGGTCCATTCCTTCAAAGGCCTGATACATTTCGCATCCGATTATTGGTTTTATTCCTTTCTTTTTGCACGTTTTGTAGAATTCAACTGCGCCGTACAAAACCCCGTGGTCGGTTAAAGCCACAGAATCCATTCCGGATTGTTTTACGTAGTCTACCAGTTCATTGATCTTCGGCAGGCCGTCTAATAAACTGTAGTGGGAGTGGACGTGTAGGTGGGCGAATTTTGACATATGAATATTATCCCATTTTACGTGTTAAGATAGCATAATGCAATATCCAAATTTTAATGAAGAACGAAAACTGCAGGGCAGGGGATTCGGAAACGTCGCCGGTTTGGACGAGGCCGGCCGAGGGCCGTTAGCCGGCCCCGTTGTGGCCGCTGCAGTTATTGTTAGGAGCAAAAGATCGGAGATATTCAAAATAGGGGTCCGAGATTCGAAAAAACTTTCTGCTCGCCAGAGAGATAAGCTATTTAGTATTTTGACAAGCCATAGCCAAGTTAGTTGGGGAGTGGGCATAGTTTCAGAAAAAGTAATAGATAAGATAAACATTTTGCAGGCAACGAAGCTAGCAATGCAAAAAGCGGTTGATGTATTAAAAAAGAAAATATCTAAAGTAGACTTTTTAATACTCGACGGAAATTTTAGCATCGTTTCTCCAATCCCGCAAAGATCAATTATTAAAGCTGATATAAAGGTTTTTTCCTGCGCAGCCGCGAGCGTGATAGCCAAAGTTACCCGAGATAGGATCATGATCAAATACGACAAAAAATATCCGGGATACGGATTTGCAAAGCATAAAGGGTATCCAACGTTAAAACACAGGGAGGCTATAAAAAGAATTGGGCCTTGTCATATCCACAGGAAATCATTTTTTGGTGTAAAAGAAAAGCCCTGAGTAGGTTTGGGACCTATCCAGGGCGGTAAAGCGCAAAAGTATCTTGTGTTCTGTTATCGGCTAACGACTGCGTCAGCCGGTTTGTTTGTGCTCGCAGCAACCTTTGGGGTCGCTGTGATATTAGGAGGTGCCTTGAGGCAATATGAGAAATTCATTGGAGCCTGACAGAGCTCGTTCACCTTTCCGTCGTTCCAGACAAGAAGTGTTCTATTCCGGAAGAGGAAGGTCTTTTCAGCAATCCAGCGGAACTGGTCGCCTATAACTCCGGTCGCTATCGTTTTCTGTTGGACCTGAATCATGTTATTCAAGGGAATGTAGGGCCAATGTCGCGGCCCAACGTTGTCGCAGTTTGGCTTGTATTCACGTCCAATGTCGCTCGCCTCTATCCCTCGAAGGATTTCTTGGCTGCTGAATGAAACAACCATTCCTCCGGTGAGACAGGCAAGGGAACCGTCTTTTCCCCAATCCAGGCCATCGCATGTTTTGAGCAAAATAGGGATTTCCCAGATTCCTGGTTTGGTTCCTGGAACAAATCGGGTCGCAGGGATAGGTGCTCCGCGTTTGAATGACGCAATCGGCAAAGAAGTTGGGTCGCGGATTTCAATCGGACCCCAACCTATTTCGCTTTGATAGATGAACGCAATCAGCGGTCTGCCGGAAAGGTTTTTTGACCAGGTAGGAAAGCGGGCATTTCTCTTGATAGAGAACATTCGATGTACATCGCGTTCAGCCGCATATATTCCGCTTATCTTTAGCGACTGAGTTGTCCGGTGTTTCAGAAGGATCAGCTCCGCCGTGGGCTGCATTTGGAGATCCTGCCAGGTAGCTCGGATGGGGAAGGTTGGCGGGATATATGCTGTGTTCCCGTACACTTCCGGCACCCCTTTGTTACCTGGGCTTGGCATCACCACAATGGCATTGCAGAAGTCCGGCGCTACGGCGTAAAAAGGATATGCAGCGAAGTTCGTCGGCGTGCCGTTTACGTTCTGGTCCAATCCCGCGCCTTCTTCCATTAAAACCCATTTGATGTCGTATCGGGTCGTTTCGAAGGAAATCCATCGTCCATCAGAGGACACGTTCAGATTTCTCGTGTCTGCCGGTGGAGAAGAAGCGGCTGAGCCCTTCTTCGCGGTTGGTTTTCCTCGCTCATACGTCGTGTAGCTGGCCTCTCCGTCGGGGAGGACTTTCTTCCAAAGTTTGGATCTGTCGGACCAGAATAATGTTGAGCCGTCAACTGAGACCGCCACGGCTTCTTTGATTTGCGTGGCTTTGGTTCCAGTAGCCAGGCTCGCTTTATTCCCAGTGAAATCCTGGAAAAAAGCATTCTTCCCGTCCGAGTAGATAATTCCGCCCGTGAGGTCCTGGGCCTTTGCGGACATGGCGATTGACAGGAACGTCATCGCGATCACTAGGATTGATCTCATCGGTCACCTCCATATATTTTGTCAAGGAGACTCTTGCGTTTTGACCCTCCACATTAGAGGGGTGTGCTACCTATTATTATACCAAAAAAGAAATAAAAGTAAAGGTCAATAAGTTATCCACACCCTGTATATTTTCCATCAATATTTTAATTGTGCTACAATAATTTAATAAAAAGTAACGTGTACGTATTTAAAAAGAAGAAATATAGTTATCCACAGCCCACATATATTTTAATTGTGCTACAATAATTGAATAAAAAGTAACTAAATATATATATGAAACAAAGTAACAACACCTACATTATTGTAATAGTCAGTATTGTAGTCTTGTTTGGAATTGGCTGCTTGGTTGGTTTTAGTTTTGAGAAATCAAGAACCTCTGCTTCCATTGAAAAACTCCAAACTCTATCAAGCGTCCTTAACTCCTTAAGCTCTTCTCAGATAATTGTTTCAACTATTGCTTATGGCAGAGTAAAAAGCATTTCTGACTCAACCATTGTTCTGAACCGTGGAGAAGAAGACTTATCCGTAGCCATGATTCCAGATGCTCAGGTTTACCTGCTCTCAAACAATGGAGGAGATCTTGGTTCACAGAAACAATCTCAGCTAACAGACATTAAAATCGGAGACGACTTAAACATCAGCGTTAAAATTCTTCCTGACGGCCAGATACAAGGATTGTCTGCAGTCATATTTCCGCCAATAGTTGCACAATAGCAATCTCGGAAGTTATCGAACAAAAGGACTTTATCGATAATGAAAAAGATAACACAATTTCTAGTCTTAGTAGCATTCTCTTTGCTGGTTTTTGGGTGCGTAAAATATGCGGCTATTGTTGAAGCTACAACCGGACAGGAGGTTGCTAATGCAATTTCTGGATTGGAAATAGTAGAGGGGGATATAGTGGATTGGGGATATTGCACCGATGGAATGGGTACCTACGAGTGTGCAGGTAACGATGGTTGGTGCGGTGGTTATCCTGGCTGCTGGTGTGGCGGTTGCGCTAACCAACCTGATAATTGCGGGAATTTGTCGGGTGGTTGTTTGGCTAAAGCAGTCGATCTTTGTTGGAACGCAGGAAGTCAAGAAGCTTGGATTACATGCATGGAAGGCCCAGGCTGTCGTCCGATGTGCCTTATACGACCTTGCATGGCAGATCCTACATCACCCGAATGTAATGCTCAAAATGTAGAGGTAGGAGTCAGTCCTGACACGACAAATGTTTGCGGTAAAATTACAGTTGACCTTACGGCAAGTCTTGAAGCGATGGCGACATGCCATTATGGTGAACCAGCCGGAGTTTTCGGTTGGGCTAAGTTCTGGAAGGGAACCACCCGTTACCCTGCTAATCTTTTAATAAATCTTTCAAGAGATTCTAGCAAAGTTGCCGCAGGGCCAATTGGCTGGGATAACTGCCCAATGGCGTCTGAAACCGGAGCAAACTTTTTTTATCTAGGTGGCGGCACAGAGTCAGCCTCTCCCGAGCACGAGGTATTCAGTATAGAATATATTGCAGATGCTTTCCAAGTAGACGCAACAGCCAGTGTTTCTGCTACGTTTTCGAAATGCCAAAAAAAACGGCCGGATGATGCCGGGACTTACGACCCAAATTGTTCCTGTAATTCCTGTATAACTGATGAAGACTGCAGGCTAACAGCTGCAGGTTGCGGCGGAAGTTCACGATGTTCTGGAGACGGAGAATCTGAAATGGTATGCGGTGAAGGCAACTGTTGCGAATGGAGAGACTGCGGCCCGCAAACCCAAGAACCCGATGCTTGTTGCGACAATACCCCGACTGACGTAGGCTCAGATGGAAAATGCCGGGAGGCAGATACTTGCGCAGCAGCAAATCAGAATTCCAAAGGAGAGTGGGGTTGCGGCACATTGTGCGGCGACACCTTTTATTCTGACGGCTGCGAGCTTAGGGCAGCTGGCACACGTCTTACAACCTGTCCGGCCTTCGGTGATACTGGATTACCATTTTGTTCGTGTACAGCCGGCTGCTACAACAAAAAAATATTGACATCTTTGACAGGTTGCGCCGACTGCCAATCTACCGGCGAACTGCGTTGTGGAGGATCAGGATCTGCCAGTCTTTGCGGTAGCGGCTCTCAACCGGCTGGCGTCCAGCACAAGGAAACCAGCCCCAAATGTGTAGTGAATGGTGGCATAGCCAGTTGTAGCGGCACCACAGTTGAGTGGATAACTGACACCCCTTGCATCCCATATGACCCTAATGAAGCAGACGGCTGTGTAGATTCAGGAACAAAAGTGTGCCAGGGTCATAAAATTGTTCCAGTGCTCAACTGTAGAAAATGTAAAACAGGGCCCAGCGGTCCCTACTGCGATACAACCCCAAAGTATGGCCCTGGCGTGGATTGCTCCGGCTCAACGGTAGACAGCTATACCTTTTGTTCTGGAAAACAGGTAATGCAATTTACAAGAACTTGTGTGATGGGTTGTCTTAATGGCGGCTGCGTCTTTACATGCACAACCAAAACAGAAGCAGTCGCCACCTGTCCCTACTGCTGCGTTCAGGGCGAGAGCGGAGCTTCCTGCGCAGGGAACTGCAACGCAGGCGACAGTAGCACGGCTTGCCCTAAATGTGGAACCAAATACTGCGGAGAAAACTGCTCCTGGGGTCCTTGCCAAAACATGAAAGACTGCAATCCAGGGCAAACCAAAGGCTGCACCTGCGGAGACACCTGGACCCAGCTTACCTGCGGAGGTGATTGCACCTGGCCTCCGTGCAAATGCCACACCCAGTGCATAGGAGGTTACTGCAAGACAGTTCCAGGAGAGGGATCTGACGAGTGTTCGGGCAACGCCGAATGCCAGCATACTGAGTGCGGAACATATGATCTGTTCGGTACAACCATTGGAATGTGCATGGCCGTGCTCTCCAAAGGAACAGACCAGTGCACGGTTGGATGTCCTCCTGGCCAAACCAGCTGTCCTGCTGATTGCAACCATACAGAATGTACCGGTTCCCCAGGCAACCGCAAATGTACCAATGTCCCTTCGCAAGGAACCAATCAATGCGCAACCGCTGAGGACTGCGATGACTGTACCGGTCCCTGTTGTGAAAGCGATGCCTGCACTCCAGGCCAATCCAGTGACTGCGGAAACTGCGGTCATCAGTCCTGCGGTGCTGATTGTACAATGGGACCCTGTGTAGAACCGCCAAATGCCTGCACTCCAGGTACTACCCGAATTGCCTGCGGTCAAACTCAAACATGTTCAGCCGGCTGCACGTGGTTTGGCAGCAGTTCTGAAGGCTGCAAACCAGGAGAAACCAAGCCTTGCCCTTGCGGCGGTCCGTCATTGCAGTGCGGTGCTGATTGCAAATGGATTGGCCAATGTTCAAGCCATAACATATGTTCAGGAACATCCTGTATCTGCGTGACTGGCAGCGGAATGAGCGAGTGCGGACCAGGAAAGGGTTGCTCGCACACAGAGTGCGTTGATGGAACCTGCAAGCTTGTGCCAGGAGCAGGGGCTGATCAATGCGGTGCAGAAACCAAGTGCAACCACAAAGTATGTAACGACGTTACTCACCTCTGTATTACCGTTAACGGATCAGGAGAAGACAACTGTCCCAACAACTGCCTGCAGTGTACCCAAGGACAAGTGCGAGATTGCGGTAAATGCGGGGAACAAACCTGCAACAGCAAAGGAGAGTGGGGGCCTTGTCAAAACGAAGGAGTGTGCGAGTCCGGAGAAACTAAAGACTGCGCCTGCGGAGGGAAACAAACCTGCACTGATTGCCAATGGGACAAGCCATGCTCGAACCATTCTATATGTGAAAACGGAATCTGCAAATGTACGCCTACTGCAGGAAACGACGAATGCAGCGGAGACGGCGACTGCAAACACCTGGATTGCAACCCAACTACCCGAATCTGCGAGCTATTTATCGGCAAAGGCGCAGATAAATGTAAATCCACTGACGACTGCGTAGACCACACCATATGCAATGACGACGATATCTGCGAAACAGTTCCTGGCCAAGGCGAAGATGAGTGTGAAACCGATATTGATTGTGAAAAGTGCCTGCCGGGAAGCAAGCGCGACTGCGGAACCAAGTGCGGAGACCAAACTTGCGGCGCCGACGGAAAATGGGGCCCTTGCCTTAACGAAGGAGTATGCTCTTCCGGCGACACTGACAGTTGCTTCTGCGGAGGCAGCCGTTCATGCAACTCCTTGACCTGCCAATGGACTGATTGCCCTCTTTTCCATTCTGTCTGTGAACAAACAGGAAACCAAGACTGCGTCTGCGTTACCGGTTCCGGCATTGACAAATGCGCCAGTTCTGCTTTTTGCAAAAAATGTACGCCATATACCTCGCGTCCCTGCGGCAACTGCGGAACCCAAAGCTGTAAACCGGACGGAACCTGGGATACTTGCCAGAACCAAGGTTCCTGCAAAATTGGAGACTCGAGACCCTGTACCGGCTGCGGCGGAGGAAATCAGACTTGCAACAGTCAGTGCCAATGGGGTCCTTGCCCGAGCGGGCATAATGATTGCATAGGAGAGCAGTGTACCTGCCATCCTATCGCAGGAACAGACACCTGCCTTAACAGTGCTGACTGCGTAGAGTGTCCGATAGTAGGAGCAATTCGTACCTGCGGCAACTGCGGAGAACAAGAATGTCTGAGCACCCACCGGTGGAGCCAATGTACCGGTCAAGGCGAGTGCGTCGGAGGCACGACCCGGAACTGCGCCTGCGGCATAGATACTCAGCTTTGTGATCCCGTAACCTGCCTCTGGGGGCCGTGTCCTACAGGCCATAAAATATGTGACGGGGCAACTTGCAGGTGCACACCAGGCGCAGGTGTGAATGAATGTTCCATCAATGCTAATTGCAGAGGTTGCACCCCGAGCACATCCCGTCCTTGCGGCAACTGCGGGACCCAAGTCTGCAAAGCTGACGGAACCTGGGACGAATGCACTGGCCAAGGCGAGTGTTCCCCTGACGAAGAAAGAGACTGCATTTGTACGACAGGAAAGCAGGTGTGTTCAGACCAATGCGCGTGGGACCCATGCCCTAACCTTCATTCAATTTGCCAGCAAGACGGAGGAGAATACACAGGAGACTGCAACTGTATCTTAGGATCAGGTTTTGACGAATGTGCAGCTGAATCTGAATGCAAGCATAATGAATGTAACAATATTTTACAATGCATTTTACTTAACGGTCCAGGAGACAGCGAGTGCATAGACGATCAGGGATGCGAACGAACTCCTCCGGAGGTTCAAGAGCCAACAATATTTCCGCCAAACTACTGCGTTGGAGCTCAAGGATTTGCCCAGGTTACTATCCAGTGGAAATATTTTGACCAGGACGGCAACCACGAGAGTGGATTCATGATTCAAATCGACGACGATCCGTCTTTCGGCCACCCCGAAATTTATCGGGAATTCTCTAACGTCGACAATCCAAGCGAAACCATCCAAACCCAGATAATCACCATTAAAAACGAGCCGACTGTTCCAGGAGGCGAGTATCTTACCTACGGCACCACTTACTACACCCAAGTATTGGTTTTTGACAGCACCAATCTGGATTCCGGATTTGTTAATTTCCCTGCCTTCACCACCGTTGCCCATCCGTACCCATTCACCGAGTTTGTTTATTTCCCTACAGCTCCCCAGCCCGAGACCGAGGTGGAGTTTACAGATTTGTCCCTTTGTTACACAGATGCCTTAATCGACCCGGTCTCCTGCCAGGTGTTAGCGGTTCCGTACACCTGGGTTTTTGGAGATCACACAACCCCTGATAACACGCCAGGGAATGTCTTCCATACATATATGACTCAGGGAAGTTATCCTGCCACCTTGAATATCTGCGACCTGGAAGGTTATTGCTGCCTGGCTAGCCACAGGGTGCAGGTGAAGATTCCTTCCAACAACCCGGATTACCAGGAGATCTGGCCGTTTTGGTAGGGGGACAATATTCTTACAGTTAAAACAACGCCCCCAAGAGGGGCGTTGACTATTTGGAATTCATCTGCTAAACTTAAAAAAAGATTTTCAATACTTATGGCAGTTCCAAAACGAAGAAAAACAAGTTCCAGGAGAGACCAGAGAAGAATGCATCTTTTCCTAAAAACTCCTACCTTGACTTCATGTCCAAAATGCAAGAAGTCGATAAAACCACACACAGTTTGTATGAACTGCGGTTTTTATAACGGGCATGAGGTGATTGATGTTATGGGGAAGCTGACTAAAAAAGAACGAAAGGCTCGCGAAAAGGAAATTAAGAAATCCGGCAAAGAAGATAAGTCAGACAAGCCCCTGACAATGGAAGGGTTGTCCAAGTAATAACGATTAAATAATTTGTATGGCCAGCCGTCATTTATCAAGGTCAATCGTGATGCAGAGTCTGTACGAATGGGATTTTTACGAAAAAAAAGAAGGCATGTTAGATCCGATTATGGAAAGGAATATCCGGGATTTAGGTCCAGGACTTGAGGATGTACATTTCGCCTGGGATTTATTAAAAGGAGTTGTCAGTCATATATCAAAGATTGACAAAATTATTGAAAAGGCAGCGCCAGAATGGCCAATTCTGCAAATACCTATTGTCGACAGAAATGTTTTACGAATCGGTTTGTACGAATTGCTATACAGCAACAAAGATGAAGTTCCGCCTAAGGTTGCCTTGAATGAAGCAATAGAATTAGCTAAAACATTCGGAGGCGAAAGTTCAGGCAAGTTCATTAATGGTGTTTTAGGATCAGTTTACAAAAATTTAGAATTAAAAAAAGAAAAATAGCTACGAATTTGCGAATTTTTACGAATATGCAAGCATATTAGTACTGATTCGTAGTTTCGTAGAAAAACTGTGAAAGATTTTTCAAAGCTTGAAAAGCAGTTGGGAATAAAATTCAATAACCAAGATCTTTTAATCCAGGCATTCGTCCACAGATCTTACCTCAACGAGAATCCAGATTTCAATTTAAAGAATAATGAAAGACTAGAATTCCTAGGAGACGCGGTGTTGGAGCTGGTTATAAGCGAGTATCTTTATGCTGAATATCCGGATAAGCCGGAAGGGGAGCTGACTAATTGGAGGGCGTCCTTGGTAAATGCGAAGATGTTAGCTGAAGTTGCTCAGGAAACAGAATTAGGTGAGTTCCTGCTTTTATCAAAAGGAGAAGCAAAAGAAAGCGGAAAAGCCCGTTACTATATCCTAGCCAACACTTTGGAAGCATTAATCGGTTCTATTTATCTTGACCTGGGCTACGAAGCCTGCGACCAGTTTATTAAAAAATACATTGTCGTAAAGCTGCCGAATATATTGGAGACTGGCCTTTACAAAGATGCTAAGTCGAGGTTCCAGGAAGAAGCCCAAGACAGGACAGGAGTAACTCCGACCTATAAAGTCCAGAAAGAGTGGGGGCCGGATCACGCCAAGCAGTTTACCGTCGGAGTATTTTTGAAGGATCAATTAGTGGCTGAAGGCGATGGATCTTCAAAACAGGAAGCAGAAGGCGAAGCAGCTAAAAAAGCATTAGAAATTAAACATTGGTAGAAAAATAAAAATATGTTAGTTATAAGATTTTTAAGAGTAGGAAAAAAGAATCAGCCATCCTTCAGGATTGTTGTGACTGATAAAAGGAAAGCATCACGTGCCGGAAGGTTCGTAGAGATTTTAGGTAACTATAACCCTTCTACAAAAAGAACAAGCGTTAAAAAAGAAAGAGTTCTGTACTGGATCGGGAAAGGAGCGCAGCCTTCAGACAGCGTTCATAACTTATTGGTTAAAGCCAAAGTCATAGAAGGAAAGAAGAAAGCAGTGCACGCAAAGAGTAAAAAAACTAAAGAACCGGAAAAGCCGGCAGCAGTTGCGCCGACTACCGAACAATCGAAAGTTGAAGCGCCGGCAGAGAAGATTGAACCCGCAGCTGGAGCCTAGCCCGTTATAATATTGAATAGTTGAAACGCGCGATCAGTCCGCGCGTTTTTAGTTATTTGACATTTTTCAAGATCATGATAGAAAGATGGAGTGTTCGTTTAAAACAGTCACACTCCACATTAACCAACTATACGTTACCTGAAAGGAGGCTCGTCCATGGTTCTGACCGATTTTAGAAAAGAAGATCTTCTGAGTATTGATCCAAATGATTTCACGGAGGTAGCGTTATCTCCGGATGAGATTTGGCATATTTTCACTACCCTAGGCGCTGTCTGGGTTTACGAGGGGGAACCAGATGCCAAAAAGCCGCATGCGGCTTTTACTTCGGGCAAATGTTGCAACGGATATATCAGCTGTCGAAAAGTCCTTTGCTATCCGAATCTCTGCGAACTTCTAGCCGTTCAACATGTTAAAGCCTTGCGGCGTTTGGGTTGGATCGAAAAAGTCGATTGGGTTATAGGTTCCGTTGACAGCGTTGTCACTTGGTCCTATGAGGTCGCTCGAACGCTTCATGCAAGACATGGGTTCTGCGAAAAAGACCCAGCCGACCCAGAACAAAGGCGGATGATTTGGAAAGAAGAAATTCCGATAGGAGCCGAGGTTTTGTACACCGAAGATCTAGTTATCGCGAAAGAGACCTCTGAGGTTGCAAAGTCGGCAGTAAGGAAAAGTAATCCGCATCGTCCGATTAATTTCTATCCGTTTATCAGCGCTTTGGTTCATAGACCGGCTAGTACCGGCCCCTTAGCTACTAACGGGGTTGTCCCTCTCATTTTCCGGGTTTTCCAGACCTGGGAACGGCTTGATTGTCCCTACTGCCATGTTTGCTCCGCCCGGTTGCATCCCGAGAGAGATTGGGCCAGGCTTCTTGGCCGGGTGTGAAGTGTATATAAAAAAAGTAGCCGGCTACACAGGTGTAGTTCGGCTTTTTCATTTCACGGTTCTTGCTCGTTGGTAGTAACCAATGAGGCTTTTTATTGCATAATAAATTACCACGATTAAAAGGGTGTCGATGAGATAGACTGCAGAACTGAATAAATCGCAGTTAAGACATTTCTCCAGCGCGAGAACAATAAGCCATATGGCTACCAGAAAAAACTGGATAAACATTTTAATTCTGCCGTTTTGTCCGGCCTTTACGCTGCGTCCTGTGAGAAGGTCATAGAGCCAGCGACCCATTAAGCCGCATTCCAGCAGGATAACGAATCCTGTGAGGATGATGGTGGGCGGAGTTAAGTAAAAAAACCTATGTTCGGTTCTGTTCAAATACCATACCAATAGCAGCAGGACAGTGCAGATGAAGATTTTATCTCTGAACCTATCGATTGCTTCTCCGAAGGCGCTTTGAATTTTGAAATATCGTGCCACCTTGCCATCAAGGAAATCAGAAAGGCCGATTAAGATAACTAGGGTTACAATTTCCCATATCCTGTATGGGTTTGTTGCGGCCAAGAAAATCAGCCCGAAGGTGAGAAACAAGCCAGAAACCGTGATTATGTTCGCTAAGTTTTTAAAGAGCCAGGATTCCCGAGTCTGAATCATTTTTTGTCCTCCCTATACAAGCCAGTGATTCGTATACAAGATTATACTACAAATTTTTTAATAGTAAAATGACGCTTGATTTTTTCCTTGGCAGGGGTAAACTGAAAGCAATGAAAAAGAAACCTAAGAAAATTAAGAAAACGCGTAGGTTGATATCGAAGAAAAAGATTCAGAAGAAAAAGAAGCCAGTTGTTATTAGACGAAAGAAGAAACCGCGAGTTAAAAAAAGAATTACTAAAAACACTCAGCAGGATGTTTCTTTTTCTGCAAAAGCGATTTTCCGGCCAAGAATAAAAGTGATTGGTATCGGAGGCGGGGGAGGTTCGATAGTTTCAGAAATCGGCAAGTCCTTGAAAAAGATTAATTTTGTTGTCGCCGATACCGATGTTCGGGCTATGAAAAAAAAGCCCGGAATTAAATATTTGTATTTCGGCGCAGAGACAACGCACGGGCTCGGTACCGGCATGAATCCGGAATTAGCTAAAGAAGCAACCGAGAAGGAAAGAGAAAAAATTACTAAAATATTAGAGGGGCAGGACATTGTTATCCTTATTGCATCCTTGGGTGGGGGATTGGGATCTGGCGCCACCCCAATTTTTGCTGAGATTAGCCGCAGTCTGGGAAATGTTACATTGGGAATTTTTACCCTTCCTTTTAAATTTGAAGGGAAGAAAAAAGCTAAAATTAGCCAAAAAGCCCTTTCAGATTTAAGGGAGAGTTTGAGCGCTTTGTTCACGATTTCTAACGAAAAGATTTTCAAAATCACTGATGAAAATACATCAATAACAGAAGCCTTTTCGTTAGTGAACAAGAACCTGATCGGGTCTTTAGAAAGCCTGATTGATTTGATATACAACCCAGGCTTGATAAATATTGACTTTGCCGATGTTAAAGCAATCCTCGACGGCCGGGGAATGACAGCGTTTCTAAATACTGCCGAAGCTGCAGGAAAGCTTAGAGCAGATCAGATCGTCGAAGACATTACTAACAACCCGTTATTGGATAATAATATAAAAGCGGAGAAGATTTTGTTTAATATAGCCGGCGGTAACAGCTTAAGCATGCTGGAGGTGGAGAAGATAAGCCAGGGCATATCTAAATTAAATCCAAAAGCAAAGATAATATTCGGAATTTCTAGAAGTTCAAAATTTAAAAGCAGAATAAAAACTACGCTTTTGACCACCGGGCCGTCATATTTACGCGTAAAAGCTGTTATCAAAATAGAGCCCAAGAAAGAAGAAAAGAAGATCGCTCCCGTACCGGTAGTAATAAAAAAGGAACCTATTAAGGTGATAAAAAAGAAAATAGAAACAGTTAAACTTTTGAAGACTAAGGATAAAAAAGAAAATAAACCAATAGCTCCGGTGAAGAAAATTATTCCAATAATAACAAAACCTGTGGTTGAAAAGTCGAAGGAGAAGGAAATGGTTCGGAGATCTGCTCTGGAAGTTAAAAAAGTTCAGGAGTTAGAAGAGAGTAAAAAACTAAACCAAGAAGCTGAGTGGGAGATTCCGGCCTTCTTGAGGAGAATGAAGTTTAAAGCATAATTTTAAATCCATGGATGATATTAAAAAAGCTATTATTCCTGTTGCCGGGCTGGGAACAAGATTCTTACCGCTGACAAAAGCTGTTCCCAAAGAGTTTTTTCCCTTAGTTGATAAACCAATAATTCAATACCTAATTGAAGAAGCCAAGCAATCAGGAATATCTGAAGTTATTTTTGTAATAAACTCCACCCAGAAAGCAATTATCAACTACTTCAAAAAAGATGAAGCTTTGGAGAAGCTGCTTATCAAGAGAAAAAAAGATCAACTTTTAAAAGAGTTGAAGGAGTTTGAGCAAACCCTTGACGGGATGTCCTTTGAGATGGTGATTCAAAGAAAGCCGCTTGGAGACGGTAACGCTATTTTGCAGGCAGCTAAATTCATCGGGAACGAGCCAGTAGCCGTTTTATTCGCTGATGATGTTGTTTATGGGGAGGAGCCAGCGATATCCCAACTCATGGACATTTACAAAACCTGTGATTGTCCGATTATAGGGCTTAAAAAAATGCCGAGAGAAAAGCTGCCGGCATATGGAGTTCCTGCTGTTGAAAAAATAGCGAGTAGGTTGTATAAAATTAAGGAATTAATTGAGAAACCAGAAATATCCAAACTTCCTTCGGACATGGCTGTTGTCGGGAAATATATTTTGACTCCGGACGTGTTCAAGTATTTAAAAAAGGCTGTTCCTTCGAAAAAGGGCGAAGTAATTCTGGCTGAAGTTTTAAGCAAAATGCTGTTAGACGGAAAAATGGTGTATGGTTATGAATTGAAGGGAGAGTGGCTTGAGTGCGGCGACAAAGAAAAATGGCTAAAGTCTTTCATATATCTTTGTTTAAAAAACCCGCGGTTTGGGCCGGAGTTGAGGGAGTATATAAAACAGATAAAATAATCTAGATAATATTAACAGGATGCCTAGCATTCTGTTTTTGTTTAAAAAAAAGGCCCCGAGGGGTTTTACGAATGTGCCCCCGGGGACCTTGGCTTAGCTTTGCAGAGATCTGCGATACTTACGACGTATTGGATGACGTCGTGACTTCCTGGTTTCGACCGAAATGACGCACAGTCATGGGGAGTGCTCCTTGTGTTAGTGGAGAGGTTGTCCTGAACGTCACGTTCGAGCCGGATGCCTCAAGTGTGAGGCGCCTGTTTAAACAATCAAGTTGTTCATCACCTCCTAAGCGGAGACCGCGCCGATGTTCAGCAGTTCGCCAGGTTCGCGGCGGAATGGACGCTCAGGTTCGCCGGCAGCAGCTTCTTCGGATCTCGGGCCAGGTTACCTTTACGCTTGCGCATGTTTTGTCACTCCTCATTGTGACCGGTCTTTGTTTTCCACTCGTTCACGATTGGTTTGTTGATGCAGAAGTAGATAACCCCCTTTCTTTTTTCGCTTCTGCGTCAGGTAGGGATTAAGTGCGCGACGCGGTTGCGCACGGTTTGTCTAGCTGCATAGTTAAGCCATTGTTGTATTTTCAAGGTGCTAGAGTTGGACAAAGATTGTCTCCGAATTCGAATAAGAAACTATCTTTATCCACACCTTTATTATATCCCCCTAACCTGAAAAGTGTCAATAATTTTAACTTGTAGCTTGTGATTTAAAAGAGGTATAATAAAGAAAAAATATTATGGATGAAAAAAACAGCAGCCTGGTCAATATAGTACGACTTTTAGGAAGCATTGTTTTCTGCCAGGCTATTGGTTTTGCCGGTGCGATTTTTACAATGCCGGCAATTAACAGCTGGTACTCGACAATAAACAAACCGTCCTTCAATCCTCCTAACTGGATTTTTGCGCCCGTATGGACCATATTATTCCTGCTAATGGGAATTTCTCTTTATATTATTTGGAAGAAAGGATTGGATACAAAGGCTGTAATAGTTTTTAATAGTCAGTTGGCTCTAAACCTTCTTTGGTCAATATTATTTTTTGGTCTGAAGCTCCCGGGTTTGGCTTTTATTGATTTAATACTTTTATTAGCGGCTATATTCTATACCATCGTCATTTTCTATAAAATTTCGAAGACCGCCGGTCTGATTTTACTGCCATATATTGTTTGGGTCTGTTTCGCGGGCGTTTTAAATCTCGCAATTTTTATACTTAATTAAAATGAAGAAATATTTTCAAAGGCTGTCGCAAAAACTGCGGAACAATCCAAAAGAGCCAAGATCCAAAACGATTAATAGGTTCTGGGGTTTGGCGACGCGTCTTGAGAAAAGAAATGTAAGCGGGAAGAGATCAAAATAATTATGGCAGAAGCTAAGGTTCTAATCGAGGGTTATACAAGCGCAGATTCAGTCGCTTCCGGCGGACAAGAAAAAACTTGCCCGACAATTAGTTTGGTTAGAGATGGAGATATCGTAATGGTTATCGATCCAGGTATTTTAGAAAGCCAAGAGGTGCTGATTAGCGCGTTAAAAAAAGAGGGGATTGACCCCTCCGAAGTTAATATTGTTTTTTTAACGCATTCCCATATCGACCATTACAGGAACATCGGTATGTTCCCTGGAGCGAAAACCTTAGAATACTTCGGTCTTTGGGATAAAAACACAGTTCAAGACAGGGTAGAGCAATTTACAGAAGACATAAGGATTGTCGACACTCCCGGACACGATAACACGTCAATAACTCTTTTTGTTAAAACTAAAGAAGGAGTCGTTGCAATTTGCGGAGATGTTTTCTGGAGCGAAAATTCTCCAGAGGTCGATCCTTATGCCTCGAATGCCGATAAATTAAAAGAGAGTCGTAAAATGGTGCTCGACATGGCAGACTGGGTGATTCCCGGCCACGGGCCGATGTTTAAAGTAAAAAAATAATGGAGATATTTGTAAAAGCTAAGCCGAGGGCAAAACAAGAAAAAATAGAAAAGATTGACGAGACACACTTTGAAGTGTGGGTGAAGGCTCCTCCGATACAGGGATTGGCTAACAAAGCGATTGCAAAATCCTTAGCAGAATACTTTTGTGTCAGTCCGTCGCAGGTATTGCTGCTCTCGGGGTTTTCCTCGAGGGAGAAAAAGTTTAAAATAGAATAAAAAGGTCGGTATAAATTATATATACATACAAATTTATGAAGAACGCAAAACTTTTTGATGCTATAGCTTTTGTTCTCGTTATAATCGGTGGTTTGAACTGGGGTCTTATTGGTATTTTGAATATAGATTTAGTTGCTGAAATTTTTGGCGGATTAACAACCGCATCTCAAATTATCTACACATTAGTTGGCTTAGCTGCACTGTATTTAGCCATTAATTACAATAAAGTTTGCAAACGGTAGATAGCTTATAAAAGAAACCGCCTAACTCGGTATTGAGTTGGGCGTTTTTTTTGACTTTCACTCATTTTAATGATTAAAAGAATATGGTCCTTTGAAAAGGAGGCAATGAAATGTTAATGATCGAAGAAACACATAATTGGCCGTTAGCCAGATTTATTGTTCCCGCTTTTCCTAAGGTCAACATCTTCAGCCGTTATGCGGGGAGGATGACATCTCTGGGCATTATTATGGTCGCAACTGCCGCCAACAAGCTCTGGGGTTGGCGGGTAGAAGTTATTGATGAAAATAATTACAAGGGTCCGCGCGATGAAGCCGGCTTGCCAGATCACGCAAAACTGCAGCAAGAAAGGCCCGCCTTAGTTGTCGGCTTTTATTGCGGGCTTACTTCCACAATGGAGCGCGCATTCGATTTGGCTGATTTTTATCACCGTGCAGGGGCGATAGTTCTCGCCGGTGGTTGGCACGTCCATTATTGTCCGGAAGAGGCGTTGGATAATAACATCGACGTGGTGGTTCACGGCGATGGGGAAATTGTTATTAAACAGCTTCTCGCGGCAATACGCGACGGAGCACCAATTGATGGAATTCCGGGTATTTCATTTTCGCTTGACGGACGAAAGTTCACCAACCCTCCTGCAATGCTAGAAGTGGCGTGCCTGGATGAGTTACCTTATCCCGACTTCGGCCTGTTGCGTCACGTGAGAAAAATCAGGAATTATCCGATTGGCCGAATCCGCGGTTGCGGAAAGAACTGTGAGTTTTGCAGCGTTAAAGGAAAAGCTCGCTGGGCTAGCGCTGAATATCTTTTCGGGACAGTTAATTGGCTGGTGGAAACGCGAGGTGCCCGCAACTTCTTTATTGTTGACGATCGGCTCGAAGAGGATCTCGAAGGAACTATGGAGTTTTTCAGACTCATTAGGGAGAAATACGGGAATAAACTTCATTTCACCGTTCAAATACGGTTAGAGGCTGCAAAGAACATAGAGTTTCTCGAAAACATGAAAGCCGCCGGCGTAGACGTGTCCTGTGTTGGCTATGAATCACCCGTTGATGAAGACTTGCGAAGTATGCATAAAGGTTATTTGGCTGCCAACATGCTGGAGTGGACTAGAATCCTGCGCCGCTATTTCTGGGTTCATGGAATGTTCATCTTCGGCTATCCTTCGAAAGATAAAATCTCGAAGTTCGGTGCTCTGGAGCTAAAAAAGCGCTTCCAGTCCTTTATCAGGAAAGCTCACCTCGATAGCATCCAGGTATTGCATCCGGTTCCCTTAGTCGGAACGGCTTTAAGAAAGCGGCTTCAAGACGAGAATCGAATTATTCCGCAGGAATTAGTATCTTTGAGAAGATACGACGGAAGCTTCGTTTGCTTTCGTCCCATTGGCATGACCATAGAGGATTTGCAGGTAATACCCTTCGAGATAATGCGCTGGTTCTACAGCCCGTTTAGTTTTTTACGAATTCCGCTGCGGACGATCATTTTTCCGTTCGATTTTCTCATTCGTGGCTGGTGGAGATGGCATCGCGACTGGCTGCGCGATATTGTAAAGTATGGAGGTCACCTTCTTGTCCAAAGATGGAGCAAGCAAGAAGGAAATCAGGGATTTCTACGGGAGTTGAAAAGATTTGGTTATCATATTCATTGAGCAGTATAATTACTCGAACCCAGCAGGGCGCGAGTGATTTTTTTTATTCATTGCACTATGTTTGCAAATTTAGTAAAATAGGTTAATTGATAAATATTATGATTTACGACCTTGCTATTATCGGTGGAGGCGCAGGAGGTATAACTGCGGCTATTTATGCTGCGCGCCAACGAATGGAAACTATCCTTATTACCAAAAGATTCGGCGGGCAGATGGGAAATAAAGCCACGGAGGTTTGTAACTACCCCGGTTTTCCCAGAATAGGTGGCGCCGAATAAATCAAAAAGTTTGTTGCTCATTTAAACGCTCAAAAGTGTGTTGAGATAAAATTTGCTGAAGTCAGGAAAATATCTAAAGAAGATCATTTTGTTGTTATCACGACTGAGGGGGAGGAAATAGCCAGCCGCTCCGTGATTATTGCGACCGGCGCTGACCCTAGGCCGTTAGAAATTCCAGGCGAGAAAGAATTTCTTGGTAAAGGATTGAGTTATTGCGTTACCTGCGACGGTCCTTTGTTTAAAAATAAAGCCGTGGCGATAATCGGGGGAGGTAACGCCGGACTTGAAGCAGGTATATTTATGACCAACTATGCAAAGAAAATATATATCTTAGAAAATGGACCGGAGATCCGGGCCGAGCAAGCTAACCAAGATGAAGTAAAAGAATTAAAAAAGATTGAAGTATTGATGAATGTTTCTGTTAAGGAAATAAAAGGAGGAAAGTTAGTGAGTTCGTTAATTTATGAAGATTCAATAACGAAGGAAGAAAAAGCTCTCGATGTCCAAGGGGTTTTTGTAGAGATTGGAAGCCAGCCGGCAACTTCTTTGGCAAAAGGTTTAGTCGATTTCAACGACAAAGATGAAATAAAAGTGGAGTTTGAAACGTTTCAAACCAAAACCCCCGGTTTGTTTGCGGTAGGGGACGCGAACGCAGGAAAGTACAAACAGATAGTAACTGCTGCCGGCGAAGGTTGCAAGGCAGCACTCGCCGCGTATGAGTATATTAAAAAACAGAAATAAGGGATTCACCCTTATCGAGCTATTGGTAGTAATTGCTATCGTTGGTATTCTCGCTGCAATTGTTTTTGCTAGCGTCAATAGCGCCCGAGCGAAGGCCCGAAATGCAAAGCGATTGGAAGATATTCGTGCGTATGCGTATGCATTGAACATGATTTATGACCAAGATAATGAGTATCCCCCTTTAGAGAACTACACCTGTTTGGGCGATTACGCTGATGATGAATGTTTCAGGGCGATGTATCATTATGCCGAGTCGGAGATTCTTAACGACGTCCTGAGTCCATATATTCCATCCTTGCCCGCCGATGAAAATATCATAACTGTGGGGCTGACCCATTGGCAGTACAAAGGATATGTTTACTCTAATGATACCGTAGGTAGAATGGTGGAAATTCTATGGTGGATGGAAGGTAACAGCCAATCTTGTGGCATTGGTGAAGTTGGCCCATCGCAGTCGGGCGGGACTTCCTGCGCTTTGAGGATTTATTATTAATTTTAGATGGTTGGCGGAAGTGTGGAAATAAGGTTCCAATTAACTCGTAAGTAATAATATATATAAAAAAAATTAATAAAGTTATTTAATATAAGGATTTATTAGATGAGAAAATTTGTAGGAGATCATAAAGGGTTTACTCTTATCGAGCTATTGGTAGTGATTGCTATCGTTGGTATTCTCGCTGCGATTGTTTTTGCTAGTGTCAACAGTACACGAGCGAAGGCCCGGAATGCAAAACGACTTGAGGATATGCGAGCTTATGCCTTTGCCCTTAATATGGCTGTTGATAAATACGGAGGATATCCCGATCCGGGGGGTGGACGCGGCATTTGGTGGTGTTTGGGAGATTACGGAAAAAAAGGGTCTACACCTCCGGATAAGTGTTTCGGTAATAATTATTCTGAATCTGCTTATCTTAATAATATCCTTGCTGAATTTATACCGGCATTGCCCGCCACCGAATATCCTATTCCGGTAAACGGGAATCTCAATGGTTATATCTACCAATGTGTGAATAAAGTCAATAATGTTTGCAGTATGGTAACCGTACTCTGGTTTATGGAGGGGAAAACGACGAACTGCGGTCTCGGCAGAGTTTATATAGATAGTATTCCTGGTTATACTTATTGCCAATATGACGCTTCGTTTTAAGCATTGGTATTATTTTTAAATATCGAGTAATAAAAATTAAAAGAAGAGGATGAAAATTAGAAATATAAAAGTGAAAGGAGTAGCAGATTCTAGAGGCAATCCGACGGTTGAAGTTGGGATAGAAACAAATAAAGGAAAGTTTTCTGCGTCAGTCCCTTCGGGCGCTTCAAAAGGTAAATATGAAGCGTTAGAACTTAGAGATGCTGACGGTAAGGGAGTAAAAAAAGCGTTAGCACATGTTAAGAAAATTATTGCGCCGGCAATAACGAATAAAGAATTTGAAAACCAGGAAGAAATTGATAAAGTTCTTATAGCTTTAGATGGAACCGAAAATAAATCTAATTTAGGAGTAAATGCTATTCTCCCGGTTTCTTTAGCTGTGTGCCGTGCCTTAGCCTCGAGTCAAGGTTTGCCCTTGTATAAGTACATTGCTCGATTGGCAAACAATAGTTCTCCTTTGGGTTTTCCGAAGCCTTGTTTTAATGTTATTAACGGTGGCGCTCATGCGAAAAACAATTTGAATATACAGGAATTTATGATAATTCCTCAGAAAGGCAGTTTCCGAGAAAACTTTAAGCTAGCGAGCGATATCTATACCTGCTTGCATGATGAGTTGCTTAAAAACTTTGGAGAAGAAGCGGTTAAAATAGGTGACGAAGGTGGATTTATGCCGAAAGATATCAACAGCGAGAGAGCGTTATATATCTTGAATAACGCCATAAAAAACTATCCGGGTACGAAAATCGGTCTTGATTCTGCAGCCTCGCAATTTTATTCCAATAGCAGATACAATTTAGACGGGAAGGAACTGACTAGGCAAGGTTTGCTAGATTTTTACAAGGATATTATTTTTAAGTTTCCAATTATTTTTATTGAAGATCCGTTTGGTGAAGAGGACTGGGAGGGTTTTGCGCAAATTAATAGAGAATTAGGCAATAAAATAAACATTTTCGGAGATGACTTATTGGCAACAAATATTAAAAGAATTGCCGAGGCGGAAAATAGGAAAGCTTGCGCGGGTTTAATTTTAAAACCTAATCAAATCGGTACGGTTACTGAAACATTAGATGCTGTAAAATTAGGGAGAGAATTCGGCTGGAAGATTCTCGTAGCTCATAGATCAGGTGAAACCTGCGACGATTTTATCGCTGATCTAGCCGTTGGCATAGGTGCTGAATTTATCAAAGCCGGTGCTCCTTTGACACCAGAACGAATGGCGAAGTATAATAGATTATTAGAGATTGAAAACGAGTTGCACCCGAGGATTTAATATGGCAAAACTTTTTTTATTACGTCACATAAAATCTCAATGGAATAAGGAGAATAGGTTTGCCGGCTGGTCAGATGGTCCTTTGGACGAGGACGAGTTTTACGAAGCTAAATTTTTAGCTGATAAGATTTTTAAGAAATTCAAAATAGATAAGATTTATTGTTCCCGACTTTTTCGGAATATGGACACAGTTGCCCGAATGCTCGAATACGGAACCGATAAGTATCCAATGTTTCTGCATCTTGACGGCGGACGAATGCAAAAGTGGGGGAGTTATCTTGATGGCAACGAAGCTGCGGTTCCCGTGCTGGTATCTGAAAGATTGAATGAAAGATATTATGGGAAACTGCAAGGGATGAATAAGGAAGAAGCGGCCAAAAAATATGGGGAGAAAACGGTTCATTTATGGAGAAGAAGTTATAATGTCGCGCCACCAAAGGGGGAGAGCCTAAGAGCAGTATTTAAAAGAGTGGTTCCTTTTTATAACCAATATATCGCGAAAGACCTAAAGAACGGAAAAAATGTTTTAGTCGTCGCAAGCCATAACTCGTTAAGGACAATTGTTAAAAATATTGAAAAGATTCCTGATAGTAAAATAATTGATCTTGAAATTCCGTATGCCGGGTTATTTAGTTATGATTTTGACCAAAGACTTAATATTAAAACAAAAATCATTCTATGAGAGGGAATAACTTGTTGTAATATTTTTTCCTATATAGTAAAATATCATCATAATAAATAATAATTAATAAATAATAAATATTTTTAAAGATATGTTAAAAAATATTTTCAAGAAGATCGGTAAGTTTGTAAAACACAATCTCGCTTTATCAATAATTATCGCTGTTGTGATTATAGCGATAATTGCTTTGTCAATTTATGTTTTTGCATTTAAGGGGGATATAAAAGTATTCGGCGCGCGAAACATTTCCCTTAAGGCGGCCGGAGAAAAAGTCGTTGCATATATCAACAGCGACATTTTGCAAGGCAAAGGAACCGCAACTTTAACCGAATCCTCTGAGACCAACGGGTTATATAAACTTAAACTTACATTGGGCGATGCCAGCCAAACTGCTGAAGCGTATGTCACAAAGGACGGAAAGTTTCTTTTTCCGATAATGACAGGATACCCGATAGATCTCGATGCAACAGCCGGGGATCCCGGTAATGGAAATGGTGGAACGCCCGCTACCGCATCTTGTGATAGTGTAAAAAAGGCAGATAAACCGGTGCTCGAGGCCTTTGTTGTCAGTCAATGCCCCTACGGCGTACAGATGCAAAGAGTTTTTGCTAAAGCGATTGAAGAAGCCCCGGCCCTTAAGGACAGTTTGAAGATACGATACATTGGTACAATTGAGGGTGGAAAGGTAATTGCAATGCATGGCGATGCAGAGGCTCAGGAGAATTTACGGCAGATATGTATAAGAGACGAGCAAGCAAGTAAGTACTGGAAGTATATTTCTTGCTATATGAAGGCAGGCGACGTAGAGGGTTGTTTAACCTCAACTGGAATTGATAAGAATAAGCTTGCTGGCTGTATCTCAACTGAATCCAGAGGATTGGCATATGCCAAAGAAGATTTTGATCTTACGGCGCAATACAGCATTTCCGGCTCTCCTACGATGATATTGGGGGGTGATCAAATTAGCGAATCAGGGTTTGGCGGAAGAACCGCAGATGCTGCAAAAAGCATTGTTTGCTGTGCATTTAACAGCCAACCGGATTTCTGTTCTCAAACATTGTCTCAAGACGCCGCAGCTACAAGCTTCTCTGAAAATTATTCCTCGGGATCAGGCGCACCTAACTCCGGCGCAGGTTGCGGAACGTAAGAAAAATAATTTCCTTTAAATATTAATTTATCATGGCTTTGTCAAAAGTAAGAGTTTTTTCTACTCCGAGTTGTGTCTACTGCACCACTCTCAAGGAGTATTTGAAAAAGAATAAAATCAAGTTTGAGGATATAGATGTGTCGCAGGACGACAAAGCCTTGGATGAAATGGTAGAAAAGTCAGGCCAGATGAATGTGCCGGTAATTGATATTGACGGGACGATTATTAATGGATTCGACAAGAAAGTAATTGATGGGCTATTAAAGATTAAATAACATGACAAAAATTGCTATTAATGGCTTTGGAAGAATTGGCAGGTCTGTCTTGAGGCGTATTTTGACTTCTCATCCGGAGCTGGAGGTTATAGCAATAAATGACCTCACCGATACTAAAACTTTGGCTCATCTTTTTAAATACGATTCCATATATGGACGTTATGAAGGTGAAATTAGTTCCACGGAGAATACTTTAATTGTCAATGGAAAAGACATCAAGATTTTTGTGGAAAAGGATCCAGCTGATCTGCCCTGGAAGAAACTCGGAATCGATATTGTTTTAGAGTGTACAGGATTGTTCACTGATATGGAGGGAGCTAAAAAGCATCTGAAAGCAGGGGCCAAACAGGTGATAATCTCAGCGCCCGCAAAAGACGCGGAAATTCCTAGCTATGTTTTAGGGGTTAACGAAGATAAGTTTGATCCCAAGAAAGATAAAATTGTTGACATGGGCTCTTGCACAACGAATTGTATAGCCCCGATTGCCAAGATTTTAAACGATAACTTCAAGATCGTTAAAGGCTTCATGACCACGGTACATAGCTATACAAACGACCAGAGAATTTTAGATTTACCCCATAAGGATTTAAGACGAGCCAGGGCTGCTGCAATAAATATTATTCCGACCTCAACAGGTGCCGCCAAAGCCCTAGGAAAGGTTATCCCCGAGTTGAAGGGGAAACTAGATGGTATTTCTATGCGCGTGCCAACTCCGACCGTATCTAGCTTAGATTTAGTAGTTGAAGTTGAGAAACAGACAACTAAAGAAGAGGTTAACAATACCTTTAAAGAAGCTCAAAAAGGGCTAGATGGTATTTTCACGGTAACCGAGGAGGCTTTAGTATCCTCGGACTTTATCGCTGATCCGCATTCTGCAATCCTTGATTCCCAAATGACAATGGTTATCGGCAACTTGATAAAAGTTATAGGATGGTATGACAACGAATGGGGGTACGCCTGCCGGCTGGCAGATTTTGCCAAGTATGTCGGGGAGAGGATATAGTAGGGTATTAGGAAGAACCGCGAAAGCGGTTCTTTTGTTTTATTTGACATAAAACAAGAATAATGCATAATATATAGTGTTCTAGATCGTTTACAACTGTTGAAATACTTATAGACTTTCTCGGAAGGAGATTATGCGATGGAAAAAATGACTAGGGATCAGTTGGTTAATATTCTATGTATCTTACAGCGTATGCTCTTGTGTGAAGAAGTTGGGTTTGACTACGTACCCGCTGCTGTCGCTCGTGCGATTATAAATGGAGACCACGAAAAGTTCGCTGTTAACTTCGTTGAGCTTTTAGCAGGTGGTGGAAAATTCATCCCCACCGACCTAGAAGTTCGGACGGCACCATTCGATCCCGCTGAGTTCATCGGCCCTGGCTGGACATTGTGGAAGGGTCGTAACGGCTTAGAGGGTGAGGAAGAATGCGATGCCCAGTCACCAAACTTAGTTGCGGTTAATCTCGAAAGGTGCGATTTCCTTTCGTGTTTGGATAAGGAAGAAAGCCCGATTACTGGAGAAGTCAGACTCTCTCGCTTCCGGGCTACCGGAAGAATACTATACGGCGTTACGGTAGCCATGGGAATATGGCAGGATTATCAATCCTCCGAGGATAAGGAAGAAAGCATCCTCGAGAAACTATATCAGAAATATGGTATTACTCATATCGACTTCCTAGGCACGGTTCTTCGGTCCCCGGGTGGCTATCGGTACGTATTTTGTTTCTGCCGTGGTGCTGATGATCAGTGGCGTTGGGGTTGTAACGGACTCATGTGCGATTGTGCTAAACAACACCTCGCCGCGGTTTCTCAGAAAATATAGTGTCTGGTTTCAAGTATTTCGCCCGATCAATTTTAGCCCGTACGAGTTCTTGCGAACGGGTTTTTTAATGCACCGATATCCCCATCTATTATTGGGTTAAACATTAAACGGTTTCTACTGTTTCGTTTTGCAGATATTTCTGGTAAAATATATATATGAAGAAAATTATTCCGGTTGAGGTTTCTGCTCGACATGTCCATTTATCCCAAAAAGATATTGAGGTCCTTTTTGGGGTAGGTTATGAATTAAAAGAAATACGCCGTTTAACTCAGTTTAGTGATTTTGCAGCAGAAGAAACCTTAAACATCCAATCAAATGGAAGAGAAATAAAGAATGTGAGGGTCGTCGGCCCTATTCGCCCCGAGACTCAAATTGAGATATCTTTGACCGATATGGTAAATCTTGGCCTCCCAATGAACGCAGAAACCATCGGGGACTTATCGGGAAGCAACGGAATTACTCTAGTCGGTCCGAAAGGAAGTGTTTTGATTAACCGCGGTGTCATAATTGCTGGCAGGCATCTCCACTGCACCGCTGAGGAGGCAAAACGTTTACGTTTGAAAAATGGGCAGATTATCTCGGTTGTGGTGAGAGGGCAGCGCGAGATAACTTTTCACAACATTAAAGTCAGGACAGGTGAAAAGTATAGGCTTTGTCTGCAGCTAGATACGGACGAAGGCAATGCTGTTGGAGTTAATAAACAAAGTGAAGGTGAAATAATATGATGCTTGTTTTAAATTGTGGCAGTCAGTCTATAAAATGGAAGTTGTTTTATCCTGATTTGAATATAAAAAAAGAGGGGCACCTTAAGATTTTAGGAAACAAAAATTTCGAGAAGGGTTTGATAGGCGAGTTGGGTAAGATAAAAAAGTTGGGGGAAGAAATTAACATCATCGGACATAGGGTTGTCCACAGCGGTGGGAAATTAAAATCACCGCTTACAATAACCAGCAAGAATTTAAAGGAGCTTGAAAAATTTAACAATCTAGCCCCTTTGCATAATCCTTTTAACATTTTAGGCATAAAGTTTTCTCAAAGTGTTTTCCCGAAAGCCAAGCAGCTCGCATTTTTTGATACCAGTTTTTTTGCCGAGCTTCCGGAAAGAGCTTTTATATATGCTTTGCCCGAGAAACTTCAAAAAATGTATGGCATCAGGCGTTTCGGCTTTCACGGGATATCTCATGAGTTTGCCGCATCTGAGGCGGCAAAAATTACAGACAGGCCGGTCGGCGACTTGAACATCATTACCTGCCACTTAGGCGGAGGTTCTAGTATCGCGGCCATAAAGAATGGCAAGGCAATTGATACCTCAATGGGTTTTACTCCGATGGAAGGATTGGTGATGATGACGCGAGGCGGGGATATCGATCCCGGTCTTATTTTTTATTTAAACAAGAAGGTTAAAAATCTGGAATCTGTTTTAAATTATGAATCCGGAGTTAAGGGATTATGCGGGTTGTCAGAGATGCTAGATGTTTTGAAAGCGGTTGAGAAAGGCAGTAAAAAGGCGAAGTTAGCTTTGGATATTTTTGTCTATTCCGTCCAAAAATATATTGGGGCATACTTTGCTGTCCTTGGAAAATGCGACCTGTTAGTATTCACTGGATCGATCGGCGCAGGTTCAAAGAAAATCGTTGATATGATTTGTAACGATTTGTCCATTTTAAAAGATACTAAAGTTTTGCAAATAAAAGACAACGAGAGCTTAGCGATAGCTCAGAAAATTAAAAACCTTTAAATTTAATTTCTATGGCAGACAAATCTCAAAGAAATATTCTATGGCTAAGCGAAATTGGCATTGAGGACGTGCCTTTGGTCGGAGGGAAGAATGCTTCTTTGGGCGAAATGTATGTTAATTTGGTGCCCAAAGGGGTGAGATTACCTGAAGGTTTTGCGATAACATCGACTGCCTATTGGAAATTTCTGAAGGCGAATGGTTTGGATAAAGTCCTGCAGGACATATTCAAGACCTTGGATCCCAAAAGCGTTAAAAGCATTCAGGAAACAGGTAAGAAATGTAGAGACGCAATTTTAACCGGTACATTTCCCGAGGATTTAAAGAAAGAAATATTGGGTGCTTACGCAAAACTAGCTCAAAAATATGGTCCGGATCCGGATGTAGCTGTTCGAACCTCCGGCGTGGCCGAAGATATGCCCAATGCGTCCTTCGCCGGACAGTTTGAAACGTATTTGAACGTAAGGGGCGATGAAGAGTTATTAAATGCAGTTAAAAAAAGTATAATCTCCACGTTTACCGATCGAGCTATTGCTTACCGGGATGAAAAGAAAATAGGGCAGCTGGAGTTTGCACTTTCGGTGGGAGTTTTAAAAATGATTCGATCGGACTTGGCTTCGTCGGGAATAATGTTCACATTAGATACGGAAACCGGATTCCCCGGCGTTGTGTTGATAAACTCAATATGGGGAATAGGGGAGTTGATTGTTAAAGGCAGGATTACCCCGGACGAATTTTATGTTTTTAAGCCAACGCTGAAACAGGGTTTTAAATCTGTAATTGTAAAAAATCTCGGCAGAAAAACAATCAAGTATGTTTACGGTGCAAAAGGAGGATTAAAAGAAGAAAAAGTTAAAAAAGCCGAGCAGTTAATATTTTCCCTGAGCGAAGAAGAAGTTTTAACGCTGGCTAAATGGGCAGTTATTATCGAAGAGCACTACACGGCTAAATTCGGCAAGTGGATGCCGCAGGATATTGAATGGGCGAAGGACGGGAAAACAGGAGAGCTTTGTATCGTCCAATCGAGGCCGGAAACGGTTCATATGCCCAAAGGTGAGAAGATTATTGAAGAGTATAAAATTGAGTCTACCAAAGACCCGATTCTGTTAGGTATAGCCGTTGGGGAAAAGATTGGCGTAGGTAACGTGCATGTAGTCAGCGATGTAAAAAATATTTCCCAGTTCAAGGCTGGGGAAATTCTAGTTACTAAAATGACAGATCCAGATTGGGTTCCTATCATGCGCCTTGCTTCTGCTATTGTCACAGATGAAGGCGGAAAGACCTGCCATGCTGCCATAGTAAGCAGAGAATTAGGAGTTCCCGCTATTGTGGGCTCACAAAAGGCAACTAAAGTTTTGAAGAACGGGCAGCTTGTTACGGTTGACTGCACACAAGGAATGAAAGGAAGGGTATTTGCAGGGAAAGTGCCATTTACAGTTAAAACACAGAAACTATCTGAAATTCCGGAGATTAAGACGAAGATCACGATGAATATTGGTGATCCTCAGCTGGCATTTAAATCCTCGTTTTTACCAAATAGCGGCATTGGCTTAGCCAGAGAGGAATTTATCATTGCCGAGAAGATAAGAATTCACCCTATGGCCCTATATAACTACGAAAAATTAAAGGATAAAAAACTAAAAGCAAAGATTGCCGCGATAACGGTTGAGCATAAAGATAAAAAAGAGTTTTTCATTAAAGAATTAGCCGAGGGTATTGCTCAAATTGCCTCCGCGGTTTATCCTAAAGAGACCATTGTCAGGTTTTCTGATTTTAAAACAAACGAATACAAGAATTTAGTCGGAGGCTCTTTGTACGAACAAGATGAACCGAATCCAATGATGGGTTTCCGCGGGGCTTCGCGATATATCTCAGATAAGTATCAGCCGGCGTTTTTGATGGAGTGCGAGGCAATAAAGAGAGTAAGAGATATTTTCGGTTTAAAGAACGTAAACGTAATGATTCCTTTCTGTCGGACTTTAGACGAAGGCCGAAAAGTAGTTTCTTTAATGGATCAGGTAGGTTTGTCTAAGGCGAAGGCTGGGGTAAAGATTTACGTAATGTGCGAAATTCCGGCTAACGTAATTTTAGCTGAGCAATTTTTAGAGATTTTTGATGGATTTAGCATTGGTAGCAATGATTTAACGCAATTAACTCTGGGATTAGATCGAGATAACGGTTCTATCGCATATATAGGGGACGAAAGAAACGCGGCCGCTTTGGATATGATTTATGAAGCAATTAGGGTTTGCAAGGAAAAGGAAAAATACATCGGAATTTGTGGCGAGGCGCCGTCTAACTACCCTGAGTTTGCAGAATTCCTTGTAGGAGAAGAAATAGAAAGCATGTCCTTGAACCCGCAGGTAGTTTTAAAGACATATTTAATTATTGCCGAAAAAGAAAAACAATTAAAAGCGAGTAAAAAATAATTATGTACGACGTTATAACCTTTGGCGCGGCTACAAAAGATATATTTATAAAAACCAAGAAACTCAAGGTGATCGAGAACAAAAGCTTTGCTACCGGCAAAGGAGTTTGTTTTAATTTAGGGTCGAAAGTAGATATAGATGAGATTCTATTCGCTTCCGGCGGTGGGGGGACTAATACAGCAGTCACTTTTGCTAATCAAGGCTTTAAGGTGGCTTATTGTGGCGCTGTGGGCAAGGATTTAGCCGGGCAGGAGATAATTGAAGAACTTGGAAATTTAAGCGTTGGTGCTGAATTAATTAGTAAGTCCGAGACGCAGCCGACCAATCATTCAATTGTGATCGACGGGATAAAAAATGACCGCACAATTCTTGTTTACCGGGGTGCATCCGGGGAATTGAAAAAAGATGACATCCCCTGGTCAAAACTTCAGACAAAGTGGTTCTATATTGCCCCATTGTCCGGTTATTTATGTGATAGGTTCGGCGAAATTGTGAATTTTGCGCATAAGAATAATATAAAGGTGGCCTTGAATCCCGGTAACTGTCAGCTTTCTTTACCGATTACCACTCTAAAAGTAATCTTAGATAAAGTTGACATTTTGATTCTTAATCAAGAGGAAGCTTCCATACTAACCGGGATTCCTTTCCAAAAAGAAAAAGATATTTTTAAAAAAATTGACGAAATTTGCACTGGCATTGCTATTATGACTAAAGGCGGCAGAGGCGTTGTGATTTCTGACGGCCAGTATCTTTATCGGGCTGTGCCGCCGCCGAAGAGGAAGGTCGCGGACGAAACTGGGGCAGGGGATGCTTTCGGTTCAGGATTCGTTTCCGGTTTCTTACAGTCGAATGGAGACGTAGAGTTTGCAACTCAACTCGCCATGGCAAACGGCGTGGCGTGCCTTCAAAAAACAGGAGCTAAGGCTGGTCTATTGAAAAAAAATGAAAAATTCTATACAGTAAAGGTTAAAAAAGAGCCATGCAGTATCAGCGGCCCCTGCCAGTGTCGAGCCCGCTAAGAAGATGTTATGAAGAATTTAAAATATTATTTTAAAAAGGCAGAAAAGGGCAAGTGGGCTCTCGGCCAGTTTAACTTTTCTGATCTGTCTCAGCTTGAAGGAATAATCGCTGCAGCAAAGAATCTTAAGTCCCCTGTTATATTAGGGACCTCAGAAGGTGAGAGCAAGTTTTTGGGCTTGAAGCAGGCCGTCGATTTAAGGAATTCCTACCGGACGGAAACTGGTTTGCCGATTTTTTTGAACCTAGACCACGGCAAGTCCTTTGACTATATCAAAAAAGCGATCGAATTAGGTTATGACATGGTTCATTTTGACGGTTCGAAGCTTCCTTTGAAAGAAAATATTGCCAAGACAAAAAGCGTTATATCCTATGCCAAGAAGTTCGGGACCATAGTTGAAGGAGAAGTGGGAGTAATAAGTACAGACGCCTCAAAGATTTATGAAGAGAAGTTTGTCTTAAAACCTGAAGATCTTACCAATCCGGTTGATGCAGTTCAATATTCAAAATCAGCGAATGCAGACTGTTTGGCCGTAAGTATCGGAAACTTTCACGGCATTAGCGTTCAGGGAGAACCGAAGCTCAATTTAGAATTATTAAAGGAAATTAAGAAATTAATCAAAGCAAAATTTTTAGTCTTGCATGGAGGGTCGGGTATTCTGGACCGGAATATTAAAAAAGCAATTGAATTCGGGATTGTAAAGGTTAATATTAATACAGAGCTAAGGGTCGCCTATACCGAAACCCTAAAGAATTCCTTAAGGAACAATCCGAAAGAGATTACGCCGTATAAATATTTGCCAGAAGCAATCGGAGCCGTGCAAAAGGTCGTTGAAGATAAGATTAAATTATTTGGAAGTAAAAACATGGCCTAAAGGCCCTAAAAATATGGCAAAAATTATATTAGAAAGAGAAAAATGTATTGGCTGTGGCTCATGCGTGGCCATTTGTCCAAAGTATTTCGTAATTAGCGATGACGGCAAATCCTCTGTGATAGGCGCACAAAGGGATGAAAAAACCAATAACGATGAATTAGAAACCGATAAGATTGATTGCGCTCAGGGTGCGGTTGACGGTTGTCCTGTTCAATGTATTCACATTAAATAAATAGTTTATGTTTAAATTAATCGCAAAAATTAGAGAAGAAGGGAAAAAGACGAAGGATTCCGGAAGGATCCCGGCGGTTGTATATGGCGTTGGGCTTAAAAATATATCAATCGACGTTGACGCAAGGGAATTCCAGAAACTTTTTATTCAATCCGGAGAAAGCTCGCTTATCAATCTCGCTGTTGAGGGGGAGAAAAAAGATCGGCCTGTTTTAGTTCACGAAATTCAAAAAGATCATGTCTCCGGCAGATTTATTCACATTGATTTCTATCAGCCATCTTTGACGCAAGAGGTAGAGGTAATGATTCCTTTAGTTTTCGAAGGTGTTTCCTTGGCGGTAAAGGAACTGGGCGGAACTTTAGTCAAAGAAATTCAGGAAATTAAAGTTAAGGCCCTGCCTCAGAATTTGCCTCACGATATTAAGGTTGATATCTCTGGTTTAGAAACATTTGACCAGGAAATATTGGTTAAAGATTTGAAGTTCTCAGCCGATGTCAAGGTATTGCGCGGGCTCGAAGAAATAGTTGCTTTGGTGGTGCCAATGGCAAAAGTTGAAGAAGAACTTGAAAAACCGATTGAAGAGAAAGTGGAGGACGTTGAGCGAGTTGAAAAAGAGAAAAAAGTTAAAGAGGGGGACATAGCGGAGGAAGGAAAAAAGGCAGAGTAAAAATTAATTTAAGGTTTTAGACGCAAATGATTAAACGTTTTTCTAAGACAATTATTTTCTTTGCGCTGGCTGCAATTTTGTTTTTGCCCAACTTTGTTTTTGCTGAAGATTTGGCAACATCGTGCAGTCAGGTTGTAAATAATAATCTTACTTGTCAAAATATGACTGGGACAGACTGTCGGGCGCTTTTGGAGAAGTGTGCCGCGTTTTATGAGCAGGAAAGCATTCGGATTGGGGAGGATATAACAAAGACCGAAAAAGAGAAAAAAACTCTTCAGAATCAGGTTGCCACACTGAAAAAGAAGGTTCAGAACCTTGAATATCAAATAAACCAGGGCACAATGGTGATTAAGGACCTCGCTATCCAAATAGGGGATACTCAATCGTCAATCGTGAAAATCTCCTTGCAAATAGAGGAATCTAAAGATCAGATTTCAAGTATTCTGCGGTCTATGGATCAGGAGGATCAAAAGTCTCAGGTCGAGATTTTATTAGAAGGGGACTTGTCTGATTTTTTCAATAATCTAACGTATCTTCAGAATTTAAACTCTAAGTTAAGAGAGCTTTTGAAAAGCACACAGGATTTGAAATCATATCTTGAAGGGCAGAAGATAAAAATGGATGATGAAAAGGATCAAACCGAAAGAACGGTTAAACTCCAAACTCAGCAGAAAAAAGAGAACGAATTGAATAAGAAAGAACAGGAAACACTTTTAAAGTTGACTGAAGCTGAATATCAGAAACAGCTAAGAGATAAAGAAGAAGCCGAAAAGAAAACTGCAGCGATTAAAGCAAAACTTTTTCAAATAATTGGTGTTTCTAAAGCACCGACCTTCGGCGAGGCGATTGAGGTTGCAAAAAGTGCTGCTGCTATCGCCGGCATACGTCCTGCGTTGCTTTTAGCAGTCATTAGCCAGGAGTCTGCCATCGGGAGAAATGTGGGACAGTGTGTTTTAGTAGACGCGCAAACCGGACAGGGCAAGAGGATAAAAACAGGAGCATTAGTATCTAAGTTAATGAAGCCATCGCGCGATGTCTCCCCGTTTTTAACCATTACAAAGGATTTAGGAAGAGATCCGTACAATACAGCGGTTTCCTGCCCATTAAGTGTAGGGTATGGAGGAGCAATGGGCCCAGCCCAATTTATACCTTCCACGTGGCGATTATATGCCGATAAGATTAGAAATGTTACCGGTAGCGCAAGTGATCCGTGGAGTATCCGAGATTCCTTCATCGCCGCTGGTCTTTATCTGGCGGATCTGGGCGCTTCGGCTAAAACTGCCACCAAAGAGAGCAACGCGGCCTCCAGATATTATGGAGGGTCATCCTCTTACGCCAGTAGTGTTATGCGGCGTGCCAAATGCATACAGTCTTTTATAGATACGGGCGAAATGTCCACTACCTGCCAGAATTTGATTCTGTAATTTTTACACTTAAAAGGAACTAAAAAACCCAGCTACGATGCTGGGTTTTTGTGTTGTCGGATTATTTTGGTTGCTCTTGCTCCAGTTTTCTAAACGCTTTTATAATTCCATCCATTCTGCCGTCCATTATTCCTTCAATATCGTGCCATGATTTTCCGATTCTATGGTCGGTAATCCTATCCTGAGGAAAATTATATGTCCTCATTTTTTCAGCACGCTTGGCCCAGCCGATTTGCTCGTTTCTGGCTCCTGAAATCTGTGATTGCTCTTCGGCAATTTTTCGTTCCAGGAGCTTGGCGGATAAAATTGATAGCGCGCTTTCTTTATTTTGCATTTGATTTCTTTCGGATTGCGAGGTAACTACTAAACCGGTCGGGATATGCACGATTCTTATCGCGCTTTCAGTTTTATTAACATACTGGCCTCCGGGGCCTGATGCCTTGAATGTTGTAATTTTGAGATCGCTGGGGTTTATAATAAACTCCGTCTTTTTAGGTTTAGGGAGAATAGCAACAGTTATAGTAGAGGTGTGGACTCTGCCGGATTTTTCGGTTTTAGGTATCCTTTGAACCCGGTGTACCCCAGCCTCATTTTTCATGTCGTCGTAAATACCGGCACCGTTTAATTCGAAAATAATTTCTTTATAGCCTCCTAAGTCGCTTTGATTGGAATCTAGGATTTTCTGGCCCCAGCCTTTGGATTGCCCGAATTTAGAATACATTCTAAATAAATCACGGGCAAATAAACCGGCTTCGTCTCCGCCGGTTCCAGCGCGGATTTCAACTATGATTGCATCTATGTCCTTTTTAGGTAATTGTTCTTGCATATATTCTAAAGTATACTATTTTTACGTTTAATTCAAGATTGAGTGTTGACCTTATTAATAATTTTTGTTATTATCCTACTATCTATATGAAAAACGATATACATCCAAAATATTTCCCAAAAGCCAGAGTCACTTGCGCATGTGGCAATTCTTTTACTGTTGGCTCGACCAAAGAACATATTGAGACGGAAATCTGCTCTAAATGCCATCCTTTTTATACCGGTAAAGAGAAGATGATTGATACCTTAGGCCAGGTTCAGAAGTTTAAAGACAGAATGGCCAAGAAGACTATAAAAACTAAGAAGGTTAGAACGAAGAAATAATATGGCTAAAAAAGAAATCGATTTGAATATTGCGGAAATGACGCAGGCGGTCCTTCACTCTGGACACCGCGTTTCTAAGTTGCACCCGAAAATGAAGCCTTTTATATCCGGGGTGAAGAACACAGTCCATCTTATTGATCTTGAAAAAACAGTTGAAAAGTTCAGCGAGGCCCTGACATATATTAAAGAATTAATTTCCGCTGAAAAGAATTTGCTTATCGTGGGCACAAAAACCCCGATAAAAAACATGGTGAAAGAGATGGCCATGGAGGTTAATCTTCCATACGTGAACGAAAGATGGCTTGGTGGAACCTTTACTAATTTTGATACTATTTCCAAAAGAGTAACCCATTTCAAGCAACTTGAGAAGGAAAAAGCAGTCGGCGGTTTGGAAAAATATACGAAGAAAGAAAAAATGAAAATTGACAAAGAGATTGAATCTCTCAGAATAAAGTTTGAAGGTATCAAAGATATGACTAAATTACCCGAGGCAGTTTTTATCCTTGATATGAGAAAAGATGGGATAGCCGCTCGCGAAGCAAAGAGAAAGGGTATAAAGATAATTGCTATATGCGACACGAACATTGATCCTGGTTTGGCGGATTATCCAATTCCGGCTAATGACGACGCAATCTCTTCAGTAAAATACATCTTGGCCAAGACAAAGGAAGCTGTACTCAGCGCAAAATCTAAGAGTTAGATATATTTTATATGGTAGATATTGAGCAAATAAAACAACTCAGAGACGAGACTGGTGCTTCTCCTACGGAGTGCAAAAAGGCGCTTTTGGAGTCTAACGGTGACGCTGCTAAAGCCAGGGAACTGTTAAGAATCCACGGCAAAGCCGTGGCAACCAAGAAAACTGCACGAGAAACAAAGACAGGGCTGATCGATACATACCTTCACCTCAATGCACAAACAGGAGTGATGTTAGACATACGATGCGAGTCTGATTTCGTAGCAAAATCTGAGAACCTTAAAACCTTGGCGCACGAAATCTGCTTGCAGATAGCTGCCCAAAAGCCGATTTTTGTTAAGGAGGAAGAAATACCCGCAGAGTTTATTGACGGTGAGACAAAGATATATAAGGAACAGTTCAAGGACTCTGGCAAACCGCAAAAGATAGTTGACCAGATAATCGAGGGTAAATTGAATAAGTATAAAGCCGAAGTTTCTTTACTATCCCAGGTTTGGATTAAAGACGACTCCAAAACCATTAAAGATTTAATAGGGGAGTACGTTGCAAAAATTGGTGAGAATATTGAAGTGAAAAGATTCTCAAGGTTCGAGATATAATATATGGTTGAATTTATAGCTTTAATAATTTTCGTCATTAGTTTTGGTGGAGTAATCTTCATCCTCGTTAAGAAGATGCCAATACTCGAGCAACTTCCGGAAGTTCACGAAGGGGCCAAGAAGGAAAAAGTTGTTCATGTTTTGAGAGATAGATTAAAAGGTTATTCTCCCGATAAGGTTATCTTGCTTAAAGCACTTTCTCGGATTAGGGTTGTAGTCCTTAAGATTGAGAAGCAAATTGATGGGTGGTTGCAGAAGATGAGAAAAAAGATAGTTGCCCAAAAGAAAATAGAGGATCAGAGAAAAGAAGACAGCAACTCTAAAAGTATTAAACCACCTTCTACGCCGGAGTAGCTCAACGGTAGAGCAGCACTTTTGTAAAGTGAAGGTTGGGGGTTCGATTCCTCTCTCCGGCTTATTGTGCGACATAGACCCGTTCAGGGTCTTTTGTTTTATAAAATTTTAGCTCTTCCTCGTTGACGGTTCATAGCCGCCTTTTAATCGGAGCAACGTTTTGTTAGAATAAGATTGTATGAGTGAAAGAGTTCTCAGTCTTCCAGTAAATTTATCAGTCGCCTTTTCGACCTTAATTTTTATAGGTATATTTGTTTTATCTTTTAGCATTCCATTTGCGCTTAGCGGGCCGCAGTGGTTAGTCGGAACATTGGTTAACACTTGCTTGTTCTCCGCTGCTATTTTTCTGCCAAAGAAGTATATCCTGCCAATCATTATTTTTCCGAGCTTAGGAATTTTGGCACGGGGATTAGTCTTCGGCCCGTTCACCTTTTTTCTCGTGTATTTTCTACCGTTCATTTGGTTGTCTAACCTGTTTCTCGTTTTGATTTTTAAAAAGCTGTATTCGTCAATAAAATATATTCCTTCTGCCTTTATTGCAGCAGCCTCCAAATGTGTATTTCTATTTCTGATAGCCAACATATATTTAAGTTTTTCAATTGTGCCGAAAATCTTTTTACAGACTATGGGAATTTTTCAATTTATCACGGCCTTAGCCGGCGGAATAATCTCTTTTTTCATTTTTAAGATTTATGAAGGAAACTACCCCAGAAATAAAAAAACTTTTTAACTTTATTGGTAAAAAAGAAAAAATGGTGGCTATGCTTGCCCCTTCTTTTTTAATTGATTTCCATTATCCTGAAATTATCGGAATGCTTAAGCGTTTGGGTTTTAAATACGTGGCGGAGGTTTCCCGGGGAGCAGTTGAAACGAATAAACAGTTGCTTGCCTTATTAAAGGCTCACCCGGAGGGGAGATATATAACAAGTCCGTGCCCAAGCGTTGTGAGACTGATTAAGAATAAGTTCCCGCATTTGGTTCGTAATTTGGCCCTGGTTGATTCGCCTATGATTGCCATGGCAAAAATAGTTGGGAAAAAATATCCCGGTTATAAAAAAGTATACATCGGACCATGCTTTGCCAAGAAGAACGAAGCTGAGGAAGACCATCCCGAATTAGATATTCTGGTTTTAACGTATAAGGAATTGAAAGAAGTGTTTAAGGTAAAAAAGATCTCTTCAACTAAAAATGATAAGCTCCTCTCTTTTGATATCGCAGCTGTTGGTACCCGTTTGTATCCAATTTCCGGCGGGCTAGCCCAATCTTCCGGAATAACAAAGAAACTTACTGATGCAGAATACGACGTCATATCTGGACCAAAGTTAGTAGAAAAGATTTTGAAAGAATTCCCTGCTTTACCCGATTTGAAGGTCCTTGATATCCTCAATTGCGACGGAGGATGTATAAACGGAGCCGGAATTATCAGCAAAGATTCTCTCGAAAGCCGCAGGAAGAAGATAACTAGCTTTTGGGAGAAAGGGAGATAATTGGCTAAAAAGTTGAAACTGGGCTTGACATTATCTTTTATTCGAATAAAATGAAAAAGTAGTTAATAAACATATGTAGTTAATTAAAAGCATATGTAAACAACTTTTCTAGAAAATTTAGTTCAATAGGAATATCCGCGATGGTGTCTAATAACTTAGATGTCGTCGCGGGTATTTTTTCAAAATACCAGTTCATTGATAATTTAATATCACAACCAAAATTTAGTTTTTTAAAGTTGTTTCGAATAAGCTACTAATACTCAGCGTATTAGATATTTTTTTTGAGAGTTTGATCCTAGCTCAGGGTGAACGCTGGTAACGTGGATAAGGCATGCAAGTCGAACGGGCTGTAGCAATACAGTCAGTGGCGAACGGGTTAGTAACACGTAGGTACCAACCTCCGAGATGAGAATAACCCATCGAAAGATGGGCTAATACTCAATAGTCCCACTCCGCAAGGAAATGGGTAAAGGTTCGCAAGAGCCGCTCAGAGATGGGCCTGCGGCCTATCAGCTTGTTGGCAGGGTAAAAGCCTACCAAGGCTATGACGGGTAGGGGGCGTGAGAGCGTGTCCCCCAACAATGGCACTGCGACACGGGCCATACTCCTACGGGAGGCTGCAGTCGAGAATCTTCCACAATGGGCGAAAGCCTGATGGAGCGACGTTACGTGAATGAAGAAGCCCTTCGGGGTGTAAAATTCTTTTTTAGGGGAGGAAGTTGCCTTCGGGTAACTGACAGTACCTTAAGAATAAGGGGATCCTAATTCTGTGCCAGCAGGAGCGGTAATACAGAATCCCCGAGCGTTACCCGGAATTACTGGGCGTAAAGGGTCCGTAGGTGGTTAAGATAGTCTTTGGTTAAAACTCATCGGCTCAACCTTTGAGCTGCCGAAGATACTTCTTAACTCGAGGACGTTAGAGGCTAACGGAACCGACGGTGTAGGGGTGAAATCCGTTGATATCGTCGGGAACACCAAAAGCGAAGGCAGTTAGCTGGGACGATCCTGACACTGAGGGACGAAAGCGTGGGGATCAAAAAGGATTAGATACCCTTGTAGTCCACGCTGTAAACGATGACCACTAGCTATTGGCAGTGTCGACCCTGTCGGTGGCGAAGCTAACGCGTTAAGTGATCCGCCTGGGAAGTACGGCCGCAAGGCTAAAACTCAAAGGAATAGACGGGGACTCACACAAGCGGTGGACCATGTGGCTCAATTCGACAACAAACGAAGAACCTTACCAGGGCTTGAAATTCCGTTGAAATCCCGATGAAAGTTGGGACCCCCACAAGGCAGCGGAACAGGTACTGCATGGTTGATGCTTTACTTTCTTATTCACAATCTGAAAGAAAGCACACGACCCCTTCTCGAGTAATCGAGATTGCAAAACCAGCTCATAACGGTGAAACCTTCAAGTTTTATGTTAAAATTAATATACAAACTAATGGTAATACCGTGGGAAGTATAAGTACTAATTTTTGTAATTTTTTCTCTAAAATAGAAGATTCGTATATCTTAGGTCTTTGGTGCGCGGATAGCTATTGGTGGTCTAGTTCAGTCGGATTAAGCAATACCGATGACAAATTAATTGGTGAATTCAGAAAATTTTTGAAGAAAATTTTCCCTGAAGAAAGAATCAAATTTAATCGAAACCATATTTTCGTCAATAGTCGTCCGCTACTCAGAGAATTTATATCGGCAAAGGCGAGTTTAGACAGGTTGGAAGACCCTGATATAATTAAAGCATATTTCGCCGGACGGTTTGACGGTGATGGCTCGATTGATAAAAACCTAAGAAATGATTGCAGGATAGTTTATGGGAGAAAGGAGGAAGCTGAAATGGATAAGAAACTTCTTGGGAAGATTAGAATTAGTAACACTAAAATTTATTACTATAAAGGAGCAAGAACATTTTGCCTTTATATTTCTAGATACCAGGCAAAGGAATTCCTTGGAAATATTTATCCTTATTCAATAAAATTACAGAAATTAGTACTTGTACCCCGTAGAGACTTAGTTTTCCACTAACAAAGGACGGAGAACTTAATAGCTTACCATGCTATTACACGCTGGTCCCCTAATCCCGCTTTGCGGGACGGGTGATGGTATAGTCCATACTTTTGGAAACAAGAGAACAATATGGTCGTCAGCTCGTGTCTTGAGACGTACCGTTAATTCGGGTAACGAGCGCAACCCTTGTCTTATGTTTTATATGTCATAAGAGACTGCCCGGGATAACTGGGAGGAAGGTGAGGATGACGCCAAATCAGCATGGTCCTTTGATGCCCTGGGCCGCACACGTGGTACAATGGCCGGTACAATGGGTTTGCCAACCCGAAAGGGGGAGCTAATCCCACCAAAACCGGTCTCAGTTCGGATTGAGGGCTGAAACCCGCCCTCATGAAGCCGGAATCGCTAGTAATCGCCGATCAGCTACGCGGCGATGAATATGTTCCTGAGTCTTGTACTCACCGCCCGTCACGCCAAGCGAGCTGGGAACAGCCGAAATTCCTCGCAAGGGGACTTAAGCTGGGCTCAGTAAGAGGGGCGAAGTCGTAACAAGGCACGGGTAGCGGAAGCTGCTCGTGGATCAATTTTTTTTATTTTTTTGTCGACTTAGGTTGAAATCGAAAATTTGGATTTCAACTTAAAAGCGTTTGGGGTGAATCGCTTGAAATTCACCTATTCGAAACAACTTTAAGAAACTAAACAAAGAATCCGGAACTGTTTTCGGGTTTTTTGTTTATATGCTTGAAAAGCTAGAGAAAAAAGGTAAGATGTAGTTAATGATATGGAAATATTTTTCTTATTTTCTTGTAGGATTTATAGGGTTTGCGATTGGACGAGTAGGGCATATTCTTGGGGGACAGGTTGCTTGGATTCCGCACCATTGGATATTCGGATTAATACTTCTGTCTGCCGGGTTAGTATGTTTACTCTTTAAGCGAGGTAGAAACATCGGATATTATCTTATATTTTTCGGCGCAGGTGTGTTTATAAGCGACTTTAGGGATTTCACGCTTGGAAGAGTGTGGGAATTGGATGATGTAACAATATTAAAATTTTGGGGAGTAGATTAAAATTTATTGGGCCCTTAGTTCAGTGGTAGAACGCCTCATTTGCAATGAGGAGATCACCGGTTCGAGTCCGGTAGGGTCCACAATTTGGCGCAACATTTTGGACACAAGCAAGTTGTAAAAAGCCTGTTTTTGTTTGAAGTGTGGATAGTATTGACACGTGTTGCAGATTATTCATGGTACAATGCAGTCATGCGTATATATCCCATTTTATTCGTATTAGCCATCGTTGCCCTCTTGGTTGCCATCGGCATTCTTTTCAAGGTTATTCCTTGGATGCAACCTGCCTCCGTGCTTAACCCGACCTCCGTAATGCTTAATTTATTGTTCAACGGAAACATGGATGATTCCTCCGGTCATGGAAACAACGCTGTCTGCTCCGGAACCTGTCCGTCATACCTGGCCAGCGGGGGTTTACTCGGTAGCGGTGCTTACTCTTTTGACGGCACTACCAACTATTTGGCCGTTGCCAATAATTCCAACATCAATCTTACTGACAATTTCAGCTTGACGGCCTGGGTTAAGACCAACTCTGATCCGGCGACTGATGAATGGCAGGGGATTTTGGTTAAAGGTACAAATGATAGCCAGCGGTCCTGGAGTCTTTACCTCCACTACAAAGCCGTGGAAATTCAATGGTTAAACGGCACTTGGCAATCTTTCAGCGCAGCCTCGGCAAACATTCAATCTAACCAATGGTATCAAATTGTTTACACTAAGAACGGAGCCAATCAGGCGATTTATCTGAATGGCGTTCCTTTGTCGACCTCAGGCAGCTCTGCAACCATGATTGCCAATAATGATCCGCTGTATATCGGTGGCAATGCCATTTATCCTGAGGAACGATTCAATGGCGTTATCGACAGCTTGCGGATCGTCAACCAGGTTCTTTCACCGGCCGAAGTAAGTACTCTTTATCAGGAGGACCAAACACAACCTCCTTCTGGCGATACCAATTGCGTTAAAGCAGACGTTAATACTAGTGGTGAAGTTGATAATTTTGACGTTCTTTTTGTTCGAGGCCAATTAAGGTGTGATATAGGTGCTGGTGCACCTAATTGTGTCAAAGCAGACGTTAATACTAGCGGTAAAGTTGATAATTTTGACGTTCTTTTTGTTCGAGGCCAAATGGGCTGCACCGTGCCGCAACAGTACTCCATTGTCGCCACGGCTGGCGCTGGTGGGACAATCGATCCTATTGGCACGGTCACTGTCAACTCAGGAGATACCAAGACCTTTGCTATTAGTCCTGATGCAACCCATCAAATAAACCAGGTGGTAGTTGATGGCCTCGAGAAAGGAGCAATTTCGACTTTCACTTTTTCCGATATAACTGTCAATCATACTATCAGCGCAAGTTTTAGTTCAGTACCCCAAACGCAGTTGAAGCCAATCGCTCGGTGGGACACCGTGCCTTACCAGAGGATCGATCCAGCTCACCCCTTGAATCTATCAGTAGTCGCTTTTTCAAAATATGGAATTAACCGTGTCGTCTTCAAGATAAGCGGCGGTGGTTATACCGGCCTAGACAAAACAGCAACCGCAATGTCGCTCAATCCCCAAACCGGAGTTTGGGAATACTGGGTGCCATTAACGGCCGCCGAATTCGATACTAACAGTGCCATCACCGTCGAAGCTACCGTGTATGGAAACGATGGCGGAGTCAGAGACAAAAATACTAACGCTGCTGTTTACGGTTCCGGCCTTAGTCCCGTCACTTTGGTGGTCGTACCGCAGTCTAACGCCGACCAGTATCAGAGAGCTTATGCTTGGGTTGATAATACAAATGGAAACGATGGTGTCACTAATGCCGTGAGCACAAGCGTCAATGATCCCGGCGCAGGTAAATATTTCAAGACTATCAACGCGGCTGCCCGGGCCATCCAAACCTATCGTGGCGGTAACGCGGACGGCGCGATGATTTATGTAAAGAGCGGAACTTACAACACTGCCGGCAGCAACAGCGGGTTCGTTAGGGGCAGCAACGAGTGGCTGACCATTTCGGCAGCACCTGGTTTGGCGAGAACTGATGTCGTTATCACAGCTGCTAGTGGAATTTATAATATCGAGCGGGCACATGTCCAAGGCCTTACTCTGAGCAATACCTCGAATGGTGCAAGTGTGATCAAGAATTGTTATCCCGGAGCGAGTTGCGATCCAGCCAACGTTAAGGTCTGGATTGATAACTCTCACATACTTGGCATTGGCCGCTGGCCGGAGGGATCTGCAAACGGCGGAATTTACACCGGGCCGGTCAACCCCGATATCCCTGAAGTTTATTGGACCGATAGCGAAGTCAATAAATCAAACTTTGGCGTTTACACTCAAAATACGGTCTTGGTCCGGGGCTTGTACATTCACGAAATTAGCAATGATCCCTTCCAGGCGGCACCACTGGTTATTAATACCCGCGTCGACGATGTCCGCGGAAATTATTTAGACTCACTGGGTAACAAACAACCGCATGCCGATCTTTTCCAGCCCGGGGCAGACGCCGATAATTTTATTATGTACAACGTACGCGCCACCGGCCTGCATTACGATATTTTTTGGAGTAATATCTATGCTGATGCCGCTACGGCTACCGGCATTGCCTTAGTTAATGTCTTCGCCGAGATTGACCTGGATCCTAATCCGGCCTATGGCAATAGGCCTGTTGTCTTCGGCGGGATTCTCGGCCAGTACAATCATCTTTTAATGTGGCATAACACCTATATATGGGGGGCGGGATCCATCCCAAGCGATCATTTGCCTCTAGCGATTTATCTTACCAAAAGTTATCCGGGAAATTTTCGACAATATTCCGTCATCAATAGTTCCTTCCGGGGAAATTTGTTCGATGCGCTCGGAATCAACAATCTCGACAACGGCGAGCCTTGGTACCAAGAACCTTATCTGACAAACCACGGAGACGAATTTTTGGACAACCATTTTGTAAACGTTAACCCGACCGGAGATTATTACCATGGTGCTGCTTACGGTTTAAGATACTCGTCCGGTGATCCGCAAATTAATCGGAATCTCCAGTCGCCAACAATCGGACAGCCATTGAGCGCCGGTTCACCCTTGGTTAATCGAGAGAATGTTCCTCCTGTACCTGCCGACGCCAATGGCAAAGCGCGGTCAACTACCGGAGCAACAATTGGGGCATTCGAGTTCTAGTTTCAGATCTAGCGAAGCCCGAGATATATACCTCGGGTTTTTTGTTTGACAACTTATCATATCTATTGTAGTAATAAAATAGTACATTTTATTCCCAAACTGATATCTAATTACGCAAGCTTAGAAAGGAGCTGTGATGAGTGAATCTCTACACGAGGGTGCGATGACCGCAATGGTAACGCCTTTTACGGATCATTCCCGAATTGATTGGAACGGATTTGCTAAGAATATTCAATTCCAAAGGTCTCAAGGGATTCGCTGTATCGTTCCCGTCGGAACGACTGGCGAATCGCCCACGATTACGCCGACCGAACATCGCGATTTGATTCATGCCGCGATTAGCTGCACGCGGGGAACAGGCATGGATATTCTCCCCGGTTGTGGGTCAAACTCGACCGAGGAGGCGATGGATTATATTGAAGTCGCTAACCGGCTTGGCTGTCGCGGAGCTCTGCTTGTGGATCCGTATTATAACGGGCCGTCGTCGATCGAAATTCGCGATGAATATTATGGGGTGCTCGCCGTCAATAATCAGAATCCTAACTTTTTGCTTGTTCCATACATAATCCCGGGACGAACTGGTTGTTCGCTTGCGCCCGAGGATTTGGTACAGCTGGCCTTGAATTATCCTCATAGCTTCCGGGCCGTTAAAGAAGCGACCGGTGATCTTAACCGAATGCTACGTACCCGAAGCCTGTTGGTGGCCTCTGGGATTCGCGACTTCCAGATTATTTCGGGCGACGACGACAAAACTGCTGAGATGATTACCTCCGACGTTCTTTCCTGCGGGGTTATCTCTGTCACTTCTAATATCGCTCCGGCTGCCGTCCAACAGATGTGCATGCTGTTACTCCGCGGGGGCGAGAACGAAGCCTTGGCTATACGCAACCAGCTAGCACCTTTGTTCAAGGTGGTTACATTTCTAGCCGATCGATTCATAAAGGGTGGGGCGACGGTTACAGATAAGTTCCGGAACCCGCTTCCTGTGAAGATTATGATGGATGTACTCGGAATGCCTGCTGGCTCATGCCGTAGGCCTTTGGGTCGGATGACCGCTTCTGGTATCGGAATTTTGATGCAAGCTCTGCAGACTGTGTGGAAAGAAAGCCCTTGGATATTAAGACCCATCGAAGAGTTCTACGGCGTCGACATCCAATCTCGCATTAACGATCATGAACTTTGGGAAAAACATCAGTATTAACAAATCATCAGTATTAACGAATTATGGGAGGCTCGCGCCTCTCTTTTTTTGTCGATTTGACATTTTCGTCACAAACTGGTACTTTGAGGCTAGCCGTTTGACAAGTTTTCTATGGAAGGAGAATAGCACCGTGAAAGATATCTGTGTTTGGTTTGTCGCTATTTCTTCAATCTTTTTTTCACTTTGTTATGTCTTCCAGATTTGGAGAAGAAAAGCCACCCCAACGCTTTCTACTTGGATCATATTCTTGGTAGGATGCTGCTTGAGTTTTTCAACTTATGTTGTAGCAGCTAACAAGGATATTAAGTCAGGAGTTCTTAATACGGTTGACCTTACCTATGTGTCGATTATTCTATTAGCCATACTTCTATGGGGCAAGCACGAGGTGAGACTCAAGTCATTCGAAAAATGGTATTTGATCGGGGCGGTAGCAATCATGGTATATGGCCTTGTAACCGGCAATGCTTGGACCTCAAATGTTATGACTCAAATACTTATGAGCTTCGCATATTTTCCGATGTTCCATAAGCTCATAAGTCAAAAGAAAAATACGGAATCATTTTTCGCTTGGATTCCCGCAGCCGTCAATGCTTTGGTTGCTCTATATCCTGCAATCCACGACGGTAATACATTGGCGGTAATCTACGCTACTCGAGCTTTCAGTCTTTCCTTAACAACCGCGCTGATAATGGCATACTATCAATTAAAGGATTTTAAAAAATAAACTCTTGTGGCCGACACGGAGTTTTTTTCATTGTATTCAGCGTAAAAAAATGATATTAGAAACATATGGCTTTATCAATTGGAATCGTCGGTTTACCGAACGTGGGTAAATCAACATTATTTAAAACTCTTACGAAAAAGGAAGTGGATATCGCCAATTATCCGTTCTGTACAATTGATCCCAATGTCGGGGTTGTTTTGGTTCCCGACGAAAGAGTTGATAAGCTGGCTCAGCTTACTAATTCGGCTAAAAAAATATATACAACCATTGAGTTTGTGGATATAGCCGGGCTGGTTAAAGGAGCGAGTGAAGGGGAGGGATTAGGCAATAAATTTCTGGCCAATATCCGGGAAACCGATGCGGTGCTATATATTCTTCGTTCTTTCGTTAATCCCGATATCATTAATACCCAGGAAACCGTGAGCCCGTTGCGCGACAAAGGTATTTTAGATGTTGAATTAATTCTTAAGGATTTAGATACTGTTTCAAAAAGACTGCAGAGTTTAGAAGGGGATGTGCGGGCAAGTAAAAAAGAAGCGATAAAAGAATCAGAAACGCTAAAAAAGGCCAAGGATTTCTTGGCGCAAGAAAAGATCCTTATTGAACAGGAGTTTTCAGATGACGAAAGAAAGATATTGAATAGCTACCAGCTTTTAACGTTTAAACCCAGGTTGTATCTATTAAACGGCACGGATGAAGAAGTGGATGCAAGCACCCTTGATATTTTTAAAAAGAATAACTGGCCGTACCTGATTATTGATTTGGCCTCGGAGTTTGAGAGTGTGGGATTTACTCGGGAGGAAAGAGTGTCTTTGGGATTTCCGCCTGATTCTGAGACGGATATTTTAATCCGGAAATCTTATGAATTGCTAAACCTGATTACATTTTTAACCACCGGCCCGGATGAAACAAGGGCTTGGACACTGAAGAGGGGAATGAAGGCACCGCAGGCTGGGGGAGTTATCCATAGCGACTTTGAAAAAGCCTTTGTAAAGGCAGAGGTAATAAACTGGCTGGACCTATTAAATGCTCCGGGTTTTGGGAAAGCAAAAGAAAAGGGCTTAATACGGACTGAAGGGAAGGAATATGTTGTAAAAGACGGGGATGTAATTGAGATTAAGCATGGGTAGGTTATCCACAGGCCCCTTGATTATTCTCGCCCTATTCCTGCTATAATATACAAATAGTAACAATTAGGCTTTGTTGCAAAGAGCCCAATTGAAAGGTCGACTATTTATTAGGTTAAATAAAATAAATTAATAAATATGGTACCACAAGAATTATACTTATCGATTATTCAACCATTTTTACAAGAATTGGTTGAGTTCTTACCTCGACTTATTCTTGCTATAATCGTTTTCATCATTTGTTATCTTATCTCTGTCGGAATTGGCCGTTTGATAACAGAAATTTTGAAAGGGTTAAAATTCAACCGCCTTTTCGCAAAGGAAGGTTGGCAGAAGGCCCTTGATAAGGCAGACATCAAAGTTGATCCCTCTGCTTTTATTGGTGCGATTTTCAAATGGGTATTTGTAATCGTATCGTTATTGTTAACGGTAGATATACTACAGCTGACAACTTTTGGAGGTCTCGTGAAGGATGTTCTAAACTACATTCCAAACATCGTCCTCGCTGTATTAATATTTGTTGTTGCAGTAATAATTGCTGACATAATCGAGAAATTGGTTAGAGTGACTGTTGAAAGAATGAAGGTTGGTTACGCCAGCTTGGCCGCTTCAATCGTGAAATGGACAATTTGGATCTTCGTCATTTTCATGATTTTAGACCAACTGTTGCCAACTTCTGGATTGGTTCAGGTCCTGTACACTGGGATAGTTTACGGTGTTGTTATCGCCGTTGCCGGTGGAGCTGCTATTGCCTTTGGTTTGGGCGGAAAAGATGCCGCATCTGAAGCAATTAGCAACCTGAAGAAAAAAGTAAGACCGTAGGAATTTTCCTAGGAATTTAAAAACACCTCCCGAATAGGGGGGTGTTTTGTTTTGACAGTAAATTACTAGTGTGATATAATATGGATGTGTACGTTGAAAAGTTTTTCCTTTTTGAAAGAGAGAGTCGTATGCGGTATGAAACGAAAGCGGGTTTATTGGCGCTTTTGGGCATGATGATCATCGGTGCCTACATGTTGCAGATTCACTGCGAACAGCAGGCAGCGACAACCCAGCCAGTCGAGGAGATCATCATACCGGCGACACAGCCGGCGGGGGAGTCAGTTACACCCGTGAAAGTGCGCCCGAAGATGTTGCACGAATTCAATTAACCTGGAACAGGAATGTCATGGATGACAATCTTGTAGGAAAGTGAGGGAATCATGCGGCGTGAAAGCAAGTTAGACCTGATATTCATCGCTTTGGTAGTTGGGATTTTGATCGCTGCCGGACTTCTGCCTCCGAAGCAAGACACTTCCATAAGTAATTCGTTAACAGCTCAATCAACTGCGATTCCAGTGAGAGCTACGCCAATCGGGTATGGGCGTTATATCTCGTATACTAAACGCGGCGGCAAGACCTATGCCGGTGTAGTTTTCCCGGAGATCTCTGCTTGGCCAGTCGCCGAGACCCGACGGCCTGGTGCTGCCCGCAATATGGCGAGGATGTATCTCGCTAAGTATGACAAGCGTCAACATTGGGTTGACGAAAAACGGGAAGTAAAAGGCGTCTGTCTTGTGTATATCTTCCGTCTTATGACAGAGGAAGAGGTAGAAGAGGCAACGAAAGCCAAAAAGGAAATGGCACAGCCACTTGTGCCGCAATGATGGAATACTCAAACGAGTTTTCTCATGCCCCGGGGAGTCATCTTTTGGGGCTTTTTTCTTATATGAAAAAGCATCGCTATTCTAGCTATTGACACGTCTTTATTTATAGAATAATATAGGATTTACATGATGAAGATTATTAAAACCATTACTAAAAAACGAAGCGGGTAAACTCCAGCACTTTTGTTTATGGTTGTAGGATCCGCTTTGAAGGCGGTTTTTTATTATCACGCGGCAAGATTGATTCTATCTTCTTGCAAGCAATAAAATACTCTATCATCAAGTTCATTGAAAATTTACGTATTGTATTCGGTTAAGTAATACGAATTTACATCAGATTTATTCGTAAATATTTAATCGGATAAATTGCATTTTCAAATTTTATTAAATTGCTTTTTAATTTAATAATCTTAATTAGATATCTAAAATCTGTATCTATCAACTTACGCAAAGAAATAATTTTACAGGCAGATGGTGGATGCCTTGGGATATCAAGACGATGAAGGACGCGGCGTGCCTGCGATAAGCTTCGGGGAGGTGGTTAGCAACCTTTGATCCGGAGATTTCCGAATGGGGAAACCCAATTTCGCTATAAACGAAATTACTCAATCCGCAAGGGTTGAGAGTGCACCTGGGGAAGCGAAACATCATAGTACCCAGAGGAAAATAGAAAAATATTTATTCCCTTAGTAGTGGCGAGCGAAAAGGGAGAAGCCTAAACCAATTTATTTCGCAAGGAACAAATTGGGGTTGTAAGGATTTAGCGTCGGGGGCATCCCGTCACTCATATTTCATATATGGAGGGCGGGATTCTATCCGAGGGAGAACACTTTGGTATTTTCGTTAGTCGAATGACCCTGGAAAGGGCGATCATAGAGGGTAATAATCCCGTAGACGAAAACGATTTTACGCTCCTTGCTATTTTACTTGAGTACTGTCGGGCATGATAACCTGGCAGGAATCCGGCCGAACTATACGGCCAAGGCTAAATACTTGATATCACCGATAGTGAACTAGTACCGTGAGGGAAAGGTGAAAAGCAGCCCGGCGAGGGCGATGAAATAGAACCTGAAACCATTTGCTTACAAAGAGTCAGAGCTTGATCCGCAAGGATCGAGTGATGGCGTGCTTTTTGCAGAACGAGCCAACGAGTTCAAGCACTCAGCTTGTCTAAGCCCTTATGGGGTGGAGGCGTAGCGAAAGCGAGTGTTAATAGCGCAAAATTTCAGCTGCGTGCTTGAGACCCGAAGCCAAGCGAGCTTTCCATGAGCAGGGTGAATTCCGACGAAAGTCGGGAGGAGGCCCGAACCCGTGAGCCGTGCAATACTCTGGGATGACTTGTGGAAAGAAGTGAAAAGCTAATCGAGCTTGGTAATAGCTGGTTCTCTCCGAAATAGCTTTTGGGCTAGCGTCTTTTGTTAAACATTGGGGGTAGAGCACTAGATAGAATTTCTTGGGCTTCGCTCAGATTTTCTAACTAAACTCCGAATACCAGTGTTTTAAGAGAAAGGCAGTTAGACTGTGGGGGCTAAGCTTCATAGTCGCGAGGAGAACAGTCCAGACCATAATCTAAGGTCCCTAAATTAGACTAAGTGTTAAATAAGGAAGTGTTTTGCCCTTTACAGGCAGGAAGTTAGCTTAGAGGTAGCTATCTTTTAAAGAGTGTGTAACAACTCACTGTCCTATTTAGGCGAAACGCGCCAAAGATTTCCGGGACTAAGTTTAATACCGAAGATATGGATCAGCAGTTAATTCGTTAATTGCTGGTGGTAGGAGAGCGTCCTTAGTGCAGCGAAGTTCGACTGTGAGGTCGGGTGGAGCGCTAAGGAGTGAGAATGTTGGCATGAGTAACCGCAATTTTAGTGAAATACTAAAACACCGAAAACCCAAGGTTTCCTTGGCAATGTAAATCAGCCAAGGGTTAGGCGATCCTAAGGGGAAACCGAAAGGTGTACTCGATGGACAGCCGGTTAATATTCCGGCCCATCCTTTCTAATTTTTCTGAAATGACGGAGTGTAGTAGCCTAGGCGTATTATCGGATTTACGTTTAGCGCGTGAGGAGCAATCCAAGCGCGAAGAAAATTTCTCCTTTCGGGGAGAGAAATCTAGGTAGAGCACGCTTCCCAGAAAAGTTTCAGGAGAGTCAAATTAGGAGGGATATCGTACCGTAAACCGACACAGGTGGGTTGGCGTAAGTGTGCTAAGGTGAACGGGTGAATCTTCGTCAAGGAACTCGGCAAAAAAGCGGCCGTAAGTTCGCAATATGGCCTGCCCAGTCCGCAAGGACTAGGCTGCAATTAAAGTACCCCTAGCGACTGTTTATCAAAAACACAGGTTCCTGCTAACTCGTAAGAGGATGTATAGGAGCTGAGGCCTGACCAGTGCTGGAATGTTAAGGTTGCCGGTGTATGCCGCAAGGTATAGGCTGAGTGACTGAAGCACCAGTGAACGTCGGCGATAACTATAATCGTCCAAAGGTAGCGTAATCCCTTGCCGGGTAAGTTCCGGCCCGCATGAATGGCTTAACGACTGGGGGACTGTCTCAACGAAGAGCCCGGTGAAAATGCAATACCGGTGAAGATGCCGGTTACTTGCGGCTAGACGGAAAGACCCCGGAAGCTTTACTATAGTTAGATATTGAGTTTTGGTTTTTAATGCGTAGCGTAGATGGGAGACTTTGAAACCCTATTCTCGGATAGGGTGGAGTCGCCGATGAAACACCATCCTTTAAAGGCTTTAATTCTAACCTCGTTTATTCGAGAGACAGTGTTTAATGGGTAGTTTAAGTGGGGCACTTGCCTCCTAAAGAGTAATGGAGGCGTTTATAAGGTCGGCTAGCTCCGGATGGAAATCGGAGCGATAGGGCAAAGCCATAAGCCGGCTTTACTGCAAGACGGATATGTCGCGCAGTTGCGAAAGCAGAACTTAGTGAACCGACAGTGGTTATTAGAACCGCTGAAGATCATCAACCAAAAGCTACTCCGGGGATAACAGGCTGGTAGAGCCCGAGCGTCCATAGCGACGGCTCTGTTCGGCACCTCGATGTCGGCTCAACACATCCTGGGGGTGGAGCAGCTCCCAAGGGTTTGGCTGTTCGCCAATTAAAGTGTTACGTGAGCTGGGTTCAAACCGTCGTGAGACAGGTTGGTCCTTATCTACCGCAAGCGCAGAGTTTTGAGAGGCTTTGACCCTAGTACGAGAGGACCGGGTTGAACGAACCTCTGGTGTACCAGTTGTTCCGCCAGGAGCATTGCTGGGTAGCTAAGTTCGGAAGGGATAAGCGCTGAAAGCATCTAAGCGCGAAGCCCACCTCAAGATTAGAACTCCTAGATTGGTCGAAGATGACGACCTTGATAGGCTCCAGGTGTAAGTGGGGCGACCCACTCAGCCGAGGAGTACTAATAAATCATTGTTATTTTCTTTGCTATTCTCCCAAGTTTTGCAAAAAACTTAGGAGAATAAATAAGTGATAGATACAGATTTTAGATATTTAAAATACAATACAAAAACAATAATCGTATTTAGTGTAAGGGGACTATACTGGGTTTGCTCCACCTGTTCCCATTCCGAACACAGAAGTGAAATAACCCAAGGCCGATGATAGTGCGTTAGCGCGAAAGTAGGTAGTCCTCCTACACTGAATACGATTTTTGTTTACGTGAAATAGAATCTGGAAGTAAATTTGCTTCCATTTTTTATTGCATGATTTGCATTAAATATTGAGGCAGGGTAAAATAACTAACTATTATGCAAATTAATTCCTCCAGAGGTAAAACGTCAAGAATTCTGTTATTGATTTTTATTCCGATACTTTTAATTATTGGTCTAAATATTTACAGTAAAACAGTGAAGAATTTTTTCTATACTATTTCCTGTCCCTTCCAAAAACTTCTTTTGCGATCTGGGGGGAATACCTCTGATTTTCTGGGCGCTATTGTAAGAATAAATAATTTAGAGAGCGATAATAATAAACTTTTTGAGGAGAAGCAAAGTTTGTTGGCTGAGATTTTTACTTTGGAGAACCTGAAAAAAGAAAACGAGGACTTGCGAAAAGCCCTTGAGCTTAATTTGCAAAAAGACTTTAAGCTGGTTGTATCTCATATCATCGAGAAGGATACCGCCGGTAGTTATATATTAATTGATAAAGGTTTTTCGGACGGCATGGAGGTAAATATGCCGGTGATTGATCAAAACAGAGTGCTATTCGGCCGGGTTGCCGAGGTGTATGATAATTTCTCTCGTATCTCCTTAATTACTCGAGCCGATAGCGTTTTTGATTTTAAAGTTCAAGATTTTGGTACGGCTGATGCAAGTATAGAAACAATTAATCAGCCTGGAATATACGGAGTTGCTCGGGGTAATGGCGGTTCGAATCTATTATTTGATCTAATACCCAGGGAAGAAGAGATAAAGAAAGGAGATGTTTTAACTACCTCAAATCTACAGGGGGTTTTCCCTCGGGATTTGTTGGTGGGGGAGATAGAGGTTGTAAAAAAAGAGGATACAAAACCATACCAGACCGGTGAGATAAAGCCATACTTTGATCTAAGAAGCACTCAAAATCTTTTTGTTATAACCAATTTTAAATAATTTGGCTCAATACAGATTTCTAGTTTTATTTATATGTTTTTATTTACTTTCTTTAATACAAGGAAGTTTTTTCGTTCCCTTAAGTATCAGCGGAGTTTCCCCGAATTTTGTTTTAGTTCTGGCATGTTTGATTTTCTTTTTTGATTCCTCGCATAGATACACGAGTATTCTGGCCATAATTATCGGCGGTTTTTTCCTGGACCTTTTTTCCGACGTTAATTTCGGAGTTTCAATTCTCTCGTTATTAATTGTTTACGTTTTTGTTAAGGAATTGCTTCGTGTGCTCCGGGGTATTCCGCGAAAATATCTTGTCTTCTATTTCATGCCGATTTTTGTTTTCTGCGTAATTCTGTACGACTTTTTGTTTGGGGCGTTTTCATTGCTGTTTGACCGATCGACGATAATAAGTTTCGGCGGATATGCCTTGGGGATAAAAATACTTTTCAATCTGTGCTTCGCCATTCCCAGTTTCTACATATTTAAAAAAATAGCTGATGCTAAAACATGCAAGTCGAAAGGTATAAGATAAAAAATTTTAGGCAGGATATTGAGCCTCACGAGGTTTTTTTGGATAAGCTCGCGGCGGACAAAGAAGAGGAGTTGGGAATAACTCAAAAGAAGTTTGAGTTGCCCTTGAGAGAAAAATTAGTTTATTTAATTTTTGCTGTCTTTGCGCTTG
>JBAZYR010000005.1:0-71281 GCA_041659225.1 Candidatus Staskawiczbacteria bacterium
CTGATCCATATTTGATAAAGCTTTATTTAAAATGGCTTTTGGAAGTTGTCGGGGTGCCGCGAGAAGATATTAATTTTTGGATTTTTCTTCATGACAATTCTAGCGACCGACTGGATATAATCCAGAAATATTGGTCTGATATCACTGGGTTTCCGCTTGAATGTTTTCAAAAAGTTACTTGGAAAAAGAATAAGTATAATCCTAGAAGAAATAACCAGCGCGAGGATTATTATGGATTACTGCGTGTAGTCGTTAGGAAGAGCGTTAATCTGACAAGAAAAATTGAAGGTTGGATCGATGGAATTTATAAATATTGCGGGGTCGTCTAATGGTAGGACAACGGGTTTTGGTCCCGTTTATCTTGGTTCGAGTCCAGGCCCCGCAGCAGGGATAATAAGTGTAGTATATTTGGCGTCGTAATTTACGACGTAACGTCGTGGCCTGGTCGTCTAATGAAGGACGCTTTGTTTCCCAAAGAGATGGTGGGTCATTACCACCCCGGGCTGCTAAGTAACGTATGATTACGCTCGAGCAGGCAATTGAGAAAATTAAACAAGCCAACCCTTTTATGGAGGGTCTTTTGGATTGCGACGAAAGCCTTATTGACTATTGTAGAACCAAGCTCACAACACATAAATTTAACGTCGTTCACCTTGAAAGGCAGAAGCCGTATGTTGAGGCTATAAAAGAGAAAATCGATAGTCTTTTTAAAACCGAAGATGTAAGGATAAACTACGACGAGGGGATGCTGCTTGATACAACCGATCATCACAATCTTTTAGATTATCCGACAACGCTCGGCGCGCATTTAATAAGCAGGTTTGATACAATTTTGGATAGGAAGAACCACGGCGACTATTATGTTTTGGATTGCGGCAACATACCCTTTCACGATCCTTTGCACAAGCGAGGCGTTACTTTTGCCGGCAAGCACCTGAATTTGTATCCCAAATCAGCGAAAAACAAGCTCGTGTCCCGTTATCCGCTGTATAAATTTGACCTGATTGATTGGCTTAAGAAAAGCGGCAATACATATACGGAGGAGGAAGTCGCCTTTATCCAAAAACTACAAGGGATTATAGACAACGTGGATTTTTCGACCTGCAACCGTTTGTCAGATCAGATTGTGAAGATAAACTATTATCTTTGGCAGGAGTTTTTCGATCCTCAAATCCGCGATCAAATTCGGCGTTGTATAACTCTGGAGCATGATGAGATATTGATAAAATACCTTTCGCAGTTTTTGTTAGATGATAAAGAGAATATAATCTGGAAGCTTCTTTTTGATAAAAGGTTTAGGGATATAGTGCTGAAGGAATTCGACGGTATATATGGCGCCTGGAACTATTTAGGACCTAATACCGGCACTCATTTCTTTTGGGGTTTTGTCGAGGACGAAGGCAAGGAATTCCGCATGGAATTAAGGGGGGAGAAGCTGGTAAATCCTGATGGGAAAGTCAGGGATATTAATTTGACTCCCGAGGACGTTACCGCCGCCCTGAGAGATGGTATAATTATTCCATCAATATTTACAAAGTTTTCCTTCGTTGCTTTCTACCTCGGGGCTAAAACTATGGGCGGACCGGGACAAACTGAGTATACCGGAAAACTGCACGATGCTTGGTTGAGGGTTTTGATAAACGAAGATCCGGAGGAATATGAATTAGTAAAACAAGCCAGTGTTTTAAATTTTAACTGCGGAGATGTGGCATTTACCAAAGACAAAGAAGGGAATATTAAGAAAGAGTTCGGTTTTGACATCGCAATGAGCCATAGGTTCAGCAAAGAATATTTGGAAAAGCTCGGACAGGTTAAGTTTAAGTACTTGCTGTATCCCTTCACGCCCATTTCCTATTACCGACTAACTCCTGCCGCAGAAAGGCAGGAACTAGAATATAGTGAAAACGATTTGTATCAAGGATTTAATTGGGTAAAATAATAAATATGAGTCCAGAAAAATTATCCTCTCACGCAGAAGACGAACCGGAGAAAATATCTTCTCTTCACGACGACCCCTTGGTGCCGAAAGCCACGGAACACCTTGGAGAGTACAGCGACTACCCAAACCGGTTTGACCCTAAGGATAAATCTGTGCTGACCAGGCTGGAGCAGTTCGGTGTTGATCTTAAGACAGCTGAAAAAACCTTCAGCAAGGATATAAAGGATTTTACATGGGAAGATTATACTGAGCTGATGGCAGGAGCAATCAAAGCCAGGTATGACGTTGTCGTGGCCAGTGTTTTTGATCAATATATGTTTCCAAATCCAGAAAATCCAGAAAATGCCACGAGGTGGGATAAAATGTTAAAACTGATTGATCGGTATAAGGATATGGGAGAAAGATGCGGGGTGCATATAGTGAAAAGAGCAGCGGATTTCAAAGAAAGCGGCAATCTTGTCCTTGGACTTGAAGCAGGCGCTCATCTTATCCATTCTCTAACTGATGTAGAGAAATTAGCGGATCATGGTGTAAAGTTTTTTGGTTTTCAATACAACAAACCCACGCCCTTGGCAGACGAGGGGGGATTGACAGAGCTCGGACGCACATCGGCTCTGTATATGTTGGATCATGGACTGGTAATTGATTTGGCCCATTCTAACTACAAAACCCGGCAGGACGTGATTAGTTTAGCGAAAGACGGAGGGAAGGGTCATTTGGTTTCATATTCACATGGTTGCGCCGAAGAAGATGTTATGGACAGCTGGAAAGGGAAAATGGGGGAGAGAGCTCTGAAGGACGAGGAGATTTCGCAGATAGTTAAAATTGGAGGCATCATCGGTTTAGGGGTGACGAAACCATTTTTTTCATCGACCCGGAAAGTTGCTGAAAGGATAAACGAGATAGCCCAATTAAAGGGCGGAATCGAAGCGGTTGCCATAGGAACTGATTTCGGAGGCGTACCTCCGGCGTTTTTAAATGAGATTCGAAACCCCGAGGGCTTTAAGATTCTTGCCGATACGTTGTCAGAGGATTTCAACATTAAGGACGAGGACGTGAATAAGGTACTGCGTAAAAACGCTAAAGAGTGGATTAAACGGGCAGTTGAGTAAATTTTGAAATCTCATGCAAACAAAAAAGTCACAGAAATATTCTGAAGTGAGAAAATCATGGAAGGTTTTAAAAAACACATGGTTTAAAATTGTACCTCCATCGAGGCCGTGCAAAGATTTACTCTCGATTTGGGAAGACGTTTTAGTAAAAATAGAGAAAAGGACGAAAAACCCCAAGGGTTTGATTTTAGGTTCAACTCCCGAATTGAGAGATTTATTAATAAAGAACGGGTTTCAATCTTTTGCCTGCGATGTAAACGCCAATATGTTGATGAATATGGATGGGTTGATGAAATATGGGAAAAGTTCTAAAAATAAAAAAATAGTCGGTAATTGGCTGAAAGTTAATCTTCCTCAAAATAGTTTTGATGTTGTTGTCGGCCATATTGCTTTAGAACAGATTTTGAATGTAAAAGATTTAAACGCATTATTAGGAAAAATCCAGAGAATTCTAAAGCCGAATGGCGTTTTTTTAACATGCTGCCTTGTGCGCAATAAAAAGCCCGTCATAATCGGAAATGGTTGGGAAAAACTATTAAGGAGCTATAAAAACAAGAAAATTTCAGAGATTGAATTTTTTAATTTCCTGAAATACAATAGCGATTGGAACGCCTACAAAAAATCTCCATCCGTAGTCGGACATATCGCTATCTATGAAAGATTAGAAAAAATGGCGGCTGATGATTCAGATATTAAAAAATTTTGCGAATGGTGGAAAGATGTGTTGGGGGAAAAAGATAAACCAGTTTCCATCTTTACAAAAAAAGACCTCGTTAGATTACTGAAAAAGTATTTTTCCTTAAAGGAAATAAAGCAATGCAGGGAATATGAATATTGCTCTTACTTAGAGTCATATTTAGGGACCCCGAGGAAAGACGTATAATTATATACTACGAGAAACATATGAGGCATCAAGATTGGGGAAAGTTAGTCGAACGCCAAAAAAATAGAGCAGAACATCCCGGAACACCTTCTATCTCAAAGGAGATTTTAGATATATACGAGGAATATATCACTAAAATTCTCGGCAAAAAGAAAAACCCTTCGTGCCTAGTGATGGGAGCGACCCCGGAACTTCGTGACTTTGCGTTAAAAACAAAGAGTAAAGTTGTGGTCGTTGATTTATTCCCTGGTCAGATTAAAGCAATGAGCAATTTGATGGCATACCAAGATAGTCCGAACGAGACGAAGATAATCGCGGATTGGCTTGAAATGGACAAAGTACTCAAAAAGGACAGTTTCGACATGATAATAGGAGACGCTTGTTTTGCTAATGTCAGATCTGAATATTGGGGGCGACTAGCTGGAAATTGTTGCCAGCTCTTAAAAAAGGATGGTCGTATGTTAATACGAGATTTGGTCTATGTTCCAGAACATGTTAAAAAATCCGCGGCTCGTTATGTCGCTGACTACCGTAGTGGTATAATAAAGTTCCCCGACCTGTACGTTAACCTTTTGTTTTATTCGACCGATATTACCACTTGGGATAAGAAAAGACCTAAAGTTGAATATGCGATTATTAACAAAAGAATGAGAAACCTGTACCGCAAAGGAGTTTTCGATAAAAACGAGTACGAAAGATTGATTAAGCTAGTTCCACCCGGCACGTCCAGATTTTTTGTACCGCTCAAAGGGTTTAAAAGAAATCTGGAAAAATATTTCATACTCTTGCCTGTGAAGCAAGCGAAGGAGTTCGATTTTCTTGGCGGAACCATACCATTTTTTCTCGGAAAACCAATTAAAAAATAACATAAAATATTATGCGATCACCTGAATCACGCGAACCAGAAATCACACGGGAATTTGATTCTCCTGAAGAACTTGGAGACGAAGTACAAAAATATCGTGAAGGGAAGTCGGCGGATATATATGCCCGGAACGAGTATCCGGAATTAAGAGAGCGCGAGAAAGAGTTCGCCGACATGTTAGAAGCTCCTGATTCTGCATTATTTAATGCAGGTATGGCGGCTATCCATACCGCAATAGAGGCTGAAGATTTAAAGCCCGGTGATGTTGTCCTTTGTGGTAAAGATACTTATTCACAAACCAAGAAAGTGTTCGCTAGTTTAAAAGCGAAGGGCGTTAAAACTGTTAGCGTTGACTCCGGAGATATGGAGGAAATCGAGAAAAAGATTAAGGACGAAAAACCGAGGCTCATAATTTTAGAATCTGTAGCCAACGCCAAGGAAATGCAGGTAAATGATACAAAAAGATTAGTCGAACTCGCTAGACAGGCGAACGCAGAATACGCACACAGTTTTTCGCTGGATAATCTGCTCAATGAATATCTCGCCAGGGAGGAGAAATACGAGGATTTGGCAGCAAATCCTGAGTTTAAAAAAGAGCTTGTCGATAAGGTTAAGGAATTTAAGGCCGGCAACAATCCTTTTGTTTTCCGAGACACTGTCAGGAGAATAGAGGCTGATACTGATTTAGATACCAAAGGATCTATCAGGGCTGCTGCGCGAATGGTCAAATGGCTGCTTGCTAATAATCGGGAAAAAGTTTCGTTAATAATCGACAATTCATTGGTTTCTCCGGTGATTCATAATCCTTTAAAAGATCTGGAGGGCCGGGATGTTGAAATGGTGGTAGTGGAAAGCGCAACGAAACATTATCAGGAAGGCGGTGATAAAATCACAATGGGAATAGCGTATTCCAACGATGTTGAGAAGATAAAGAAGATAAAGGAAAAGCGTACGGAGATCGGAACCTATTTACAACCCACTGCCGAAGAAAAGATACCAGAAGATATTACGGAGAAAATGCCAAGCACCGTAAAGAGGCACGCAAGGAATGCGTTAGAACTGGCGACCCTTCTCAGTAAATCTGATAAAGTCCTTGAAGTCGGGCATCCTAATTTACCGGAGCATAAACAAAACGAACTTGCCAAGCAAATTGCTCCCGAAGGACTAGTCACTTTGTTTTACTTGCGTGTTCCTAACGCAGCCGAGTTTATCGGTAGGGTAAAAGAACTAGCTGGCGACAAGGTCGGAGTTGGTGCAAGTTTCGGGCACCCTAAAACCTGGTTGGCGAACCTTACCGAACAGGACGTAAGGATTGCCGCCGGAAGCGAGAACGAACAAGATTTCAAGGCACTCGTGGACATTTTTAAGAAAGCGGTTGAATAAGGTTAACAATGAAAATGAATAGAATTCTTGATTCAGCGAGGTTCGTAATCGAAAACTCGGATTTTGTAAAGATAAATAAAGAGAGAGTGGTTCAGTTTTCAGCCGGGTTCGATCACGGGAAAGCCGAGCACTGGTTGAGTGCAGCGCCTTTTGATTTTTCTAATCTTACCGAAGATGAAAAATTGCATTTCCTTTTCATCTTTAACTCCCTTAGTTTTTCTTATTGGGGTGAACCGAAATGGACAGTTCACTATAAAGATATGCAATACGATGGCGCTTGGGGTTTAATTGTGGCTCTCGACAAAGCGATAAAAAATGGTACTAAGCTGCTCGATTTCAAATTTTGTTCTAAAATAAGTTTGGACGAATTTAAAAGAATATTGGAGGCAAATGTTGAGATTCCGTTACTTAAAGAGCGGTGGAAAATTTTACATGAGATAGGGGAGAATATGGCAAATAAGTATGGGGGCCGGGTACGTAATCTTATCAATGAAGCGAATAACGATGCCCCGAAACTTTTAGATTTAATCCTGCAGAATTTTTCATCCTTTCAAGACACTGCCGTGTATAAAGGCAAAGAGGTCTATTTCCAGAAGCGTGCCCAACTTTTCGTGGCCGATGTTTTTCAAATTTTTGATGGTGAAGGGTTCGGAATGCTAAATAAAGTCGATACGATAACTGCCTGTGCGGATTATAAACTTCCGCAAGTTTTACGGAAGTTAGGTGTTTTCGAATACGAGCCGTCTCTATCGGAAAAAATCGACGGCAAAATTGAACTTATCCATAATTCCCCAGAGGAAGTTGAGATAAGAGCAAACACTATTTGGGCCGTTGAATTTATTAAAGAAGAAGTAAAAAAGCATAGTCCAGATATTATGTCCTTTGAAATTAATGATCATTTATGGCTTGCGACACAAGAGAAGTTTCCAGATGATAAACCGTACCACCGAACGCGCACAACGGCATATTAGAATTAGTTTTTTAACTTTTAAATAATTGATGGCACACTACACATATATTTTAGAATGTGCGGACAAATCTTTGTACGTCGGCTGTACGAATGATATCGGAAAGAGGGTAAAGCAGCACAACGAGGCAAAGTGCGGTGCTCACTATACAAAGATTCGAAGACCAGTAAAGCTAGTTTATTCTGAGAAATTTAGTGATTTGAAATCAGCCAGAGGCCGGGAAGCGGAGATAAAAAAATGGAGAAGAAGTAAAAAATTAGAACTTGTACGGGGACACAAGAGATGACATATTTCCGTTTTGGATAACAATTTTTTGGTTGCGTCATATGAAGAAAGGTTGACAGTTGTTATATAGGGAACATAATAAAGTAATGTGTATTGTAAATTATTGATATAATAAGAGATGAAAAAATATATATTTCTGGCTTCTTTATTAGTAATCATTCTATTCGTTCTGGCACAGGTTTCTCTTTTTTTCTTCGATTTACCCTTTGGCTCGTGGCTGCGGAGTGTAAAAAACAGTTTCTGGCAGACCGCTGCCGTTAGCAAGGCAGGTGAAAACGTTTCCCTGACCGGGGAATTGGTCCAGTGGCACTTAGACGATATCCAAGGAAAGAAAAGTAAAAACCTTTTTTCTCTTAAATTGGCCGGACAGGAATATTCGCTTGATTTTGAGCAGGAAGTCGAGGAAATGTTTATTGAAAAAACTGTCGCTACCGTCACTGGAAAAAAGACGGGCAATAAAATTCGTGTTTCTAGAGATGGGCTCCAGATAGTCTCCAAACCAAATCCTAAAATTGTCCCCATGGATTTCGGGCCAACGACTAAAAAAGTGGCAGTAATTCTCTTTAATTTCCAGGATAATACCGCTCAGCCATGGACCGTCGACAATATCCGTGCGAAGACTTTTACTGATCCGACATCGGTCAAAGCGTATTATAACGAGGCTTCCTTCGAAAAATTAATTTTAAGTAGCGCGATACGCGGCGATGGTGACGTTTTCGGTTGGTATACGGTGCCATTTCCAGAGGGTGTTAACTGTTTGGAATCCACCAATCGGGCGTGGGCGCAAAATGCCGAAACTCAAGCAGCTGCTAACGGTTTTATAAAAAGCAACTATGACGCGGTTATCTATGCTTTTCCCTGGGTTGAGGCCTGTAGCGGTTGGAGCGGCTGGACCTTCGGCATTGGAAGCAGTCAGGTCTGGATTAATGGCTCCTATTCACTTTACACCGTTGGTCATGAACTTGGGCATGTTTTCGGCGTTAACCATGCTTCTACATACAATTGCACTAATAGCCAGGGAGCCCGAGTCCCCATCAGTGACACTTGCACGACAAACGAATATGGTGACCCTTTTGATATCATGGGCTATCCTGCGACTAAACATTTTAGCGGATTTCATAAGGCTCAGTTACCGGGCAATTGGTTCGGTTCGAATAATATACAAACTGTCTCTGCAGATGGAACATTCACCTTGAGGCCGCTTGAATCAGGTTCAGAAGGCCTGCAATCTTTAAGAATTCCCAAGGATATTGATTCGCAAGGCTTAGCCACCAGTTATTATTATTTAGAATATCGTCAACCTTTAGGTTTCGATAATTTTAACATAACTGATCCGGTGGTTAACGGCGTTTCTGTCCGGCTGGCTTCCGATTACTCGAGTTCTGGCTTTTCCCGGCTGATAGATAATACTTCTGCTACTGCTAGTTTCTCTGACTCCGCGCTGGCAGCCGGAAACACCTTTACCGATTCCGCAAAAGGAATAAGTATCACCACCATGAGTGTCTCTGCTCCCTCTGACCCCGATAAAAAAGCCGTCGTTAGTATCGACATAAATCCCGGCTGTGCCCGGGCTAATCCGTTAGCGACGTTTACTCCGTCTTCACAAACCGGAAATCGAGGTGAGACGCTTACATATTCGGTAAATATCACTAACAACGATACTACTTCATGCTCTTCCTCGATTTTTGCTCTTGCCCTAGCCATCCCAAGTGGATGGCTCTATTCCGCTTCGAGCGAACAGGTGACTTTGAATCCTGGTGAAAGCCAAACGATTGATCTAGATGTCACGGCGTCTCAAAATGCAACGGCCGGTAGTTTCGTACTTCCCTTGCTCGTCAGCGACATTGCCAATCCTAATCGGCTGGTAAGCAAGAAGTCCTATTATGAGGTAATCGATTGTGGCAACAGTATTTGCGAGAATAAAGAAGACTTTTTATGGTGTCCGAGTGACTGTAACGCCTATCGAGTTTTCGTTTCGAGTACTTCTTATTCTGGGAATCTTGGCGGCGTGTCTGGAGCTGATGCCACCTGCCAGGCGTTGGCTCAAGCTGCAGGCCTAACTGGCAATTGGATGGCGTATCTGGGTGACAATTCTACCGGTCCGATGGAAAGATTGTTTCAAGCGGTTGTCGACCGGCCTTACAAACTCGTGAACGGTACCCTGCTGGCCACCAATCGGGCCGATTTGGCGGACCGAACAGTGTCGGCCCCGATCAACGTAGCTGAAGATGGCTCTACCGTTCCCAGCAGCGATGTTTGGACAGGTTCTAACAGTTTTAACGTGAGGCAGGATATGCCGATGAATTATTCTGACGCCAGATGCTATAACTGGACGTCCAATAAAAGCGCTCCTTTAATCGGAATTTCGGGCACTAATGATAACTTGGGCGCTTGGGACGGAGTCAAATTTCCTTCTTGCTCAAATTACAATCGGCTTTACTGTTTTGAGAAATATTATGCTGACACGACTCCTCCGGCTGTTGCTATTACCACTCCGATCAACGGTTTCGTTTTACCCAGTAAGGGCACGGTGATTGTTTCTGCCGACGCAGCTGATCAAAGTGGAATCAGCAAAATCGAGATTTTCATTGATAATGTCTCCAAGCAAGTCTGTTCTAATATCAACACCTGTCCGTATTCATGGAATGTGCAGGGAGTGACCCGAGGGACACACTCCATCAAAGTTGATGCCACCGACGGTTCCATTCCAGCAAATATTTCAAGTACCAATATCGTCGTAACCAAGTAATGCAAGCGGAATTCCGGAGTTTTAATTATATTTGGGGTTGATACAATCAGCTGCTGTATTTGAAGATATACATGCAAAAAAAGTCGCCATTTCGGCGATTTTTTGCTATCATGCATAATATGGAAAAAGATAACGCGAAGAAAGTTTCTAAAGATAAATACGGAGCTGTGTGGGTGTCTCACTCGTCCATCGGCGATTTTTTGAAATGTCCCCGAGCCTATTATCTGCATAATATGTATAAGAATAAAGAAAATCGAAAGATAAATTTAGTAAGTCCGGCTTTATCGTTAGGCTCGGCGGTGCACGAAACTCTGGAAGGCTTGGCAAAGTACAAAGTGGCCGAAAGGTTTAAAAAACCTTTATTGGATACGTTCGAGGAAAATTGGAAAAAGTTCTCCGGTAAGATCGGCGGATTCAGACTAAAGGAAGAGGAAGATAATGCAAAGGAACGCGCGCGGCAAATGGTAGAAAGGGTTGTTAAAAATCCCGGGCCTCTGCTAAATAAAACGCTAAAATTGAAGACCGACGAAAGCGGGATGCCGCCGAACTTTCTTTTGTCCGAAGCCGATAACATAATATTAAATGGAAAGGTTGATTGGTTAGAATACGTTGATGCAGACGACAGTGTGCGGGTTATCGATTTTAAAACCGGGAAAACCGAAGAAGGGCAAGACTCGCTTCAGTTGCCGATATATATTCTACTTTTGAACGCTCTGCAGAAACGAAAGGTTTCAGGTGTTGCGTATTGGTATTTAGATCATGCCGATGCTCCAACAAGCATCGCGCTGCCCGATATTGAAAGCGCCCGTGAAAGGGTTTTGTCGGCTGCAAAAATGATTAAAATAGCCCGGGAGAAAGGTCGTTTTGAGTGCACGAGAGGAACACAAGGTTGTTTTGCGTGCCAGCCGTACGAAAAGATTTTAAGGGGCGAAGCGGAGTTCGTAGGCATCGGCGGATATAATCAGGAATTGTATCTAATATGACACAGGAAGAAGCGTTGAGCGCTATGAAAATGGGGTACAATGTATTCCTTACCGGCCCGCCAGGGAGCGGTAAAACTTTTTTATTAAACCGATATATCTTGTACTTAAAGAAGAAGGACATCGCAGTTTCAATCACCGCCAGTACGGGTATCGCAGCTACCCATATGGGCGGCACAACTTTACATTCGTGGTCAGGATTGGGGATAAGAGAGGAAGTCGGGGATGACGAAGTAAAATATATTGCCGACAAGGGATATTTGCGCAAACGAATAAAAAACACGAATGTTTTGATCATTGACGAGATATCTATGATAAAGGCTTCGCAGTTCGAGGCGGTAAACAAGATTTGCCAATATGTGCGGCGAAACCCACGGCCATTCGGCGGAATTCAGGTCATATGTTCGGGTGACTTTTTTCAATTGCCTCCAGTTGAAAGAGAGGGGAGAGAGGTAAAGTTTGTCGTAGAGTCTAACATTTGGAAGAAAATGGATATGAAAATTTGTTACCTTCTTGAACAGTATAGGACAAAGGATAAAAAGCTGCATAAGCTGCTCGACCATATACGTGATAATGAAATAGATAAATCAAAGGCAATACTGTTTGCTGCGCAAAAGAAAGCAAAACCCTTACAGGATGTGCCGACAAAATTGTATACGCATAATGTTGACGTGGACAGTATCAACAATTCAGAGTTAGCGAAAATATCGGGCAAAGAATATACATACCAAATGACGGGACGCGGGCACGAGGTAGTCGTAGCCGCATTAAAGAAAAGCTGCCTGGCTCCTGAAATGCTTGTTTTAAAAAAGGATGCCCAAGTTATGTTTATTAAAAACAACTTTGAGGCCGGCTATGTTAACGGCACGCAGGGAAAGATCGTCGGCTTTGTCGGCGACGGCCTGCCGATTGTCAAAACTCGTGACGGCAAGAGAATAACTGTAAAAACTGCTGATTGGACGATTGAGGAAGAGAATTCAGTCGTGGCCGGCATTTCCCAAATACCCTTGAGGCTCGCGTGGGCAATTACAGTACATAAGTCTCAAGGAATGAACCTGGACTCGGCGGAGATTGACCTTTCCCGGTGCTTTTTAGAAGGTATGGGTTACGTAGCTTTATCTCGCATAAGGTCGCTTGAAGGGCTGAAGTTGGTAGGCATAAATAACCTGGCGTTTTGCGTGAATCCCCGGGCTTTGGAACTTGATAAAGATTTCAGAAAGTCCTCGAAAAAATCTCTGATTGAATTAAATAAAATGTCTGCTGCAGCTATAGGCAAGCGCCAGAAACTGTGGGTTAAGTATCTTTCTAACTGAAGCAGCAGAATCAGCAAACTGTCTTTTAATCGAGGCAGTTTTTTGGTAGAGTACAGTAATCAATTAAAAAATATGTTTTCCAGCGAAAGAAGAAGAGCAGAAGAATATTTAGACCGGACACGCGTGGTTGCTGAAGAAGAATCAGATATTCTTTGTAAGAACTTTACCGAAATTGGTGCGGAAGTTGCAACTCCGTTAACTGAAAAGCCTTGGCAGGAAGAAGGCGTCGTTTCTTTTGAGCTGCCAACGGATGAAACGCAGGAAAAACCAACAGTCTGTACCATAGAATACGATTCTTTTTTGGATGAAAAAATAACTGACCATGTCCGGGCGTATTCAAATCCTGATGCGTATGACGATAAACCAGACGCAAGTCTTTACCGGCGCATTAAAGGTTTTGTTTTAGATAACGGTGAAGACAGATTTGATTTGAAAACCTTCGGAGAAAATTCCGTCTACATGTATTTCGATCCGAACGAAGACCCGCAGGCGTGCGTAGTTTCGTCGGCCGGCTTCATGGACGAGAAAATCGGGTTTTTTCACATTAAGGGCGACTTGAGGACAGTTTTCGGAATACATATTTTACTCCACGAGCTCGGACATATATCTTCTGAAAAGACGCCTTCTCGGGAGACGAAATTACGAACCCTCGCTCGCGGGAAACATAACAGGCAAGAAGGGACCGTGGCGAAGGAACAGGCAGCTATTATACGTGCGGAGAAATCCGCAAGTGCATTTGCAGTAAACCTTGAAAGAAAATTTCTCCCGGCAGATATTGTCCGAGATTTACGCACCTTGTGCCATTTTTCAATAAACAACTACCATCAGGAATTCGACGCTCAGGCAGAATTCAATAAAGGTCAGCACAAAGAGGGTTGGATAAAGGAAATGGCAAAAAAATTGTTCAAAGTAGAAACGTAAACTGTGGATGTAAACTATGAATATAATATTTGATTGGTCCGGCGTTATAAAAGACGCAGCAGCTGCACATTTGTGGGTAGTTAACCGAATGTTCGAAAAGTTTGGCTTAAAAGAAATCACTCTTGAGGAGCTCAAAGAAAATTGGGTGCAGCCCTATATGCTTTTCTATAACAAATATCTGCCCAATCTGACGTTGGAGGAAGAACAGACTGCCTATCGGGAGGCAATATTGCACGAGGATTGTCCTAAATCAACGGCTTTTCCAGGAATCCCCGAGCTCGTTAAGAAGTTAAAAAAGAGAGGGGATTATGTCGCAGTTATTAGTTCTGATTTGCCGGAAACTGTATTGCCCGAGATGAAGGAATACGGCCTGGAGAATATATTCGATGACGTTGTGATTCATACGCATGATAAAACTGAGGCGATAAAGAATTTAATAAACGTTCATAGCATGGAACCCGCGGTAACTTTTTTTATCGGGGACAGCAACCACGAAATTATAGCCGGTAAACGCGCTAGAGTTAAGACAATTGCCGTAACGTGGGGCTTCAGTACCGAGCGAGGTTTAAAATCAGAAAATCCGGATTTCCTCGTCCACGATATTAAAGAGTTAGAAGAAGTTATAACATGACAATAATAAAAAAGAAAATATGGCCGGAGTATTTTGAACTCGTTTCATCCGGCAAAAAGAAATTCGAGTTGCGGCTCGCCGATTTCGATATTAACGAAGGAGATACTTTATTGCTTGAAGAGTGGGATCCAAAAACAAAACAATACACGGGCAGAAGCATCGAGAAGAAGGCGGGATACGTACTACGTTTTAAGCTTAATGATTTCGGACAAGAGGAAGTGATCAAAGAAAAGGGGCTAGTCGTAATCCAGTTAGATTAGTATGAAAAAATTGCTAATATCATTTATTATTATCGGTCTTTTGGGCATTCTTATCGTCGCTCTTTTTCTTTACGCCAATCCAACTAAAGGAATAGATCCGATAGATACCCGTGAGCCGCAAGACGTGAGGCTCACGGACGAGCAGCTGAAAGAGGAAATCGGACAAATGATTATGATAGGTTTCCGCGGCACAGAAGCCGCCGAAGATTCGGAAATTTCGAAGATAATCAAAGAAGTTAAAATTGGGGGCGTGGTTCTTTTCGACCTTGACGTCCCATCCAACTCCTTCCCGAGAAATATCGTGAATTATCAGCAGACAAAAGGATTAATCGCTAGTATCCAAAAATATTCAGTCACTCCGTTGTTTGTGGCTGTAGATGCCGAGGGAGGAAGTGTAAATCGCCTAAAAGCGAAATATGGGTTTTTGCCTATAGTCTCGGCAGAAAAAATGGGCGAGGATAAAACCCTGCAGACAGTGTATAGAGAATCCACGGAGTTAGCAGGAGAGTTGAAAGGATTGGGGTTTAACATGAATCTAGCACCGGTGGTTGATGTAAATATCAATCCTGAAAGCCCGGCCATCGGAGCTTTAGGCCGTTCATTTTCTTCCGATCCGGAGGAAGTTATCAATCAAGCAAGAATATTCATACAGAATCATCTGGAAGATAATATTATTACAGTCGAAAAACATTTCCCCGGTCACGGGAGTGCAGCGGGGGATAGCCACAAGGGATTCACTGACGTAACAAATACATACCGGGCGGAGGAATTGATTCCTTTCCAAACGCTTAATGAAGAGGGGCTGCTTAAAGCAGTGATGACCGCGCACATAACAAACGCGAATATTGACAAGGATTATCCCGCTACTTTGTCAAAATATTTTTTACAGGACATTCTGAGAGGTCAAATTGGGTTTGATGGAGTCATAATCTCTGACGACATGCAAATGGCTGCAATAAGCAATAACTATCCGCTTGATGAGGCGATTATTCTGTCCATCAACGCGGGAGTGGATGTAATAAGCGTTTTAAACAATAGTTCTAGCGGTTATGATGGCGAGATGGCGTATAAAGTGAGGGATATAATATTCAATGCCGTAAAGGGAGGTAAAATTACTGAAGCGAGGATCGGAGAATCATATAATCGGATTTTAGATTTGAAGAACGAGTTTAAGATAATTCAATCTGCAAAGGATATTTCCCAGAAAATTGCGGAGATTTACTCTAGAAAGTTTGAATTAATAGGGGAGCCACAAACTCTTACATTCGGCCGAGCGCTAGAGACCGCCAAATGGGTCGAAGAAATAGCTGTTATACGTCCAGCTTTTTTATTGTCCATTTTCCAAGAAGAATTGAAATTGGAGAAGTTCGATTTGTGCTATTTAACTAATTTTAAAACCGGAGAAGGCGTTCGGGCTAGTGATGGGAAAAAATTGGCTAAAGTTATGAAGCCGGATCGCGATATACACGATTTTTTAGATATTACAAAGGAGTTGGGAAAGGATCCTTCCAAAACCTTGGTTACCTGTCCGATGAGTTTCGGTTGGGGCGGGGCGATGGGCCCTGCTGATTTTATCCCGTCGACTTGGATGCGGTATAAAGATAAGATAGAGAAGATTACCGGGAAAGCGGCTGATCCTTGGAATATTCCGGATGCTTTTCTCGCCGCGGGATTATACTTATCCGATTCAGGGGCGAAGGCAAAAACGCATGAAGGCGAGTGGAATGCGGCGATGATATATTTTTCCGGGTCTCCAAATGCGCCATATACATGGTATGCCGACGGCGCGATGGCAATTGCAGAAGAAATACAGGGTGATATCGAAATGACTAAAGGATATTAGTAAATTTAGTAAAATCGACATATATTATGAAAATTACTTTCTTCGGTGCAGCGCAAAACGTAACCGGCTCAAAACACCTGATTCAGTCACAGGGGTACAGTCTTCTTTTGGATTGCGGTCTCTACCAAGGCAAAAGAAAAGTTTCGAATGAACTAAATAAAAACCTTCCTTTTGAAAGCAGCACCATAAATGCGGTCATACTTTCGCATGCGCACCTGGACCATTGCGGTACGTTGCCGATTTTAATCAAGAACGGATTTGAAAGAAAAATCTATTGCACCGGGGCCACTGCAGGAATTGCAAAATATATTATGGAGGATTGCGCCCAGCTTCAGGAGAACGATGCGATATATGTTAACAAACACCTAAAAAAGCGCGATGAACCGATTTCTCCTATTTACACCAAAGAGGATGTGGCAGAGACTATCAGTCACTTTGAGGAGGTTCCGTATTTTAACTTAAGCAATCAATGGACCCAGTTAAACGAAAATATCCGCTTCAAATTTTACGAAGCAGGACACGTTTTAGGTTCAGCAATAACATTATTGGAGATAAAAGAAGACGGAATCACAAAAACATTAGCTTTCTCGGGAGATCTGGGACGGGAATACCTGCCTATCTTGCGTCCGCCGGAGGAGATTAAGGAAGACATGCAAACATTGATACTCGAATGTACCTATGGAGCCAGGCTCCATAGGCCGATGGCGGATTTAACGGGAAATCTCGGCGAGATTATAGCAGAAGCGATTAATAAAAAGAGCAAGGTGATTATTCCGGCTTTTTCGCTGGAGCGTACGCAAGAGCTTGTGTATATTCTTCATAAACTTATAGACGAAAAAACAATTGCGTCCATTCCAATATATATTGATAGCCCTTTGGCAGATAAAATTACCCAGGTTTTTAAGGAGAACACTGAATATTTCGATGAAGAATTCTGGAAAGACTTCGGAAGCCGAAACGAGTCGCCATTTGACGCCAAAAACATAATCTATACGCGTTCTACCGAGGAATCAAAGGAATTAAATAACGTGCCTGGTCCCTTTATCGTAATCGCCGGCTCGGGTATGGCCGAGGGAGGAAGAGTTCTACACCATTTGAAAAACAACATTTCTAACCCAAACAACATTGTTTTAATAACCGGCTATCAAGCTGAGAATACGCTTGGCCGGAGGATCCAGGATGGGATTACGCCAATTAAGATTTTTGGAGAAAAGTATAAAGTTAAGGCGAAGGTAATTACACTGGAGGAATTAAGCGCCCATGCTGATCAAAAAGATCTTTCAAACTACATTAATAGAATAAAAGGGCTTAAAAAACTGTTCTTAGTGCACACCGAATTGCCTCAAGCCCAGGTTTTCCGGGGTTTGGTTAGCCAGTTTCATCCGTCTTTATTGGTTAATATTCCTACGCTTGGTCAGGCATTTGAAATTTAATACTTAGTTGACAAACACTGTATTAGGATTAATGTGAAAATATACTATTAAATACAATAATATGAATAAATACACATTAGGCCTCATATCTGCTGTTTTAGTTTTTTCCTACGCATCTGTCGCGTACGCAATGACGCCAGTTCTATCCCTTTCGAATTCGGGAAATGGCGACATGGTCCAAGTCACCGTGACCGGGGATTCTAACTCCAGCGTTATTCTTTACTATCCTAAAACTGGTTATGGCACTCAAACCAGCTTTATCGGCACGACCAATTCAGGGGGGTATTTGACAACTACAATCAGCACCAGCTCCTTAGGCATTACCGCCGGCAGTTCCGTTCATGTAGTGGTTAACAACCAGACTTCTTATGCTGTTGTATGGCCATATGCTACCGGGTTAAACACAATTTATTTCTCGCCGACTAATCCGACTGTTAACGTCGGGCAGAGCACAACTGTATATGTTTCTGGGGGCCAAGGCAGTTATTACGTATCAACTAATTCCAATTCCAATATTGTTCAGACTAGTTTGTCGGGCAGTACCTTGACTTTGTCCGGAATAATGAATGGCACATCGGTGATTACTGTTTGCTCTTCGGTCAATGCTTGCGGCTCTCTGACAGTCACAGTCGGCTACAGCGGAGGGAATTTATCGTTGAGCCAAACTAACATTTCATTGACGACCGGCCAGAGTGCCAGTGTTTCCATATACGGCACCGGCAACTACTATTTTTCTGGCAACATTAACCCAAGCGTTGCTACCGTTTCAATAAGCGGAAGCAGTTTAGTAATTTATGGTGTTAACTACGGCAGCACCAGTTTTTCTGTATGCCAAACCGGGGGGCAGTGCGTCACAGCCTATGTTACAGTGACGAATAATATAGTTACGCCGCGAACATCTTTTTTAACTTTTAGCCCGGCTAACCCAACTTTGCCGCTTGGGCAGAGCACTACTGTTTCAATTTCCGGCGATTATCCGATATATATACTTAATAACAACTATCCTTATAACTACGGTGTATATACCATTGCATACAATTCTAATTCCAGTGCTGTTCAGGCGTATATTAGCGGAAATTCTTTGGTTCTCACCGGGTCACAGCAGGGAGCTGCCGTGATTGTTGTGTGCAGCTCTTCTAGCGTTTGCGGACCAATCTCCGTTAAAGTGGGTGTCTACAACATCTACGACGATTATTCAGGATATCAATTCACAAGATTCCTGACTCTCGGTTCAACGGGGGATGACGTTATCGCCCTTCAGGAGTTATTGACCCAAGAAGGTTACTATAGCGGCAATATTAGCGGGCGCTATGGCAGTTTAACCAGGGCTGCTGTGTTGGCCTACCAAACTGCCAACGGATTGCCGCAGACCGGTAATGTTGGGGTATCGACTCGAGATTTCCTCAACAATAACGGAGGGGTAGGTTACGGTGAATAATAATGGATTTAAAGCATTTCCAGGAAATATTTAATAACGAACCTTCTTATCGCTTGAAACAGGCCCAAAAGGGCCTTTTTCAGGATTTAATAAATAGCTGGAAGGAAGCAACGGTTTTTCCGTTAGATCTTAGAGAGAAGCTAGATAAAGAATGTCCGATTGCAATATCTGCCAAGAAGTTTACCGCGCAAGACCAAAAAACCGTAAAAGCTTTAATTACGTTGGACGACGGATTGAAAATAGAGGCAGTTTTGATGAAGCATGCTGACCATCGGAACACTGTCTGTGTTTCTTCTCAGGTTGGTTGCGCTTTGAGCTGTTCTTTTTGCGCCACCGGAAAGCTAGGATTTAAAAGGAATCTCCAGGTGTGGGAGATAGTAGAACAGGTTTTATTTTTCGCCCGTTATTTAAAAAAGGCAGGGGAGCGAGTAACAAATATTGTTTTTATGGGAATGGGCGAGCCCTTTTTGAATTACGATAATGTTATTGGCGCGATAATGATATTAAATGCCAAGGATTGCTATAACCTAGGCGCCCGTCATTTTTCAATTTCAACAGTTGGTGTCGTCGAAGGTATTGAAAAGTTAAGCAAAGAGAAACTGCAGATTAATTTAGCGATTTCTTTGCATGCTCCCGACAACCAACTCCGGTCTAAACTAATGGGGATTAATAATAAATATCCTATTGAGGATGTTTTAAAATCTGTCAGTAGCTACGTTAAAAAAACTAAACGACGCGTAATGCTGGAATACATAATGATTAAAGGTGTGAATGATTCCGAAAAACACGCACACGCCCTCGCGAAGTTAGCGAGAAACCCGTTGTATTTTGTTAATCTTATCACATACAGCGAGACGGGTATGTTCAAACCTTCTGTTCCTGCGCAAATCAAAATGTTCAAGAAGATTCTTGAGCAGGAACGTGTGGCTGTAACTCAAAGGTATCGTTTCGGTGAAAATATCAAAGGCGCCTGCGGCCAGTTAGCCCTAGACGATGAAATTGACAGTTAGTAGTTTCGTGATAGCATATAGTTGATTGGGCGTATTCCTGATCAAGGAGTGCAGTTCATTTACAAAGGAACGACGGTGCGTCGAACAAGGAGGTTGCAGATGATAAAGATGTTTATTGTTGAGTATTCCAAAATTGCGAAATTTCTTCTATGGGTACTTTTTAGTCTGTTTATGGTCGCCGAAGTGATCGCTATTCTCCAGCTCGATGTTACTCTTATCTGCCGAGTAACGGCCATTGAGATTGTAATCGTTTTATGCATTTATATAATCCGAATTATTGTTCCGGAGCAATGGGTTGCAGCGTATAACGCAAAGCGTTTCTTCCGCTTAGACGAGATAGCTCCAGAGGAGGAGTTGGGATCGCCCCGCAGCGTAACACTCGAAAAAGAAGGAGACTCTGATGATAATGATTGACGCGGCAAAGTATTCAGGAAGCGCAGCAACAAAAGTACAAATCTTTCTTGGTGAAGCGATCTGTCAAATAGCTAAGGAAATCTTCAGTCCACTGAATCGTTACGGGGCCCAATGTGCCTTTGCGACTCATGAGCCGACAATCGACCAACTGGTTGATAACTACGTAAAGACCGGCGCTATGTGCAGATGCATCGAACGATTTTCCCGACGGGTCCAGACATGATTCGAATGGCCCGCTCTCGGTCCGAAAGGGGGTCGCATGTTGACTCTTCACGTAATCCTTGAGATTGGTACACAAAGCGTTGTAGCGGACGTGGAAATCTGTACCGGATCAATTAACGAAATACTCAATGATATCTTCAGCGGCCTGAATCGCTACGGCACGCAGTGTTACTACGGGGTTCACGATCCCACATTTAACCAACTATTCGACAATTATCAGCGTACCGGCGGACTACAGAGACGCATTTCTTCGCTACCAAGAGCGAAAGCTCGCTGTCGATAGATTATGCATTCGTAATGCCCCACGGCCAAGCCAAGGGGTTTTTGTTTGGATACGAAACGTGATAGGATATATTAATGAAAAAAGAAATTATTGTTATATCTCTTGGCGGCTCGATTATTATCCCGAAAACAGGTTTTGACGTAAGATTTTTGAAGTCCTTCAAGGAATTAATATTAAAATTAACAAAAAAAGGCTATAAGTTTATTATCGTCTGCGGGGGCGGCCAAACTGCACGCTCGTATCAAAAAATAGCGCGAGAATTGAGTAATTTAACCCCGGCTGGAATTGATTGGATAGGAATATATGCGACTTGGCTTAACGCCAGCCTATTAAGGGGACTATTTAAAGAACGGGCGCATCTGGATATAGTGAATGACCCGACTAAGAAAACGACCTGGAAAAAGCCTATTCTTATTGCCGGCGGATGGAAACCGGGGTTTTCGACAGATTACGACGCGGTAAAATTAGCTGAACTATACGGCGTAAGAAAAGTTATTAACTTGTCGAATATTGCATATGTCTTTGACAAAAACCCCTTAGATTTTAAGGACGCAAAAAAGATTAAGCAGACTGATTGGGCTAGTTTCCGTAAAATCGTGGGGGAGAAATGGTCTCCCGGGGCTAATCTGCCGTTTGATCCAGTCGCTAGTAAAATTGCTCAAAAACTTAAGCTAATTTTGTATTTTGTTAAAGGAACTGATTTGGTGGAGGTTGAAAAATCCATAACAGGAGAAAAATTTGACGGAACAATCATTGCCTAGTTACCTTGACGGTGTTTTTTGGTGTATAATCAGTTAATAAGTAATTAGTCCGTAAATTTATGAATAAAATACTTTCAATCGTGTTGGTCGTGTCAGTTTTAGCAAGCACCGGCGTTGTTTATGCTCAAACCAGCGGCACGACTGCGGCGGGAATGACCCCGGACAGCTCTTTCTATTTTTTAAAAACGTGGAAGGAGTCGATACAAACGTTTTTTACCTTCGGAGCGGAGAACAAAGCTAAGCAGTTTATGCATTTAGCTGATGTTCGGCTGGCTGAATATGAGAAAATGCTCGAAAAAGGGAAAGCGACAATTGCTCAAAGAGTTTTAGACAAATATAATGCCCAATTGAATCGAGCAGTGACGAAGATAGAGGAAATAAAAGCAAAAGGGAACTATAGCGAGGACCTTTTAAGTAAAATTGAGGAAATAAAAGCAAAGGGCGACTACATCATCGGCGGGAAAAAGAAAAAGGAAAATGGCTGTACAAATTCTGGAGGCACCATAGTATCTGGATTCTGCTGCGCATCCGCTACTGATTTTCCAAGCAGCTGCGCTATCGGCGCCTGCGGCTGCTCGCTGGAGAATAGTCACGAGGTCAAAACCTGCGATTGTGGGCAAGACCGATGCTTTGACGGAGAAAAATGCGTTTCGTTTCAACAAGGAGGTTAATTAATAATTAAGAAAATTTATGGAAGAAAATACGCCAAATCAGACAACCGGCGGCCAAACACCACCCGAACCGAAAAAAGAACAGCCGGCAGTTGCAAAAAAGGTTAATGTAATGGCAATTTTAGCGTACGTTATCTTTTTTATACCCTTGCTAACTGATTCTAAAAATGATCCGTTTGTTAAATACCACGTTCGACAAGGGGCATTGGTATTTTTCATATTCATCGTTTCCTGGATACTCGGGTTTATACCCGGGCCTGGGTGGGGCCTTTCGCAGGTGATTTCCTTCTGCGGATTGATTTTAATGATTATTGGAATTGTGAATGTTTCGCAAGGAAAAGAGGTTCCGTTGCCCTTAATCGGAAAATACGCCGACAAGATTGATATATAATAAGTTATTTAAAAAATCGCCCTTTTGTTTCTGCAGCTGCAGAGCTTAGGGCTATTTTTTAGCAATAATGGCCCTAGACCTGACAAAACTAAATGAAGAGCAAAAGAAAGCTGTAGCCCATAAAAATGGGCCTCTTTTGATTGTGGCTGGAGCAGGAACGGGAAAAACTACCGTAATAACGCAAAGGATTGCATATTTGATCGAAAAAGGTGAGGCAACGCCTGAGGAAATACTGGCGGTTACTTTTACAGATAAAGCAGCGGGTGAATTGGAAGAGCGTGTTGATAGCCTCCTGCCTTATGGATACGTTGACTTATGGGTTTCAACTTTTCATGCGTTTTGCGAAAGGATTTTAAGGGACCACGCCTTAGATATCGGCCTGCCTGCCGACTTTAAGGTTTTGAACCAAACCGCCAGTTGGCTGCTAATGCGGCAGAATATTGATAAGCTGGAGCTTGATTATTACCGTCCGCTAGGAAATCCGACAAAGTTTTTGCAAGCATTAATTTCGCATTTCTCGCATTGCAAGGATCAGGCGATCTATCCGAAAGACTATTTAGAATATGCCGATAAACTTAAAACCCGAGACGATTCGCCCGAGGAAGAAGAGGTTGAAAGGATTAAAGAAATCGCCAATGCTTATCATGTGTATCAAAAATTACTGCTGGAAAACAGTTCCTTGGATTTCGGAGATTTGATAAACTATTGTCTGAAGCTTTTCCAGGAGAGGCCTTTGATTCTTAAAAAGTATCGGGCGAAGTTTAAACATATTCTAGTTGACGAGTTCCAGGATACGAATTGGGCCCAATATGAACTGATTAAAATTCTGGCTGAACCGAAGAATAATGTTACTGTTTGTGCGGATGACGACCAGGCGATCTACAGGTGGCGGGGGGCATCTTTTTCGAACATTATTCAGTTCAAAAAGGACTTTGCCGACGCAAAACAGATATCATTAGTTAAGAATTATAGGTCAAGCCAGAATATATTGGACCTGGCGTACAAATTTATCAAAGCCAACGATCCGGATCGGCTTGAATACGTGAATAAAATTGACAAAAAGTTGGTATCCGAGCTCGGAGGAGACGGGATAATCGAACACATACGTGCCAATTCCTTAGACCAGGAGGTTTCCCAAATAGTTAAGAAGATAAAAGAGATTTTTAAAAAAGATAAAAATGCGAACTTTAGCGACTTCGCAATATTGGTCCGGGCCAATGATGCTGCCATCCCGTTTATCAAGGCGTTAGAAAGAGAACAAATTCCTTATCAGTTTTTAGCTTCCCGCGGGCTTTATTCCAAGCCCTGTATTCTGGATATCGTTTCATATTTTAAACTTTTGGACAACTATCACGAAAGCTCCGCGGTTTACCGGATTTTGAATCTGCCGTTTTTGAATATTTCCTATGACGATATCGCAAAACTTACGCAGTACAGCCACAAAAGAACAATTTCGCTCTATGAAGCAATCGGAGAACTTTCCTTAGTCCCGGGAATTTCCGCAAAAGCCCAAGATAAAATATCTTTTATCATCAGCCTGATAAAGAAACATAGCCTCATGGCCAGGGAAAAATCAGTGATTGAACTGTTAGCTGCGTTTTTACAGGATTCCGGTTATCTGAAGTATCTAACTGATAAAGAAGATGAAGAACAGATCAGTTTGCTCAACCAATTCTACAAGCGCGTTAAATCCTTTGAAGAAAGCACGATAGAACCGACCTTGAGAAACTTTGTCGAGGAAATAATTTTGGAGATTGAATCTGGCGAACAGGGAAAGCTCGAGTTTGATCCCGAGCAAGGACCGGATATGGTAAAGGTAATGACAATCCACGGGGCAAAAGGTTTAGAATTTAAATATGTTTTCCTTGCGAATATGGTGGATAAAAGATTCCCGACAATCGCGCGCGGCGAATTAATCGATCTTCCGCCGGATTTACTAAAAGACATTAAGCCGACCGGCGACGTTCACTTACAGGAAGAAAGACGGCTTTGTTATGTCGCTATGACCCGGGCGAAAAAAGAGCTGTATTTTTCTTCAGCTCAGGATTACGGAGGAATGCGGAAGAAAAAATTGTCCAGGTTTTTAATTGAAATGGGATATGAGGATGAAGCGGACGTGAGAATCCAAAAAACCAAAGGAGAATTATTCGAACCGAGAAGTATCCTGGAAAAAAGAGAAAGCAAAAAAGAAAATGAATATCTGCCAAAACACTTTTCCTTTTCCCAGCTCACGGCATTTGAAAAGTGTCCTTTGCAGTATAAGTTTAATTTTATTCTAAAAGTACCTATAAGAGGAAAATCTGTTTTTTCTTTTGGAAAAACAATCCATGCGACGCTATATGAATTTTTGAAACAAGCTGTTGAGGGCGAGAAAATTAAACAGGAAGATCTCTTCGGTTTTAAAGAAAAAGGATCCGGCGCTCTGGGATTAGATTTGCTAAAAGAGCTCTATGAAAAAAACTGGATCGGGGAGTGGTATGATAACAAAAGCCAGAAAGATGAATATTATGCGCTCGGGCTTAGAATTATTAAGGATTTCTATAACGAGTTTAAAAAGAATCCGCCGAAGATTTTAACAGTCAACAACACAATTGCCCTTGAAATCCCATTTAATCTGAAAATAGGGGATCAGACGGTTTATGGAATTATTGACCGAATCGATCAAACCGAGAAAGGAATTACAATTTTAGATTACAAGACCGGAAATGCAAAAGAAAGGCTTGACGCGAGTGATAAGGAGCAGTTGTTGATTTACCAAATCGCAGTTGAAGAGGTATTCAAATTAGAACCTACGGAGCTTACGTATTACTATTTAGACAAAGGAACAAAGATGTCGTTTCTTGGCGGAGATAAAGAGAAGGAAAAACTTAAGGAAAAGATACTGCGCCAGATGGACGAGATAAAAACAAGTGATTTTAAGCCAACTCCGGGCTGGCAATGCGCATTTTGCGATTTTAAAGATATATGCGATTTTAAACAATAAATTATTTACGGAAAGTCATATTTATAAGATTGAAATATAATGGCGCTGGCCTACGTATTAAATGTGTATACTTGTGGTATACGCCAAAGGTCTCGCGAATAATGAGGCCTTTTGGGCTCTACTGTTAAATATTAATTCCTTTTATTGTCTGCATGCAACCAGATGATTTCAATATAATGAATATGGACGATAAGGAATTAGTCGCCCTGTCCTTGAAAGAGAAGGAAAGATATGGATACCTGATGCAAAGATATGAGAAGAAATTATTAAAATATATTACAAGGTTTTCGGGCGTTGGCGGAGACGACGCTCAAGATATTCTGCAGGATACTTTTTTAAAGGTATATAGAAATTTGAATGCTTACAACGGCGCATTTAGTTTTTCCTCCTGGATTTACCGGATTGCCCATAACGAAACAATCGGCCATCTGCGAAAGCTAAAATCGCGGCCTCAGGTTGTCAATTCAGAGGATAGCAATATATTAATTGATATTTTTAAAAGCGATCCCGGGTTTTTCGCTGATATTGAAAATCAACACCTTGCTGAAAAACTTGGAGAGATTATTAATACTTTAGATAGTAAATATCGAGAGGTTATTGCTTTGGTATATCTCGAGGACAAGAGCTATAAAGAGGTATCGGATATACTAAAAAAGCCCGTGAGCACGGTTGGGACGTTAGTTCTACGGGCGAAGAGGCAATTAAAGGAAAAGATTAAAAAAAGCAATTATTTTTAAACACATGTCGGAAATATCTGAAAAAGTAATACAAGATATCGAAGAGAAAAAGATTCACCCTCGCCCGAGGTGGTACTTCCTGATGGGAAGATACAGCACTTTTTCCTTGTTTGTTTTCTCCATCGTTTTCGGTGCTCTTTCAGTTGCCACGATTTTATTCATGTTGTTTGATTACGATCGGGATATTTCCCAATACTTTGGCAGGGGATTATTTAAGGATATTTTAATATCAATTCCATATCTATGGATTGTCCTTTTTGTATTTTTTATTCTAAGCGCCGACTATAATCTTAGGAGAACCCCGAGGGGCTATCGGTTTGAGTTGCATAAAATTATTCTTCTTAATCTTTTTCTCTCAATTTTAGTTGGAACTGGCCTTTTCTGTTTTGGGTTCGATTCTGAAATTGACGACCTAGTTTCGCGAAATGTACCGTTTTACGAAAATCTTATCTATAACAAAGACGATATCTGGGTTTTCCCTGAAAAAGGTCTTTTGAGCGGTGAAGTGATCCAGATAATTGGGCCTGGCAGTTTTACATTGAGAGATTTCCATGGTTATGTTTGGCGCGTGAACGAAGAAGGACTTGACCCTTCTGATTTTCGATACATTCACGAAGGCGCCAAATTAAAACTTATTGGGGAGCAAACGGGCGAAGGAATATTTGATGTTAAAATTATCTGTTCCTGGCAAGAGTGTTGCGGGGTTCGATAGCATGGTGAAATAATAGGGGAGATGACTACGTAGTAATAAGTGAAAGGTCGAAGTCAGCATTCGCTTATTAACATAATCATCATTAAAATAGATGGCTAAATGGCTCACCAGATGCATTGCTCTCAAAGTATTCTATTAACATGTCCTTCCTATTAAGACTAGAGGAAACGCGACTCCTGTCGCAAATGAACGGATACATGCGACAGCAACTATTCTAGGAGCAAATAAATAATAAAAATCGAACATATACAAACTAACCCGCAACTGGGTTAGTTGTTTTATTTACGGAGTGGATGCGCTCTTGACTTTTCACTAGTTGTGCTATACAATGATTATTGTAAGTTTCTATTGAGTTCTCATTCCTTACATATTTTATTATTCTATGTAAGCCGTAAGAGAAGTTAGATAGTCGGTCGGCTTACTAATTAATAAAATAATATAAGGAAAAATATGGCAAAGAAATTATTTGTCGGTGGATTATCATATAATACTACCGATGCTACTTTGAAAGATACTTTTTCTCAGGCTGGAACCGTTGAGTCCGCGACTATAATCATGGACAAAATGACCGGCCGCTCAAAAGGATTTGGATTTGTTGAAATGTCTACTGAGGAAGAAGCTCAGAAAGCCACTGAAATGTTCAATGGCAAAGACATCGACGGAAGAAACGTCACTGTCAACGAAGCAAAACCTTTGGAAGCTAGACCTCCAAGAACTGGGGGAGGCTTCAACCGAGGAGGCGGAAGCCGAGGATTCGGTGGAGACAGAGGAAGTCGCTGGTAGAAAGTAATGAGAAAATCCCTTAACAGGGATTTTTTCATGTATGCGTGGTATAATAAAGGATATTAATAATGTTAAATATATGAGCATATTAAACAAAATACTCTTTACTATACTTTTACTACTTTTCGCGGTTGCGTTTTTCCTATACAAACAGTATGTGTTTTCCTTCTTAACGTTGGTCGTCATTCTTGTCTTCTCCAAATGGGATCAAATGAAGAAGCTGATTGCTGGAAACGGACGCATTGAGATGCAGTTGCAGAACAAGAAGGAGGAAGAGAACAAAGAGGTAAAGTAGCTAACTATCAGTTCACCCCGTAACGTTGTTACGGGGTTTTGTTTGCCCTTGACGTGCTTTTGATAGTATGATATAATATATTTGTTGACTTCGCGTGGAGTCACGATAGTGTGTTCGTTGACATAGGAGTCTGTAAGATGAAGCGAGGATGTTTTTACTACGTATCGGCCTTCATTGTTGCTTTCGCCATCGTCGGTTCGGCGATGGCTCAGCAATCGACAAGCGCCCCTGCGGGCGCCGTGGCCAGCGATGGCAAAGTCGTTATCGCCGGTCAGCCGGGTGATTACAACATCATCTCGAGTGACGGTCAGTTAACGATGCAGAGTTACGAAGTAACCGGGGTGTCTGTGGAAAGTAAGAGCACGCTGTACAAAGCGTTCCATAAGCTCCTGTCGAAAGACGGGCGTGGCGGGAGTGCCGAGGTGGCGCCGCTCACTCGGAACGGTAAGGAAATCATTCTTCTCATCGTAGCCGCGACACCCGAGATGCAACGTTCAATCGCGAAAACCGTTGAGCGGATCAACTCGGGAACCGTCGGCGCTTTCTGCTACACCCCAAAAAATGTGGTGTTCATTCCGAAGTATCGGTCGGCCGAGTCAATCGCTGCGGCTTTACGCGTGGAGATAACCAACATTGGTGTTCTCTACGTTGACCCGATTCTGAACGCGATAACGATCGAGGATGACGCCACCTACGTGGACTGGCTGGTCAATTACGCACAAGAGTTTGACTCGCCACCTCCGCAGATTACGGCCATACTGCGTCTTGTCGCCATTGACAAGAACAATGACAGCAGTGTCGGAACGGATTGGGGTGCTCTGCTTGATGGACTTCCACCGTCGATTTCGCTAAGTATCGGCGGTGAACGTCAGATCTTATCGCGCTCGGGCGAAGTAAGCGTCGCCAACGGTGATCCGAGCCTTGCCCTGACAGGTTCGAAGCAAAGGCTTTCGCACCTGCCCATAACGAGTTTTTCTGCGGCGGTTAACGAGATTTCGCCGCAGGCGGTAGGAGCCTTCTTCAGTTATCTGGAAACAAAGGGCGTGTGTCGGATTCTCAACACCGCCGACATTAATGTGGTCAACGGCTCGCCGACGGTCGTAAGCACGGAAGTGAGTATGCCCGTCACCGCCACAGTCTCAAGCGAGACCGGCGGCAAGCTTCGCCAGGAAGTTTCGGTTTTAGAAGGTGTTAAGATTACGATCAGCGGAAGTTTGGCCACAATCGGCCATCGCCTGAATGTTCAGGCGAGCAGTACATCGGTGGTGAGTTATACTCGCACCGGCCTTCCGCTCATCGCGACGAGTACTCTTGACACCGCCGTCCAGCTGCCGCGCAACCGCACAATCACCTTATCGGGGTTGTCGCGGCAGAAGGAGGTCACGGTAACACACAAGCCTCCGGTACTCGGAGACTTGGATGTCTTGAACCTTTTCTCAAAAAAGGTCACCGAAACCAGGGAATGGAAACTGTATATTTGCATCACGGTGGTTGACCCGCCGGTTGCAACTCCAGCGACCACGAACCCTTCGGTTTCGGTCAATTGACCGTTTCCTCGAACACAAACAACCAAGCCCGGTGGCTATCATGCTATCGGGCTCTTTCTTTTGACGTAAACAGATTTCTGGTGTATAATAAGGTTTTGTTATGAATAAAATACGAAACATCGCAATAATCGCCCACGTTGACCACGGAAAAACCACTTTGGTGGACGCTCTTTTGCGTCAGTCAAAAACCGCAATGAGCAAAGACCGGGCAAATCAGGACTGTATTATGGACAGTAACGAGATAGAAAGAGAGCGGGGGATTACCATTTTTTCTAAAAACGCATCCGTTTACTATAACGATACTAAGATAAATATAATCGATACTCCGGGCCATGCAGATTTTGGCGGAGAAGTTGAACGGGTTTTGAATATGGCTGACGGCTGTCTGCTTTTGGTTGACGCAAAAGAAGGACCAATGCCCCAAACAAGATTTGTTTTGAAAAAGGCGTTGGAAATGGGTCACAAGATTATTGTTGTGATTAATAAAATTGATAAGGATGGAGCCCGTCCCGAATATGCCTTAGAAGCAACAATGGAACTATTTTTAGAATTAGGCGGGCATGATCAAACATTGAGTTTTCCGGTGATTTACGCGTCCGGAAGAGAGGGAAAAGCTGGTAAAGTGGCAAATATTAGCAAAATGGAGGATATTTTGCCGATATTCGAAGAAATTATCCAGCACATACCTTCGCCGATAGGAGATTCAAAAAAGCCTTTGCAAATTTTAGTTACTTCCATAGCTGGAGACGACTTTAAAGGAAGAATTGCTATCGGCAGAGTTTACAACGGAGTTGTAAAAGCTAATCAGGAGGTGATGCATATAAACAGAGCGGGGGAGCAGACAAAGTGCAAATTAGTTTCTCTTATGACTTTTGCCGGACTTGGTAAAATTGAAAGCGCTGAAGTTTCGGCCGGTGACATTGTTGCCATCGCCGGGATACCCGATGTAACGATTGGGGAAACAATAACTGATCCGTTGGATCCGCAAGCTTTACCTTTGATTAATATTGAAGAGCCAACCGTAAAAATGACCTTCATGGTTAACGATTCTCCTTTTGCCGGCAAGGAGGGGGAATACCCAACCTCCAGGCAGATACGGGAAAGGTTACACAAAGAATTGGAAACCGATGTTGCTTTAAGGGTTGACGATACGGATGACGGAAAATGGATTGTGTCAGGGAGAGGGGAATTGCACCTTGCCATTCTAATCGAAAGAATGCGCCGGGAAGGTTATGAGTTCCAGGTCTCCAGGCCTCAAGTGATTACGCGTGAAATTAACGGCAAGCAAATGACGCCTTTTGAAAAGGTCTTTATTGAAGTCCCTGAGAAATATCATGGGACGGTGATACAGAAATTGGGAGCCAGAAAAGGTGAAATGATTGAGATGAGAAACGTGGATAGTACAGTATTTTTAGAATTTGTGATTCCTACGAGAGGGCTTTTGGGATACAGAAGCGAATTTCTAACTGACGCAAAGGGTTTAGGAATAATGAATACAGCTTTTTATCAATATCAAACAGATCCTGGAAATTGGAAAGAAAGAGCCCAAGGATCTTTGATTTCTCACGAAACTGGGCCTACTAATCTTTACGGTTTGAGAAACGTGCAGGATAGGGGAGTATTATTTTTCGGCCCAGCGGTGTTGGTTTACGAAGGCCAGGTTGTGGGTCAGAATTCACGTCCTAATGATATCCGAGTAAATGTTTGCAAGGAAAAACAGCTGTCGAATATGAGGTCAAAAGGAGAAGGGGTATCTGTACATTTTAACACTCCAAAGACCATGGGGCTGGAGGACGCTTTGGAATATATTGGAGACGATGAATTAGTTGAAGTTACGCCGAAGAATGTACGAATAAGAAAAGTATACTTAGACGATAATGATCAGAGAAGGGCTGATAGAAAGGAGAGATCGGGAAACGCCGGATAATAATTAACGGAAGAGTTTTCGGGGGATTATAGTAAGGCCGCCCGTTGTGGAAGGCGCACCTTTAAAAACCAACCCAGAAGGAGGTTTGTATGGCCAGAAGAAGGAAAACTGAAATTACAACAGTTGGGGAAATCATACCTATTGGTGCAAGAATGCCGCAGTTTATTGTTGAATACCCCACCGGGAAAGGCAAAAGAGCAAGAACTCAAAAAATCAGCAAGGAAAACTTCCGCCGAGCCAATGCTATTGTTCGGCGATATCACGTGGTTGTTTGGGGATCAGGCGAGCATTTTCTTGCCAATTCGCTTGAATTGCCGCTCCGAATCGGCGTCGGCAAGACATTTGAGGAATGCTGTCAGAACCTTTTGATAATCATGGCGTATCAGGTCGGCGCTCTGCTACAAATGCAGGTTGAACCGCCAAAACCGGTAATCTGGCCGGTGAAAGTGAAGTTGGTCGCCGCTGACGACTTGAAAGCTGAACTCGGCGTCAAATAACCAAACATACACTGTCCTTCGGTTCTCACTTCTGAATCTCTCTCATAATAGGTCGCTTCGCGACCTTTTTGCTTAAATTTTCACGTTTTATTTACAAAAGCTAAAAACTCTGCTATACTTAGGCTTTGATTTGGATTTTTATTAATTATGGTAGAAATAGTAATAAGAGCAGAGGAAATATTTAGGATCGGGAACTACGTTTTTACGAACAGTCTAATCCTGTCGATTGTTGTTTTTATCGTTTTATTGATATTGGCTTTATCTATCAGGCGAAGTATTAAGCTTGTTCCCGGGAAGCTGCAGAATATCTTTGAAATGCTTCTGGAATTTTTGCTTTCTCTGATGGATTCTGTGTTGGGCGATCGGAAGAAATCCGAAAAGTATTTGCCTTTGATTGCCACCATTTTCTTTTTTGTGTTAGCTTCAAATTGGTTGGGCTTGCTCCCCGGAGTCGGCTCTTTTGTTTTAAACGAGGGCCATACCGCAATTCCTCTTTTGAGGTCTCCGGCCGCTGACTTAAATTTCACCTTAGCTCTCGCTATTATCGCGGTTTTAAGCACTAATTTTTTTGGTATGGCAATATTAGGGTTCTTCTCGCACATTAAGAAGTTTTTAAATTTTTCTGGGCCGATCAATTTCTTTGTCGGGATTCTCGAATTTTTATCTGAAATATCCCGAGTGATATCGTTTTCCTTCAGATTATTTGGTAATATATTTGCGGGTGAGGTTTTACTTACTATTATTTTTTTCCTGTTGCCATATATTGTCCCTGTTCCGTTTTTGATGCTGGAAATTTTCTTTGGAATGATTCAGGCATTCATTTTCGCTATGCTAACGCTGGTATTTCTGGCTTCGCACATAACCGCCCACGCTGAACATAATTAAAAATTAAAGTCGAATAATTAATAAATAAAAAATAAAAACATGGACGCAGAAACAATTCGTTTATTATCCACAGCCATCGCAATAGGAGTTGGAGTAATCGCTCCAGCTTTAGCCGTTGGTATGATCGGTGCAGCTGCCCTAAAGGGTATCAGCAGAAATCCTGAGGCAACTTCAAAAATACAGACGAACATGATTCTGGCTATCGCCTTTGCTGAAGCATTGGGTATTTACGCCTTAGTCATCGCCCTTATTATTAAATTCGTATAATCGATAAGTTCCGCATATGAACGAATTTTTAAGTCAATTCGGCATCGACTGGAAGCTTTTTGTAAGCCAGCTTGTTAACTTCGCCCTGATTTTAATAATCCTTAGGATTTTTGTATACAGACCCTTAATCAAGATGCTCAATCAAAGAAGAGATAAAATACAAGAAGGTTTGGCTAAAGCAGAAGAGGCGGGGATTAGACTGAAGGAAGTTGACGAGATTGCGAAAAAGAAACTGAAGGAAACCGAGGAAAAATCTGTTTCCATTCTTGCCCAGACCGATGTAAAGAAAAAGGAATTGGAATCCGAGGCCGTTTTGGCGGTCAAGAAAAAAGAGCAGGAAATGACGGCAAAGGCTGAAGCAATGGTAGAAAGCCAGAAAAACCAAATGTTTGCGAAGATCCAGGAACAGGCTGCCGAGATCGTAAGGTCAGCCATCGCAAAGGGCATTGAACAGGAGCCCGGCCAAATTGACGAAAAATTAATTAAGAAAACCGTTTCTTTTTTGAAAAATGAACTATAGCCCCAAGCTTTATGCGATTGCTTTCTGCCAGGCAGTCAAAGAGGCAAAAACTGCAGATAGCATCAACAAGTGCATTAAAAGCCTATTAGTTTTAGTTGAAAAAAACCGGGATCAAAAGAAGCTTAGGGATATTGCGTTCTTTGCAGAAAAGATCTTGAATAAGGAATCTGGACATAGAAAAATTTTAGTTGAAAGCGCACGAGTTTTAACCAAGGAAAACGAGGAAATGATCGATTCTTTTACTAAAAAAACCGACCAGGTTGTTAAAAAGATAAACCCAAGTTTGGTTGCCGGCGTGAAAATAGTGATAGACGACGAGGTTCAAATCGACGGATCTTTTTCTAAAAAAATAAAAAGAGTATTAAATACGATATAAAAAAATGTCTTACGAAATAATCGAAAAATTAAAGCAGGCTATAGACGGCTATAAAGATACTGAAAAGCTCGAGCAAGTCGGACGAGTTATCGAATCGGGCGACGGAATCGTAAAGATTTACGGATTGAAAAACGTCAGGTCTCAAGAGGTTATTGTAATCGAAAGCGACAAGGGAGATGTAAGCGCCCTTGCTCTTAATCTAGAAGAAGATTCAGTCGGAGCGCTGGTCTTGGGCGATCACGTTGGCATAAAAAGCGGGGACATTGTCAAAAGAACTAATAAATTATTATCAATTGAGGTGGGTAAGTCTTTGCTGGGGCGGGTTGTAAGTCCATTAGGCGAAGCACTTGATGGACGCGGTTCCATATTCACAAAAGAAAAATCGGAGTTAAGACCATTGGAAAACGATGCTCCGTCTGTTCTGGAGAGAGAACCCGTTGATACGCCGCTTCATACTGGAATTAAAACAATTGATTCCATGATTCCTATCGGAAGGGGACAAAGAGAGCTTATTATCGGAGACCGCCAAACTGGAAAATCCGCCATTGTTATTGATACGATTATCAACCAACACGTTGATACGTATAGAAAGACGCCGGTTTGTATTTACGTTGCGATAGGCCAGAAAGAATCAAAGATTGCCAAGACTTTAGAGACTATAAAAAATGCCGGCGCATTAGATTATACAATTATTGTTTCAGCTCCGGCTTCTTCACCAGCAGCCTTATGGTATCTAGCCCCCTACGCCGGATGCGCTATCGGAGAGTACTTCCGGGATAACGGCCAAGACGCTGTCGTAATTTACGATGATTTATCAAAACACGCCTGGGCGTATCGGCAAATATCGTTGCTTTTGAGAAGGCCCCCGGGAAGAGAGGCCTATCCTGGAGATATTTTCTATCTGCATTCAAGGTTACTGGAGAGAGCTGCAAAACTTTCAAAGAAAAAAGGAGGCGGATCATTAACGGCCCTGCCGATCGTCGAAACCCAGCTCGGTGACGTTACTGCCTATATTCCTACCAACATCATCTCCATTACTGACGGTCAAATTTACCTTGAAAGCGATTTATTCTATCAGGGCGTAAGACCTGCAGTTAACGTTGGTCTGTCTGTTTCCAGAGTCGGTTCAAAAGCCCAAACCCCTGCCATGAAGAAAATTGCGGGAAAACTAAGACTTGAACTTGCTCAATTCCGAGAGCTTCAGGCATTTATTCAATTTGCTTCGGATGTAGACGACGCAACTAAAAAGAAGATAAAAAGGGGACAGATTATTACTGAAATTTTGAAGCAGTCGGATTTAGCCCCTATGCCGTTTGAAAAACAAATTATTATATTATTCGCCGCGCTCAATAACTATCTCGACGACGTCGAATCATCTGAATTATCTGAGTTGCAAGGTAAATTAGTCGAGAATATTGAAAAGCTGCACGACAAGGAGATATTAGAGCCTTTGAGAAAGACCGGAACCCTGGACAAAGAGACCGAAGAAAAATTAAAAGCCGCAATTGAAAACTTTATTACAAAATAGACATGGAATCAGCTCAATCGCTTAAAACAAGATTAAAAAGTATAAAAAACATTGGCAAGATAACAAAAGCCATGGAACTTGTGGCTGCGACAAAAATGCGCAAGTCGCAGGAAATCGCCTTAGCTTCACGGCCTTACGCATATACAGCCCTTGATATCTTAGCTCGGGTATCGGCAAAAGAAACAAACCTTCCTGAATTGCTTCGAAAGCGGGAAGTCAAGAAAACAGCCTTTGTTATTCTGACGTCGGACAAGGGTTTGGCCGGTTCCTTCAACAGCGCCGTAACCCGGTTATTTGAAAAATATATCCGAGAAAACAATATTAATACGAAAGACCCAAAGTATTCTTTCATCGCTATCGGAAAAAAATCTGCAGGATATCTGCAAAGTCGCGGGATGAACGTGGTAGAGAAGTTTATTCGGGTCGGGGATTTCACAAGCCCGGAGCAGACAAACCCGATTTCTGACTTTATCTCAAAGGGCTATCTAAAAAAAGAATGGGACGAAGTTTTTCTTTTTTCAACATATTTTAAATCCGCTCTAAAACAAGAAGTTTTGGTAAGGAAAATATTTCCGGTAGAACTTCCCGCTATCAGGCGGGCCATTGAAGAAATTACGCCAAAAACCGGCAAATATGCAAATCTAATTACTCATAGCGAATCTAGCGATGCGAAAGTAGACGACTATTTGATTGAGCCGTCCGCCAAAATAGCTTTAAAAAAATTAGCTGAACATTTAATCCGAATGCAGTTCTACCACTTGATTTTAGAAACTAATGCTTCAGAGCACGCTGCAAGAAGAGTTGCGATGAAGAATGCCTTTGATAACGCCGAAGAATTGTCAGAAAATCTCAATCTGGTGTTTAACAAGTCAAGGCAGTCAAATATTACAAGAGAAATTATTGAAATTGTTTCGAGCATTGAATCGTTAAATAAATAACTAAAACAAATATGAATAAAGGGAAAATAGTTCAAATAATCGGTACAGTTATTGATGCGGTATTTCCGGAAGGTTCAAAACTGCCGGAGATTTATCATGTTTTAAAGATAAAAAAACACAACGGCGAAGAGATTGTTGCGGAGGTTGTAAAACATTTGGATCCCACCCGTGTGCGGGCGATTTCTTTGCAGCCAACCGATGACCTTGAAAGGGGGACTGAAGTTATTAATACCGGAAAAATGATTGAAGTGCCTGTCGGGCCCGAAACAATGGGGAACATTTTCAATGTTGTCGGCAAGGCCCTGAATGATCCTAAAAAAGAATTCAAGATGCATCGTGGTATTCACCGTTCCGCACCGCCTTTAACAGAGCAATCTACGAAAACCGAAGTATTTGAAACCGGGATTAAAGTTATTGATTTGATTGCTCCAATTGTAAAAGGCGGAAAAGTAGGACTTTTCGGCGGAGCTGGCGTAGGGAAAACTGTTTTACTTATGGAATTCATCCGGAACATTGCTCAGGAACACGGGGGTGTTTCAGTTTTTGCTGGAGTGGGGGAAAGGACTCGAGAGGGGAACGACTTGTTCCTGGATATGCAAGATTCAGGGGTTATTAAAAAAACCGCTTTAGTATTCGGACAAATGAACGAAGTTCCGGGCGCTCGTGCACGAGTAGCTTTATCGGGCTTGACCATGGCTGAATATTTCCGGGATGAGGAAAAAAAGGATGTTTTGCTATTCATTGATAACATTTTCCGTTTTTCCCAGGCCGGCTTGGAAGTATCAACCTTGTTGGGCCGCATACCTTCTGCGGTGGGCTATCAGCCGACTTTAGCCTCTGAGATGGCTGAACTGCAGGAGAGAATTACATCAACCACTAAAGGGTCTATTACGTCGGTACAGGCGATTTACGTTCCTGCCGATGATATTACAGATCCTGCCCCAGCAGCTACTTTCACGCATCTTGATTCAACAATCGTATTGTCTAGATCCTTAACCGAAATAGGTATTTATCCTGCGGTTGACCCATTATCATCAAATTCTTCAGCTTTGGATCCTAAAATTATCGGTAAGGAACATTACCAGGTTGCCCGAGACGTACAAAAAACTCTTCAAAGATACAAAGAGCTTCAGGATATCATTGCTATTTTAGGTATTGAGGAATTATCTGAAACCGATAGGAAAGTGGTCGATAGAGCGCGAAAAGTTCAAAGGTTCTTATCCCAGCCGTTCTTTGTGGCCGAGGCCTATACAAGCCATGATGGAAAATATGTAAAGCTTGAAGACACGGTTCGCGGGTTTAAAGAAATTTTGGAAGGTAAATACGACGACTTGCCCGAAGAAAACTTCTATATGAAAGGAAGTATTAACGAAGTCTTAAATACAAAATAAATGAAGGTTCTTATTTACTCTTTAAAAAATACTCTATTCCAAGACGAAGCAATTTCCTTAAGTTGCAAAACTTCCTCGGGAGAAATTACGGTTTTAGATCATCACGAGCCTTTGATAACTAACATCGAAATGGGCCTGATTAAGATAATTGACAAAAATCAAAAATCCAGCTATATTCAAGTCTCACGTGGGTTCCTTGAAATAAGAGCAAGCAACGAGGTCCGTTGCATAATTGAGGAGACATAACTATGGGACAAGCCATCCAATTCACAACTCCAAGCGACCATTACGACTTTCGAAAAGAGAAGGGTTGTTGCATTCTTTGGTGCACAGATGCCCGATTCACTCCAGCTTTAGACAAGTTTGTGGCTGAACGCGGATATATGCGCTACGATTTAATCCGTATCGCCGGTGGCGCGAACGTGTTGGCCACGCCCGAAGGAGACGGAGCAAGGTTTGTTATCGGTCAATTTGGCGCATTACACAACCTTCACCATTTTGATAGCATCATACTAATGATGCATCAGGATTGCGGAGCCTGCGGCGGAAGCAAGGCATTCGGGGACGATTGCGCGCGGGAATTACAGGATTTGAATTTACGACTATCCACCGCTTGCAAAGCCGTACGCGATAGCTTACCGTCAATCAAGGTGGAAACGGTTCTAGTGACCTTCAAGGAAATCATATCAATTCCGCAACCTGTTCTCTAAAAGGAGGATCGGATGAAGTTTACGACGAAGGCCGACTATTGGTATGGCAATCGACACGCGGTCGTTATTATCACCATTGAAGGTAAGGGTGGAAAGGTTTTTATCACAACCGAATACGAAAAGAAAATCGAAGCAGAAATGATTTATAACAAGATACAGTTGAGATTCGAGGCGCCGGGTGCCCACGGTACTCGTATATACATAGTTTTTAATGACACACATCATCCCCCGGTACCGATTGCTCAGATGTACAAAGAGCTCCACGGAGAATCGTGATGAATGTGAAATTCAATGTCCAAGCGGAATACACTTACGGTGATAATAGGGCAATCACAGCTCAAATCATTATCGAAAGAACGCCAACTGGAATCTTCATAACCAACCTAGCTGAACTTCCTGTGAAAGTAACGATGCGTTTTGACGCTGTGCAATCCAAATTGATTTTTGAAGAAACTGCCGCGAATGGAAAGCGTGTTCACACGATTTCCGAAAAACATCTATCGCCTCACGAAATCGCTGATATGCATACAGCTCTTCTACTTGGCAAAACTCAATGAATAATAGGCTCGCGAATCCGCTGGCCTTTTTCTTTACAAAAAGGTTTGGTATAATAGATGAAGAAATATATGTTAAAATATTTTGAACGTGGCATATCCACGCCTGTCGCAATCGCAATAATCATTATTGCCCTGCTGGTTATATCTGGCGGTGTGTTGGTTGGCATATATTCTGATCAACTAAATATTTTTCCCCCCGTGCCAAATTCAGTAAATCCGGAATCGAATGAAACCGAGGCTCTTGGTAATGAAGAATTATTATTCGCTATTAATAGAAGTATTTTTTCTATACCAGGAGATGGGACTGACGAGAATAAAACAATCCAACTGGCGAACGGCCAGTATTTTGAAGAAAACTATTCGGCGACTATCGGAATGGTCTTGTTGGGAGATTTAGATAATGATAGTAAAAACGATGCGGTAGTATCGATATATGTATCGCGTAATAAAACTTCACCTAGCGTATATTTAATGGTTGTGTTGAACCGGGCTGGAGCCATCACGAACGTGCCAGACGCGACAATAAAATTAGATGCAGGAACCCGGGTGAACTTGATTGATATCAAGGATGGGATTCTTAGCGTTAGTGCGACTGCCAGTGACGCAACACCTAACCCGGACGGCAGCATAACAATCTCGCCGGGCGCAGATACCACGTTTTTAATGTATAGGTACACTGGGAAATCTTTAAGATTATTAAATAATAACTAGTAATTATATTAAAATATGAATAAGATCGCTATTGTTATTCTCCTCGGTATAGTTTTAATCGGCTTAGCCGTTGCATATATATTCTTAAACCCAAAAATTAATAAAAATATGGGAAATCCTAACTCAACTGATATTCAAGGCATGAAAGTAGAAGTTCTGAAAGAGGGAACCGGTGACGCAGTTGAAAATGGAATGACAGTTATGGCACACTATGTCGGAACATTGGAAGACGGAACAAAATTTGATTCCAGTATAGATAGGGGACAGCCATTTCCTTTTACCCTAGGCGTCGGCCAGGTTATAAAAGGCTGGGATTTAGGCGTAGTTGGCATGAAGGTAGGGGAGAAGCGGCGGCTTACTATCCCGGGTAATCTTGGCTACGGCGAAAACGGCATACCCGGATTAATCCCATCTAATTCTACGTTGATATTTGAGGTGGAACTGATTTCATTTACAAAATAAAGGTCGCGGGAATAAATTAAGATTAAAATATTATGTTTTTAGGAATTATATTTTTAGTAGTCGGTGTCGCCCTTTTATTGAATAGCTTCGGATTCCTTAACGTCAGCTTTTGGGGATTTTTCTGGGCAGCTCTGTTCATCATTGTGGGAATAAAAATACTTATGGGCAAAGATCACTGTTGCCTCGTTGGCTCTCACATGAAAAAACACAAATGCTGCGGTGGAGATCACGACGACGCTGAATAAATCCTGAGAGACTTTCGAAAGTCGCTTTACGCTGTCGCGTTCAGCGATTTTTTGTTAATATATATAGCAATCTCTTGACAGGTTTTACAATCCATGCTATCGTATTACTATACTTTACGATTATGCCGAGGATAGAAATTGCTGACTTTCCAATGAACTACTCGGGATAAATTCACGATTAGTTCTTTGGATGGTTGGCAGGCTCGCTTTTAAAGGTGAGCTGTCCGCTATCCTACAGGCCGCGTCCGACAGTTGGTGGGCGAGCGAACATAGACTCGAGGGTTTCCAAAAAATTAGGGCAATGCTAGTTGAGTCGCCGACGGCTTTCCACGTCGACGTGATACTCTCGCGTTGTGGATCTTCGGTGCAACGGGTGCCGAAACCTAGGCAGCGGTCAAGGGCCTACCCGAAAATCTTGACTGGGAACCCACCCACCAACTGTCACTTGTTCATTGAAAACAAAAGTAGAAACAGAACTTCGCGCTATCGTTCGCGTGAACGAAAGACGAAGTTTTCTTACTGAGGAGTACACTTTATGCGCACCCTTCGCCACCCGGTCATGTTTGCGATTATCTTCTGTGCGCACCGCCGGCACCGCCACGGTCAGCCCTGACCACGTCGGCACGGGCCCGCTAGCGCCCGAATCAAGATAGTCCTATGGATGGGCTGATTCGGGTTCTGGCGAAAGACCCAAGAGGAGGAACACATATGTTCCCCAAGGACCCTCCGTTCTACTAAAGACAAACGAGGGCAGGAACGTCTCATGGCCGAGGACGCATTCCTGCCCCTCTTTTTTTACATAAATATCCTTGACAAATCTCAGTATTTTATTATAATAAGCACACTAAAGGCAAGCGGACTTGCCCGAAGAGTTCGTTGACAAGTTGGAAGGAGAGTCGAACAAATGAAATAAAATTCGCATATCGTATCGGTTTGTAGACGCAGGCCATGAAACGAAAGGAGACAGGCCATGTTGGTGTTCTTTACGGTTGCTTTGATCGCATTTTTGTACGTGGTGCTGGGATTTATTCTCGGCCACGCCCATGACGTCGGCCATGACATTCTAAGTCATGACGCGGATCATGAGGGTGCCGATGGCCACATGATCAGTATTTTCTCGACGCGAGTAATCGCCACCTTTATGATGGCTTTTGGAGCTGCTGGAGGAGTTTTCAAGTTTTACAATTTCAACTATCCTCTTTCATGCCTTGGTGGCATCGGCGCCGGCATAGTCGTGTCTATTCCCATTTATTTCTTACTGAATTTCATCGCGAAACAACAATCGAATTCTTTAGTGTTGACATCCTCTTTAGTCGGACTTTCTGGAGTTACGGAAACGGCAATGGAGGGGAATATCATGGGCGAGGTTGCGGTGTTCGCGCTGGGCCGGCGTAACATTTACCAAGCCGTCTCTCGCTTGGGTAAGCCCATCGCCAAAGGATCGGCCGTGCGCGTGGTGAGAACCATGGGAAGTGACTTGGTTGTGGAAGTTCTGGCCTGAGTCGCGGAATCGCGACCGAAAGATAAGGAGAAGAGATTATGATATCAGCGGTAGACATCGCTCACACATTGGGGCAGTATTTGATCCCCATACTCGTTATACTGTTCTTCATCGCCGTCATCATCATGCTACGCGTGATGGTGAGCCGCTACCAGAAGATCCCGCCCAATAAGGTGGCGATCATCTTCGGACGCGGCACCAAGGTTGGGGGTGAGGGACAGATCCAGGGATGCAAGGTCGTCAGCGGCGGAGGCGTATTCGTCTGGCCAGTGTTCCAGTCGATCGACTACATGGACACCGCGGCCTTCCGAATGGCCATCAACGAAACGGGCGTCCCCAACAAAGAGAACGTGGGGATTAACGTTGCGGGTGTGGCGGTCTGCAAGATATCCACCTCACCCGAGGATCTACAGAGCGCTGCGATGTCCTTTCTCGGCCAGTCGCAGGCCCAGATCCAGGAGACCATCTCCAGCGTCCTCATCGGCCATTTGCGTTCCATCATCGGTAAGCTGGACATCGACGGAATCCTTCGGGATCGCGATTCCTTCAACCGCATGGTGGTGAACGAGTCGAACCCCGAGTTGAAGCGCATGGGGATCCAGATCGTCACCCTGGTCATTCAGGAAGTCAGTGATGAGCACGGCTACATCGCCGCGTTGGGTAAACGTGCGGTGGCCGAAGCCGTCAGGGATGCCGATATCAAAGTCGCACAGGCGCAAGCAGCGACGAGAATGTCGGTCAGCCAAGCCCAGCGAGAAGCGTCGGTTGTCGAGGCTCAGAATGCCGTTGCGATTGCTGATGCGGAAAAGGACCGCGACATCAAACGCGCTACCTTCAAGGCCGCAGCCGACACGGAGTTGGCCTTGGCTAACCAAGCCCTGGCCATTGCCACCGCGGCACAGGAGCAAATCCTGCGCGTTGCTCAGGCGGATCGGGATACAGCCGCAGCCGACGCACAAACCAAGGTCCAGGAGGCCGAGGCAAAGCGCATGGAGCAACAGCTCCAGGCCACGGTGATCAAGCCGGCAGAGGCCGAAAAGTCAGCGGCTATCATCAAGGCCGAAGGGCTGAAGCAGGCTGCGATCCTCGAAGCCGAGGCACAGGGTCAAGTCGTGATTTGCAAAGCCGAAGGCGATGCAACTGCGGCGAAGAAACTGGGTGAAGGTATGGCAGCGCAAACGCTGGCCACTCTCACTGCCAAGGCTCAGGGCGAAGCCGCCGTGACGGAGCAAGCCTTACTGGCAAAGGCCAAGGGCGAAGCCGCTCAGAAAGGCCTCGTTCTCACAGCCGAAGCCGAGGGCACGAAAAAGCTGGCGGACGCGCTGGCTCAGATGACCGAATCAGCCCGGCTGATTCTGATTTTGGACCGGTTGCCGATACTGATGGATCGGGGCGGCGAAGCAGCCTCAAAGGTTGCACAAGCCGTATTTTCCAGCGTTGCGGCACCGTTCGGCCAGATCGACAGCCTGCGGATCGTCGACATGGGCGGTAACGGCAAAGCGCTCGAAGGGTTAGGCGATATTGTGCCCAACACCGTCTTCAAGTTCCTCGCCGGCATGCAAGCCCGCGGGATCGACATCAAGAAGGTTCTCGCCAAGCTCGGCATCGACGCCGACGAGATCACCAGTATGCTGAACGAGCTGGGATCGACCATTCGACCGGTCGTGGCAGCCGGAGATCTCGTGTCGGACTCCGATCCGGCATAAGCTGAGTTGGGGAGGCGAGGAGACAATCTTCTCGCCTCCCTCTCTCGGTATAAAGAAGGAGAGATGGCATGCAAAAAGCCCGCGAACAAGTATCACCACCACTAGTGGTTGTGAGTGAACCGCCGAAAACCGGTGGCGGCGAGGCCTTAACGCCCGGAGCCGCCCAGTTCTATTCCGCGGTTGTCAACCCACAGCCAACCGCCGTGGTTATTCATTGCAGCGATCCAAGATTTCAAACCGCTTTCCGCGAATTCATTGAAACGGAATTAGGCCTGTCCGATGGACAGTATATTCCTTTCGTGATCGCGGGAGGAGCTGGAGTGTTGAGCCGACCTGAGGCCCTGCCGAAGGAATTCCGCTTCATGCGGGAGCGCCTGGAACTCTTCCGAGAGCACTTCAAATCGATAAGGCGGGTAATCCTGATCAACCATGAGGACTGCGCATACTATCATAGTTTGTGCGAAAAAAGCTGGGCTCTCCGAACTCTCGCGCACCTTTTGCCGCGGGATGACATGAAGCTCATCGCTCAGGTTTTTCATCGCTTGCTGTCCCACCTTGGGATGCAAGTGGAACTCTATCACGCAAAGTTCTCCGATGACGAACGCACGCGAATCGTGTTTGAGCGAATAGAGCAATAGAAATAACTTTCAAACCCCAAAGGACTCTAACCTGCGGGGTCTTCTTTTATACCAAATCATTGACACATATTCTGAGAGGGGGATATAATATAATAATTGTTGCGCTATTTGCTTCGCAATGTGCGAGCAAAGCGCTCCGAAGGTCGCTCGTTTACAAGGAGTACGGTGTCATGTGCAAGATCGTTTTGTTTCGCGGGATTTGCAGTGGCCAGAGTGCGGACAAGATCATCGTCAGCACGACGGTCGTGGCGGCGCCGCTCCTAGCCTAGTTGGGACATGGGAGCAGACCAGTCGTCTGTAGGCAACGCGCACACATTCAAAACTGGCATCGCTAAGTTGCGAGGCCACCCGAGTGGAAGACCACACACAAGGAGAACCTGACAATGACCAACACAAAGTGGCCGACTGGCCACGGGACGACCAACAGCAAATGCTCACGGCGCAAGAAGAACCTGGCGGGGCATAACTCCAGAAGCAAGGGGCACGCCGCCGCCCATCACATTCACGCACATAGCCAGCACACAGGCTGATGACAAGGCCTAGCCTGGTGAGGGCGCACAGAGGCGCCGTATAGGCGCAGGGGAGCAGGTAAGCTATAAAGGGCTTTCCTCGCTCCCTTTTTTTATTTGTTCTCTTATCACTCTTGACAAGAGAGTGATATTTTCTTATCATACAAATATCATGGATTCCTTAACTAAAAGACAAGAGAAAATTCTGGAGGCTTTAATTAACGAATACGTTAAGACAGCCGAACCTGTAAGTTCAAAACTCTTGGCAAAGAAGAGGGAATTTGATATATGCCCGGCAACCATCAGGAACGAACTGCAGGAGCTAACGGACAAAGGATATATTTATCAGCCCCATACGTCAGCGGGCAGGGCACCGACAACAAAGGCCTACCGGTTTTTTGTCGATAGGGTTTTTAATATCGAGCATGATTTATCCTTCGAAACCTTTTTTGATATGTTCAATGAAATTGAAGAACGGACCCGCGACGAGTTTAAATATATCGAGGAAGTATCAAAGAACCTTGCTTCTGAAACCTCGAATCTCATCCTAACTTATCTTGAAGGCCGGGATTTTGTACTTAAGGAAGGTTGGGAAGATATTCTGCAGAACCCGGAATTTTTAGAAAAGTCATTCTTAGATAAATTTATTCAAGAGGTTGAGTATCTGGAGAAGAATATTAAAAAGATAGCTGCAGAAAGCAATTCGGAGATAAACGTATACATCGGCAACGAAAACCCAATTATGAAATCGGACGGATTCAGTTTGATTGTCACAAAAGGAGTGTTCCCGAACAATGAAAAAGGGGTAGTGGTGATGCTCGGGCCTTCGCGAACAGGATACGAACGGAATATTTCACTTTTAAAATCATTAATTAAATCTTTGGAATAACATGCATAAAAAAGATGATACAATCGCCGACGACGTTTCCCCTGAAGATACTTCGCCTGAGCCAAACCTGATCGAAGAGCTAAAGAAGCAAAAAGAAGAGTATCTAAGCGGCTGGAAGCGCGAAAGAGCAGATTTCCTGAACTATAAGCGCGAGGAGATGGAAAGAATTACAGATTTAATGAAATATGCTTCCGCTGAGTTGATTATAAAACTGTTGCCGATACTTGATAACTTCATGGTTGCAGAGCAAAATATCCCACCGGAAGTTAAAGAAGATAAAAATATCGCAGGGCTTTTACAGATAAACCAGCAGTTAAAAGTTTTTCTGAAGTCTCAAGGCATTGAAGAAATAAAGGCAGTGGGAGAGAAATTCGATCCAAATTTCCATGAGGCAGTCGACGAAATAGAAGCGGAAGGAAAGGAGCACGGAATAATTGTCGAAGAAACTCAGCGCGGCTATACGCTGTATTCCAAAGTAATTAGGCCGTCAAAAGTAAAAATTGCAAAATAATTAAAATAATAAAAAACATGTCAAAAATTATTGGTATTGATCTCGGTACAACATTCTCGGCCGTTGCTGTTATGGAGGCCGGCCAGGCAAAAATCGTCGAAAACAAGGAAGGAACCAGAACTACGCCTTCAATTGTGGCAATGACTAAAGCCGGCGAGAGGCTCGCTGGAGTTTTAGCCCGCAGGCAGCAAATTACAAACCCTAAAAATACTATTTATTCCGTCAAAAGATTAATCGGCCGAAGATTTTCGGATAAAGAAGTCCAGACCGATAAAAAACTTCTGCCATACGAAATGAAGGAAGCCAACGACGGCGGAGTGGAAGTCAAACTTGGGGACAAGTGGCACAAAGCACCGGAAATATCTGCAATGATTTTACAAAAGCTACGACAGGACGCCGAAGAAAAACTCGGAGAAAAAATAACTGATGCAGTTATTACCTGCCCGGCATACTTTGACGACTCTCAAAGGAAAGCTACAAAAGTGGCGGGAGAAATTGCGGGCTTGAATGTAAAAATGATATTGAATGAACCAACAGCTGCTGCCTTAGCTTATGGCTTAAACAAGAAAAAGAACGAACAGGTATTAGTTTATGACTTCGGCGGAGGAACCTTCGACGTTTCCGTATTGGATATCAGGAAGGATCCGGACACGGTTGAGGTAATCGGCGTTGGAGGAGATACGCACCTTGGCGGTGATGACTTTGACCAGAAAGTAATGGGCTGGATTATTGATACCTTTAAAAAAGAGCAGGGGATTGATTTATCAAAAGATCAGCTAGCCCTGCAAAGAATCAAGGAGGCGGCTGAGAAAGCAAAGATTGAATTATCCACCGCTATGGAAACGGAGATAAATCTTCCGTTTATTACGTCGGACGCATCCGGTCCTCAACATCTTTACTACAAACTAACTCGGGCTCAATTAGAAAATTTAGTTAAGGAATATCTTGACCGATCCATTAAATTGGTTGACGAAACCTTGAAAGGAGCAAAGCTATCGGCCAAAGATATCGAGGAAATTGTTTTAGTCGGCGGACAAACAAGAATGCCCGCAATGCAGGAAGCTGTAAAACAATACTTCGGAAAGGAACCGAATAAATCCATCAACCCGGATGAAGTTGTTGCCATCGGCGCGGCCATTCAAGGCGCAATAATGGGCGGAGATGCAAAAGAAGTTTTACTCTTAGATGCAACTCCATTGTCTTTAGGCATTGAAACCTACGGAGAGGTAAATACTGTTTTGATTGCTAAAAACACGATTTATCCTGCCTCCAAGACCCAGGTCTTTTCAACCGCTGCGGACAGCCAAACCTCGGTAGAAGTTCATGTACTGCAGGGTGAAAGGCCAATGGCGCATGATAACAAAACAATGGGCCGGTTCATTTTAGACGGTATTCCGCCAGCTCCGCGCGGTGTCCCCCAGGTTGAAGTCAGTTTTGACGTTGATTCAAACGGAATTCTTAATGTATCAGCTAAGGATAAGGCAACCGGCAAATCCCAGTCGATACGAATTGAGGGAACTATTGGAATGTCAAAGGATGAAATAGAGAAAATGACGAAGGAAGCGGAATTGCACGCTGAAGAGGATCGCAAGAAAAAAGACTTGATTGAATCAAGGAACCTAGCGGACCATTTAATATATACCTGCGAAAAAACCATTAAAGACGCAGGCGACAAGATTTCCCCTGAGCAGAAAAAAGAAGTTGAGGAGAAGTCTGAAGCGTTGAAGAAACTAAAAGATGGTGATAATATAGAAGAAATTAAAGCAAAAACCCAGGAGTTGTCTCAAATAATTCAGAAGATTGGAACAGATTTGTATAAAGCGCAGCAAACACAACCCGGACCACAGCCCGAAACACAGCCGGGTAATGAAGAAAAAAAGGGACCCGAAGGGGCCGAGGAAGGGGAGTATAAAGAGAAAAAATAATAAATGCCAAAGGATTACTACGCAATTTTAGGCGTCGCTAAAAATGCTTCTCAAGAAGAGGTGAAAAAAGCTTTTCACCAGCTTGCGCATAAACATCATCCTCACAAGGGCGGAGACGAAAAGAAATTTAAGGAGATAAACGAAGCATACCAAGTTCTTTCGAGCAAAGAGAAAAGGGCGCAGTATGATCAATTCGGCCAGGTTTTTGACGGCGCAAACCCCGGCGGAGGCCAGCAAGGATGGGATCCTAATTGGTTTTGGGGGAGGCAAGGTCAAAATGTTGAGTTTGATATGGGCGACCTCGGAGATGTGTTTGGTGACATATTCGGTTTTAATTCGCGCAGCAATCGAAGAACAAAAGATATTAAAAAGGGTTCGGATATAAAAATCGAACTGGAAATATCTTTAGAAGATACACTGAGGGAATCCAAAAAAATTATTTCCCTCAAAAAATTAAATGCCTGTGGCCGCTGCCAAGGAAACGGGGCCGAGCCGGGGACGAAAGTAAACGAATGCTTTTCTTGTCGGGGTACAGGCCAAGTCCAGCAGATAAGAAAGACGATACTTGGATCTTTTACCCAGACCACAATATGCCCTGAGTGCGGAGGAGAAGGCCAACGACCTGATAAACCCTGTAATGTTTGCCGCGGCGAAGGCAGGGTAAAAGGGGAACAGGATATAGAAATATTCGTTCCTGCTGGAGTTGATACAAATCAACTGATCAAAATACCTGGAAAGGGTAACGCCGGCAGGAAGAACGGAAAGCCGGGCGATTTGTATATCCGAATAAGCGTAAAACCGCATGCGATTTTTAACCGAAGAGGAGATGATTTGTTTATCTTAAAGGAAATCGCTTTCAGTCAGGCGGCACTGGGAGATGAGATTGAAATACCAACTATAGAACGAACCGCCATTCTTTTAAACGTTCCCTCTGGCGTAGAATCGGGAAAAGTGTTAAAAATATCTGGTAAGGGAATTCCTCGCTTTGGAGGCCGGGGAAGAGGGGATTTCTACGTCCAATTGATCGTTAAAACGCCGACAAAATTAAGCAGAAAACAGAAAGAATTGCTTGAACAATTAAAAAGAGAGGGTCTTTAGGATATATCACGCCCCTATAACTCAATGGTAGAGTAACAGCCTTTTAAGCTGTGAGTTGCAGGTTCGAGTCCTGCTGGGGGCACCAAATTAATCCCGTTAGGGATTTTTTTGACAAATAACAAAATTGTGATAATATATTTCTGACGTCCTTTTACAAAGAGGGAGGTAAACAATGGCATTGCGGGTAGCGATTTTTGGACCTTCAGGGATCGGTAAAACCCCCCTGAATAGTTTATTCAAAGTTTCCACCTGGGAACCATTTCGCATTCGATCTCCTCGGAACAAGGCCGAAGAGGGGATTTGCATGTCTCAACGCCGGTTTGAGCAATTGTTCGCCCAACAAAGCGGGAAAATCCCTATATACCGGGATCCAGACCCTTTAACGCGTCGCTTATACATATTCGAGGACTGGTCATTCTTCCGAATTCGCGGGACAGCCGATCAGTGCTTGGAGCATATCCCCGCAGCACGGGATTCTTCCCTGCCTTTGAAGATAGAAATCTATGCACCGATTTTTCTTCAGCTGTTGCGCCTTCATGGCCAATTTCCTGAAATAGCCGAAAAGGTCGTGTCGTGCGATAACAAGGATTTACTGATCATACTGCTAAATCCGACTGGATTGACATACCTGGGAATGGAAAAGCCGATTAAACAATTGCGATCTGCCACTTTTACGGCGGTAGTAGAGCGGGCCCGCGTCCAGAATCTAAGCCGCAACCTTGACGAGGCGCGTCAAAGGGCCGACTATCTCGATGAGGAGCTGCCGGCTTGGCGGGAATTAATGAGCGATGGTTATCCGGTTGTTGAATGCATCTATTGGCCATACTTTGAATTCAGTTACGGATCTGGCGACCTGGCCCGCGCTCGTGTTCAACTTATGACCGCACGCCAATACATAATCGACTGCATCAGGAAGCAGTATCCGCACAAACTTGCGGAATTCCTGGATATAATCCGAACGCCGATGGAAATATCGAAGCTCGCCTGCATATGAGCGACGAAGGATATTTTTTCCTCGTCCTTTTCATCACCATAATTGTTATTGGTATTTACAAAAAATGTAAAACATAATACGTCAGCTAATCCAAGCCCTACGGGATCCGTTGGGGATTTTTTTTACTTGCAAATATTTATGCAAGAAATTATAATACAGACATGGCAAACATTCTTTATAAAAAAGTACCGCCTTCGATTGCGTACGGCCTCATTTTGGTCTTATCAGTTCTGGTGGGTGGATTCAGCTTTTTACAATAAGGCAGAATTTGCGTAATACTGGTACCGCACAGCTTTCTTTGTTTGTTGTGCGTTTTTTTGACAAAACCTTAGGAATTTTGTATTCTATGTTTGGCGCCTTAACAATACTTGGTACTAAACAAACAAGGAGGTTCTCATGAAAGGTTTGCTTTTTAATGATCTTTGCTACAATCGAGCTAATACTTTGGACCACCGGCAAAGTTGGTGTGTCCAAATAAACGGGAAAAGATGTCATCTCATTTGCCACACTAAAGGTACTGCAGAAAAGCCCGAACATGATATAAAGGTCGGATATTGCGACGAAACCTGCGGGAAATACGCAGCTGTGCCTGCGGATATTTGGAAAGAAGCTCTCAGACAAATCGGGCTATTGCCCTAGTCATCCTTTTCATCAGTCAGCGAATACGCCCAACGAACAACCAGCTCGTTCGGGCTCTTTTTTTTGCTGAAACTGCAGGTTGTAAAAATTTAAAAACTAGATATAATAAACTATTGCACCTTACAATTTAACGGAGAAGGGAGGTGTTGGGTGAAACGTATAGTTAACGAGCTCTGCCTTTTGTCCATCACAATTCCAATTGCATTTTTTCTCGGTGTCGGCCTAACTTTTCTCGACAAAATGGGACGGATCAGAATTCTCCATAAAGAACGCTTTCCGTTTTGGAAACGAAGGCTGATTGTTGTTTCAAATCATCCGTCATTGCTTGAAACTGTTATAATCCCCATCCTATTCTACCCTGAATTCTGCTTAAATCCTTTCTGGTACTCACCGTATAGCACTCCGGACAAAAGGAACTTCTACGACCGATGGTACTGGTTCTGGGCAAGACCCAGATTAATCCCGATCGACCGCAGTAACGGACGCAGCGAAGGCCGTTCGCTCCGCGACATGAAAGAAATTCTTGATAAACAAGGAATAATTGTCATCTTTGGCGAAGGCGGAAGAACCTTCAAGGGCAAGGAAGATGAATTTCTTTACAGCAAATACGGAAAACGGATCAGAAGGCTTACAAATGGGTTAGGTTGGTTGGTTTCCCGTACGAAAGCCCACATCCTACCTATTTGGGTGGAAGGCACAGATAGTATTCTACTAAACCACCCTGGCAAACTTTTTGCAGGCATTAATCTGCGCGGAAAAGCTAGCATTCGAATCGGGAATATCCTTCGCCTTAACGCATCCCGGCGCTTCGGTTCAACCAAACAAATTACGAATAAAATAGAAGAAGCGCTTTTAGCGCTTGCAGATGAACAAGAGTAGGTCCAAAACCTGCTCTTTTTACATGGTATGGTTATATGGTACAATATGTATATGAAAACAATAATAAAAAAAGAAGTCGTGCGACTTCGTAAAATAGGAAAGACATATAGTGAGATTTTGCAAATAATTAGTCCGCAGGTAGCGAAAAGTACAATCTCAAACTGGTGTCGCAATATAATATTGACGCCGACACAGGAAGCGAGAATAAGCAATAAGATAGAAATAAATCTTGCAAATGCACAGTTGCGGTCGCTGGCTGTACGCCGGTTGAAAAGGAAGGATTATTTGGATTCAGTTGAACATCGGGTTAAGCACCTTAAAAATTACATTAAAAAGAAAGATGCAGCAAAGATTGCGCTTGCCATGTTATACTTAGGCGAGGGGTCAAAAGGTTTACACAGGGGATCGTTATGTTTTGGCAATTCCGACCCGGTTGTGATAAGTTTATTCTTGAGATTATTAAGGAAATGTTATAGTATAGACGAGAGGAAATTTCGTTGCACCGTCCAATGCAGGGCAGATCAGGATACTACCAGTTTGAATAAATTTTGGAGAGGAATCACGAAAATTCCGAAATCACAATTTTATAAGGCGCGAATCGACCCAAGAACTACCGGCAAGGTATCGAAAAAAGGTAAGTATAAAGGAGTTTGCAGAATAGACTATTTTTCTGCCGATATTTTTACCGAGTTACAAATCATCCCACAGGTCGTTTTTAAGGGCTCATAGCTCAGTGGTAGAGCATCGCTATGGCATAGCGGGGGTCGCGGGTTCGAGTCCCGCTGAGTCCACAACGTTTTTCCAATATTTTCTCTCATAAAAAATCACGTTTTTATCTCAGCCCAATGGGGGATTAGAACCCTAATCAGTAAAGGCGTTTTTTCATTTGACTTGCCCGTAAATTTGTTATAATTTTATTCAATAGCTTAGCGCTATATCAACTGTTCATTAAAAAGAAAGGAAACGGTGCTGAATGATACACACGTTGAAAAAAGTTGATGAGCAAGCACTTTGTGAAATAGACGAAGAAAAGGCCATCCGTAAGACAAAAGAACTTTTTTTGTTGTTTTCTCTGGGTAGCCAGTTTGACCATCTAATCAAGCAGGCATTGGAGAAGCTTGGAGTATTCTGTCTGGTGGCAGATCCGAGCCAGGTAAGAGCGGCTGATGTAAAAAAAGTCGGCCCAACCGGCATGATACTTTCCGGTGGTCCAGTGTCTGTTTATCAAGATTTCCTCCCGTTCGATAAAAGCATATTTGATTTAGGGATACCAGTTCTGGGCATCTGTTTAGGATTCCAACTGTGGGCCCATCATATTGGATGTTCTGTTAAACGATCTACAAAAAGAGAGTTTGGCACACACAAGCTCTCAGTCCTTGAATACGATGGAATCTTGGCGGGTTGCGAAGACGGGATGCCGGTTCTGGAAAGTCACGGAGATATGGTGGAGAAACTCGAAAGCCTTACTCCAAGAAGCCTTATTGATGAATTTTTTGTTTTAGGAAGAACGGAGAATTCACCAGTTGCAGTTGCAAACTACAAACATCTTTGGGGAGTGCAGTTCCACCCTGAAGTAACAGAGACAACGAAGGGCCTCACAATCTTCTCTAATTTCTGTTTCGGAATTTGTGGTGCTAATGATAGATATCCTGCCGAGAAAGTGTCCATGCAGAAGATAGCCACATTGAGAGAGAAGATAGGCGACAAGAAGGTTTTATTAGCACTTTCCGGCGGTTCGGATTCTTCAACGGTTGCGTATCTTTTGAAAGCCGCCTTGTCCGGAAAAAATGGACAACTAAGAGCAGTCTATATCCGGGGCGTTGATCGTCCCGATGACGAAGCTCATGTCTTTGAGTATTTCGCAAATCAGGAATGGGTTGAGCTAAAGGTTATTGACGCTACCGATCGTTTCTTGGATGTCCTTCGCGGAAAAGAAACGATGAAGGAGAAAAGGGTCGCGATGCGCGGCGTTTATAAGGATGTGCTTGAGGAGGAGATAATGGCGTTCGGCGCCAGCTTCATAGCACAGGGAACGCTTTACACCGACATTTCTGAAAGTGGTAAAGGTTACGCTACAAAAGCGACGAAGGCCCAAATTAAACTTCACCACAACGTAGGTCTGGAGTTTTCTGTAGAGGAACTCACTCCACTTGATGATTGTGTCAAGGATACGGGCCGAGATATTGGCCGTTCAGTTGGAGTTCCGGAATCTCTCCTTGTTCGCCAGCCATTCCCAGGGACCGGACTGATTGTGAGGATTGAAGGAGAAATTACTGCCGACAAGTTGAAAATCGCTCGCCAGATTGACGACATCTACATCAAAGGATTGCGCGAGCAGGGCCTCTATGATGGTGTCTGGCAGGCTGGAGCAGTAGTCACTCAGTCAATCACAACCTGCACAAAAGGCGACGATGCCGTAAGTGGTGTAGTCGTTGCTTTATGGGCAGTCTGGAGCGTCAACGGTTTCACTGCTCAAGCGGCAGAGCTTCCTTGGGATTTCATAAAGCGTATTTCTCAGAGGATTACCAACGAAATTCGTGAGGTCGGAGCTGTGGTTTACAGAACCTCAGACAAGCCACCGGCTACAATTGAATGGGGATAAAATCCTCAAAAAACCAAAATAAAGCCCAGAGATTATATCAAAGGGCTCTTTTGTTATTCCAAAGACATATTAAATCATTAGTCGTAAATTTTCCCAGGTATTTAATTCCACTATTAATTGGTTCCAACTAAGTCGCAAGGAGTCCACAAAACCAAAAAGCCATCTTTTAATTAAGATGGTTTTTTGGTAGAATAGGGTAATTAAATTTCTTTATTTATAACTAAAAAAATCGATGCAAAAATTATTAAATCTCACTCCACTATTCATCGTCGGTATATTAATTTTCGGTTTTGCCCTGAATCAGCAAAATATTGGCGCAGCGGACGCAAATACGCCCGCCGCTATAATCTCCCGGGAAACCAAGGAGTTCGATGTTCGGGCGTTCCGCTTTGGTTACGCCCCGAACCAAATTACGGTCAACAAAGGAGACCTTGTGAAGATACGAATTAGCAACACTGATACCTTGCACGGTATCCGAATTCCTTCACTAAATATACGTGGTAATGATGTCATTTCGTTTATCGCCAGCCGATCTGGAGAGTTCACGTGGTACTGTAACACTATGTGTGGATCGGGCCACGAGAATATGCAGGGAAAATTAGTCGTGAAGTAGGATAAGTTATATAGGATACATCCTAAAAGCCCCCTTTTAATTAAGGTGGTTTTTAGGTAGAATAAGAAGCATAATTAAACGACAAATATATGAATAAAAATATTGTAATTATTGCCCTGGCTATTGTTCTATTCGCGGGTGTAGCAACTGCAGCCGTTCTATTCATTTTCCCGTATTCTCCGAAACAACCTCCCGTGGCCGACGATACCGGCTCTACACCACAAGGCGTACAGGCTGTTGTAGACGCAAACAATAAATTTACCTTTGAGCTATATTCCGAACTCGAAAAATCTGACAACGGAAATATATTTTACTCACCGTATAGTATTTCTGCTGCTTTGGCTATGACCTATGAGGGCGCGAAAGGCCAAACGGCTGAGGAAATGAAATCCGTATTCCATTTTCCCGAAAGCGAAATATTAAGGCCGAATTTTGCCTCAATATATAATAATCTCAATAAAAGCGTTGCCGACTATGAACTAAGAACCGGAAATGCATTATGGATTCAACAAAATTATCAGCTCCTCAAAGATTACACGGGCCGTGTTGAAAAATATTATGGAGGCAAAGCTGCAAATTTAGATTTTATTAACGAAACCGAAATGTCGCGGCAAACTATCAATAATTTTATCGCCGAACAGACAAATGATAAAATTAAAGGGCTAATCCCTCAAAGATTCCTCGATGTGATGACGAGGCTTGTATTGACCAATGCCATTTATTTTAAAGGCTCGTGGAAATGGGAATTTGATAAATCCGATACCAGCGAACAGGATTTCAAGGTCACCCCCGACAATATTGTAAGAACCCAAATGATGAATATGAGACCCGATAAAACGACGTTTAACTATGCCAGCACCGACAACCTACAAATCCTGGAGCTGCCATATAAGGGGGAGGAAGTCTCGATGTTGGTTCTATTACCGACCGGTAGCCTCGATTCGTTAGAATCCTCTTTGACGGCCGAGAAGCTTAATGAATATAAGGCGCAGATGACGGAAACGACATTAGAATCGATATCACTTCCTAAGTTTGAATTCGACACCAAATATTTTATGGGCGACAACTTGAGTGCAATGGGCATGCCGACGGCTTTTTCAACTGATGCGGATTTCTCTGGAATGACGGGCGCTCGAGACCTGTTCATTAGTTTTGTTATTCATCAAGCATACGTCAAAGTCGATGAAGAGGGGACTGAGGCCGCAGCTGCGACGGCGGTTGGGATGCGGACTACGTCGGCGGTGTTGTCACCAAATATTTTTCGAGCGGACCATCCTTTCCTATTTATAATCCAGGAAAAGAAAACCGGGAATGTGCTATTTCTGGGCCGAGTAGTTGATCCGACGAAGTAGGGCATACAATTTGACACCGTTTTTCATTAGAATTTAATTAAATCATAAAGAGTAAAAATATTACAATTGATGATTTGGCGATAATGGTACAAAAAGGTTTTAATGAAGTCGCAAAGAAAACCGAGACTTCTTCCGAGTTTAAGGAAATTAAAACCCGCCTTGCCCGGATAGAAAATATCTTATTAAAACAGCACTCTCAGCAAATAGAATCTCTTGAGAAAAGGATAAATCGTCTTGAGGAAGCTTCAGTTAATAAATAAGCAAGATATTTCACGAAACCGTCTTTATTTTAAAGCGGTTTTTTGGTAGGATATACGCATGTCAGAAATCGAGGAAATAAAAGCCGAAATCCGACGTATTAAGGAACGTAACAAAAAGGTTGAAATCGACAAAGCGTGGGAAACGAGCAGGTTTCGGATTATTTGTATTGCAGTAATTACATACATTATTGCTGCATTCTTTTTGTATTTTATCGGCAACGATAACTTTTTATTAAACGCGATCGTACCGGCAATCGGTTACTATCTGTCAACCCAGTCTCTTCCGTTCATCAAGCAATGGTGGGGGAGCAGGTTTATGAAATAAAAATGCCTCAATATTTTACCGCCGAAGGTATAAAAAAACTTAAAGAAGAGCTGCATCAACTAAAAACAGTTGAAACAAAAAAAGTTGTCGCGCTTTTAAAATACGCCGCTTCCTTCGGCGACCTTAAAGAAAATGCGGGTTACGACGACGCAAAGGAAAGACAGGCTTTCCTGGTTACCAAAATTAAGCAGCTCGAAGCTGTTATTAACGACGCGATAATTTATGAAAAGGGTGAAACGGATAAAGTCCAGATTGGCTCGACGGTATTGCTTGTATTCGGTGAAGACAAAGAGGAATTCCACATCGTCGCCCCCGCCGAATCCGATATTTTAAATAACAAATTATCGTATCAATCGCCATTGGGCCGGGAACTAATAGGCCGGAAGACGAAAGATGAATTCTTCTTCGAAAATAACGGGGCAAAAGTAAAAGTAAAAATTCTGGAAATTCGCTAGCATGGACTTTCTCACCGTTATTTCGGAAATAAAGAAACATTCTGATCCGAACGATCGTGAAGGAATGGCACGTTTCGGAATTAATCCTCAGTATGCCCTGGGGGTCCGTATCCCGGTTTTGCGCAAACTCGCAAAAACAATCGGTAAAAACCATGAACTGGCGCTCGCTTTGTGGGACAGCAAGATACACGAGGTCAGAATATTCGCCAGCATGATAGCCGAAGCCGAAGTGACCACCGCAAAACAAATGGATAGCTGGGTAAAGGACTTTAATTCCTGGGACATATGCGACCAATGTTGCATGAATCTTTTCTGTAAAACTCCGTTTGCATGGAAGAAAGCGCAAGAATGGGTGGGAAAAGAAGAGGAATTTGTCCGAAGAGCCGGCTTCGCTTTAGTAGCGGCGTTGGCTGTCCATGATAAAAAGTCGGACGACAAAACATTCATACAATTCCTTCCCTTGATCCACAAGTACGCAGTTGACGAGAGAAACTTTGTAAAAAAAGCTGTAAACTGGGCCCTAAGGCAGATAGGGAAACGGAATCAGAATCTGAACCGTGAAGCCCTAAAAACTGCACACGTAATACTGAAGATTGAATCCAAAAGCGCAAAATGGATAGCCAAAGACGCAATACGAGAATTGAGCAGCAAACGTTTTAAATAGTTTGTTTGACCCCAAATTTTTTTTATGCGATAATTAGACAACACTTTCATGTCAAAGTTACAAAAAATATTACTCGTCATATATTACATAGTATTTGTCATCGCGATTTTTGCGATAGGTATTTGGTACGGTCAAACCTCTGTGGTCTGCGAAGTGTGTCCGCCGACCGATGTAAACTTTTCTTTGTTTTGGTCTGCGCACAATAGCTTAAAGGATAAATTTGTTGATCCCAGTAAAATCACACCTGAAAACGTTCTTTACGGCGCTATTTCCGGAATGGCGCAAAGCTTGGGAGATCCGTACACAACCTTTTTTAACCCGACTGAAGCCAAAAAGTTTGAAGATGAACTGTCCGGATATTTCGACGGCATTGGCGTGGAAATGGGTATCAAAGATGGACAACTGACAATAATCGCCCCTTTAACAGGAACACCTGCTCAACAGGCTAGATTGCGGGCCGGGGATAAGATTGTCGCGATTGACGGTAAAGACACGGCCAATATGACATCTGACGAAGCTGTAACGCTCATTCGAGGCAAAAAAGGCACCAGAGTTACTTTAACTATTTATCGTTCTGATTGGAAAGAGACTAAGGATTTTACTATTACTCGCGATTCGATAAAAATCCCTTCTCTCAAGTGGCAGCTGATCAACGACGACATTGCCTACATCGAAATGTACCAATTCAGCCAAAGCTTGTCCGGGGACTTTAATCGCGCCAGTTTAGAGATATTGAACAGTCCGGCTAAGCGCATAATTCTTGATTTACGGAATAATCCCGGCGGATACCTGGAGGTATCTCAAAATATCGCTGGCTGGTTCATGGAGAAAGAAAAAATCGTTGTGATCGAGGATTTCGGGGCTACGAAGCCCCAACAAATATATTATACGGAGGGGAATGCCAGTTTTTCCCAATACCCGATTGTGGTACTGATCAATCAAGGATCTGCTTCCGCCTCTGAAATTTTGGCCGGCGCGCTTCGTGATAACCGCCAGATCAAATTAATCGGCGAGAAGTCATACGGAAAAGGTTCGGTGCAAGAGGGGATTGAAATGGAGGATGGATCATTTTTGAAGATAACAGTTGCCAAGTGGTTAACTCCAAACGGACTGTCCATATCTGACACCGGACTTGAGCCCGATATTACGGTGGAAATTACAGACCAGGACTATACGGACGAAAAAGACCCTCAATTGGATAAAGCTATTGAAATAATTAAAAATATACAGTAGACTTAAAAATTGTAGAATAACAAATATTTAGAAAACATATGAAGGTAATCCTCTTAGACGATATTGCTGATTTAGGAAAAAAACACGAAATAAAGGAAGTAAAAGATGGCTACGCCAGAAACTTTTTACTGCCTAAGGGTTTAGTAAAACTTGTGAACAAAGATTCCTTAACGTGGTTGAAAGGTCAAACAAAGGTGGAATTGGAAAAAGTTGAAGAGGATCTAAGAAAGGTTCAGGAAGTTGCATCTCAACTGGACGGGTTAGAAGTTATCATAACTGTTAAAGTCGGCGAAGACGGCCAATTGTTCGAATCAGTCAGCAGCCAAAAGATTATTGATAAACTAAAAGAGCTTGGATTCAGCATAAAAAAGAAGCAGATTGAACTTAAAGCCCCGATTAAGGAATTAGGAGAGTCGCATATAAAGATAAGCTTAGACCATAATTTGGAAGCCGAAATCACCCTTATCATCTCTAAATCACAAGAAGAATAGCCTCGAATCATGCTTAAATACATTTTCGTAACGGGCGGAGTAATGTCAGGTGTTGGGAAAGGAGTCGCAACCGCATCGATATCTAAAATCCTACAATCCAATGGATTTAAGGTCACAGCAATAAAGATCGACCCCTACGTAAATGTTGACGCAGGTACAATGAGCCCCACTGAACACGGTGAGGTTTTTGTGTTGGATGACGGCATGGAATGCGACCAGGACATGGGAAACTACGAGAGGTTCTTGGATAAAAGCCTGTCCAGCGCCAATTACATGACCACCGGAAGCGTATACCTCTCGGTTATAACCAAAGAGCGCGAGATGGGCTACAAAGGAAAGCAGGTTGAGGTTGTGCCCAGGATTCCTCTTGAAGTAATTGATAGAATTAATAACGCCGCGAAAAAAGAGGGCGCAGAAATAGTGGCAATAGAAATCGGCGGTACAGTCGGGGAATATGAGAACCTATTGTTCCTGGAGGCCATAAGGTTATTAAAATTAAAACAGCCAAAAGACGTGCTGACTGTTCTTGTCAGCTTTGTACCGGCCTTAGGCGCTGGCGGCACAGAACTTAAGACGAAGCCCACCCAGCACGCCGTTAGAAGCCTTAACTCAGTTGGAGTGCATCCTGATATCATCTTAGGCAGAGCAAATATTCCGCTAGACCAGCGCAGAAAGGAAAAAATCCAATTTATGTGCGGCCTTGACGAGGGCGATGTTATCTCAGCGCCGAACGTGGAAAGTATATATGAAGTTCCGCTTAATTTCGAAAAAGATCATATCGGCGAGCGCATTCTTAAAAAGCTTTCTCTGAAATCGCGAAAAAAGGACCTGACGCCGTGGCGCACGCTGGTCACGAATATCAAAAACCCGAAGAAAACAGTTAGGATCGGCATTGTTGGGAAATATTTTGGCAGCGGAGACTTTATCTTAACAGACTCATACATCTCTGTATTGGAATCCGTGAAACATGCTGCATATTTCTGGAAGTCAAAACCCATTATTGAATGGCTGGATTCAGATGTCTACGAAAAAAATCCTTCAAAGTTAAAGGAACTTAAATCTTTTGACGGCATAATCGTACCGGGCGGATTTGGAAATAGGGGAGTGGAAGGAAAGATAAAAGCCATTGAATACTGCAGGGTTAATAAAATACCGTTTTTAGGGTTGTGCTTGGGAATGCAGCTGGCTGTAATTGAGTTTGCCCGGCATGTCTGCAAAATCGGGACTGCGAACTCATGCGAGTTCACAAAGAGTTGCGAACCTGTGATTGATGTTATGCCCGAGCAAAAAGCTTTGCTAGCTGAGAAAAAATACGGGGCCACAATGCGTTTGGGCGCGTACGACTGCAAATTAAAACCCAAAACCAAAAGTTTTGGGGCATACAAAGTCGCGAATATCTCGGAGCGCCATCGCCACCGATATGAACTTAATAATGCCTACCGTGAAATCTTAGAAAAGAAAGGAATGGTAATGGCCGGTGTAAACCCGCAGAAGGATTTAGTGGAGATTATTGAATTGACCAATCATCCGTTCTTCGTTGGCACACAGTTCCATCCCGAATTTAAATCAAGACCGCTAAAACCGCACCCTCTGTTCCGGGAGTTTATACGAGCGAGTTTAAATTAAATTACGTTAACAACGCTGACTTTACGGGTAGAGTTGTCGAATTTCTTCTTGGTTTTCGTGACGAAGTTAACAACGCCAGCTTTTTGAGCGTAAAGAGTATCGTCGCTGCCGATCTTAACATTCTTTCCAGGAAGGAACTTAGTTCCACGCTGTCGTACGATAATCATACCAGCTTTTACTTTCTCACCGGCATATGCTTTAATACCTAAACGCTGGGCGTTGGAATCTCTTCCCAGTCTGGACGTACCTGTTGCTTTAGTTTTTGACATAGTTTTGTATAATTTAAGTATCTATATGTTATCAAAAGTTATTGGTTTTGTCAAAAGATATAGGACCGATATCTTGCTGGTTATTGCTGTTGTTCTGCTGATTCTTCTGGCTTTTAGCTTTGGTTTTATTGCAGCAAACTATTGCAACCAGCAGCCTATTGAATTTATACAACAATGAAAATAGCAATTATTGGGGCTGGAACCTGCGGGCTATACCTTGCGTGGAAGCTGGCGAAGAAAAAACACGAGGTGGTTGTATTCGAGAAAAGCAATACAGTTGGCGAGAAAGCCTGCTCTGGTTTGTTTTCTGAACGCATCCTCGACTTTGTGCCAAAATCCAAGGCCTTAATTGAGAATGAGATTAGCTCGGTCCTTATTCATTTTCCAAAAAAAACCGTGAAGGTACACTTTTCTAAAAAGTTCTTGCTTATGAGTCATTCGAAGCTAGATGAATTGCTATCTGGCTTAGCTAAACAAGCCGGGGTTCGAATTGTTTTTAACTGCAATGTTTTAGAACTGCCAACTGATTTTGACCGCATAATAGGCTGCGACGGCGCCGCTTCATTCACACGAAAAAACATGGGCCTGGCGGATCCTTCACTACGGCTTGGAATTCAGGGATTTTCAACGGCAACTCTAAAAGATGATTTTGTTGAAACCTGGCCATGTAAAAATGGATTCATTTGGAAGATACCGCGGAAAGAAAATATTGAATATGGAATAATGGCTGATACGGATACGGCATACCGAATATTTAACGAGTTTACCCGCCAAGAGGGGATCAATTTAACGGACATTAAATCAAAAATTATCCCGCAGGGATTAGTGATTGCAGAACATGAAAAAATGACTCTGTGCGGTGATTCAGCCGGCATGACCAAACCTTGGTCCGGTGGGGGAGTGATTTGGGGTTTGATTGCCGCCGACATGCTTCTGGAAAGCTTTCCGAACTTTAACGATTATGTGCAAAAGACAAAGAAATTCTTTTCCCTTAAAATTTTTCTCTCACAAATGTTAATTAAATTCATCTATTTTCTTGGTTTTAACCTGCCTTTCCTTCTGCCGAAGAGTAACAAGATAGAAGCAGATTTCATCTTTAAGAGTTGACATTATCCCGTTTTGTTATAATATATAACCGTATCGCCGCTCGTTTAAAACCTGTTTAAAACCTACGAAAGGCGGTGTCCTCGTGAGTATTGTTCCAAATCACAGAAAGAACGTTTTGCAGGGTCCCGGGAAGGTAACCATAATGCCGACCATCGACAAGGAAGGCAAACCGTCATCCTGCGGCCTGTTCGAAATCGGCGGCATGAAATTCCTTTCCGGCCGGATACTTGCGCAAAGCCATGCGCATGTTAGTTTAATGAAAAAAACTATGCGGAAAGTGACTCCGCAACTAATCAGCACGTACTTTAAAAAGTCCGGGCTGACGCTTCAGGATTTCTTTACTGATAACCCCGAACGGACTCTCCAATACTTCGGGGAACTTTGCGCGAAAATCATCAAAAGAGCTACTGAAAAGAAAATAACCGACATCCCCGCGGTAATAGATCACCTGCAGGAGTGGAAATCCACACTTGAGAATGGAGCCCCGAAACCCCTCTGGGATAAACTGCACGATACAATCGTGACTCTACAGGATTTAGTCCCAGACGCTGATGACCTTGATCGCGATCCCGAGGATGAGCCACTCTTAACGATCGAACAATTGGCCGAACTGCAAAAAGAAAAACACGAATGAGCACACCCCATAAAAATAGCCGACATCGTCGGCTTTTCGCTTATACGGATTGAGCGAATGTTTCAGCCATTGAGAGATACTTTGCTTTCTTGGGCCTGCTTTTGTATTTTGCGATATCCTTATGAATCGCCATTAGTTTTTGGAAATCACCGGGAATCCACGCAGCTAGGATTTTTCCTTTGTTCTTATAAATAATTTCAACTGCCTTGGACCAAGCTTGGAAATCATTTTTCTTTTTCCCTGATAAGGCGTGTTTTTTAAAATACGGAACAACGCATTCATAGACCTCAGTTATATTCTGAACAGAATAACGGGCTTGATTTTTAACAACATGAACATTCCCGCATTGCAATGTATCACGGACAGATTCCAACACATTACTCTGGGATGCGTTTTTTGTGATAATAAATTGAACCTTCCATCGGTAGTAAGTAGGGGAGTTGGTCCTATTTGCTTTAGTATCTTTCCGGAATTGAAGGTCAAAACAGCCTTCTTGGTTTACTATTTGTACAATATTTATTTTTTCCATATATTCTTATTATATCATCAATATTTTTTGACGACTAGTCGCACAATATTATATAACCTGCACAGAAAGAGTAGGGGAACACTAAAATTGACAAATTTAAGAACAAGGTGTATATTATACCCAGTTGTTTAACATCCGAAACCTAACTCATGGAGGATAAAACCGTGCTTCGAATAGGAGAAGTCCGCATCAGTAGAATGCTGGGATGGCATTGCTATTCACCCGACAAGAGGGACGAAAATCAGACTCACGTGCCAGAAAGTTGCCTAGTGTGCAAGGAATCCTTCCAGGACGGCACTCCACAGGTAGTCGTTGAGGCTGCTGACGGAACGCGGCACAAAACGCATGTTGATTGTTTCGACTAGAAAGGAGGCATTTAAATATGGCTCATAAAATACCAACAATCTGCATAACGCGCGAGCCAATTACCGGTTTCTGCTATCCATTTTGTCGAGCGCTTCTCAACAAGCTCATTTCTCTGGCGCAGGAAGACAACCTTTTTGCCAAAGACGGCAAGCACGCATCAGAGAATCCTACGGGACAAAAAAACGTCCATCTCATCGATAATACAACTCCTTTGTCACTAGGCCTCACCCCAATCGCAGACACTGTTATTAGAAACATCTGTGGTCAACTCAGGCTAGTGATGATAACAAAGTCTTCAGCTCAGCAAGTCGGCTCTTTTATCGACATGGTACGAGAGTTCCTCGATATTTTTGAAAAAGAATAAACAAGCACCACTAAGTATATGCGCCAAAAGTCCCCGGACCCAGGCGCTGTTTTTTTGTTCGCTTAACATATATGTGAGGAGCTAATTGTGTCGACCTGAAACTTCGTAATACGGCTGTTGTGCGAAAATAATATAAATTCCTGAACCCGTTACGCCAACATTTTAAGGCGGTTTTTAGTTTGACAAACATAGCGGTTTGCCATATTGTACAGTGTAATGGCGTGTGCCATATCACAGCTTTTTTAAAACACAATTTCGCTGCCACATGGCAGAGAGGAGGCTCGAGGTGAAGAATTTCATCGTACTAGAAGGCTTGAGCGGAAGCGGAAAAACAACCATCGGTAAACTATTAGCCGAACGTATGGGGGCTGATTTTTACAAAACTCCGCCGGCAGTTTTCCGGTCTATTCGGGATGAAGTCGATCGGACCGCCGGCACGATGTCCCGTTTCTTTTTCTATCTGTCAGGAACTCTTTTATCTTCTCAAGAGATCTCACGGATTCTGGAGAATAGAGACGTGATTTGCGACCGATATATTTACACCACCATATGTTATCATCTGGCCATAGGGCTGGACTTCGAAATACCGGCCGCGCTTTTCCAGCAAATCGTCATGCCCAACCATTTTTTTCTGGTAACCTGTCGCGAAGAAACTAGAATTAAAAGACTGAGCGCAAGGGGGATGACCGCAAACGACATAGCCGAAAGAAAAGAGGGAATTGAAGCGCGATTCATCGCCGAGTACAGGAAATTCAAGCCGGTTGAGATCGACAACTCAGGGAACAGCCCCGAGTATGCTGTTGAGCAAATCATGGGCATCGTCGGAAGAGGTTGAAACCATGAAAAAGATTATCTTAACAGGTGGAACATCCGGCGGGAAAACAACAATTCTAGAGAGGTTAAAAAAACGCTTCAATCGCAATGCCGTTTTTGTCCGAGAGACAGCAACACTGTTACTCGAAGGCGGCTATCCAAAACCGGGTGATTTATTGCCCTGGAGCCAAGACTGGCATTTATTATTTGAAGATGCGGTCTTCTATCTGCAGAGATCTTTGGAAGATGCCAGTTCATTAGTAGCACGACACCAAAACTGCGACTTGATTATCTGCGACCGCGGCCTTCTCGACGTGGCCGGACATCTGCCCGGAGGAAGGGCACAGTTCTGCTGCCGGTACGACACGACGGAAGAAGAATCTCTGTCGCGATATGATGTCGTCATTCATTTAGTCTCATTTGCCATGTTCGACCCTACCGGGTATTCCGCAGTGGCGGAAACTAGGTGGGGGAACTCACATCTTTCATCACTCGAGTACGCTCATTGTACTGAAAGGGCAACGTTAGACGCTTGGTCTAATCACAAAAGAAGATATATAGTGGGCGGTCAAGGAAACATCGATCGTAAAACAGCGGAAGTAATCGAAATCATTGAGCGCGCTATTGCATGAATACGCGCTCTTTTCTTAAATCAGTATCTGGCGACTTGTAATTTAGGCGCAGAAAGGGCAAAATATATTAACGAATAATTGGAAACTGCCCCCTGTCAGAGACGGTTTCCGCCCTCTATGCCGAACCGGAGAAACGAAGATAAAGGTAACAAGTTTTTGTATGCAGAAAAATAATATTTTAGACATTTATAAAAAAATCTATGACCTACCGGAACTTTCTCAAACCGAAAAGGTGGATTTTAATTTTTTCCGATTATGCGAAAAAAACTATAATTTTGTCGTAGTCAGCGCGTACAATGAAAAACATGAATTTCTTCTGACTAGAGATCTTAACAAAGATATCGGTTGGGAATTAGTTGGAGGGTATATAAAAGACGGGGAAAACATTATAGACGCCGCAAACCGGGTCGTTTTAAAGGAGACAGGCCTCATCATAGATGAGTTGCAGCCCATAGCAATTATTAATAATAATTTCAAATTTAATAATGGGATTATCACCCATCGGGGAATCGCATTTATTGCGTTATCTCGGAAGAAGATCAAACCACAGCCGGAAAACATCAAAGTGATATACACAGAAGATGCGCCCGACAAAATGGCATATTACAATAAAGAAATATTCAAAATTGCGAAAGAAATATTAACGATAAAAAACTTTAACCCGCCATATGATGAAATCGACAGCGCTAAAAAGTTTTTACCGTTGCACCTAATTAATAAGTATTTTATTAGTATAGTCGGACAGATATCATCCAGAAAAATAAAGAAACGTATACTAGGCCTGATCTCTTCAAACCCCAAGTCGATAATAGATGTATGTTGCGGTGACGACAGCTTTATTTTCCAGCTTGAGCGGCGGTACAAGCCCGAAATTTTTGTCGCCAATGACATCTCCTGGAAAACTTTGCTACTATTAAAAAATCGGAACAAAAAGAGCGACATAATTTTTACTAATCACAACGTGATTGATTTGCCCTTTCAGGATAAGTTTGACCTGGTGATATTTAAAAATAGTCTTCATCATATAGATAGGGGGGATCAAGCCGATTTAGTGAAAAACTTTTCTGACATATCGAAAGAGCTAATAGTTGTCGATATTGAAGATCCTAACAGGTCTAATTTCCTTTCGAAAATATGGCACTATTACTATGTATATTTTCTTGGAGACGTAGGAGGAAATTTTTTCACATATGGCGAGTTCAAGGAATTTATAAAAAACAACATAAAAGGCAAGGAAATAAAATTCGGAGTCATTGACACTATTAAGGGAAGATATTTCTATTCGGTTCTGAGAGAAAAGGCCAACATGGAAGAGGTAGAAATAAAAGTTAAACTGAATGACAGCTCGGTTAAGGAGGTGCGGAAAGAGTTATACAAATTAGGTGCGATACTAGACGGTGAGGACGAAGAAAGGGACACGTATTTTACTGCCCCACATCGGGATTTTATTAAAACAAAAGAGTGTCTTAGGATACGGGAGAAGGGTGCCTATACCGAACTCACATATAAAGGGCCGACTACAAAAGAAATGCTGAAGAAAAAACAATTTTGGAAGCCTGAAATCAACATTCCATTCAAAGGTAACCGGGATGATGTGGAAACGATGCTCGAGATGTTAAGCTTTAAAAAAGTGGTTGATTTCACCAAACATCGAGAAAAATTCTTGTTAGGCGCGAAAACCATAACCATCGATAAAATAGGTGATTTAGGATATTTTCTCGAGATAGAAGAAGTTGTTAGAACAAAGAAAGATAGGGAAAGGGTTTTGGAGGAAAATATTGAATTTCTGGATGTTTTTAAGCTATCTAAAAAAGATATTGTTGAGAAGCCTTATCGGGACCTAGTTATTGAATCTAATAAAAGCTAGAGATTTAATCCACCCTCTGTTTGTTGACAAATAGTAGCTTTGTAATATAATAACAAAGCCCTTTGAAATATAAGAAATGTCTTTCCAGATAAAAGTGAAAGGAGACAACATGTTCTATTTCTTAAGCGATGACCTTACAAAACTACGGGAAATAATCAAAAAAGTAAGAGAAGAACTCGACGCAGCTCTCAAAAGCATTGGAGACGCCTGCGAAGGGGAGTCCAATACTTGGCATGATAACTTCGCGTATGAAGAAGGCCAGCGCCAGGTGGACATGGTATCAAGACGATATCAGGAGCTGCAGACGATGTTTATGAACGTTGCTGTCATAGACCCCCCAAAGGATAATCTCAAAGTTCAGATCGGCCACACAGTTGTTGTTAAAGACCCTTACGAGAAAGAAGATCAAGTATACAGGATTGGCAGCTATATGTGCTTTCAGGAAGACGAAAATGAAGATGGAGGTGATCAGGTTATCTCCTATGCCGCACCGCTTGGGCAGCTTTTCATGGGCGCTAAAGTCGGCGAATATAGAGGAGGAAACATCGGTGGAAGACCCAGAACGTTCAAGATTATACAAATCAGATAGAATAAATATTTTTTATCCGTCATCGAATTTCCTTCACTCCAACAATAGTCCGAAATGAAAGTTTTGGGCTTTTTTCTTGTTCCGTCTAGTCCGGGCGGAAAGAGTGCTGAAGCGATACGCGCCTTTTCGAGAGCCAGTTAGAACTGAGCATAAAGACCAGATAAAATTAGTTAAATAAAAACTTCGGGAAACATATATGTGAGGAGCTAATTGTGTCGACCTAAAACTTCGTAATACGGTTTAGTTGTGCAATAGTCCAAGCCCCACCCATCAACGCTGATACCAGGGGTTTAAACCGGCGAGAGGAGGTTTTTGGTTTGACACGAAGAGTCCATTATTGTAACTTACAATAATCGTTGTTGTTTGACATTTTGTGCTGGGCGAAACTCTTTTGGAGGAACAGAAAATGTCCTGGAACACCTTCGACGGCTTCAGTGTCAGCCGGGTCCACAGTTTCCGCGGTGGAAAGAACAAAGTGACGGGCAAGGGGAGTAAGGATCCCCGCGCCAAGTTGGTCGGCATGGAAAGATCCATGCGTGATATTATAGTTAGACTCGAAAGAGCGATGAGGATGCAGCAACGGGCTAACGCACCCAAACCGCGGGTCCGACCTGCATCTACCAGTTCCCGCCCCAAATACTACTAAGTACATTTTCTACCCCACCAGATAAGCTATTTCGCCATGCCCCAGAGATGACATCAAGGGGCTCTTTTTTTGTTCGCTTAACATATATTTGAGGAGCTACGGGCCACAAAGTAAGTGTGTTCTAAATTTTTCTGTTTTATCATCACTTTACATCCCTTCTTTCAAGTATACCAAAACCGTCGGCGATTGCAGCGCATAGAAAGTTTTCGAGCTGGCTTTGGTCTTTTTTTGTTTGGGCGTTATAGAGATAAGTGTAATATAGTTGTTTTTGTTGCTGCTTGATTATTGCCGGGGCAAAATTGTACTCCAAAAGCATGGCACTCATCAGTAAACGCCCGACACGGCCGTTGCCATCAGAAAACGGGTGGATTTTCTCAAACTTACTGTGCACGCTAGCAGATAGAGCGACAATGTCTTTTGTCTTACTTCGAGCCTCTTCGATGACTTCCGTTATTAATTTTGGGACGCTTAAATGGTTTGCCGTAGGTAAATTGATGCCTCTAATTCTTACGCCATGATTTCTGTATTTGCCGGCGTCAGGCCGGACTCCATTCATAAGTATGATGTGGAGTTTAAGGATTAACTCTTCGTTAATTTCTTCTCTCTCTGAGATATAGTCAAATAAATAATTTAAGGCAGTCTGATGATTTTTTGCCTCCAGCTGTTCGGTTAAGCTTTTATTTGGCAAGGCAACATTGTCAAAGATAACTGCAGCTGTGTCCTTCTCATCAAGCGTGCTTCCCTCTATGCTGTTGCTGTTATAAGTCAGCTTTAGGATAAACTGGTCTCGTATATCCGGGTTGGCTAAAATCTCATCAATAACTCGTTTGTATTGTGACGACTTTTGCTGTAGCGCCTGTTTTTTTGCAACCAGTTCATTGTCAGGGATTACTTTCTGGCCCGTAACTTCTAAAAATAGCTCATCAATTGCGGCTTGCTTCTTTGCTCGGGGAGTAGATCTTCCTTTCCACCAGCTATTGAAGGTAGCAAAAGACACGCCGAGCCTTTCAGCTAATTTAGTCTGAGTCAGTCCAAGCATCCTTCTTATTATCTCTAATTTTTGTCTTATTGTCATAATATTCGTATTTAATGCCTACGACCCCATATTACCAAACTTTATAAAGTTAGTCAAATATGGTAAAACTATATAAAGTTATCATTTTTAACGGACGGGCCCTAGGAAACTTCGCGAAACATATATTTTGCGACGTCTTAAAAATTAGCTTTACTTGGATTATTTATAGTTGTACAGTTATATAAGTATATAGAATTTATGCAGTACCCAAAATTGCTGCTTTTCGTCTACTATGCATATAACCAACCTAAGTATTAAAAACTTTAGAAATTTCGCTGATTTTAGTATAGATTTAAATTCATTTACTTTAATTATCGGCGAAAACAATACCGGGAAAACAAATTTACTAGAATCTCTTTGCTTGTTATTCGGACAGGAGATTACAATGTTTAGGAAAAGAATGTTGACAATGGATGATATTAATTATCAGTCTATTAAGGAATTTAAGGAAAAAGTAAAAAATTCAGAAATTGACGTTGAATCTATTATTTTTCCAGAAGTGAAAATTGAGGCTATTATGACGGATTTTAATGACGACCAGGCATCCATAGTCGGCGACTGGTTTATTGATGAAAATCTTGAAAAAGCTAAGCTCACCTACATTTTTTCTCTGAGACCAGGGTGGCAAAAAAAAAATTGAGTGGCTGAAGGAGC
>JBAZYR010000006.1:0-68080 GCA_041659225.1 Candidatus Staskawiczbacteria bacterium
GTGCTCTTCCGATCTGGAACAAAAGGTAAGTCAACTACGGTAATGCTCGCCGGGAAAATATTGGAAGAAACGGGCGTAAAAGTAGCTTGGCTTACCTCAGCTACTATAAAAGTAGACGAGAAAGAGGATCTTAATCCTTATCACATGACAATGCCCGGCCGTTTCGCTGTGCAGAAGTTTTTAAGACAGGCGGTGGACGCCGGGTGTAAGTATGCACTTTTGGAGGTTACTTCCGAGGGGGTTAAACAGCACCGTCATAGATTTATTAATTTTGATACCGCTGTTTTTACTAACCTAAAACCTGAACATATTGAAGCCCACGGCAGTTTCGAGAATTATAGATTCTGCAAAGGGAAGCTTTTTTCTGCTACGAAGAAAAACCATATTATTAATCTCGACGATAAAAATGTTGAATATTTTTTGCAGTTCTCCGCTGCTAATAAATGGGGCTATACGATAGGAAGTCCAAAATCGAAGAATCAGACATTAGATCCGAAATTCAAAACAGTATATATCGAGGATACAAATGCTCAATCGAATAACATCAAGTTTAGTATCAAAACGAAAGAGTTTAATTTAAAGCTGCTGGGAGAATTCAATATATATAATGCAGCGGCTGCGATTTGTATCGCTTCAATCTACGGAGTGAGCTTAGAGAAATGTAAACAGGCGCTGGAGGGGGTAAGTATTATTCCCGGCCGGATGGAGACGATAGCTAGCAAACCCTTCAAAGTAATCGTGGATTTGGCGCATACGCCAGAATCTTTTGAAGAGGTATTTAGGTTTATTAAAAAACAAGCACATAATAGAATAATTGCTGTATTCGGTGCGGCAGGCGGCGGTAGGGACAAATGGAAACGGCCAGTTTTGGGGAAAATCGCAGCAAGCTACGCTGATACTCTTATACTAACCAACGAAGATCCCTATTCGGAGGATCCAAACGAGATTTTATTAGAAATAGAATCTGGAGTGATGGGCGCCGGCTTTGAGAAAGCGAATTTATATAAAATCCTTGATCGCGAAGAAGCGATTAAAAAAAGTTTCGACATGGCGCAAGACGATGATATTATCCTGTTGCTTGGTAAGGGCACTGAGCAGTTAATGGTTTTTTCTGATAAGAAAATCCCGTGGGATGACAGAAAGATAGCCCGCCGACTTCTTTCAAAAAGATAGTAATTTGTTTGACATCATTACTCAATAGTTGTATCGGTAAATAATACGCTCTTTGACATTCCTATACTTTCGGGAAAGAAGAAGAGCGATGCCCGCCTTAATTGAATAATAAATTCCAAAAACTAAGATTACATCCCTGAAACGCACCGCGCACTATTACATAGCCTCCTCTCCTCCTTCTCGCAGGTGGCGGATATCTATCCGCCGTGATGCCCCAGGGCGCTGGCCCTGTTCTCGAGTCCCAGCGTCCTGGGCATCCATTTATCGCAAAGGCTTTGTTCTCGGACTTAGCCTCTTTTCTTACATTTGACTTTTAATGATTTTTAACTTAGAATATGGATACTATGACAAGTAATTTACCGAAATCAATTAGAAAGTTTATCTCAAGGGAGAAAGCCCGAATTCGTCGGGAGGTTTTAGATTCTGCAGAGCAAGACAGATTAATACTCGAAGTCTGCAAAAAATTTAAGCGCACTCCTACAGTATGAAGATAAAAGATATATATAACTTAGCCGTGAAGAATGGATTGGACGCGGATCTGCGGGGCAGAGAATATATCGAAAAGAAAATGTTGAGAAGAAAGGATAGATACGAAAAACTTTCTTCGCAGGAGAAAGAATCTTTTGATTTAGAAACCTTAGAAAATCCATATTCTGATTCTCGAGTTTTAAACATAGCCGAAGATAAAGAGATAAAAAAAGTGATGGTGGGGATTGATATCGGACCAGCTGAAATACTATTAGCAAAAGAAATAGGAGGGGTAGACCTGGTTATCTCTCATCACCCGCTAGGAAAAGGCTTAGCTAATTTAGCTGATGTAATGGATCTGCAGTGCGAGATTTTAAGCCTGTACGGCGTTCCTATTAATGTTGCCGAAGGATTAATGCATGAAAAGATAAGCGAAGTTGCTCGGGGAGTTAATTCTGCGAACCATCAAAGGACAGTAGATGCCGCAAAACTTCTGAAGTTCAACCTAATGTGCTTGCATACAGTTTGCGATAATCTCGCTGCAAGGTTTTTGAAGGATTTAGTAGAAAGCAAAGAGTTCACCCATTTGGAAGATTTGATGAAAGTATTGAAAGAAATACCAGAGTACAAAGAAGCAACAAAGATTGGAGCAGGTCCTAAGATTTATGTCGGCAGGCCGGAAAATTATTGCGGGAAGATCGCTGTAACAGAAATAACTGGGGGCACTGAGGGCTCGCCTAAGCTTTACGACAAGATGGCCCAAGCTGGAGTTGGGACTGTAATCGGAATGCATATTTCCGAAGAGCACAAAAAAGAAGCTGAGGCATCTAATGTAAATATAGTAATTGCAGGACACATATCTTCCGATTCTCTAGGAGTGAATTTGTTGCTCGATGAGTTGGAAAAACAAGGAATAGAGATTGTCCCCTGCTCAGGGCTGATAAGGGTAAAGAGAAGCTAAAAAATCCGCTGTTCAGCGGATTTTTTTTAGCATGTAAGTGTCTTTTAATTTGTATCCGAATTTTTTGTAGTATCCTCTTACTCCCACACCGGAAATGACGGTGATTTTTTTAAGCTTCGTTTCGTTCTTAGTAATCTTCTCGGCTTCTATAATTAATTTTTTCCCTAACCCTTTATGTTGGGGCGACAATTCAGATTCAGTTTCTAACAACGGATGGAGCTGTCCGTAGGTATGTAACTCCCGGATGATCGACGATCCTTTAATAACGGAAAGAGTAGCGTCCTCGGATGGTATGCGTAACCTTAGCAGGCTGTATAGCCGTTCGCGGTTTTTGCTTTCGTAGCTTAAGAATATTTCCCTTCCGCCTGAAGCGCTGTATTCTTCGCGGAAAAGATAGAGTTTTTCTTTTGTTTGGTAATCCCCCTTAATTTCCCGGCATCTTATGCAATGGCAACGCCAAGATTGTTTTTTCGAGATTTCCGCTAATATTTGTCTTAGGTTAGAAATCTTAGCTGGACCCTCAACAATGCTTTGCGAAGGGATGTCCCGTGTCAGCCGTTGTATGCGGCAATAATATGGGATTTGTTTTTTTACTTTTAGCAACAAATCAGTTAGTTGTTTCTCGGTGTATGGTTTGTATCCACCTTTCTGCCATAGCCTATACAGCGGCGCCTCTTTTAAGACCGCACAGGGATATATTTTTAATAGATCTGGCTGGAAGCCTTGGTTTTCAAATAGTTCTCTAAACATTGCCTCGTCTCGCTTTAAATCAGACTTCGGTAGATTCGGCATCATATGGTAGCAAATTTTAAACCCAGCGTCCTTCAACAGTTTCGTTGCGTTGATCGTGTCTTTTACTGAGTGACCCCGTTGGTTGAATTTTAGAACGTCGTCGTAAATACTTTGGACTCCCATTTCAACTCTAGTCACGCCCAGTTTCCTTAGATGAAGAATTTCTTTCTCGTTGATATAGTCCGGCCTTGTTTCTGCGGTTATTCCGATGATTCTGTGTTTTGCCACCTCGTTCTTCTTTTGTTCCCTTGATAGGTTTTGGATTTTATTTCTCGATTTGTTATTACAAGCAGCAAAGCAGCGGGTTACGAACCATTCCTGGTATTTTTTAGGCAAGTAAGACCATGTCCCCCCTATAATAATCAGCTCTACCTTGTCAGTCGGGTGTCCTTGAATTTCCAAGGATTCTATTCTAGCTTGGACTTGTCTGTAGGGATCAAACTTGTTAAGAATAGCTCGCATTACCGCAGGCTCGTTAGAAAGATAGGACTTGGGCATTCCTTTTTCTGTCGGGCAATAAAGACAATTCCCCGGGCAGGGATAAGGCTTAGTAAGAACAGAGACCACAGCAACGCCGGAAAGAGATCTCATAGCTCTCTTTCTCAGGGCCAGCTCAAGGTTTTTATCGGGTTTTTCCCTTCTTCTGGCGCAAAAAGCGTGGTATGATTTTAGTAGTTGTATATTGGAAATAACCGGGATTTTGAACTTTTTAGATATCTTTCTTTTGAAGTTATCCAAATCAGCAAAGGATTTTACTTTACTTTTTACTAAATCAATAATTATTAAGCTCTCTAAGGATTTATCCATAAAATGCGCCAAGAATACGCCAAGTACTTAATAGAGAAGACTAGGAGGGATTATAACGTGATTGCTAAGCACTTTTCAAGCACGAGAGAGTTTATGTGGAAGGATTTAATGCCTCTTATTGATTATACAGTTTCTGGCGACAAAGTCTTAGATTTAGGCTGTGGCAACGGTCGGTTATTTTCCGTGTTAAAAGAAAAAGGAATTGAATATGTCGGCATGGATAATTCAGAGGGATTAATAGAAGAAGCGAAAAGAAGGTTTCCAAAAGCAAGTTTTAAAGTCGGGGGTTTATTAACTTTGCCTTTTCCAGAAGATACTTTTGATAAAGTATACTGTATCGCCACCTTGCACCATATCCCCTCGAATGAATTGAGGGTGGTAGCTTTAAAAGAAATTAAAAGAGTTCTTAAGCCGAAAGGGATTTTAGTGTTAACTGTCTGGAATCTATGGCAAAGAAAAACCATTTGGAGAAAAGTTATTAGAAATAATTTATTGAAGGTAATTGGCTTTGCTAAAATGGATTTCAATGATATTTTAGTTCCGTGGAAGGACAAAGATGGGAAAGTTTTAATTCAGAGATACATTCATTTATTCACGAAAAGAGAGCTCAGAAATGTAGCTAAGAAGGCTGGGTTTACTGTTCAAGACGTTAAGGTTACTGAACGGCCGGAATTAAAAGATAATAATCTTTTTATCATTTGCCAGAAATAGGCCCTCGTAGTTCAATGGATAGGACATCTCCCTCCGAAGGAGAAGATGGCTGTTCGACTCAGCCCGAGGGCACATCCGTCATTTATATTTGAATAATTTAGTTGTTTGTGCTAATTTTCAGTTAGTTGTTTCCGAGTCGTTCCAGTACCTTAACAAGGGGGCAAGTCATGGCCGATACGCCGATGAGATCTCTATTGAGCAGAAATTGGATACTGCATCACCACGCAAGAGGTAATATATTTATACACCCTTTTAATCCGAGAAATCTTCAAACTACCAGCTACGATGTCAGGCTTGGCGAAAGCTTTTTTCAGGAGCAACTATTCGGCACATCTTTGAGAAGGCCGTTTAATCCTTTCTGCCCCGCAGACATTGAAAGGTATTGGGGCAAACCGCAGGTGGCAGTCAAAGCTAGCGATTGGGTAGTAGCAAACGGCCCGTTGGAGAATATCAAACCAGAAGACAGGATTATCATCCTGGGTCCGAGTGAAACTATTCTAGCGCACACAGATGAGTTTATCGGTGGGCGTAATTGTGTGACAACGGAAATGAGGGCTAGAAGCTCAATGGGTAGAATCGGAATCACTGTCTGTAAGTGCGCTGGTTGGGGTGACCTCGGATTCTGCAATCGTTGGACTATGGAGATGACTAATCACCTAAGAGACACTTCAGTTGTTTTAGTGGTCGGTATGCGAGTCGCCCAAATTGCGTTTTATCAAGTTGATCCGGTAGCATGCTCTTACGCGGATGCAGGTGGCCAGTACCAACCCACGGATGACACAGATAAGATGATGAGCGGATGGTCGCCATATTCGATGTTGCCGAGATTCCGTCGTGATAATTATTAAGACTAGTCATAATCGGTCCTGCTCTCAGCCGGACCTCTTTGTTTATATTAGTGGAAATACTGTGGATAATGTGTGATATAATTGTGGTATCTTTGGTTATTTAGGCGTATCAAGAAAACGGGTATTGACATTGAGCTATTTGGAATTAGAATATAGGGCGAGGGGGTGCGAGATTCATTCTCAAGGACAAAGTGGTTCTTAATGCAGTAGGTTGAAGTTATTTAACAATAATTCACGTGTCCGAATTATGCTTGAGCATAAACCGATCGCGTTGAGAGTTACACCCCCTCACTAAAAAATCCCGTAAAACGGGATTTTTTAGTTCACCGACTTGTGCTCCAAAATGTGTGCTAATATGTTAAAATAAGGTATATTAAGAAAGGTCGAACAATTATTTAAAATATATAAAAACATGGTAAAGAAGGAAGAGGGAAAAGTAATTGGTAAAATCACCCATTACTTTTCCAACATCGAGGTTTGTGTCATTGAGCTTACAGGTCCTTTGAAGGAAGGAGATGAGATCAGGGTTGTCGGCGGAGAAGAGACTGATTTTACTCAAACAGTTGGTTCAATGCAGATTGAACACGAGAAAGTAAAATCAGCGAAAAAGGGAGACGCAATCGGCATGAAGATAAAAGAAAAGGTAAGGGAAGGATATAAGGTGTATAAGGTGTAGGTCTTTTTTAAGCTTTAGTTTTAGGGATTTTGTTCAATCCTTAATTTTTAATTATCTATATAAATGAAAATAACTCGTACTCCAATAGAAATAAGAGAAAAAATAGAGAATAAGGTCATTGATTGGCTGGCTTTTGGCGCCGGAGGAAAGCTTACAGTTACAAAGCCGACAGATAGTTTCTCTCCCGCCGATATAGTTGTGAAAGCGAGAGGAGAGTATGATGAAGAAGTTTCTCTTTATTTTAAAATCCAAGAATGCACTAAATCAGGGGAGAAAAATACATATAAAACAGAAGTTAAGCTTGATGATTTCAAAACGATAGAGAATTATTTCTTGTTGTTTGTATATTTTGATATAGTTTTCCAGGATATCAACGAATATGCTTGGCTTATTCCCTTGAAGACTTTTTCTGAAATTTCAGAGCCGGCCACTTCCGGCAAGAAAAAGATATTGTTATTTGAGTCGCCGATAAACGTTGAAGCAGAAAATCAATATACAAAATATCTAGTTCGAAAGGATGAGCTTGCTAATGTTGTCGAGAGAATAATAAAGGCGGGCGGTAAATTCGAGGTGTCTGAAGGGGGATTATCCGATTTAATAAAGATTAAAATAGATGATTTGAAAGAATTTATCTCCGAGGCCCGTCGAAATACTTATGCAGGAGAGGGGGTCTTTGTTGATAATCCCCGTTTGCTCGGATCTAAAGAATTTGAATTCCAAAAAGGAGACTGGTTTTATCAAGATATCTATTTCAGTGGAGAAAAGAATCTTATCGGGCAGGAAATTGTTTACCATAATAATAAGCCAATTTGGAGCATGGGTTATTTCGGGGAGCAAGTATCGAACAAAACCGCTGAATTTTTAAGAATGGCTTTATTAAAACTATCAGATAAGTGCCGGCTTGGGGAGAAATGTGAAGTTGAAAAAAAGGAGTTTCGCTATGAGGATTCAGGCACTGGGACTATAGAAAAATTCTGGGGCGAAGAAAAGATATCTATGCTGGGCAAGAACATCTATAAGTTAAACTATCAAGGCGGTTTGATTTCAAAGTAAATGATTTTTATAGCGGACTTCCACATCCACTCCAAATATTCCAGGGCGACGTCGCCCCAGATGGATTTAATAAATCTGGATAAGTGGGCTAGAATAAAAGGCATAAAGGTCTTAGGCACGGGCGACTTTACCCATCCAGAATGGTTTAAATCTTTAAAAAAGGAGCTAGAGCCAGCTGAGCCGGGCTTGTTTAAATTGAAGACAAGCGATTCCCCTACTCGTTTTATTCTTACCTCGGAGATAAGCTGTATTTATAAAAAGAATGATCGAGTAAGAAAGGTGCATATTATAGTTTTTGCTCCGTCGCTTGAGGTTGTTGGGGAAATTAATGCTCAGCTTGGGCGCATCGGGAATATCAAGTCTGACGGAAGGCCGATATTAGGGTTAGATGCAAAAGAGTTAGCAAAGATTATATTGAACATCTCAAAAGACTGTTTGATAGTGCCGGCCCATCTTTGGACGCCGTGGTTTAGTATTTTTGGCTCAAAATCAGGATTCGATTCTATCGAGGAATGTTTTGACGAATATTCAAAATATATATATGCGGTTGAAACAGGATTAAGTTCAGACCCCGCCATGAATTGGAGGCTATCAGGATTAGATAAGGTCGCTTTAATCTCGAACAGCGATAGCCACTCCCCCAGGAAAATCGGCAGGGAAGCTAACGTTTTTAGCGCCGATTTGAGCTATGAAGGAATCGCCGAAGCGATAAAATCTAAGGATAATACGAGATTTCTTTATACCATCGAGTTTTTTCCAGAAGAGGGGAAATATCATTTCGATGGCCATAGAAGCTGCGATATTAGTTTGGCCCCGGAAAAATCAAAGAAATATAATAACATTTGCCCTCGTTGTGGGAAACCTTTAACCATCGGTGTGCTTAATAGGGTGGAGGAGTTGGCAGACCGGCCCGAAGGGTTTAAACCAAAAAACCTCATCCCCTTCCGCAGTTTGATTCCACTTGAAGAAATAATTGCAGAGGCAAAAAATGTCGGGCCTAATTCTAAAAAAGTAGCGCTAGAATACGATAAAGTGATAAAAAATATAGGAAACGAGTTTAGGATATTATTGGAATCTTCGAGGGAGGAGCTGAATGAAGCGACGAGTTCAGAAATCGCCGAAGGGATAATTAGAGTAAGGGAAGGAAATGTCAGTATCGAGCCGGGTTTTGACGGCATCTATGGCAAGGTGAAGATTTTCAGCGAAGCAGAGAAAAAAGATATATCAACCCAGAGCACTTTATTTTGAAGCCAGGGTTGACAAATTATTATGAGAATATAGTATAAACTATAACATGGTAGGGAAAGTTTTCTACATCACTAAAAAGAAACTTGAGGAGCTCCAAGCAGAGCATAAGACTTTGCTTGATTTAGAACTCCGTAAAACAAAGACCGATGCGCCTAAGATTTTTCAGTCCGAGGATGTTAATCCCGAATATATTAACTTTCAGGAAGATTTGGGTTTTTTAAGATCACGCATTAACGAGTTAGAGGATATTCTTAAGAACTTTGAGATTATTAAAAAACCGCAGAAAACCAAGCAGAGCGTTGTCGGGCTGGGATCAAAGATAACAGTATCGGTCGAAGGGGAAAAAGACGAGTTCACGATCGTTGGCACATTAGAGGCTAATCCTTCTTTAGGCAAAATAAGCAATGAGTCCCCGGTTGGCAGCGCTATGATGGATCACAAAGTTGGCGACGTAGTTATAGTTTCCTCTCCCATAAAAGTAGCATATAAAATTTTAAAGATTGATTACCACACCTCTTAAAACAAGTGTTTAGTTCGGTTTTTTGACGAATCAGGTTCAAACCTGATTTTAATTTCAAAATATTTTTATCATGAAGACTCTCTTAAGCTTTTTTATTGAAATCGGGAAGCTAAAGGGCAAACATCGGAAAGGGATGAAGCTTTACGGTATAAAAGATCCGGAAACAACTGCCGAGCACACTTTTCGCATGACAATTGTCGCGTGGTTTTTAGGTATAAAAAAAGACTTAGATATCGAGAAAGTCCTTAAAATGTCTTTGGTACACGATCTTTGCGAAGTATACGCTGGAGACATTACTCCTTACGACGGGTTGTTGCCGAAAGATAAGAAGGAAAGGTATAAGTTTGTTAGGAAATGGCCTCATCTTTCTGAAAACGAAAAGAAAAAAAGATATTCAGAAAAACTCGAAAAAGAAGAGAGTTCTTTAGAAAGGCTGGTTAAAAGATTGCCGGTAGAAGAAAAGATGGAAGTATTAACCCTTTGGTGGGATTACGAATTAGGAAAAACAAAAGAAGGAAGGTTTGTCCGCCAGGCTGACCGAGCTGAGAATTTAATAGAAGCTTTTGACTGCTGGAAGCGAGACGCCAGCTTCCCTACCAAGCCTTGGTGGCAGCATGCAGACGAAGTAATTGATGACCCAGTCGTGCTTAAATTCTTAACAGAGATAGAAATAGAAGAGCTTAGAAAGAAGAACGTTTCTAGCGATCCAGCGATGACAAATTTATTAGTCTTTTTTAGCGAGATTGGCAGGTTGAAAAGAATGTCTAGAAGGGGCTGGGTTCTACGGGATATTAAAAATCCAGAGAGCATTGCCGAGCACATATTCCGCGTAGCTGTTATGGCTTGGTTTTTGGGCAAGAAGAAGAACCTTAATATAGAAAAGCTTATAAAAATCGCTCTTATCCATGATATTTGCGAGGTTTATGCCGGAGATATCACTCCTTATGATACCATCTTGCCAAAGGACAAGAATAAACTCAAAGAACTAATGAAAACTTGGCCAAGGTTTTCAAAAGCCGAGAAGATAAAAATATCTAAAGATAAAAACAGAAAGGAGACGGAAGGGCTGGAGAAATTAATTTTACACCTGCCTAAGGGATTAAAAACCGAGATAAGAAATCTTTGGTTAGACTACGAAAAAGGGCTTACGCCAGAAGGCAGATTTTTCAAGCAAGCCGATAGAATAGAGAATTTTTTACAGGCGTTAGAATATTGGAAAAAATATGGTCAGCCGCCGCAAAAGCCCTGGTGGATGCAAGCAACTGAACTTTTTGATGATCCAGTTTTGCTCGAGATGATTAAAGAGATGAAGGTTAAATTTCACAGTAGGAAGAATCCGAAGGAATAAGCGCCTTCTCAAAAGAGTTCTGCAATGAGCTCTTTTTTTGTTCCGCCATAGTGTATAATGAGTTGTAGAATAAGGAATTTAAATTTATGGCCAAAATATTCAAACCCATCAACAAAGTTATTAAAGTAATAATCTATTGGGACATTGTTATAAACTCTGCCTTTGGATTACTGGCGCCAGTCTTTGCCATTTTCCTTACGCAAAAAATAGCAATGAACGATCTAACCCAAGGGGCCAAGATAGCCGGGTTCGCCTCTCTTTCTTATTGGATAACAAAATCTATTCTGCAAATACCCATCGGTCATTACCTTGATAAAAATCATGGAGAAAAGGATGATTTTTGGTTCAGTGTGATCGGCACTTTTATAGCCGGCCTGGCACCGTTCGGATATCTAATTTCGTCTGAACCTTGGCATATATATCTTTGTCAGGTTGTATTTGCACTGGGAATGTCTATGGTGGTGCCCTCAGCCTATGCTATTTTTACCCGCCATATTGACAAAGGCAAGGAATCATACGAATGGGGGCTAGATAGCACCCTTTTAGGCGCTGGGATGGGTATCACGGGTGCTACGGGAGGTATTTTAATGGCCTATTTGGGATTTCATACAATATTCATATTAACCGGTGTCTTTACTATTTGTTCTGCCTTTTTATTCTTTTTAATAAAAAAAGAGATGACGACGATTTCAATTCATATACATGAAATCCCGCCGTCAAGGCCATTCTAAAACATGGCAAATCAAGAAATAGCAAAAGTCCTGTATGATATTGCAAGATATTTGGGAATGGACGATGTTCCGTTCAAGCCATACGCCTACGAAAAGGTAGCAATGGCTTTGGAGGCGTTAGACGAGGATGTAGAGGAGATATATAAGAATGGGGGCGTGGATGCCATCAAAAAGATTCCTGGAGTTGGTGAAGGTATTGCCAAGGCTATTAAAGAATACATAGAAACAGGGACTATTAGAATCTATGAGGAGTATAAAAAGAAGCTGCCGATTGACTTAGATGCTTTAATACGAGTTGAGGGTTTGGGAGCTAAAAAAGCAAAGGTATTATATAAAGAGCTGGGAATTAAGAATGTAAAGGATTTAGAGAAGGCAGCCAAAAACCATAAAATAGCTCCCCTATTCGGGTTCGGAGAAAAAACCGAAAAGAATATTTTGGAAGGCATAGCCTTCTTAAAGCGGGATAAGGGAAGATTTCTATTGGGCGAGGTAATGCCTACGGCCAAAGAGATTATTTTGAAGTTGGAAAAGCTGAAAGAAGTTAAAAGAATAAGCACAGCAGGATCTTTGCGGCGGATGAAAGAGACCATTGGTGACGCAGATATTCTGGTTGCCTCAAATAATCCAAAGAAGATAATGGATTTTTTCGTTGCTTTGCCCAACATTGAAAAGGTTTGGGCTAAAGGTTCTACTAAAGCCTCAGTAAGAATGAAACAAGGATTTGATGTGGATTTAAGGATAGTTCCGGAGAAAAGTTATGGTTCGGCTTTACAGTATTTTACCGGGTCTAAGGAGCATAATATAACTACACGGCTTTCCGCTATGAATAAAGGATTGAAGCTTAATGAATACGGAGTTTTCAAAGGTTCGAAAATGATAGCTGGCAGAACTGAGGAGGAGGTGTATAGAGCAATCGGACTTTCATATATTGAGCCGGAGATGAGAGAAGACCAAGGAGAGGCGCAGGCTTCTCTTAAAAAGAAATTGCCGAAGGTAATTACCCTTAAAGATATTAAAGGAGATTTACATTGCCATTCCAGCTGGGACGGAGGCGATAACTCGATCGAAGATATGGCTAAGGAAGCCATAAATATCGGTTATGAATATATTGGAATTAGCGACCACACAAAGTTTTTAAAAATTGAGAATGGCTTGAATGAAAAACAGCTACTTTCCCAAAGGAAAGAAATAGATAAGATTAATACCAAGCTAAAATCCAAGATAAAGATTCTCCAGGGCTGTGAAACAAATATCATGGCCGACGGTTCGGTTGATATTAAAGATGAGGCGTTGGCAAAATTAGATTATGTTATTGCTGGAGTCCATTCTTTGATGAAAATGACAAAAGAGCAGATGACGGAGAGAATAATAAAAGCAATGAGAAATCCTAACATTGATATTATTTCCCATCCCACGGGCAGAATCCTGCAACAGCGTGACGAGTATCAGATTGATTTCGATAAAATTCTGAAAGCAGCAAAGGAAACGGGTACGATACTGGAGATTAACTCTTCTCCTGTAAGATTAGATTTAAAAGACATGAATATAAAGAAGGCTAAAGAAATGGGAGTGAAGATGATAATCAATACGGACTCGCACGAAAAAGATCAGTTGTATTTGATGGAGTTCGGAGTCGCTCAGGCCCGTCGTGGCTGGGCGGAGAAGGAGGATATAATAAACACACAGCCGTTAGAAAGACTGTTAAAGTTTTTCAAATAGTGCCTGCCTTTTTTAAAAGCGTGGTATTGTATATTAAAGATTAAAAATAATTAAAAAATATGAACAAGCAAAAAGGTATTTCAACTCCCTTAGTTGCGTCAATCCTCGCTGTCGTTGTTGTAGTTAGCGGCGGAGTAGCCTATTACTACTATGCTTCGACGAAGACACAATTAGTCGCTTGCACTGAAGAGGCAAAAATTTGCCCAGATGGTTCTGCTGTCGGCCGTATCGGCCCCAACTGCGAATTTGCACCATGCCCGGACGAAACTGCTGGCTGGGAAATATATAGAAATGACGAGTATGGGTTTGAGCTTAAGTATCCAGCCGATAAATACAATATAAGCAGCGAGACTTCGGGCTGGCCGAATGCCATTGTTTTATTCGGGGGACCAAGCGGCCAGTCTTATTATCTTGCGATAGAGGTTTGGGATGATGAATCAGGATTTAATGTAGCGAGGGGATATAATGTTCAACCTCCACCAGTTTTCAAAAAAGCTGGGAATAAATATCTAACTCTATGGAATATAAATAGGGACCAAGGAATTGATGAAGTTATATCTACATTTAAATTTACGACGGTTCAGCCAGATTTTTCGAAATTAAATAAAGATATCTTGCTGGGTAAATTATTTCCTAATCTATCCTTCAAAAATGGTGTGGCTGATCAAGGGTCAGCTACAGGTACTATTTACGGTGACTATCCCGGACTCAGTCTTTATTTGAAAGATTCGATCGCAGACTATTTTGTTGATAAGCAAAAGAAAAGTTTATTGCTTATTGCGCAGCTTGATGGCGTGGCTCACGCTGGGGGATTGTATCATGCTTATTTAGGTTTATTCGATGGAAATGGGAGTCTTCTCACTCCCTCTTCTGTTTTTCCGGAAGTGAATACTAACAATCCATACGGGGACGATTCTTACGAATTTGATAATGATAAAGTCCAATTTGGGGGAGATAACGGAAATTTCGGATTTTATGATTGCAAAGGAATAAAATATATTCTGTTCGTTTCGAGCGGATGTCCGAATGGGAGTTGTTGCGACGATGTGGCCAGCTTATTTAAAATAAGTAATGGTAATTTTGAAAATATTCAAACGATTAATAGTGGATCCTTAGCTGACCTAGAGTTAAAGCCGTTGTTGGCGATTATCCCTATCGCAAACGCAGCTAATCTCCCTCAGGATAGTTTGAAAATGTCATTGTCTGCCAATAAAATTTTGATAAAAAAAGTGCCATCGATGTCGATTGATGGCTGTGCCGAAACTGACTATAAAGAGCTGCAATGGGATACTGAGAGTTGCAGATTTAAATAAGCAGAAGGGATGCAAAACTTCGCTAGCCCTACTCCGATAGGGCTAGTTTTTTTTGCAAATCTAATATATTATTAGATATTAAATAATTTAAATATCTTAATGCCAACAGAAAAATCAGCTGGGGCCGTGGTCTTTCACAAGGGCCCAGCAGGTAAAATTGAATATTTACTTTTGAAGCATAGTGATAAGTATTGGAATTTTCCCAAGGGGCACATAGAAAAAGGCGAGACCGAAATGACAGCTGCTAAAAGGGAGATTACAGAAGAAACGGGTTTGAAGGATTTAACCGCCGTGCACAATTTTAAAACCGTTGAAAGGTATTTTTATCGAGCGTTTGATGATTTCCATGAGCGTAAAGGCAAGACCCACATAAAACCGAAAGGGAAAGGGAAGATAGTATCGAAGTTCGTTACTTTCTATTTAGTTAAGTCACGGGATAAGGACGTTAAAATATCTCATGAGCACCAGGATTACGAGTGGTTGAGCTTTGAAGAAGCAATGGAGAGATTGAAGAGGTACAAGGGAAGCAAGGAAGTCTTAAGAAGGGCGAACGCTTGTCTGACAAAGAAAAAATAAAGGGAAACTAAAAAGCCCCACTTGGGGCTTTTTGAGTAGTTTGATTATTTATTCACAGATTCTATTATCTTGTCGAATATCTCTGGTCTCTCTTGAACTAATTCGGATAATATCTTTCTGTCTATCTCAATTTTGTTTGTTTTTAGCGCGTTCATGAATTTGCTGTATGACATTCCTTGTTTGGCGCAGGCAGCATTGATATGGACCTGCCAGAGCTGTCTGAACACTCGCTTCTTATTCTTTCTGTCTCGGTAGCTCCATTTCCAGGCGTGCTTCATTGCATCCTTGGCCAGCTTGTATTTAGACTTCCTGCCCCAACGAAAACCCTTTGTGTATTTCAACACATTCTTCCTGCGTTTATTTGCTGTTACTCCTCTTTTTACTCGTACCATGATTCAATATTTATTATTTAGTTTTACCCACCATTCGTTTTACGAACTTTGTCTCCCATTTGGAAAGTGGGATCATTTTCCGGCTTTTCCTAATCCTTCCTCCGCTTTTTTTTGCACGAAAATGATTCTGACCGGTGGGCCTTCTTAAAATCTTACCATTCTTGGTAATCTTAAAACGTTTTAATATTGCTTGATTGGCTTTCATATTATTATTTCTTTGAGATAATCGCTGTGAATCCCCTTGGTTCTCTTTTTAATTCTCTTTCCAGTTTTATAGGTATTAAACTATCTAATATATCCAGGAATTGACTTACTTTCTCTTTGGCGAAGTTTCCTAGGGCTTTCTCTCTTCCTCTTAAGGGCATGGCCACTTTCACTTTATCGCCCTTCGATAAGAACTTTTCTGCCAGCTTGGCTTTCGTTTCTAAATCGTGGGGTGAAGTCTTAAATCCTATTTGCACCTCCTTTAATTCTCCGCCGACTTGTTTGATCTTCCTTTCCTTTTTTTGCTGTTGGTATAGATATTTCCCGAAATCGCCTATTCTGCAGACTGGCGGGATAACTTTTTCTGTAACCTGGATAAGTTCCAGATTTCGTTCTTTAGCTATACGCAGAGCTTCCTCAAGCGGGATAATCCCAAGTTGTTTGCCGGTCTCGTCAATTGCTCTCACCTCTTTAGCTCTTATGAAGTTGTTGATCGGTGTTCTATTATACATTTTTTCCGCCGGATGGCGGATATTATATTAGTGGAGGTGAAGGGATTGAACCCTTGTCTAAAAGTTTTTATAAAATAATTCTACAAACTTAGACTGTTTTAATGTCAGATATCAAATGAGAAGCAGTCAAAAATTTAATATCTTGGAGTCCCATATTTGTTCTTCAGGCTTCTGGGACAAAAGTCTGTATATCCTAATAATATGACACCCTTATCTGCCTATTAGAAATTAGCAGGAAGGATGAGCATTAAGCGTATGCTAATGCTGGTTTGTTAAATAAGTTGACACTTATTTGTTTTCTAGAAGTTTAATCAGATTCTAGAATACTGAGTTTGCTTATTTTATAAAAGGACTCTTATCGAAACAGGCACCCCCTCGTTATATTCGTCCCATTGTTCTCGCTATCTCCCTTTTTGCCTCCCTCTTTTTGAGGTCGTCTCTTTTGTCGAATTTTTTCTTTCCTTTTGCTACACCAAACTCGATTTTTATTTTGGCATTGTTACTATACACTCTCAAGGGCACTAAAGTCAAGCCTTTCTGAGAGACTTTTCCGATTAAATAACTGATTTCTTTCTTAGATAAGAGCAGTTTCCTGGACCTTTCCGGGTCATATCCTGCTGGGGCGTTTTTAGGCTGGTAGGCGGGTATTTTAGATCCGATTATGTAAGGCTCTGTTTCTTTGAAGACAACATAAGAAGCTTCGAGAATCATCCTTCCTAGGCGGATTGACTTAACTTCCTGCCCGAGCAAAACAAGACCAGCCTCGAATTTCTCCAGGATTTCATAGTTAAAATGGGCCTTTTTGTTTTCTGCGTAAATCTTGCTCATATTTGTATTCTACCAGATTTTTATAAAAAACATCATTATTTATGTGAAAGGACCGATGCTTGTGCGATCGGTCCTTTATTTGTAGCTTGCCGCACTAATTAATGCGGCCTGGGGGTGAGGGCCTTTCTGGCGTGCGAGATCATTCCCAGCAAACGCCTGCCGAGCTGGGTGTTGGCGCCGACGGCGACTGCCTGTCTGGCCAATTGGTCCACCACGACGTCTCGGTACAAGGTGCCGACATCCATCGGTATCACCCGATCCGTCTTCCTGCCAGGAAGCTGGGCCAACCGCGACAGGTCTTCCACCATCGCGACATCTTCCCCAATTTGAATTACTCTCATTGCCGTCATGATACGACTCCCTTCGCATTTTAGAGTGGGGTAAATTTCCCTCAACCACATTGGCCAAGGGTTATTATGAGCTGTATATATCATATCATATATCTATACACTTGTCAAGGGGTAAGGGTATTTCCTTCTTTCGGGGAATATTATAGAATACAAGAATGATAAAGGGGGAAATAAACAGAATAATAAGCGAAACAATAGGAAACCTTCAGACAAAAGAGGTCTTCCCTGCTTTTGATATCCCCCCAGTTGTAATCGACTGTCCTGCAGAGAAAACCCACGGCGATTATGCCACTAATATCTCTTTGCATATCGCACGTATTATAAAAGGAAAACCGATAGAAGCCGCTGAGAAGATTGTATCAGAAATTAAAGCGCAGAACTTAAGATTGTTTAAAGAGATCGAGGTGAAAGAGCCCGGCTTTATTAATTTCTTTATCTCACCCGCATATCTCCAAAATCAAATTAAGGAAATTTTATCTCAAAAAGAAAAGTTTGGCAGCTCGAAATTCGGCCAAGGCAAAAAGGTTAATGTTGAATTTATCTCAGCAAACCCGACCGGTCCTTTGACATTAGGCAACGGGCGAGGGGGTTTTTGCGGAGATGTTTTATCGAATGTTCTTGAAAAGGCAGGGTTTGACGTAACCCGCGAGTACTACATTAACGACCGGGGCGAGCAGATTAAGAAATTGGGGCATTCTGTGATTGGCGACGAACAGGCGGTATATAAAGGAAAGTATATTGAGGATTTGGCAAAAAAGGTGAAGGATAAAGACCCGGAAAAAGCAGGTGAAAAAGCCGCAAAGATAATTCTTGAAGACTATATCAAGCCGACAATAGAAGAAAAGATGGGCATAAAGTTTGATGTTTGGTTTTCAGAAAAGAAACTATACGACAAGGGAATGGTTGATAAAACGATAGAGGAAATTAAGAAAAACGGCTTTACCTACGAGAGCGAAGGGGCGCTATGGTTTAAATCAAAATCCCTAGGCGACGACAAAGATAGAGTTTTAATCAGAAAAGATGGTAACAAAACATATTTCGCCTCAGATATAGCTTACTTAAAAGACAAGTTCGAAAGAGGCTTTGGTAAAATAGTTATTTTCCTCGGAGCCGATCATCACGGGTACATCAATAGGCTGAGGGCTGCAACCCAAGCAATGTCTTTTGATAAAGACAGCATAAAGACAATAATAATGCAGCTGGTGGCAGTTTGGTCCGGAGAGGAAGGAGATAAGAAGCTGCTTAAGATGTCTAAAAGAGAAGGGACAGCTATCGATCTTGATGACTTGATTAAAGAGCTGAATATCGATACTGTTCGATTTTTCTTTTTGATGCGGGCTCCCAACACGCACCTTGGATTTGATATGGATTTAGCGAGAGAACAATCCTCAAAGAACCCGGTTTATTACGTTCAGTACGCTCATGCAAGGATAAATAGTCTTTTGAAGAAGGCGGAACTCAATGCTAAGGGGAAGAATCTCGAATTATTAAATCACTCGTCAGAACTGCAATTGATAAAGCACCTCGTTAAATTCCCGGAAGTTGTAGAAGACACGGCGGGCGATTTTCAGGTCCAGAGATTAGCTCAGTATGCAGCAGAGCTAGCCGATTGCTTCCATAAGTTTTACGAAGATTGCCGGGTAATTGATGAAGATAAGAATATTTCCGAGGCGCGGCTGAGCCTGGCTTTAGCTGCCAGGATTGTACTGAAGAACACCTTAGATATAATGGGAATTTCAGCACCAGAGAAAATGTAACTATATGAATTTAAACTTTCCAGAGTCAGAAAAGAAAATATTAAAGTTTTGGGAGGATAATAAGATTTTCGATAAGCTAAGGGAAAAGAACCAAGGAAAGGCCCGTTGGTCGTTTTTAGATGGACCCATTACTGCTAATAACCCCATGGGCGTGCATCACGCCTGGGGAAGAACGTATAAGGATGTGTTCCAAAGGTATAAGGCGATGCAAGGATTTGAACAGCGTTACCAGAATGGATTTGATTGCCAGGGTTTATGGGTCGAAGTAGAGGTTGAAAAAGAATTAGGGTTTAAGAATAAGAAAGATATTGAGAAATACGGCATCGATAAGTTTATTGAAAAGTGCAAAGAGAGAGTAATAAAATATTCAAAGATTCAAACCGAACAGTCAATTCGGCTTGGCCAATGGATGGATTGGGATAATTCCTACTATACGATGTCTGACGAGAACAACTATGCGATTTGGGGATTTCTGAAAAAATGCTGGACTGACGGTAATCTATACAAAGGCAGAGATTCTGTGCCCTGGTGCCCGAGATGTGGAACAGCTATTTCTCAACATGAGATATTGACCGAAGAGTACAAGGAGATCACCCATCAGGCAATATATTTTAAACTGCCGATACTAGATAAAAAGTTCAAGGGAACAAGTTTTCTGGTTTGGACAACTACTCCATGGACAATACCGGCCAACTCCGGATTAGTATTGAATCCGGAACTTGATTATGGAGTTTTTGAAAAAGACGGAGAAAAGCTCATTTTGTTAAAAGATTTAGCCGAGAAAATATTAGGCGCAGGTTCGGTTGCTGAAGAAATATTTAAAGGAAAAGATTTAACTGGGCTTAAATATGAAGGGCCGTTTGATAGCTTGGCAAGAGTAAAGGATACTGAGAAAGAAAATCCGAAGGCTTTCCACACGGTTGTTCTCGACAAAGACTTAGTCACGGCCCTAGAGGGTACGGGTATTGTCCATTGTGCCCCGGGAGCAGGCGAAGAAGATTTTAAAATTGGGCAAAGAGAAAAGCTCCCGGTAATTTCCGTGATTGACGAGAGTGCTGTCTATTTAGATGGAATGGATGACTTCACCGGCCAGAATGCAAAGGAAAAACCAGAGATAATTTTTAATTATCTTAAGGAACATAACGCAGGCAAGTTCTTTTTCAAGACTGAACAATATACTCACCGCTACCCTACGTGCTGGCGATGCAAGACAGAATTAGTTTGGAGGGTGGTTGACGAGTGGTACATTGCCATGGACAAACTGAGGGAGCCGTTGATGAAAATAGTTAAAGGCATTAACTGGATTCCCAGTTTTGGGTTAGAAAGAGAATTAGATTGGCTGAAGAACATGCATGATTGGCTAATCTCCAAAAAAAGATACTGGGGGTTAGCTTTACCAATTTTTGAATGTAGTTGTGGCAATTTCGAAGTGATTGGTTCGAAGGAAGAGCTTAAAGAGCGTGCAATAGAAGGATGGAAGGAAGTTGAAGATAAATCTCCCCATAGGCCATGGGTTGATAATGTAAAGATTAGGTGTTCCAAGTGCGGCGAAGTCGTTTCTCGGATTCCTGACGTTGGAAACCCTTGGCTAGATGCCGGCATAGTGCCGTTTTCCACCATGAAATATTATCCTGACCGAAAATACTGGGAGCAATGGTTTCCAGCAGAGTTGGTTTGCGAATCCTTTCCTGGCCAGTTTAAGAATTGGTTCTATTCGTTAATTGTTATGAGCACGGTTTTAGAAAATAGCGGTCCTGCTAAGACAATTTTTGGTTACGCCTCTGTCAAAGATGAGAAAGGAGAAGAAATGCACAAGTCGAAAGGTAATGCCATATGGTTTGATGACGCAGTTGAGAAGATTGGGGCTGACCCGATGCGGTGGCTTTACTCTCGCCAAAATCCGGCGAACAATTTGAATTTCGGCTACGGTGCTACCGAAGAAGTAAAAAAGAAATTCATGACTTTGTATAATGTTTTCAGCTTTTTTAAGACCTACACGGAAACAGAAGAGGCTCTTGAAGATATTGAACCTAAGGCAAAGAATATTTTAGATAAATGGATTATTTCTCGATTTAATAGTCTGGTACAAAAAACTACCAGCGGGCTGGATGAGTATGATGTAGCTGGCGCCACTATAGCAATTGAGGATTTTTTCACAGACGATTTGTCTCTCTGGTTCTTGAGGAGATCACGAAAGAGGTTCCATGAGGGAGCAAAGGGCAGGAAAGAGGCCGTAAGCACGCTCTACTATATACTTTTGAATCTGTTTAAATTAATAGCACCAGTAATGCCATTTTTTGCAGAAGAAATATATTTACAATTAAAGCCGAAGAACGGGCCTGAGTCCGTACATTTGTTTGATTGGCCAAGGGCCGACATTAAAAGTATAGATAAAGATTTGGAAGCTAAAATGGCAAAGACTCGGCAAATTGTCGGCCTTGTTTTAGCTGAAAGAGTTGAAAAAGGAATTAAAGTCAGGCAGCCTCTTCCCTCTTTGAAAATAAAGGGACAAGAGTTGAGCAAAGAAAAAGAGTTGTTGGGGCTCATAAAAGAAGAAGCTAATATTAGAAAGATTGTTTTTTCTGATAAAATTGAGAAAGAGGTTGAGTTGGATACCAAGATTACAAAAGAGTTGAGAGAAGAAGGGACAGTGAGGGAAGTTATTCGGCAGATTCAAGAAATGCGTAAGGCTCAAGGATTAAAACCTAAAGATAGGATTCACATTAAGTTTTCAGCCCTGGATGATTTGATTAAAATTCTTGAAAAGAGCAAGAAGCTAATTACCAAAGAAACAAAATCAAAAATTATTCAGGGCTCTGAGACGGGGTTCGACCTCGAGAAGGAAATAAAAGTTGACGAGCAAAAAGTATTGTTAAGTATTAAAAAGATTGACTGATATATATGTTCGATTTTTATAAATCAATACTCCCCGGAAAAAATAAAGGGCTCCCAAGGAAAAAGTTTAAAGAATTTTTACGTAGGACTCCCGACCTTTCTAAACGGCTTTCGCCGAAGGACAAAGTTGGGCTTGAAAAAGAAGTTTTCCCCTCATTTTTTGGTCGAGAAATTTCTAAAAAAGAAGTCGCTTCGGGCATCGAAAATTTACGAAGGCAAAGAGTGCAGACAAAGAACTGGGATCAGCGGGAAGAATTACAAAGCAAAATAAAGGTTCTTAAGAAGGTAAAGAAAAAGCCGTGGCACGTATAAAAAAAACAATTTAACATGACTGTTCACTATCGGACTCGTGGTTTTGTCATCAAGAAAAATAATATTGCGGAAGCCGATAGGGTTTATATTATTTTCACAAAAGACTTCGGCAGAATAAAGGTTTCCGGCAAGGCAATCAGGAAAATTAATTCCAAACTTAGGGGCGGGATAGATATACTTTCCTTGTCAGAAATTGAGTTTATACAAGGGAAAAACCATAAAACTTTGACGGATGCTGTATTTCTAGAAAGGTTTGAAAACATCAGAGAAGACTTGATAAGGACGAAAATTGCGTATAAGGTGGTAAGCGTTTTGGATGATTTGATAAAAGATGAAGACGAAGACGAAAGGATATGGGACCTTGTGACAGATACTTTCAATAAAATTAATGATTTATCCTTGTCTTCCCCGCGCTGTTTATTGGTATACTATTATTTCCTCTGGAATCTTTTCTCCATTTTAGGTTACAAACCAGAGCTGTCCAATTGTGTTATTTGCCAGAAGAAGCTAAGCTCTATTAATCTATATTTCTCTTCTAATGAGGGCGGAGCGGTTTGCCATTTTTGCGGGGGGAAAGAGACAGGCAAGTATCAAAGCGCAAGACCAGAGTCTTTAAAGATGCTGAGATTGATTTTAGAAAAAAATTGGCAGACTTTGTCCAGACTTAGAAATCCTAAATTGTCTCAGAATTTTTTAGAAGGGATTTCTGAGAATTACTGCTGTCATCTCTTATCTTCCCAAAGTCCGAGATAATGTTCAAAAAAGGCCATGAATTTGGTATTATATAAAATATTATGAGAAAAAAATTTATAATCATCTTAGCAGTAATAATTATCGGGCTGGCGCTATCTGGCTATTGGTATTACAAGAACCAAGTTTTTTCGAAAAGCATCCTGAAACTCGAGATTTTAGGTCCTGAATCAGCTCAAATCGGGGCAGAAATCGAGTATACGGTGAAATACAAGAACAATAGCGACTTTACTTTAGAAGACGCCAAAATTAATTTTGAATACCCGGAGTTTTCGGTTGGAGAAGAGGAAAAGAATATGGTCACCAAAACCCTGCAGGATATCTACCCCGGAGATGAGCAGACCACTAAATTTAAAGTTAGACTATTCGGCAAGGAGGACGATCTTAAGGTCGCTAAAGTTTATCTTTCCTATAGCCCCAGAAACCTTAGCGCCCACTATGAATCAAATACAACCTTCACAACTAAGATTGAGGAGGTTCCTATGACATTAGACTTTGATTTGCCCTCGAAACTAGAGACTGGAAAAGAAATTGAGTTTTCTTTAAATTATTTTTCGAACGTAGATTATCTCCTTTCGGGGTTAAAGCTGACCATCGAATATCCGGAAAAATTCGACCTTATTAGCTCTGATCCGAGAAATCTGGGAGGAAGCGAGTGGGAGATAGCGGATTTAAAGAAAGCAGAAGGCGGGCGTGTTAAAATTACCGGGAGGGTGACAGCTCAGTCTGGCGAACGGGCAACTTTCAAAGCCAAGCTTGGAATCTGGCAGAACGGTGACTTTATCTTGCTTAAAGAAACGACAAAAGATATCGATGTGGCCGATTCAATGTTATACATCTCTCAACAGATTAACGGGTCATCTAACTATATCGCTTCCCCGGGAGAAAGGCTCCATTTCGAAATCTATTTTAAAAATATTGGCAACAGTCAATTCGAAAACTTATATCTAATCAATAAACTCGACGGTTCAACTTTTGACTTGTCGACCATAGATGCACCCTTGGGCCAGACTAGGTCCGGTGATAATTTAATCGTTTGGGATTGGAAGCAAGTTCCGGACTTGCAGCGTTTGGATGTCCAACAGGAGGGGAAGGTTGAATTCTATGTAAATTTGAAAAATGAGTGGGCGCCCGGAAGCACACAATCAAATAATACTGTCGCTCAGAATACAGTAAATATTTCAGATATTAGCCAGAGCTTCCAGGTAAAAGTTAATTCCCGTTTAGTAGTTTTACCGAGGGTGATGTATGAAGACAACGGGATTTTTGGGAATTCTGGGCCCTACCCTCCAGCAGCCAACCAGCCCACCACCTATACAATTAATTGGAAAGTCCAGAACTTATATAATAATGTTAAAAACATTAAAGTACGGGCGACTTTGCCTGTGGGGGTTAGTTTAACTGGCAAGATTTCTCCGAGCAGCGAAGGGTCAAGGTTCTCCTTTGACAGCGTAAGCCGTGAGATAGTTTGGACTGTCGGCGATTTGTCGGCCGGCGATTCTAATGATTTGTATTTTCAGGTTTCTCTGTCCGGAGGAGGGACAATCGTAAATCACTCACAAATAACCGGCGAAGATCAGTGGACAAATATTAATATTGTTCGGGACGGCCAAGCGCTAGATACATCTATGGTAGATTCTTCAGTTCCCTCCGGGGGAGAAGAATAGCATCGTTGACTTCGTAGATATTTTTTGGTATTAAAGAAACGGCTCTTTGTTCGCACTTCGGCCCCGCCTCCCTACACCTTCTTCGTTAGGTTAACATAGCATTGCGAAAGCAATGAATCTTCGAAGACCTGCAAAGGCGGGGCTTTTTTTTATTCTTAATATCAGGTAAGATAAAAAAATCTAAGATATCCACAAATTTATGAAGAAAACCGAAAAAACGAGCAATCTTATGGATAAAATCATTTCTTTGACGAAAAGAAGAGGTTTTATCTTTCAGTCCTCCGAGATTTACGGCGGTTTTGGCTCGTGTTACGACTTTGGCCCATTGGGAGTGGAAATGAAAAATAATATTAAGAAGATTTGGTGGAAAGAGATGACAAGGCTGCACGAAAACATTGTTGGTTTAGACGCATCAATTCTAATGAGTCCAAAGGTTTGGCAAGCTTCTGGCCATTTAACCGCAGGGTTTGCTGACGAACTGGTGGAATGCAAGAAGTGCCATCATCGTTTTAGGAAGGATTTATTAGACAGTGAAAAATGCCCAGATTGCGGAGGCGAGTTAACAGCTCCTAAGAAATTTAACCTGATGATGAAAACATTTGTTGGGGCGCTAGAGGATGAAGCAGCTGTCACATATTTACGGGCAGAAACATGCCAGGGCATTTATCTTAATTTTAATAATGTAATGCAGTCTTTGAGGCTAAAGGTTCCTTTCGGTATAGCTCAGATTGGTAAAGCCTTCAGAAACGAAATTACGCCCAAAGATTTTATCTATAGAACAAGAGAGTTTGAACAAATGGAAATGCAATGGTTTTGTTCCCCTAAGGAAGCCGATAAGTTTTTTGATTATTGGTTGGAAGAAAGAATGAATTGGTATTTTAAACTTGGAATCAAAAAGGAGAATTTACGGGCGAAGGAAACCCCGAAAAAGGAATTAGCTCATTATGCCAAGAGAGCAGTAGATATTGAGTATAAATTTCCTTTCGGTTGGAAGGAGATTGAAGGGGTCCACCACAGGGGCGATTGGGACTTGTCTAATCATTCAAAAAATAGCGGACAAGACTTGTCCTATTGTGACGAAACGACAAAAGAAAAGTATTATCCCTACGTAATCGAAACATCAGTCGGAGCTGACAGAAGTTTGTTCGCTTTCTTATGTGACGCCTATAAAGAAATTGAAGGCGGGCGGACAGAAACGACGGAGTCGGCTAAAGAAATCGAGGTTATACTTAATTTGCATAAATCAATCAGCCCCGTAAAGGTTGCAGTTTTTCCCCTGATGAAAAACAAAGAGGATATTTCTGCAAAGGCCAAAGAGATTTATCAGATGTTAAAAGTTGATTTCGTCTGTAAATATGACGAATCTGGTTCAATCGGTAAAAGATATCGAAGGCAAGATGAAGTTGGGACACCACTCTGCGTAACTGTTGATTTTGATTCTTTGGAAAATAACGACGTGACTGTCCGCGATCGCGATACTATGAAACAGGAGAGGGTAAAGGTTAAGGATTTGAATCAAAAAGTTATGGAATTCCTTAATGGATAAAAATGGAAAAAGTTTCGATTATTATTCCAGCTTATAACGAGGAAGGAATTATCCAAAAGACTGTTGAGTCGTATAAATTGCAACAGTATCCCTTATTAGAGATAATTGTTGTAGTTAATAATTCTAACGATAAAACCTACGAAATAGCGGAAAGATATGCCGACAAGGTCCTTAATCTCGGAGCCATTGGTGTCTCGGTCGCCAGAAACGAAGGCGCGAAAGTAGCAGCTGGGAGTATTCTTATATTCTCAGATGCCGACAGCATAATATCGCCTGGCGGGGTTGAGAAGATTGCGAATGTCGTTAGGGAGGGAATGATAGGAACTATTCTCGGTAGAGGCGATGTTAAGGGGTTCAAGGGAAGATTATTTTTTTTCTATAAAAATACTGTTCATAAATTAAGAATTCACAAAGGCATTATAGACGGGGTTTTTTTCTGCCACAAGAAAATATTTTTAGAAACAGGCGGGTTCAATCCTGCTAAAAAAATTACTGAGTTTGACGACTTTATTTTTAGGGCACGGAAAATAGGCGCCAGATATAAGCTTATAACTAATTGTTATGCCATCACTTCCCTGCGCCGTTACGAGGAAAAAGGATATCTCAAAATGTGCATTTTTTGGATAAAATATAAATCCCTTTCCCTTGTCGGGAGGGAAGGGAAAATAGCGAGCGATTATTTTAAAAGATAAAAAATGTTTAAAAAAACTACACTCAATAATAAGCTGAGAATTATCACGATTCCCTTAAAGAACGTTAATACGGTCACATTTCTGGTTTTGGTAGGAACCGGTTCCAAATACGAGGGAAGAGAAATAAATGGAATTTCACATTTTTTAGAGCATATGTTTTTCAAGGGGACGGCAAAAAGACCCGATACTTTGGCAATCGCTGAAACCCTTGATAGAGTCGGAGGGGCATATAACGCCTTTACTTCCAAAGACGTTACTGGTTATTGGGCGAAAGTGGATAAAAAACATCAAGACGTCGCCCTGGATTGGATTTCCGACATATTTTTGAATTCTAAATTAGAGCAAAAAGAGCTGGAAAAAGAGAAAGGCGTAATAATCGAGGAATTTAATATGTACCTCGATACCCCCACTGCGTATATAGGAGATCTTTGGGAAAAGGTACTTTACGGAGACCAGCCTGCTGGCTGGCTGGTTATTGGTGAAAAGGAAAATATTTTGAATATGAGCAGAGAAAAGATTGTAGATTATTTCAGCAAACACTATTCTGCGAAGAATACATTAATCTGCGTAGCTGGGAATATTTCTCCGAAGGCCGCCGAAGCAAAGGTTAAAAAGTATTTTAAAGATATTAATACAACTCCTGTCTCTGATAAAAAGAGAGTTGTGGAAAGCCAGGGCAAGCCAGAAAGCCTAATATATTTTAAAGATACAGATCAAACGCATTTGTGCCTTGGCGTGAGAGCATATAATAGCTCTCACCCAGATCGTTTTGCTTTAGGGCTTTTAGCTACGATACTTGGAGGAAATATGAGTTCCCGCCTTTTCATTAAGGTTCGAGAAAAGAGAGGCCTAGCTTATTATGTTAGAACTTCTGCCGAAGAGAATAACGACACGGGCTGGCTATCTACCCAAGCTGGTGTTGATCATAAAAACATAGAAGAGGTGATAAAGCTAGTTCTTGAAGAATATAAATCCTTGAAAAATAATTTGATCACGAAAGAAGAGCTCCAGAAAGCCAAAGATTATGCGAAAGGAAGTATGACTTTATCTTTGGAGTCTTCTGATACGCAAGCATTCTTCTATGCTGAACAGGAATTATTAAGGAAGAAGATTATGACCCCGGAAGATATTTTTAAGAAAATTGACCAAGTTTCTATAAATGGTATAAATAAAGTAGCTAAGGATATTTTTAAACCCGAAAAACTAAATCTAGCTGTGATTGGACCGTTTAAAGATAAAGAGAAATTCGATAAGCTTTTAACGATATAAGCATGAATGATCAAAGACAAATATTAGATATATCATGGGAGACAATTTTAAAGGTTTGTTTGGCCGGCTCCATTTTTTATCTGTTGTATCTTATACGTGACGTTGTTATTTGGTTTCTTTTTGCATTGATAATTTCTGTCCTGTTTGAACCCGCAATAAACTTTTTGAGGCGCCTTCGGGTCCCCAAAGTTCTAGCGGTCGTTTTTATTTACTTGTTTGTTTTCGGAATATTAGGAATGATGATCTATCTGTCAGCTCCATTGTTTATTACAGAAATTCGGGATTTTGTCCGCATCGCCCCGGATTATTTCGATAAAGTCAGTCCAATATTTGATAGTTTAAAGATAGAGTCGCTTCAAAGTTTGAATAATTTTACTCAGGGAGTAACGGGCGGGCTAGAGAATGTTTCTTCTAATATCTTCAACGCGCTAGCTGCTTTTTTCGGCGGTCTTGCTTCAGCATTTTTTATTCTATCGCTATCCTTCTTTCTTTCTTTGGAAGACAGAAGCGTAGAAAAGTTTTTATTACTTATCGCTCCGAAGAAATACGAATCTTACGTCCTTACTATTTTTGAAAAAAGCCAAGCCAAGGTGAGCGGTTGGTTCGGCGCTCGGGTCATCGCATGCTTATTCGTTGCGATCGCTTCCTTCGCTGTATTTTATTTCTTCGGGATACAGTATTCCTTTATTCTGGCTTTTTTGGCCGGTGTTTTAAACTTTGTGCCATTTATCGGGGCACTGATTGTGGGCATACTATTAGTTGTTTTAATCGGCATATCCGATTCGTTAATGAAAGCATTAATAATACTTGGATTATTTGCCATCATACAGCAACTTGAGAATCAAATTATTTCCCCAGTTTTAACCAAAAAGTTTATAGGATTACCTCCAGTTTTAGTTTTATTGTCTTTGGTGGCTGGCGGAATGGTCTTCGGATTTTTGGGCGCAGTTTTTGCCGTCCCAGTTTTTGGTATTCTGTACGAGTTTATAAAAGAGTTTTTAGAGAAGAGAAAGGAGGATGAAGTAGATTTGAATATAATAAGCTAGGATGTTAAAATAGCAAAGCTTATCATTACGGTTAAAACCTGAGTCGCCACTCTCTCAAAGTGAGAGATTTTTTTTTCTTCTAAAAAATGTAGCCGTTTGTGGAATTTATAGTGGGTTTTTAATAATTTATTTTTTGGGAATATAATTCCAAGTACAGTAAGAATATCCGGTAGTATTCCGATGAACGCTCCGATAAATAGAATATAATGTGGGGTGGGCGTGAACTCTCCGATGAATAGAACTAGAAATGTTCCGATAGCTAAGTCTGCCGCCACCCGCCCAAAATCAGGAGTGGTTTTTTTCCAGTTTCCCTTTTTAATATTACTGATGGAGTATTCTGTATGCGGGATCATGTCCAAGAGATAGTGTCCGATAACGATTAAAATTACTGCTAACGGTAAAAAAGGTATTTTCGCCGCGATAACTGCGCTGAAGAATAAATGAGGTATTAATATCATGGAAATTTAGATACAAAAATGCTATCGTGAGATAATTATACTATGTTTAAAAGAAATAAGAAATTCTATATCACCACCAGTATCCCCTATACAAATGCGCTTCCGCACATTGGTTTTGCGCTAGAAGCTGTCCAGGCCGATGTTTTGGCGAGATATCACCGATTACAAAAAGACGACACTTTTTTTCTCACCGGGACTGACGAACACGGCATAAAAACAGCCAGGGCGGCTAAAGTGGCAGGAAAAGATCCGCAGGAATTCGCTGATGAAATTTCCGGGAGGTTTCTGGAGTTAACAAAGGCTTTGAATATCTCCAACGATGATTTTATAAGAACGACAGACGAGACTAGGCATCGGCCCGCAGTAGAAAAAGTTTGGAAGAAACTGCAAGAAAGTGGTGATATTTATAAAAAGAATTATAAAGGATTCTATTGCGCTGGATGCGAAGCTTTCATCCCAGAGAAAGATTTAGTTGAAGGCAAATGTTCTATACACCAAAAGGAGTTGGAGGTAGTCGAGGAAGAAAACTATTTTTTTAAACTTTCAAAGTATACTGAGAGGATTGAGAAATTGATAAAGGACGACAAGCTCAAAATTATTCCAGAAACAAGAAAAAATGAAACCCTCTCGATGCTTAAACAAGGAATGGAGGACGTTAGTTTTTCCAGAACGAAAGATAAGTATTGGGGTTTTCCAGTTCCAGGAGATTCTTCCCAGATTATTTATGTATGGTGCGACGCGCTCCCCAACTATATCTCCGCCATAGGGTATTATGAGGAGACTGAACAATTCAAAAAATATTGGCCTGCAGATGCTCATTGTATTGGTAAGGACATAATGAAATTTCATACTATATTCTGGCCAGCAATGCTTTTATCTTTAGGCCTCGAATTACCCAAAATAATATTTGTCCACGGTTTTGTTACCGTTGATAATCAGAAGATGTCAAAAAGCTTGGGCAATGTTATCGATCCGTTCAGTTTAATAGAGAAATATGGGGTTGACGCAGTAAGATATTATCTTTTGAAGGAAATCCTTCCGGGAGATGATGGAGACTTCACATACCAAAAGTTCGAGGAAAGATATAACGCAGATTTAGTTAGTGGCATCGGGAATTTAGTAGCCCGCGTGCTTGCTATAGCCGAAAACATAGAGATAAAAGGGCTGCATACTGATTCTGAATTTAAAAAAGAGATCGAAAAGACTGAAGAAGTTTTTAAAGAGCTCTTACTAAATTTTAGATTTAATGAGGCGGTAAAAGCAGTCTGGGATCTCATAAGCTTTTGCGATAAGTATATAGAGAAGAATAAGCCATGGGAAACAAAAGACCCGCAGGTTATATATAATCTGTTAGTTTGTTTGGCGCACATCGCGCAGTTGTTGAAGCCAATTTTACCCGAGACAGCCGAGAGGATTTCGCAGCAGCTTGGCGTCGGAGATTTAGAAAAGAAAACCGTAAGGTTCGAGGTTAAGAGGGGGGATATGCTATTTAAGAGGATATGTCTAAATAAATAGCCGGAAAATAGCTGGTTTAAAAGACGCGGCAACCCCGCGTTTTTTATTGGGGCGTCTGCTATTGACAAAATAGTGATTTTGTAATATAGTAATAATACTCGCCGATTTCAGAAAGGTCTATATGAACTGGAGAGCCGAAATCGAGTACTGGGTTGAACGGGAGAAAAGAATTGTCATTCTGACCATCATAGCGTATATGTCCTTGCTCTAACAGGCAATGGCAAGAGAGGTGGCAGATGGACGAGCCGACAGATGTTATCCCGCCAGATATAAGGTGGGGTAAAGTAGCCAGGGCGGAAGGGAGGATCGTAGTAAGGTTTTACGAAGAACATGACGCCGAAGTCAGGAAAGCCGTAGAGGACGGCCTTCTCGCTGAGCTTGACCGCTTAGCCGACGAAATGTTCTGATACCTGCTACGAGTTACTTCAAGGCGCTTCCAAGAGTCGCGGGAGCGCCCCTTTTTTTATAACGCCGCCTTTTTCTTTATCTTAAAAATTGATAGTATACAAATATGTTAATAGACAGTCACGCACACTTAAACTTTAATGCCTACGGCAAAGACTTGGAGGATGTGATAAGCCGGACCTTGAAGGAAGGTGTCTGGTCTCTTAATGTCGGTTCAAAATATGAAACCAGCCAGAAGGCAATTGAAATTGCAGAAAGATACGAAGAGGGCGTTTATGCTGTTATAGGGCTGCATCCTATTCATGCAACACCGGGATTGATGAAAATTAAGACTGATGTAGAAGAGGGCAATTTTAAAACAGAAGGAGAGGATTTTAACTTTGATAGATATGAAGAATTGGCTAAATCTAAGAAGGTCGTAGCGATAGGCGAAATCGGCCTGGATTACTATTATCGGCCTAAAACCAAAACAAAAGTTAGCTTGTTTAAAGAAAAGCAAAAAGAAGTTTTTATCAAACAACTCGAGCTAGCTAAGAAGCTAGATATGCCGGTCGCCATACACTGTAGGATGGCTCACGGGGATGTTATAGAAATACTGGGAAAATATGCGGGTTTGAAGGGAGTTATCCATTGCTTTACCGGAAGTTTGGAGGAAGCCCAAAAATACATAGCCATGGGGTTCCACATCGGCCTCAACGGAATCATTTTTAAACTCAACCTAGATGAAGTTATCCGGCAAATCCCATTAGGAAGAATTTTACTTGAAACCGATTGTCCGTATCTCACTCCGCCGCAAGCAGGCGCAGAAAGGAATGAGCCGATTTTCGTTAAATTTGTTGCCCAAAGAATAGCCGAATTAAGGGGCATTAACTATGAAGAGGTAGCGCAAGCAACTGCTCAGAATACAAGAAATTTATTCAAAATTTAGTTATTTCTAGCAGCTAGATTGGCTGCTTTTTTGTTTGCAAAACAATCTTTTTTTTAGCAAAAAGGTGTGGTAATATAAGGAATCGTCAAATACTATGGAAAAGTATAATCCGTCCAAAATTGAGAAGAAATGGCAGAATTTTTGGCTCAAAAAAGGCTTTTATCAAGCGAAGGATTTTTCGAAAAAACCAAAGTTTTACACTCTCATTGAATTCCCCTATCCGTCAGGCGACGGTCTTCATGTTGGCCACGCTCGTAGCTACTCTGCGTTAGATGCTGTTGTTCGTAAAAAGCGCATGCAGGGATTTAATGTTCTCTATCCCATCGGCTGGGATGCTTTTGGTCTGCCTGCTGAGAACTATGCTATTAAAACAGGAGTTCATCCCAGTATTACTGTAAAGAAGAATATAAATAACTTCAGGCGCCAAATGAGAAGCTTGGGATTGTCATTTGATTGGAAAAGGGAAGTAAATACCACAGACCCCAAATACTATAAATGGACGCAATGGATATTTTTAAAGCTATTCGAGAACGGTTTAGCCTACAAATCTAAGATGCCAATCAACTGGTGCCCCTCGTGTAAAATTGGATTGGCTAACGAAGAAGTAGTCGGCGGCAAGTGTGAAAGATGCGGAACAGTTACCGAACAGAAAGAGAAAGAGCAGTGGATGCTGAAAATCACGAAATATGCCGATAGGTTGATAGACGATCTCGGCAACGTCGATTACTTAGATAGGATTAAAACTCAGCAGATCAATTGGATAGGAAAAAGTTTTGGGACAGAGGTTGATTTTAAACTTGAGCAGCTGGATAAAAAAATAACGGTATTTACAACGAGAATCGATACAATTTTCGGCGTAACTGCTGTGGTTCTTGCACCAGAGCATGCTTTGGTCCGAGAGGTTACGACGGAAGAGAAAACAGCAGAAGTTCAGGAATATATAAAGATATCGAAGCAGAAAAGTGAGTTTGAAAGAACAAAATTGGAAAAAGAGAAAACAGGTGTTTTCACCGGTTCTTATTGTATAAACCCTTTGAATAACGAAAGAGTACAGATTTGGGTGGGAGACTATGTCGTGGCTACTTACGGTGGCGGAGCTGTGATGATGGTTCCTGCGCATGACGTCAGGGATTATGAGTTTGCCAAGAGGTACAACCTCGCAATTAAGGAAGTTGTTTCCGGCAACAGCGATATCGGAAAGCAAGCATTCGTCGAATGTGGCAAGCTGATAAACTCAGGGGAATTTACTGGTTTGCCTTCCAAAGAAGCGATAAATAAAATTACCCAATTGTTAGAGGAAAAAAAGTTGGGTAAAAAAACTATACAATACAAACTCCGCGATTGGGTTTTTTCTAGGCAGCACTATTGGGGCGAACCCATCCCGATAATTTACTGTTCTAAATGCGGTATAGTTCCCGTATCCGAGAAGGATTTACCTGTTAAACTTCCTTTTGTAAAGAAATATGAACCAACAGGTACGGGAGAGTCTCCTTTGGGGGCCATTTCAAAATGGGTGAATGTAAAATGTCCGAAGTGCAAGTCTCCAGCCAAAAGAGAAACAGACACAATGCCCAATTGGGCTGGATCATCCTGGTATTTTATCCGTTACATTGATCCAAAGAACAGCAAAAATTTAGCTGATTTGAGGAAATTAAAATACTGGATGCCAGTTGATTGGTATAACGGAGGGATGGAGCATACAACTCTGCATCTTTTGTATTCTCGTTTCTGGCATAAATTCCTTTATGATATTGGCGTTGTGCCGCAGCCAGAACCCTATGCTAAAAGAACTTCACACGGGATAGTTTTAGCTGAAGACGGGCGCAAGATGTCCAAGTCATGGGGGAACGTGATAAACCCTGACGACGTAGTCCGAGAGCATGGCGCAGACACCCTTCGAGTTTACGAAATGTTTATGGGTCCATTTGATCAAATGATTGCCTGGGATACCAAAGGAATGATAGGAGTTAGAAGATTTTTGGAAAGGATGTGGAATTTAACCTTGGCTTGTGTTAATAATAAAAAGTCAGATAAAGAGATGCTGTCTGCCTTTAATAAACTAGTGAAGAAGGTGAGTGAAGATTTAGACTCGGCAAAGTTCAACACAGCTATCGCTTCCTTTATGGAGTTTTCTAATTTAATGAGTGCGAATCAAGGTAAAGTCGGAAAGGATATTATAGAAAAGCTATTAATTTTATTTGCCCCGTTCGCTCCGCATATCACTGAAGAACTCTGGCGAAAGATCGGTAAGAAAACTAGCGTACATCTTCAGAAATGGGTGGGATATAGTGAAGAATTAATTCAAGGGGAAAAGATTACCTTATTGGTCCAGATTAATAGTAAATTACGTGATAAAATAGAGGTTGTGCCAGGCGTTGGCCAAAAGGAGATTGAGGCTATGGTATTAGGAAACGGCAAAATTAAAAAATGGCTGGAAGGCAAAGAAGTAAAAAAAATAATCTTTGTTCCGAACAAACTAATTAATATTGTACTATGAAACTCGACCAGAAAATTTTGTTAGGCAACGAAGCGATAGTCCAGGGCGCCTTAGAAGCAGGGGTTAATTTTGTTTCCACTTATCCTGGAACGCCAAGCTCTGAAATTGGGAACGTATTTTCAAGACTTGCCAAAAAGAATAACGTATACTTTGAATTTTCCACCAATGAAAAAGTCGCCCTAGAAGCATCAATCGGCGCGAGTTTTTCAGGATTGAAAACATTAGTAGCAATGAAAAATTTCGGAGTAAATGTCTGCTCTGACTCCCTTATACCACTTATGTATACAGGAACAGTCGGGCCAATGGTAATTATAGTCGGAGACGACCCCTCTTGCTGGAGTTCAGCGCAAAGTGAAGAAAACTCTCGTGGTTTTGCATATTTAGGGCACATTCCAATATTAGAACCGTCAGATCCTCAGGAATGCAAGGACTTTACCAAGCTAGCTTACGAAATATCCGAGAGATTCAAGTTGCCAGTTATATTACGGACTACGACAAGAGTCGCCCATCAAAGAATGCCGGTTGCGATAGAGCCATTAAATCCTAGGCCGCTATTGAAGGGCAGGTTTGTAAAGAATTCCCATCAGTTTATTACAATGCCTCCGAGGGTTTTAGAAATGAAAAAAGAGCTGTTAGAAAAGATTGAAAAAATTAGGCAGTTTTCCGATAAACCTTCGATTAACAAAATATATGGTAGTGTGAAATCCGCCAAGTTAGGAATTATCACCTCCGGTATTTCTTATCTTCACGCCAAAGAGGCTTTAACTGAATTAGGATTAGAATTGCCGATTCTAAAATTAGATTTCTTTTATCCTTTGTCAGAAAAGAAGATAAACGGATTCATTAGGAATCTTAAAAAAGTTTTAGTTGTAGAGGAATTAGAAGGATTTTTAGAAAAAGAAATAGCAGGTTTGGCCAAGAATAATAACCCAAAACTGGAAATTTTTGGAAAAAATGTTCTGTCAGAAATTGGCGAGCTCGGCCCGCAAAAAATCGCAACGGCATTAGCGAAAATTTTAGGTAAAAAGATAAAGGTCCAAAATATTAAGCCGGATATTCCGAAAAGATTCCCTAAGCCGTGTTTGGGCTGTCCGCATATTTTTACTTTTTCTATTCTAAAGAAAATGTCTTCAGAGAATATAGTTTTTGGGGGCGATATAGGCTGTTATATGCTCGCTGGCGTTCCGCCGTTTGAAGTTCAGGATTATCTTTTTTCAATGGGATCTTCAACTGGAGTTGCCCATGGTATTGGAAAATCCACAAATCAAAAGGTGATAACCCTAATGGGTGATTCTACTTTTTTCCATTCTGGGATACCTGCTTTAATCAATACGGTTTTTAATAAATCAGCGGTTTTAATGATCGTTTTAGACAATAGGACAACTGCGATGACCGGGCACCAGACAAACCCTGGAATTGGTAAGACTGGCATGGATGAAGCAACAACAGAATTAAAGCCCGAAGATATAGCTAGGGCCTGCGGGGTTAAAAATATTAAAGTGATTGATCCTGTCAATATCCAGGAATACGAAGCAGTTATTAAAGAGTTTCTAGCCAAAGATGAGCCGTCTCTAATCGTTGCTCGGCGAATCTGCGTTTTATTAGCTCAAAGACAGGTTAAATAAAATTATGAATAACGCATTCAATATTGTAATCGCAGGCGTTGGCGGGCAAGGACTAATAACCTTAACTCAAATTTTGGCTGAAGCCGCTTTAAGCGAAGGATATGATGTAAAAACCTCTGAATTGCACGGCATTGCTCAAAGAGGCGGTAGTATAGAGACATATATTAAATTTGGCAAAAAAGTGTATAGCCCCTTAGTTGATCCGGGCAAAGCAGATTTAATTATCAGCTTAGAGCTTCAGGAAGGATTGAGAAAGATAGGGTTTTCTAATCCCAAAACGATTTTTGTAGTTAATGATAGTTTCATCCCCTATCACGGCGGGCTGGAAGAAGAAGAGGTTAAAGGAAAGCTCAGTACGTTGTTAAAAAAGCGGTTGCATTTAGTTCCCGCCTCTCTGGTTTGTAAGAAAGAATTAGACAACGAGGTGGTAAGCGGAATTTATCTTTTGGGATTCTGCGTTTTCCGGAATCTCATTCCTTTAAAACCTGAATCTGTATTGAAAGCTATAGAGAAGAACGTCCCGGCTAAACATTTAGAAATAAACAGACAGTCGTGTCATTTAGCTAAAAATGGTTAAAAAAGTTGTGATTGCAGCTGCGGGGCAGGGAACCCGTATGCTTAATTTAACAAAGAATAAGTGTAAGCACTTAATCAAGGTTCAAAAGAAGCCTTTCTTAGAGTACGTCCTTGATAATCTTTTAAAGGCCGGATACCAGGAGTTTATTCTGGTGGTAGGATACTCTGACGAATTAATGGAGGAGTTTATAAAAAACCACGGCTATAAAGCGACTATAGTCAACCAGTTCAAAATTCTTGGCCCGAAAGAAAAGATGTATGGCACTGCTTGTCCCTTGATGTGCGTCAAGGATATTGTCAAAAAGGAGCCGTTCCTATTTATCTGTGGAGATAATCTTTATTCTGTTAAGGATTTGAAGGCGATGAAGATTAACGACGAATATTCTTATGTAGCGGGATTATGCCATGAAAACCCAGAGAAATATGGAGTTTTGGTTCCAGAAAATGGGTTTTTGAAGGAAATTATTGAGAAACCCCAGAAATACGTAAGCAACCTTATCAACGCTGGGATGTATAAGTTTACTTCTGAAATATTCGATAAGCTCCCGCAGATCAAGAAGTCTCCTAGGGGAGAGTATGAAATTACCGATGTCATTACTCTTCTAGCTAAAGATAGAAAAGTTAAAATTAAAAAGATTGAAGACTACTGGCTTGATTTCGGGAATCCGGGAGATATATTAAAACTTTCAAATTTCCTCAAGAATGGAAATAATTTCTGCAAAAAAAGAAAACCTTAGCATTATTTTAAAGGCTTTGAAAAATGGTAAGGTTTTGATCTTCCCTACGGATACTGTCTACGGGTTAATTTGCGATGCGACCGAAGAGAAAGCAGTTGAAAGGATATTTAAAATAAAAAAAAGAAAAAGAACGAATCCGTTAGCAGTTTTTGTGAAAGATGTAAAAGCTGCGAAGAGAATCTCGTATATTAATAAAGAGCAGGAAGATTTTTTGAAAAAGAATTGGCCGGGAGCCGTAACGGTTATTTTAAAATCCAGGAAGAGATTATCAAAGCTCGTTTATAAAAAAGGAACAATCGGGATAAGAGTCCCCGACTATAAATTACTTAATTTAGTTTTAGAAAAGTTTAGAAGACCGATAGCCCAGACTTCAGCTAACATTTCCGGACGAGGGGCTACAGGAGAGATAGACAAAGTTTTAAAACAATTTAGTGGTAAGGACCGGCCCGATTTAGCAATAAATGCAGGAAACTTAGCCGGTAGCGATCCTTCAAAGGTTTTTATTTTTATAGATAAACCGACAAGAATAAGGTAGCCAGAGCATCACCGTGCTTATGGGACCGCCGTTTTATCTCGCCTCGCTATTTTGCGGGTTTTGGTTCGTTAGCTACTGATCTGATTTTAAATAATTTGTAGTAAGGATAAAACTACTAAAATTACAGCTATTATGGCGAGTCCGAATATTATATGAACGCGCCTCATGTTCGTTTTATTTTCGCTGCCAGTAAATCCATTCATGATTTGATTATTTCTATATATAGGAGACTAAAAGCGACCTTTCGTCTATTATAGGAATAGTCTTTAATTTTTTCAACCTAGAATAGTGCATAACTCAATATTACAGCCGTTCATGTTCCCACGACCTCACGGGAACTTTTTGTTTTTAATAATTATGCTAAAATAGTGTATACAATAAATATATGAAATTAAAAAAAGCAGATCCGCAAATAGCCAAACTAATAGAATTGGAAACTGAACGGCAAAAAACTACTCTTGAGATGATACCTTCTGAGAATCATACAACTCCTGCTGTCAGAGAGGCTTTGGGCTCGATATTAACTGATAAATATGCTGAGGGCTATCCTGGGAAAAGATATTACGCAGGCCTTGAATACTACGATAAAATTGAAACGCTTTGCCAGGAAAGGGCTAAAAAGCTGTTTGGAGTGCCACACGCCAATGTCCAGCCATATTCTGGCTCCCCCGCTAATCAGGCTGTCTATATGGCTATATGCAACCCAGGCGACACTATAATGGGCCTTTCTCTTCCCCATGGAGGTCATTTGACCCACGGCTGGAAGGTGAACTTTTCTGCTAAATTTTTTAGGTCAGTTCAATATGGAGTTGATGAAAAAACCCATTTGTTTAATTACCGAGAGATTAAGGAATTAGTCGAAAAAGAGCGCCCAAAACTAATTTGGGTGGGAGCTACTGCCTTTCCTCGGATATTTGATTGGGAGAAATTTAAAACTATTGCAGATTCAGTCGACGCTTATCTTGCTGCTGATATCGCACATATAGCCGGTTTAGTAGCCGGCGGCGCGCATCCAAGCCCTGTGCCTTTCGTCCATGTCGTTACCACGACAAGTCACAAAACTTTAAGGGGGCCACGCGGTGGCATGATTATGGTTACCCAGGAAGGTCTTAAAAAAGATCCTAGTTTAGCTGATAAAATAGACAAAGCCGTATTTCCTGGCCTACAAGGTGGCCCGCATGAAAACAGAATCGCTGCCTTAGCTGTTTGTTTGAAGGAAGCAGCAACTCCTGCCTTCAGAAAATATGCAAAGCAAATCGTTAAGAACTGCAAAGTTTTAGGAGAAGAATTAAAAACGTATGGGTTTAAGCTGATTACTGACGGGACAGACAATCATTTGCTTTTGATTGATTTAAGGAATAAAGAAATATCCGGAAAAGATGCTCAACAGAGGTTAGAAGATGCCGGGATTACGGTTAACAAGAATTCTATACCATTTGATCCAAATCCCCCATTTAATCCTTCCGGTATTCGTATTGGAACCCCAGCTATAACAAGTCGGGGGATGAAAGAGAAGGAAATGAAGAAAGTAGCCTCGTGGATGAACGACGTGATATCAAGTTCAAAAAATATCTCCAGGGTCCGCAAGGAGATAAAAGCGTTTTGCAGTAAATTTCCCTTGCCCAAATGATTGTAGAATTTATCAAGAGTATAGATCTGGTATTGTTCAGGGCTATTAACCAGTTCGCCTTTAGATGGAATTGGCTCGATGAATTAGGCGTTTTTCTATCTGACTACCTAGTATACTTTATGGTTGCTATACTGGTTTTGTCTTTATTGAAATTTAGGAGTTATTGGAGGATGGTGTTAATCAGTTTGATTTCGGCTTTTGTCGCAAGATTCGTTATCACAGATTTTATCCGTTTTATTCATCACCGCGTAAGACCATTTCTATCTCTAAATGACAGTAATTTATTGATAAATCAGGTTAACCAATCATCTTTTCCTTCGGGCCACGCTGCATTTACGTTCGGGTTAGCAACTGTTGTCTATTTTTATAATAAAAAACTCGGGGTAGCCTTTTTAATCGCCGCTTTATTAGTTTCAATAGCAAGAGTTTTTGTCGGAGTTCATTGGCCGTCAGATATCCTAGCAGGAGCTATAGTCGGTGTTTTCTCGGGGTGGTTGGTTAATAGGTTGCTAAAGAAGAATTAAGGGAAATGTAAAAACCGAGCTCACATTAGGCCCGGTTTTTTCTTAGTGCCGAGGGAGGGACTTGAACCCTCAAGAGCTTGCGCTCGCAGGTTTTTGAAACCTGTATGTTTGCCAATTTCATCACCTCGGCATGTTTGTTATATTAGAATATTTTTTGTCTTTTTTCAACTATTCCCAGTGAGCCTCCATGACTTTTTCCGGGAACTTTTTTGCTAGTTTTTGGAACTCTTTGCACGATGGCTTATGCAAAACCGCTGCTCTATATTTTGAAATATATGCAACTACCTCGTCATCTGGAAGAGGAGAACAGCATTTTGCTTTGGTTACCATTATCCCCTTTTGCCCGGCGAGATAGATGCTTCTAGGGCCTTTTTGTTTTTCTGTAAGCAGGGGTTTTTTTTGCCCCTGTTTTCTTGCGATTCTTTCGGATATTTCAAAAACTTTTCTTTTTACATAATACGGGATTTGGCTCAAGGAAGTCACTTTGGACATCAAACTGCTTTTAGCCAGTTCCTTTTTGATTTGAGAGACAGCCAAACTTGTTTTTACAAATTTTAGCCAGTCCATTGAAGGCTTGTTCTTTTTGTTAACTATAATTTCTACAATGTCTCCGTTTTCTAGCAGATAAGAGAAATTAACAATTTTCCTGTTAACCTTCGCAGTCTCGCAGTGATTTCCGATTTCGCTGTGTACTGCGTAAGCAAAATCAATTGGCGTTGAGCCTTTTGGCAAAACGATTACATCGCCTCTTGGGGTGAAAACAAAAACTCTGTTCTCGTAAAAGTTAATTTTAAGCTTTTCCCAGGCCTCGGGAACTTCTTTAGATATTTCTAAATTTTCTTTATCCTTTGACAGGTCAACCTTCTCTTTGTATGCCCAATGGGCGCAAATACCGTATTCTGCTTCTCTGTGCATATCCGGAGTCCTGATCTGTATTTCTGTAATATGGCCTGTCTCAGATGAGATCGTAGTATGCAGGGAACGATATCCGTTGGGCTTTGGTTTAGCTATATAGTCATTAATCTCGTCTGATATAGGGGTCCATCTTTTATGAATAACTCCTAATGTTTTGTAGCAACTCTCAATAGTACTAACGATTATCCTTAGCGCTAAAAGATCGTGAACCTTCTCAATGTTGTTGTTATATTTTTGAAGTTTTTTGTAAATGCTCCAGTAAGATTTTGGCCGGAAGTCTATATTTATGACATTCACGCCGTTCTTCTTTAACAACTTTTTTAAGTGGATACTGAATGACTTTAGGTAGCTTTTCCTTTCATTGAATTTTTCTTTGACTTCCGAGCGGACCCATTGGGCTTTTTCTGGTAAAAAGTAAAGAAAGGCAAGGTCTTCCAGCCTATATTTCAATTCCCAGATGTTTAATTTACTGGCGATCGGCACAAAGATCTTCAATGTTTCTAGGGCATATATCTTTTGTTGTTCAATAGTGAGATTTCTCAAGTGCTCCAAATTATCGAGTCGAGAAACTAGTTCTACCAAAATTACCCGGATGTCTCCGGCTATCGCAAAAAATACCTTTTGGAGATTTTCGAATTTTTCTTTAGTAAATTTAGTTTTTTCTTTGGACTCGTTAATAAACGGGTATCTGACCTTGCCGAGGTTTGAAACTTTTTCGATTAGAACCGCTACTTCTCGCCCATAATTTTTTTCAACTTCGCGCAATTGTATTTTTTTTGCAGAATTCGGTACGTCGTCAATAATATCATGCAGAAGTCCGACAATGATTGTGGTTGTGTCCAGCCCCATCTCGCTTAGAGTAGACGCCACCCGGCTCGTGTGGTCAATATAGTTTTCACCGGATATTCTTTGCTTCCCTTCGTAGGATTTTTGGGCAAACAAAAAGGCGCTTTCAATCAGCTCAGGGTCTGATGATTTTTTAATGACGTCTTTTATCGCATCCATACTACTAGGGTTTCTTCTTAAAGTCGCACTCTTTATTTGAACACTTGACCATCTTTCCTTTTTCTATCAATAAAGAGTCACACGTGGGGCATTTTTCATTTATTGGCTTGTCCCAGAGAGCAAAATCGCACGTAGGAAATTTGTTGCATGCATAGAATATTTTTTTCCGCTTTGTTCGTTTCTCCACGAGCTCGCCGTCAGCGCACTTTGGACATTTAACGCCCAGGACATTCGCTGGAAGTGATTCGGTGTATTTGCACTCCGGGAATTTAGAGCATGCATAGAATTTACCGAATCTCCCCAATTTCTCTATCAAAGGAGCGCCACATTTCGGGCAATTTTTCCCGGTAGGCTTAGCCGCGAAATCCGTTCTTACGACCTCTTCGTATTTGTTTTCTAGGTTCTTTGCAAACGGTGTATAAAAGTCGTTACAGGTTTTTAGCAGGGTATCTTTTCCTTCTGCAATTTCATCAAGCTCTTCCTCCATCTTGGCGGTGAATTCAATATCAATAATTTCCGGGAAGTGTTTCACCAAGAGGTCGTTTACGATTATGCCGATTTCAGTTGGCTTAAACCTCCTTTCTTCATTTTTTTCAATGTAATTTCGATCTTGGACAGTTGACAGAGTTGGAGCGTAGGTGGATGGCCGGCCAATGCCGTCTTTTTCCAAAGCTTTAATCAAGCTAGCCTCGTTGTACCTGGCAGGGGGCTCTGTAAAGTGTTGTAAGGGTAAAAGCTCTTTTAAATCTAAAAGTTCGTTAGTGTCCATTTTCGGCAAGTCAGCCTCGACGAATTTTATCGGATAAACTTTCAAGAAACCATCAAATTTTAAAACCTGGCCGTTTGCGCGGAAAGTATATATTTTGGCTTTGATATCTACACTTGTTGCGTCAAATATTGCGGGCGCCATCTGGCAGGCAATAAACCTTTTCCAGATTAGTTCATAGACTTTGAATTGTTTGCTGTCTAACTTGTCTTTTAGTTTTTCTGGGGTGTTCTCTGCAGTTGTCGGCCTTATTGCTTCGTGAGCCTCTTGGGTTTTACCTTTTGATTTATATTGTCTAATATATCCTGCCCAATAGTTTGGGCCATAACTATCCTGAATAAACTTTTTGGCAGAAAAGACGGCTGATTGTGCGAGATTCACAGAGTCGGTTCTGTGGTAGGTTATATGTCCATTCTCATAGAGATTTTGAGCCATTCTCATTGTGAATTTAGCTGGATAATGCAGTTTTTTCCAAGATTCCTGCTGTAAGGTACTCGTGGTAAACGGCGGCAGCGGATTTCTTTTTGTTTCCTTTTCATCAATGTTAATTACCTTGTACTCAGATCCTTGCAAGTCTTGGATTATTTCCTTTGCCTCCTTCTCGGATTTGATATCCAATTTTTCTATTAACTGTTCGTTTCTTTTTACGAGCGTGGCTGCAAAGTTTTCATTGCCTACTTTCTTTGCGAGCGTGGCTTCAATCGTCCAATACTCTTGCTTTAAGAATTTCTCTATTTCTCTTTCTCGTTCGACAACCAGTCGTACTGCTACGGATTGCACTCGGCCGGCTGATAAGCCCCTGGAAATCTTTTTCCACAAGAATGGAGAAAGCTTGTACCCCACAATCCTATCTAAAATTCTCCTGGCTTGCTGAGAATTGACAAGATTCATGTCAATTTTTCTTGGGTTTTTCAACGCTTCTTCTATAGCTCCTTTTGTGATTTCATGAAAAACAATTCTCGGAGAATCTTTAAGGCCTAGAACCTCGCTTAGATGCCAGGCAATAGCTTCGCCTTCACGGTCCTCATCAGTTGCCAGAATAATCTCGTCGCTCTTTTTGGCCTCTTTTTTTAATGCAGTGACATTTTTTTTGGCTTTAGTCGGGATTATGTATTGTGGCGTAAAGTTGTTTTCAATATCGATTCCAAGATTACTCTTTGGTAAGTCTCTTACGTGGCCAAAAGAGGACAGCACTTTGTATTTGCTGCCTAAAAATTTTTGAATTGTTTTTGCTTTTGTCGGACTCTCAACGATTACTAAGTTCATGGTTTAAAATAGTTTTTTAATTCGCGGATCATTGCTCTCAAGAATAGATAAACTCAATTCTTCCAGAATATCGTTGAAGTTGTCAACTAGCTTTGCTCCCCTTTTGATTAATTTGTTCGTTCCTGCCGAGTTAGCTGAATAGATGTGTCCTGGAACTGCGAACAGTGCCCTGTCTTGGTTTAAAGCGTGTTTTGCTGTTATTAACGAGCCCGATTTATTTTTTGCCTCAATAACTAGAACGCCGTGGGATAATCCTGAGATAATGCGGTTTCTGGCCGGTAAGGAGAGGCGCGATCCCCGATTCCCTGGAGGCAGTTCGGATATTAAGCACCCCCCGTATTTTATAATCTCCCTCGTTAATCCAATATTAAGTCCGGGGTAAATACTTTTTTCGTCTAATCCTGTTCCGAGCACGGCAATAGTTCTTTTCTTTTTATTGACGCATACTTGATGGGCAAAAGTATCTATGCCGAGAGCCAACCCGCTTACAATTGTCAGTCCTGCGCTAGTCAATCTCCCGACGATTTCTGTTGCTACTTGCTTGCCATAATTAGAATAGTTTCTTGCGCCGACAACGCTAAGACAGAATTCGTCTCTTTTCATCTCTCCGCGGTAATACAAAACCTTGGGCGGGTTACTTATTCTCTTCAAAAGTGCAGGATAATGTTCGTCTTCAATCTTTAATATCTTAATTTCATCCATTTAAAAACTATATCATAATTCGAGGCTTAGTTGAAATTTTAGATATTTTGAGATAGTATAAATCGGGACATTTAAAAGAGAGGAGCCGGCCATGGTTGAGAATGAACCAGCAGATATTGGAGCCGATTTGAATGGGCCCAAGAAAAAACCTCCTCGTAAAGTTGTTCAGGGGGTAATGGATTTATTGAAACGAATTGTTAAACAAGGGCCAGAGCCCGAAGTTGAAGAGATTAATGAAAGAATCGTCAGTACAGAAGAGATTATGGCCATTTTGCCACATCGTGGGAGAATGTTGCTTCTTAACCGGGTAGTGATAAGGCCAGACAGGGTTATCGGCGAATTCAAAGTTACCGACGAAGTATGTGAGGGGCACGCCTTTGAGGGGCGCCTCGTCTTTAAAGGATCAGACTTCTCCGACATGGCAGCTCAGCTCTTAGGGGTGTGGGCAGCTCAATATCCTGATTTTGAAGGTAAAAAAGCTTACGCTCGTCAATATGGAGGATCAAAGTTCCAGGGGCTTGTTTCTCCTGGAGATCTGATATTAATGGAGATAAGCGCCGGACATTTAAGGGCGGAAATAACAATTCGTCCGAAATTCCGGAAGATTCTTGTCACCGGTACAGATTTCTCCGCTATGGTAGGCGGACAACAAATAGCAAAAATCTTTTCAGTAGAATTAGTTGCTACAGAAATAGAAAAGTAGGGCTTGGTTGCGACCAAGTCTTTTCATTTCCTTAATTTTTCAACCGCGTCTGAAATCATCTGGCAATAAAGGTTCAGCCCGACTTTATTTATGCTTCCGCTTTGCTCTTTGCCTAATATATTTCCAGCACCGCGCATTTCTAAATCCTTCATAGCAATTCTATAACCCGAACCTAATTCCTGCGCTTCCTCCAGCGCAGCTAATCTCATGGACCCTTTTTCCTGCAGATTCTTTTTGTGCAGGAAATACGCATAAGATTGGGTGCCGGAACGGCCGACTCGTCCGCGTATTTGGTATGCCTGCGACAGGCCAAGGCGTTCAGAGTTAGCTACAATTATGGTATTTACGTTTGGAAAATCTAAGCCGTTCTCAATAATAGTTGTTGCTAAAAGAATATCAATCTTCGGTTTTTTGTTGTCTTTAATAGAAAAATCGTCCATTATTCTGACCAATTCCCTTTCTTTCATCTTTCCATGAACAATGGCAATTTTAGCTGTCGGGACTAATTCTTGAATCGCCTTTTTAACCGCCTCGATAGTTTGCACCCGATTGTGTAAATAATAAATTTGGCCTCCCCTTTTCATCTCATCCTCAATTGCTTTTTTAATAACTTTCATTGATTGGGGTGTAACGATTGTTTTTATAGGCAGCCTCTGCTCTGGCGGCGTTTGGATAAAACTCACATCTTTTAAAGAAGAAAGCGACAAGTAAAGCGTGCGCGGAATGGGAGTTGCAGACAAAGATAATATATCAATCTTTGTTCGCATTTGTTTTAACTTTTCTTTCTGCCACACCCCAAACCTTTGTTCGTCGTCGATTATCAAAAGTCCTGTTTCATCTTTTTGGAATAGCAAAGGGACAATATCTTTCGATAATATCCTATGCGTCCCTATCACAATATCGATTTTATTTTTTTCTAATCTTTTAATTATCTCTTTTTGTTCTTTTTTAGTTTGGAGCCTGGTCAGAAGGGAAACCTCAATAGGGAGATTATCTAGTCTCTTTTTAAAATTGTGAAAATGCTGGCTGGCCAGAATTGTAGTGGGGGCGATCAGCACTACCTGGTACCCCGATTTCACAACTTTCACCGCAGCTCTTATTGCAATTTCTGTTTTTCCAAAACCAACATCGCCACAGATTAATCTGTCCATTGGTTTTGTTTTTTCAAGGTCTTTGTTTATTTCCTCAATGGCTTGCAGTTGATCTGGAGTTTCCTCGTATTTGAAGCTATCCGCTATCTCGGAATCAAACTCATCAGAGGGAAGATAAGGTGCTCTTTGCGCTTCTTCCCGTCCGGCATATATTTCCAGAAGTTCTTTGGCGAACTTTTCTGCCTCCTCCTTAATTTTCTTTTTAGTTTTTTGCCATAAGGAAGACCCGAGTCTGGCTATATTCGGTTCTACAAAGCCAGTGTATCTGGAAAGTTTTCTTTCTAAACCAACAGGCACATAAAGCTTGTCCCCGCCGCTATATTCTAAAAGATAATATTTGCCTTCGTTATGGGAAACAATGTCATTGAATTTGCCGATGCCGTGGTCGAGGTGGACTATGTAGCTGCCGGGTTTTAAACCTTTTAAGTCAGAAAAAAGCTTTTGAGATTTTAGCTTCTTTTTCAATACTTCTCGTGCTTTTTCCTCGTCTTCTATATATATATCGAGATTCTCAATATTATCAATTTTGTTTCCCAGGAAGTCGAAGCGCACTGCGTTTTTCATGTTAATAGAAAAGATATTTATTACCCCGCCGTGCTGCGAGAACTCTCCGGGGTCAGATACCTTAAGAACTTTCTCGTATCCCATTTCGTCTATCTTCCGTAGAAAAAGAGAAAAGTTGTATGTTTGGTCTTTTTCTAGAAATAAAATATTATCCTGGAAAAAGGTTTGAGACTTCTGAGCGCTAAGAACTTCTTTGAGATTTTCTTCGAACCAAATAACCCCCTTTTCTAGAAAGTAGGGGATGAGGCTTACTATTAAAACCTGATTTAGTTTACTAATGCCCATTTTTCATAATGCTTGACAGATATATTATTATATGTTATTATTTTTTTATCGTAAGTAGTTGTTCCTTTTACCAAGACCTTGCGCAACATAAGGAGAAAATTATGACTGCAAGGCAAACGATTTCGACGGAAAAGATGGAACGGGCAAAGAGGATGAGGGACCTTGGGTTTATTCATGTCACTGGTTTACCCACATGGAATCCGAATGGCACCATGGGTTACTTCATCCAACCTCGGCATGGTGAAATGAACTGCACTGGCCACAATAATGGGGTGACCGTTGTCATCATGCCTGACGGTGAAGTGTGGATTGGATTCATATCCGATCCGATCGTGATCTGCAGGATGGTCACATGGCTCAACATTGGTCAAACCGACGCCTTTGTGCCGTGCTCCAACGGGGAGCAGGTGTCCCAGAATCTGATTCTGGCAAGGAATGCCAACCCTTACACCGACTGCCATGGGCAATATTCACCCGTTCCGAGACCAAAGGGACCAAAATGATCGAATAATTCGGTCGACAACAAATCATGCCGCCCTGCGCAACAGCGTACGGGCGGCTTTCTTATTTATTAAATTCGTTCATTGCTTTCTCTGCGCCCTCGTTGATTAGCAGAGTTAAAGCCCTTGCCACTATCTCTACCGCTTTATCTTTCAATTCGTCTTCTTCTTTTTTAAAATTGCCGATTACAAACTTTTCTGGATTTTTTGGTTTCATACTACCCGGCAAGATGCCCATTCTTATTCTAATGAAGTTTTCTTTGCCTAGATTCGTAATAATTGACTCTACTCCTTTATGTCCGGCAGATCCTCTATTCTTGGATATTTTTATTGTTCCCAGCGCCAAATCAATATCGTCATGAATCACGATTATGTCTTCCGGCTGTTGCTCGGTATTAGAAATGATTTTCTTTGTTGCCTTTCCAGATTCATTCATAAAGGTCTGGGGTTTTGCCAAGAGTATCTTTTCTCCGGCCAAAATTCCTTCAGATATAAAGGAACTATATTTTTTTGATAACGCAAAATCGGGGAAATTATTCTTCTCCGCAAACGCATCTACGGCCATAAAACCGAAGTTATGTCGTGTGTTTTTGAACTTTTCTCCCGGATTTCCGAGGCCGATAATTATCTTCATATATTATAGAATATATCATAGAAAATCTGTTTGACAAAGGGTCGTCTAAAGTATACTATAAACTAATCGTTTTTGAGCACATTTAAATTATAACGAAAGGAGAGAAATGAACTGAAAAAAGCAGATTTTTGAGCCGCGGAGGTACACTAGGGAATGGAAGTGTACGTTCGGATGTTGGATCAAATCTGAAGGGATTCTCAATGTCTAGGTCTGGCGAGCCATCACGTCTGCAGATCATGTCCGTAGTCGGGGATCTTTCCGAGGTCGACATTAACGACCCGAAGCAGATGAAGAAGTTCGGGAGGCGTCTTGACGTCCCCGACCGAAAGATCCGGTGCTGCCTGACAAGCCTGATGAGAAAGGAGCGCAGGAATGGCAAAATGGTTTGTGCGAAAGGTCCGCCCCCGCCTTATCGAAACAGGCGTGGCAACACTCGCGTACAGGCTTTTGCTGTTTCTGCAAGAGGGTAAATACCATGGAAGGTACAATGACCCCAATTACTGCCCTTGCGGGCCTGCTTTCAAGGGTCGTTCAAGAAGAATGCCCCTCTGTCACTTTGCTGATAAGTGCCGTTGAGCGGCAAAAGATTAAGCAAGCATTTGAGGTGGCTCATCCATTAGCCGAGCAACTTAAACATAGAGCGAAGGATGTGTGCTGCTTTTCACTGTACCGAACAAGTCCGAATTCGTGGAAGCTTCTGACAACCCATGGAAATGTTGTTGTCAGCGAGAAAGACGGCGTATTCAAGACTACCGCTTGTTCTGATCAACGAGAGCCGAGAAAAGGTCATACAATCCGTAACAGACTGTTGGGACAGTGGAGTACCGCCTACAAGAAGATGGGCTTCCGCTACCCGACAGTGAAGGGTAACGTTCTTTTCTGCGGGGATTTCTCGCTTCTTCATCCGGCCGCATTGATAGGGCTGCAGATGCTGTTCACAATTAACGGTGCTGCCAAAGTGGCTTTTGCTACTCCGGTAATTGATGGTGAAAACCATCGAGTATTAGAGCAGCAGGGCTGCAAAATCATCATGCTTCGGCCCGTAGGCGAAGCATTCTCGCTTTCAGCGTGATTTCTCTCTAATAGCACAAAGCACAGGGCTGTCGCACGACAGCCTTTTTACTTGTTAAAATACAAAAAGAGTGATATTATTACTATTGTTATGAATCAAACTCTCACATATATCTGGGAATTTGCAAAGATTTTTTTGATCGCTTTAATAATAGTAGTTCCTATCCGCTATTTTTTATTCCAGCCATTCATCGTTCAAGGAGATTCAATGGTGCCGAATTTTCACTCTGGCGACTACTTGATTATTGATGAAATATCATATCGGTTTGGCTCGCCCCAAAGAGGAGATATTATTGTTTTTAAATATCCCAAAAACCCAATTCACAGATTCATTAAGAGAATTATCGGCTTGCCAGGAGAAACTGTCAGCGTCAAAGACGGGATAGTGACTATTTACGATAAAGACGGAAACCAGCAAATTTTGGACGAAACAGTATATCTGCCTGATGCAATATCAACTACTTATGGAGATATGCGGATTATTCTAAGCGATACGGAATACTTTGTGCTGGGAGATAACCGAGCGTATTCTTCAGACTCCAGAGCCTGGGGACCACTTCCGAGAGATAATATTATAGGGAAAGTATTTATCAGGGTTTTCCCATTCGCAGCTTTAAGCAAAATACCAACGCCAGCTTATCAATAAAATGCAAAAAAAGAACAAATTCCAATCCTTACCGGGGATGCACGATATATTACCTGACGACCAGGTATATTTCCAGAAGGTTTGCAAATCGGTGGAAAGCATCGCTAATTTTTATACCTTCAAAAGAATTGAGACTCCCCTTCTGGAAGATGCCGATATCTACTATAAAGGAACAGGAGAAGACACGGAGATTGTCGAAAAGCAAATGTATACCTTCCGAACCAAAGGCGGAGACCACGTTGCTTTAAGGCCTGAATGGACCCCTTCAATCGTCCGCAGCTATATCGAGCATGGCATGCAAAGTTTGCCTCAGCCAGTAAAGTTGTGGTACTATGGTCCATGTTTCCGTTATGAACGTCCGCAGGCTGGGAGATACAGGCAGTTTCACCAGTTTGGCTTTGAGGTGATAGGAGAAGCCAAGCCGGCAATTGACTGCCAGATTATCCAGATGAGCCACGACGTTCTGAAGGAAATGCGTTTTAAAAACTTAATAATCGAAGTAAACAGCATCGGGGACTCAGAATGTCGACCATACTTTAAGAAGAATTTAATGAACTATTTAAGGTCGAAACGGTCATCCCTGTGCCCTGATTGCCAGAGACGGCTTAAACAGAATCCGTTGAGGATACTGGACTGCAAAGAAGAGAAGTGCCAAAGAATAAAAGCCGGTGCTCCTCAGATAATTGATCACCTTTGCGAAAGCTGCCACAGCCATTTCAAGCAAGTTCTGGAGTTTCTTGATGAATCCGAAATACCGTACAATCTTAACCCGTACCTAGTAAGGGGATTAGATTATTACACGAAAACTGTTTTTGAGATTTTTGAAAATACTCCGCAAGGAAAAGAACAAGGCGCTTTAATGGGGGGTGGGAGATACGACAACTTAGTGAAGATTCTTGGAGGCAGGAACACGCCAGCTTGCGGAGCTGCAGGCGGAGTGGAAAGGATTATGAGTTTGTTGAAGAACAAAGAGACCAAGCCGGACACTTCGAAAGATGCAAAAGTATTTTTAGCCCAGCTCGGGAATTTATCAAAAAAGAAAAGCTTAAAAATACTTGAAGAATTCAGGAGAGCTAAAATTACGGTTGCCGAAACACTCTCCAAAGATTCTTTGAAAGCACAGTTCCGAACAGCGAATAAATTAGGCGTAAGATACGTTTTAATATTCGGCCAAAGGGAAGCCTTGAATGATGAGATTATTGTCCGGGACATGGATAAAGGATCTCAAGAAGTATTCAAGTTAGATGCAGTCGTTGCAGAAGTAAAAAAGAAACTTAAAAATCTTTAATTGTAAAAATATATGGCTTTAGAAGTTAGAAAAAAAGAAAGAGAAACATCTCAGAATCTAGTTCACCGCTTTACTAAAACCGTCCGGCGCGGAGGGGTTTTAATCGAGGCTAGGAAAAGACAATTTCATAAAAGAGTAAAAAGTGATTTAGCCAACAAGAAGTCAGCCATTCGCAGAGAGGAATCCAGGATAAAATACGAAAAAGAGAAAAAGTTTTCTAAGCCCACTGCTTAATATGTTAAAAGAAACAATCAAAGAGGAAGTGAATAGGGCGATGAAAGAAGGAAACGAAACTGTTTGTAGCGTCCTGAGAATGCTTTTGGCTGCTATTGTTTCTAGGGAGAAAGAAAAGAGATACAAACTATCAAAAGAAAAACCAGAACTGGACGAAGAGAGACTTGTTAAAGAATCTCAAATAACCGACGAAGGAGTAATTGAAGTTGTATCTACGGAAATAAAAAAAAGGAAGGATGCAGTCGTGCTATATGAGAAAGGCGGGCGGAAGGAGCTAGCTGACAAAGAGAAGAAGGAAATAGAAATTTTAATGAAATATTTGCCAGAACAGCTTTCTGCCGAAGAAGTAAAAAAAATAGTTGAAGAGGCAATGGGCAAAACTGGTGCCAAGGAAATCAAGGATATGGGCAGAGTAATGGCAGAGGTTATGGCAAAAGTGAAAGGGAAAGCAGACAGCGGAGAAGTAGGGAAATTAGTTAAAGATATATTAACTTCGAAATAACAGAAACCGCCTTGGGCGGTTTTTGCGTGAATCTATCCACAGGTCGTGCGTTTGCCATATATTGTTTTTTCTAATATCATTGATTAATGATTACGATTCACAATCTGACAAATTTTGTCGTAAGTGAGGTTTTTTTAAAGAGAGTTGCAAAAGTTGTTTTAAAAGGAGAAAATGTAATGAAGAAAGAGCTTTCTGTCGTGCTAGTAAAACCGGAGGAAATAAAAAAGGTGAATAATATTTACAGGAAGAAAAATAAACCAACGGATGTGCTCTCTTTCGAAGGAGCAGAAAATAATTTAGGCGAAGTATTAATTTGCCCTTCGGTAGTGAAAGGAAATTCCGAGAAAAACAAATTAAATTTTCAAGAAGAAATATCATTTGTTTTAATCCACGGTATTTTACATCTTCTAGGATATGATCACGAAGGAAGCAAGGCGCAGGAAAAAAAAATGGAACAAAAACAAGAATATTATTTAACTCGAATCTAAATTTTCATGGCCAAGGTTCACGTAATTACAGGATTAGATATCGGCACGTCTGCCATCAAGGCTTTGGTTGTACAGAAAAAAGGAAAAGAGTTGGAGGTATTGGCGCAATCTCAAATCCCCTCTTTCGGCGTGAGAAAAGGAGTGGTTATGAACGTTGAAGAAGTTTCAAAAAATATACAGGCGCTTTTGGCCGAGGTTGAAAAACTTTCCAACAAAAGAATAAATTCTGTTTTTGTTAATATCAACGGCAGCCATTTACACGTTACGCTCTCTGACGGAATAATTTCTGTTTCACGGGCTGACCAAAAGATTTCACAGGAGGATATCGAAAGAGTAATTCAGGCTGCCCGGGCAATTAATATTCCTTCTAACGAGGAGATATTAGACGACTTTCCTCGAGAGTTCATCATTGACGATCAAAAAGGAATAAAGGAGCCTTTAGGACTGACGGGGATAAGACTGGAAGTAAAAACACTTTTGCTTTGTGTTTTCTCTCCATATTTCATAAATCTAACGCAATCGGTCCTGGGTACTAAGGTCCAGATAGATGATATTATACCCTCTCCTTTAGCCGCTGCTGCGGCTGTTTTAACGCCACAGCAGAAAGAAATCGGGGTGGCTTTAGTAGATATTGGAGCCGCTACCACTAGCTTGGCAGTTTTTGAGGAAGGAGAACTGATGCATTTTGTTATCTTCCCGATCGGTTCGGCGAATATAACAAATGATATTGCTATCGGGCTGAGAACGGAAATTGGGATTGCAGAAAATATTAAAAAAGAATACGGCTCCTGCTTTGTCGGGAGAGGAAAGAAGGATAAGGTTTCTCACTCGAAAAAGAAAATAGAGATTTTTGATAAGAATTCCCCGCTTTCCTTCCCGCAGAAGTTTTTAATAAGTATTATAGAGCCGCGGGTATCTGAAATTTTAGAATTGGTTAATAAGGAATTGAAAAAGATCGGGCGCCAGCAATTGCTGCCAGGCGGTATAGTCCTAACCGGCGGTGGTTCAAAATTACCGAAGATAAAAGAGTTGGTTAAGCAGGAGTTGAAGTTACCATGTGAAATAGGAATTCCTACGGGTATAGTGGGGCTAGAGGAGGATCCTTCTTTGGCTACTGTTTGCGGGCTTGTTTTGGAAGGATCTAACTTTGGAGGGGGAAATATTCAAACAACGAGTGGATTTTGGCAGAAGGTTAAGAGAGTCTTCAGGAATTTCGTTCCGTAAACTTATCCTCGTCTGCTTTTATCATTCCGCCTATGGCGGATTTTTAATATGGACAAACCATATTTAATAAGGTAGATTTTAGTTGATGAAAGTCAGTCCTAAAATAAAGGTTATCGGAGTTGGAGGATCAGGATCCAACACAGTTTCCCGGATGTCAAAATGCCAAATGGAGGGAGTTGATTTGGTTGCTGTAAATACCGATGCGCAAGCATTACATTTTTGCAACGCAGAGAATAAAATTCTGATCGGAGAAAATATTACCAAAGGCCTTGGAACCGGGATGGATGTTTTTCTCGGCAAGAAGGCAGCTGAAGAAAACAGAGATAATATAGAGAAGTCTTTGGCAGGTGCGAATATGGTTTTTGTAACTTGCGGGCTTGGAGGCGGGACCGGCTCCGGCGCCTCTCCGGTTATTTCTGAAATATCAAAAGGCCTCGGCATACTTACAATAGCGGTTGTGACCAAACCTTTTTCTTTTGAAGGAGAAGAAAGAAGAAAGATCGCCTGTTCTGCAATTGAGAAACTTAAAGATAAAGTAGACGCTCTGCTGATTATCTCTAACGATAAATTACTGCAACTCGCTGATAATAAAACTACAGTGAGCAACGCGTTTTGGATTTGCGACGAAGTATTGAGGGAAGCAGTTCAAGGTATCACTGATTTAATACTATTGCCCGGAATAATCATCGTGGACATGGCTTCTGTCTTGGCAATTATGAAAAATGCAGGCCGCGCGCTCTTCGGAGTTGGAAGAGCACAGGGGGAGAATAGGGCAGTTGAAGCAGCCACTAAAGCTATTAACTCTCCACTGCTAGATTCTTCCATCTCGGGCGCAAAAGGAATACTATTTAACGTTTCCGGCCGGGACATCGGGCTTCACGAAGTTTCTGAAGCAGCAAAAATCATAACCGAGAAGGCTGATCCAAAAGCTCAGGTGATTTTTGGCGCAGTGACTGATCCGAAATTAAAGAAAGGAGAAATAAAGGTAACTGTTATTGCCACAGGTTTTTAAAAGTTATTCACAGGGCTTGTGCTCTTGTAACGTTATCTGGTAAAATTGAGTCACTCACAGGATTAGTTGCAAAAAATAATATATTTTTTTAAATAATTCTGGCAGGGCTTGACCTGCTTTCTTGCTAAGTTTAAAATGAGATAATTTCGACCTTAGTTATTTTTTTTTCGTCAGTATTGCGTCATCATGGAAAATAAAATTACAAAAATTCAAAAGAGAGACGGAACGATTGTAGATTTTGAGCAAGAAAAAATTACTAATGCGGTTTTTAAAGCAATTACTGCTGCGGGACAAGGCGACGGAAAGAAATCTAAAAAGGTTTCTGCTCGGGTCCTCCAACTTTTGAGCAGACGTTTTAAAAAAGACGAGATTCCGCAGGTTGAACAAGTGCAAGATATTGTTGAAGAAGCTCTAATCCTTGAGGGACTGGTTGAAACTGCCAAATCTTACATCCTCTACCGAGAGCAAAGAAGGAAGATAAGAGAAGCAACAAAGGTTACCGACGAATCAAGTGAAAAAATCAACAGCTATTTACAGGAGCTTGATTGGCAAGTAAATGAAAACGCCAATATGACGTTTTCACTACAGGGGTTGAACCAATACGTTGGTTCATATATTTCGAAAAAGTATTGGCTCAACAGAATCTATCCCACCGAGATACGCGAGGCTGCTGCCAGAGAAGATTTCCATATCCATAACCTCGAATTATTAGCTCCATACTGCATGGGTTGGGATTTGTACGATTTATTAATGAGGGGATTCGGCGGGGTAAAAGGAAAAATCGAATGCAGGCCCGCAAAACATCTGAGAACCGCTTTGGGCCAACTGGTTAATTTCCTATACACCGTTCAAGGTGAAACAGCTGGAGCCAATGCGGTCTCAAATTTTGATACATTGCTAGCTCCCTTCATCCGCTATGATGGATTGAACTATGCTCAGGTTAAGCAGGCAATGCAGGAATTTCTTTATAGCTGTATGGTGCCTACGAGAGTGGGATTTCAGACACCGTTTTTGAATGTGACGTTGGATATAAAAGCACCGTCGTTTTTAGCTAAACAGCCCGTTATGATAGCCGGCCAGCCACAGAAAGAGACCTACGGAGAATTCCAGCCTGAGATGGATATGTTTGTCCGTGCCTTTTATGAGGGTTTAATGGAAGGAGATGCCAGCGGAAGGCCGTTTACTTTCCCAATCCCGACTGTCTCTATTACAAAAGATTTTAATTGGGACAATCCAGTTTTGAAACCGTTATGGGAAGCAACTGCTAAATACGGAGTAAACTACTTTTCTAATTTTATTCAATCAGAGATGAGTCCTGAAGATGCACGATCTATGTGTTGCCGATTGAGGCTAGATAATAGGGAATTGTATAAAAGAGGCGGAGGGCTTTTCGGCTCAGCTCCCCTCACAGGTTCAGTCGGGGTTGTAACGATTAATTTACCCCGTATCGGATATTTATCGAAAACTAAAAAAGAATTCTTCGAGCGTTTAGAAAAATTGATGGATTTGGCAAAAGAAAGTTTGGAAATTAAAAGGAAAGCGATAGAGAACTTTATTGAAAAAGGACTTTACCCATATTCAAAGCACTACTTGTCCTCAGTTAAAAAGATCAGAAATTCATACTTTGGAAATCATTTTTCAACCATTGGGTTGATAGGGATGAATGAAGCCCTCCTTAATTTTATAGGGGAAGATATCGGATCTGTCCGCGGCCGGAAGTTTGCTGCTGAAGTCCTGGATTTTATGCGAGATGTATTGGTGAAATACCAGAAAGATACCGGCAATATGTATAACCTTGAAGCAACGCCTGGAGAAGGAACAAGCTATAGGCAAGCTGCCTCCGATAGAGAGTTGTATCCCGATATTATTACCGCTGGCACCAAACAAGTCCCGTATTATACTAATTCAACCCATTTGCCAGTTAACTACACCGATGATTCCTTTGAAGCTTTAAAGCTTCAAGACGGATTACAGACAAAATATACAGGAGGAACTGTCCTACACCTTTTCTTAGGTGAAAGGATAAATGACCCAGACATGGCAAAGAATATGGTTAGGAAAGTTTTTGAGAAATTCCACTTGCCATATATCACCCTTACTCCAACCTTCTCTATCTGTCCGACTCACGGCTATTTGGACGGGGAAAAATTTGAATGCCCGAAATGTATAGTTAAACAACCCTGCGAAGTTTATTCTCGCGTTGTGGGATATATACGGCCGGTTCAGCAGTGGCATAAGGGGAAAAAACAAGAGTACCAAGAGAGGAAGGAGTATAAAGTGTTAAAAAAGGTAGCAGCTTAAATTCAATGTATTTTTCGAAGGCCGCTTTAGTTGAAAGCGGTTTTTTGGTATAATGGTTGAATATTATTCGGCCTAATTTTATGGATAAAAAAATTTCTACCTCATTTGCTGTATTAGGTATTATTATTTTTTACATTTTGGTCGGTGGTGGCATTTTTTATTCGGTAAAAGACGTGATCAACGAGAGCGCAGAAGGTAGCTCGGCCACGCCAAATTTAGAAAAATTTTGCTCCGACGCGTCTTACGACGTTCCATATTTTGATTTTTGTCCTTTAATTAAAAGTTTTTTTGGCAAAGATTATAATTTTTGTGACGACTGTAAAGTTCCTGATTATTCAAAGGGTGAATATAGGCCGGGCCGTTGTAACAACGAAAAAGGAAATTGTATATCCATCATTTCCATCGTAAGAAACGATTTGGAGACCTGCGAAGGGCTGCCGTCCCCAACAGCGTGCCTTTCAGGTATCGCTTTCGTGAGGCAGGATGAAAAAATATGCCAAAAAATTGTAGATGATCAGATTGAATATAACCCGTCCGATCTTTCTGCTCGTGGAGGGTGCATTATGCATATAGCGGTATCTAAAAATGATTTGGAAATGTGCGATACGATTCATAGCTCGGGTGATAGGGAAGGCTGCTATGCATTTATTGCGGTCAAGAGAGGCGATCAATCAATCTGCGATAAAATAACTACTCACCAGTGGGATATTGATTATTGTTACACTAATCTAAGGAAAAATATCGTTTGGAGCGATAATTTTATATCGCCTAGTTCTTCTTGGATGAACTATAAAAACGAAAAGTATGGGTTTGAGATAAAGTATCCTAAGGAGTTAATGTTTACTGACAGGGGAACAGCGATAGCCTGGCAGGGAAATAACTCAATGTTTGATTTGAGTTTCCTTGATTTGGGGTTAGATATATATGTCATGAGGAAGATAGATTTCCAAGATTTATGTAAAAATAATCTTACAGTGTCTTCTGTTGGTAGCAATATAACCGCTCTGGAAACATCTGCCGGTAAAATGGGATGGCAAGAAACAGATTACTTTGTTTTGACTAACAAAGACTACGTTTTTTTAATAAGAAAGGATGAATCATATTCCGGAAATGGGAGATCCTTCATTCCTGATGATAAAAGAGCGGAATTATCAGGAGAGATGATCAAAACATTTAATTTAATCGGCGATACCGAAGCTATAAGCTGCAGCGAGGCCAGTTAATGTATGATAATCGGAGGCCTGCAGAAAAATACTCTTATCGACTATCCAGGTAAAATAGCCTGTGTTATTTTTACATCCGGCTGCAATTTCTATTGCCCTTGGTGTTATTCGTCAGAACTTGTTGTGCCAGAGAAAATAAAGAGGCACCCGAAGATTGAAGAAAAGGAAGTACTCAGCTTCTTAAAATCAAGAAAAGGATTATTAGAAGGCGTGGTAATCTGCGGAGGAGAGCCGACGCTTAATAAAGATTTACCCGAGTTTATCAAAAAGATAAAGAAATTAGGGTTTTCAGTAAAATTGGACACGAACGGCTCTAACCCCCGAATGTTAAAAAGTTTGATTGATAAAAAGTTGGTAAATTACGTGGCCATGGACATTAAAGGTTCATTCGGCCAAAAGTTCGGGGGAAAGGGTGACTGCAAAATAAATAAATTCGAGAAAGAGATAAAAGAAAGTATCAGGATATTAAAAAAATCAAAAATCAGTTTTCAATTCAGAATGACAGTGGTTCCTTCTATACATACGAAAGAGAACATCCTGGAAGCCGTTCAATTAATAAAGGGCCCGGATATTGTATTTTATCTTCAGAACTTCAGACCAGAAAAAACAATTGATCCGGAATTTGAGAAAATCAGACCGTATCCTGATGAGTGGCTTTTAGATATTAAAAAGGAGATTTCGCCCTTTTTTAAAATTTGCGAAATAAGGTGAGGGGTGTTTGCACCTGCGCTTGACACAAATGAACACATCTTATATAATATGCTAATACTAAACAGAGTGTTTAGTGGCCCAGTTGCGAGGCATTTCGCAACAGCACATTGTAAATCCGCGTTAAATGCGGAGAAAGGATGATGACGATGGCAACATCGATCACATCTGGACAGATTGACCAGGCGACGGATTTGGCACGGGCCAGGATTAGGAAGATGACGGGCGTCTCTTCCGAAGGGTTCCAGCTTTTTCTCGCAAGAGGCGGAGAGTTCCAGGACGACGTGGAAGCGTCAATCAGGAGGCTGATGCGACGCGATCAATTCGCCGACGAGCAGGTTCTCGCGACCTACGGCTACCCCGAGGAATACAAGGGTCCCAAACTCATCGAGGATCAGATCAAGGCATTGGCCTCAATCTGCGACAGCAAAGTCGATCCGAGCTGCGCACTCGCCTTCGCCAGGAACCTCCCTGACTTAAAGTCCTTCGTGCCGGAAGACGCCCTCGGGTACACTGGCTGGTTCGCCACCCTGTGGGATGAAGCGCTGGTCGCTCTCTTCCCCGAGGAAACAGACCGTGCTCGTCGTTACTGCCTCGGCGTCAATTTGATGGTCGAGAAGATCGCCTTGACCCGTCCGTTCACGAACTGGAGAAATAATCAGATCGACACAGCCCACCTCAGAATCCACCCCCGCACAATGCAGGCGATGGATCAGATCGCCCTGACACAGAGAGGCGGCATCCTTCTTCTCGCCTGCCAACTCGGGATTCGCCATGGTGGCCGCTCCGTTCGTCGGGCTCGCGAGTTATTCCTTGGCAACGAGTACGGCACAGGCAGCCTCATGGGGACTTCCATCGTCTACAACCATCCGGAACGCCTCATGCGTTACAAGGAACTGGACATGGATCTTCCCGGAGACGAGTTTTCCGGTGATGGTGACGTCCAGTTCGTCCACGCTCCGCTCCTCTCCTTCCACGACGGGGCCAGGTTCGACACGAACGCTGTCTCGTACGCTGATGGCGACTTTGGGTCGTCGTCGTTCTTCGTTCCGCAGTAGTGATTCTCGAAACTTGAACGATTGGTTCTTTTGAATCGTTTTCCCTTGAACTTTTCGTTCGCGACATATGGCGCTGCCTTGCTCCTTGCAGGCAGCGCCTCTTTTTTTACTTTTAGTATTATTTATGTATAATTAAATTGAGATTAGGTTAATGAATAACAGTTCACGGATTGTTATCACCGAACTCTCTTTTCAATGAACAACCAGAGTCTTTGCGTTCACGGATGCAAAGAGCGTGTTGCTTGAGGAGATACTGCTTGCCTTATCTATGGCGGGTTTTTTATTTCTAGAATAAAGATGCCGTCGAATAAAATTCAGGGGGTTGGAGGATATATGTTTCACTAAGGAACGGCAAACCTCTGCTCCTGGTGCAAGGGATGGATAAAGGCATGTTTCCGATGATGGTGACAGCCAGTTCGACCACGCTCCGATCCTCAACTTCAACGACAAGGCCAAGTTCGACACGAACGATGTCTCGAACGCTAATGACAACTATGGGTCGTCGTCGTTCTTCGTTCCGAAGTCTCTCCTCTCTAAATGCAAAAGGCATTCAAAAAATGAATGCCTTTTGTCTTATTGGATCACCGACTTATCTGTTAACGGTGGATCGCAACCACCCACCCAACATCCTCCCTATTTCATCTATAGATTCTTCCAGCAAGGAATACTTTTTAGTGTCGATTACTTTTGTATCTTTCATCAACCGGATAAGAATACGAAGGATGTTTAATTTTAAGCTGGTTTTTTCTAATATTGGTGTTTTCTCGAATTTCTGCTTGTAGCTAGCCGATAATATTCCTTCCAGTATTTCCAGAATTAGGCCATCAGATTTTTGCCAAATTGTATATTTATCTTGCTTCGGAACAGTTGTCCTGAATGCGTAAAACATTTTATACAAGTCATAGCTTTTTTTGAATATTGGTATATCAAATTCTTCGGTCATATTTTTGTATTTAGTTTATATTTTTATGAAAATTTATCGGAATCTATTTAACGATATTATTTCTCCAGAGAATTTATTTTCAGCTTGGGATAAATTCAAAAAAGGCAAAAGAGACAGGAAAGACGTTCAGCTGTTTGAGTGGAATCTGGAGACGAATATATTCAACCTGTACCGAGAGTTATCGGGTAAAACTTATAAACATGGGCTCTATCATTCGTTTAAGATTTCTGATCCGAAGCCAAGAAATGTACAAAAGGCGCAGGTCCGTGACAGGATAGTGCACCATGCGCTTTTCCAAGTAATAAATCCCTTATTTGAAGCTGGTTTTGTCCCCGCATCGTTCTCTTGCCGGGTGGGGCATGGCACGCACAAGGGCGTCCAATTTTTACAAAATACAATAAGGAAAGCCAGTAAAAATGGTAAGGTTCCATGCTTTGCCCTAAAATGCGATATTAAGAAGTTTTTCGATACCATTGACCATGATATTTTACTTTCTATTCTAAAAAAGAAAGTAAAAGACAATAGCACAATTTGTCTTTTAGGGGAAATTATATCGAGTTTCTCGTCTGGGTATCCTATTTTAGGAAAGGATAGAGGAGTGCCAATCGGTAATCTGACTTCTCAACTTTTTGCCAACGTTTATTTAAATGAACTAGACCAGTTCCTAAAGCAGGAACTTAAGGTAGGATATTATTTGAGATATACGGATGATTTTTTAATAATTTCGCAAGACAAGAGATATTTAGAGAGAATGATTCCTGAAATTGTTTCATTTTTACGAGTAAAGTTATTCCTAGAAATACATAAAGAAAAGACTAAAATACTAAAGATCAATCAAGGCATAGATTTTCTCGGTTATGTAGTTTTTTTGAGACACAAGCTGGTCAGAACTAGGACGAGGAAAAGAATTGTTAGAAAATTCCAGGGTAGGATCGCTGATTGCCGGAGGGGATTTATCTCTAAAAACTCTCTTTCACAATCGCTCCATTCCTACCTAGGGTTTTTCAGTCATGCTAGCAGCTTCAATATCAGCGAAAATTTAAAAAGGCAATTCTTTTCTTTTTGTGACGAATGGCTATGTTGATATTCTGTTGGTTGAAAATAGCGCATATTTCAATTATCATTTGATAATGACTTATTCGAAGGCATTTTTCTATTTTTGTTTAAGTTTTATCATAGGTATTTTTATCAGCTCAGTATCCCCTATCCCCACCCTGTATTCATTGGGGATTTTGTTTTTAGGAACAGGCATCTTTTTCATATTTTTTGGATACAAAAGAGCCACAATCTTTACTATTTGTCTCCTTTTCGCTTTCTTAGGAATTTTGCATTACCAAACAGCCAATTTTAATATTAGGAACAATGAGCTAAGGCAGTATAACGAGCAAAAGGTAATTATAGTCGGTAAAATTTTAACTGAACCGGATGTAAGGGAAAATTATGTCCAGCTGACGGTTAACAGCGAGAAAATAGTTGTTGGCGAGAAAATAGTGCCGATTTCCGGTAAATTTCTGATTACAACATCTAAATATCCCGCGTATAACTATGCTGATACTTTAATGTTCGAAGGGCTGCTGAAAACACCAGAACAATTCGAGGATTTCAACTATAAAGACTATTTAGCTAAGAAGGGGATTTCTTCGTTGATGGATCGGCCCAGCATTGAAGTAATTGTTCAGAGAAATTATTCGAGTTGGTGGCAGATGGGTTATGCGCAGATTTTAAGGCTTAAGAACAATATCAGAAAAAATATCAATCAATATTTCTCGTTCCCCGGGAATACGCTTCTTGCAGCTGCGCTTTTGGGAGATCAGTCTGCAATGCCGCAAGCTCTAAAAGAGAAGTTAAATATCACTGGGCTCCGCCATATTACAGCCATATCGGGAATGAATATATCAATATTATGCGGCATCTTGATGTCTTTATTGCTGGGAATTGGTTTTTGGCGCGGCCAAGCGTTTTGGATTTCCTTGCTATCAATCTTTATATTTGTCGTTATGATCGGCTTCCAAGCGTCAATTATTCGAGCGGGAATCATGGGTGCGATTTTTCTTTTGGGGCAGAAAGTGGGTAGAATGTCTGTAAGTTCTCGCGCCATAGTAATAACAGCAGCTATAATGTTAGCCTTAAACCCCCTGCTTCTGATGGGAGATGTTGGGTTCCAGCTTTCCTTTTTGGCTATGCTAGGGATAATTTATTTAACTCCTTTGTTCGAGGAATTATTTAAATTTATCCCGAAGGATAAATTCTTAGGTTTAAGGGGAATAATTGCTACAACGCTTGCAGCCCAGGTTTTTACTTTGCCCATTCTGATTTACAACTTTGGCAGGATCTCCTGGATTTCTCTTTTCACAAATATTCTAATTTTACCCATTATTTATTGGGTGATGATATTTGGGTTCCTTTTTGCAATATGTAGTGTTATTTACAGCGGATTAGGCTGGGTTTTCTTTTTACCCTGCTGGTTCTTAATATCTTACTCAATGAAGGTTATTAACATTTTTTCCCAGCCCTGGGCAGCGAAAACAGTGGAAAATATTCATTGGATTTGGCTGGTAATCTTCTATATCCTCCTCGGATTTTTTCTTGTTTGGTTGTGGAGAAGAAAGAGATTAAAGTTTTTAGAATTTTAATGTATAATAGAAGCATTATGGCTAAAGATAATAAAAACAAAGCATGGATAATAGATGTGAATATGGGCTACGGCCACCAGAGAACCGCTTTTCCATTAAAAGATTTGAGCGCCAACTCTATTATCAATGCTAATAGTTATGAGGGGATTCCGGAGAAGGATAAATTGATTTGGGAAAGCAGTAGAAGTTTTTATGAGTTTATCTCCAACACGAAGCGCGTTCCTTTAATCGGAAATTTCATTTTTTCCATTTTCGACAAATTCCAAAAAATTCTGCTTTACTATCCCAAAAGAGATTTGTCTCGTTCTAATTTCGGCTTGAAAAAAACCTTCTCTTTAATCAAAAGCGGGTGGGGGGAGAACTTAATCAATACTCTCAAGGGAAACCCTTTGCCAATTGTCAGCACCTTTTTTATCCCTGCCTTCATGGCAGAGCATTTTAATTACCCCAATTCTATTTACTGCGTTATTTGTGACGCAGATATTGCCCGGACCTGGGTTCCTGTGGACCCCCTGAAAAGCGATATTAAATATTTTGCGCCTTGCCACTGGGTTGTAGACAGATTGAAGCTTTACGGGGTGAAAAAAGAAGACGTGTTTTTAACCGGTTATCCCCTGCCTAAAGAGAACGTAGGTTCGGATGGGGAAATCGCGAGAAAGGATTTAGCTTATCGTCTTTTAAATCTTGATCCTAAAAAACAGTATTCTAAAATGTATTATCCTGTTATTGAAGACTATGTCGGCAAGCTGCCTGGCAGGCCGAACCATCCGCTGACAATAATGTTTTCGATAGGCGGGGCAGGCGCTCAGAAAGAAATAGCGATTAAAATAGCAGATGGGTTGAGAACGAAGATAAAAAGAGGAAAAGTAAAATTGATTATTTCCGCCGGCACTAAAGAAAACGTACGGGACTATGTAGTCGAAAATCTAAAAGAAAAAGGGTTTGGAAAAGATATTGATAAGAATATTGAAATAATCTTCGGAAAAAATATCAAAGACTATTTCACAAAATTCAATAAGAAATTGAGAAAAACGGATATTCTTTGGACAAAACCGTCCGAGCTTTCTTTCTATTCTGGCCTCGGCATCCCGGTTATTATCGCTCCGACAATCGGCTCTCAGGAAAATTTCAATAAAAAATGGCTTTTATCACGGGGATCCGGGTTTTTACAGGATGACTTAAGGTATGTTGACCAGTGGTTGTTTGATCTGCTGGACAACGGAATGCTGGCCGAGGCAGCCATGCAGGGATTTGTGGAAATAGATCGGATGGGAACGTATAACATAGAGAAAATAATTTTTTCTCAATAATGAAAATAGTAACTAAAATAATTGCAATGGTTATACTTTTTGTATTTCTTTTTTTGGTTTTGTGGTTTTTCCTTGGCAGCGCGCCTAAAGCTAAAAATATCCTATGGGGGGTTAACTTTTCCCAAAAACACACTGAGAATTTAAAACTTGATTGGAAGGAAACCTATCTTGCCATGATGGAAGACCTTGGGGCAAAAAACATTAAGTTAACGGTGGACTGGGACTGGGTGAATGGAGAAAGAGATGGCTATTTTTTTGACGATGTCGACTGGCAGATTAGAGAAGCGGAGGAGCATGATGTAAATATATTATTGTCGATTGGAATGAAAACAAGCAGATGGCCAGAATGCCATATCCCGTCGTGGGCAAAAGATTTATCGAAGGACGAACGGGAAGCTGAAGTGTTGAAATACCTTGAGAAAATGGTTTTAAGATATAGAGGATCCAGCGCAGTTACCTCTTGGCAGGTTGAGAATGAACCATTTTTCCCATTTGGCGAATGTCCGCCGACTGATGAAAAATTTCTGGCGCAGGAAGTCGAGTTAGTAAAATCGCTTGACTCAAAAAAACGGCCGATTATAATCTCAGATACCGGAGAATTTTCTTTATGGTTTAAGGCTGCAAAATACGGAGATATAGTTGGCAATACTTTGTACAAAAAGGTGTGGTCGAAGGAGGCCGGTAATTATTTCTATGCCCCCTTTCCCCCCTTATTCTATTATCTAAAAGCTCAACTTGTCAGAGCCGTATTTCATAAACCGGTGGAGTGCGGAGAACTTCAGGCAGAGCCTTGGGGTCCAGAGCTTTTGTATGATTTGCCATTGAGCGAGCAGGAAAAGACAATGGATTTGGAGCGCTTCAAGAAAAATGTTGAATTCGCCGAGAGAACAGGACTAGATACTTTTTACTTCTGGGGGAATGAGTGGTGGTATTGGCTGAAAGAAAAGCAAAACCAGCCGGAAATATGGAATGAAGCCAAAAAGCTGTTTAAATAAACTATGTTAAGCATTATCGTTCCGACATTAAATGAAGAGAAATATCTGCCCTTATTGTTAAAATCCATTAGAGGGCAGAATTTTAATGACTACGAGATAATAGTGGCTGATGCCGGGTCCAAGGATAAAACAGTTAAAATTGCCAAAGATAACGATTGCCGAGTCATCCCGGGCGGGTTGCCGGCTAAGGGCAGAAACGATGGGGCAAAAAAAGCAAAAGGTGATTTGCTGTTCTTTATTGATGCTGATTCCATCATTCCTGAAGAATTCTTTGGAAAAGCCTTGAAGGAGTTTAGAACAAAGAACCTGGATTTCGCTGTTTTTGGATTGACACCCATTGAAAGCAAGAAAATACAGAAAATAGCTTTTAATATTTTTTATAACTGGTATATTTTCCTTTCGGAGAGATTCTTGCCCCATGCTTCCATGGGAGTGTTAGTAAAGAAAGATATTTTTATGAAGCTTAACGGCTATGACGAAACAATAAAGTTGGCTGAGGATCACGATTTGGCCAGAAGAGCTAAGAGAATATCAAAATATGGTATTATAAAATCAACAAAGATCTTTATTTCCGATAGGAGACTTCGGAAAGAGGGCTGGTTCAATGTTGCCGTGAAATATTTCTTATGCGAATTGCATATGATATTTATAGGACCGGTCAGATCTGATATATTTAATTACAGGTTTGATCATTATGACGAAAAATAACAAGAGCATGTACGACATACAGCCAATTGATTTTACGAAGATACATGAAGCCATAGCAAAGGCCCGGCAGAAGGCAAACTTTTGGTTTATTGGCGCTGCTATTATCATTTTCGCCGTTTTTGGGTTTTCATTAGGCCTTTTCTTAAATGGATATTTTTATTCAGCCGTTGAAGGCTATCTAAAGGATATTGGTTCTGTCCCAATTTCCACAGAGCAAAGTCAATATGTTCCTCAAACTTCTCAAGAACAGGCAGTAATTGATGCTGTAAGGCAATATTCGCCGGCAGTAGTAAGTATTGTTGTCTCTAAAGATGTCCCCGTAATGGAAGAGTATTTCTACAACCCCTTCGAAGGATTCGATATCGGGCCGGAGATTCAGATACCTCAATACCGTCAGAATGGAACCGAAAGGCAGGAAATAGGAGGAGGCAGCGGGTTTATTGTTTCAGCAGATGGCTTGGTTTTGACTAATAAACACGTGGTTTTGGATGATGAAGCGGAATATACGGTTTTCACAAATGACGGCCAGAAATTTTCAGCCAAAGTTTTAGCCAAAGACCCGGTTCAGGATTTAGCAGTAATGAAAATTGAGCCTATTGATGCAAAGCCATTCCCCGTGGTTAAATTCGGCGATTCAGATAACTTACAAAT
>JBAZYR010000007.1:0-59812 GCA_041659225.1 Candidatus Staskawiczbacteria bacterium
GAGATCCGTTAGAACGGACTGGAGGAGTAGTATCACCCGTAGGACCGGCGCTAACTGAAAAAGATATTGTGTAGTCGTCAACGTTGGCATTGCCTGAAGCATCTTGGCACCTGATATAATAGATATAGGTAACACCGTTTGATAATCCTGAAACTATTTTCGAATGAGTGGTGCCCCCTGTGGTGCTAAAGGTGCCTGTGGCGGAGGAATATGCGACTCCGGGGAGCGTGGAATATTTACAGGTTGAACCTTCATTTGTCCCTAGAGATAAATTGACCTGAGTAGTGCCCGATACCAAGGTTCCAGATGGAAAACCGCTAGAACGGACAGGTGGGGTGGTGTCGGGCGGGACAGGAATAGTAAAAGAGATAACAAAGCTAGTAGTATTTTGATTCACCGCCTTATCCTGACATAATATATTATATGAATGCGTACCAGCTGCGAGTCCTATTAAAAGCCGAGAGTGGTAAGTTTTCCATCCTCCAAATGTTAAGTAAACGGGCGCATAACTATCTTGATACCAGCAAATCGCATCTTCGTTTGTGTTAAGAGAAATTGTAGCTTGAGTGGTTCCCGGAGCTAATGTCCCCGAGGGAGAACCGTTAGAACGAACAGGTGGGGTTATGTCGGGTTGTATTGTAAATGATATAGGATAATCGGTGGCATTAGTGTTCATGCCTGTATCAACACATCGCACATAAAAAGTGAAATCGCCCGGCGCCAATCCCGAGATAATCTGGGAGTGTGATGTCCCCCCTGTAGAAGAGAATGCGTTGGACATCGCAAAGAAATTAGTCTCCGGATAAAATGAATACCTACAGGCAGAAACTTCATTTGTTTTAAGAGAAATGGTAACTTGAGTAGTTCCATTAGGTAAATTTCCTGAAGGAGAACTGTTATAAATCCCGGGGGCGGTAAAATTTTGTGGTACGGCGCCGACTAAGAAAGATATCAGATAGTCATCTGTATTAGTATTGCCCCATGCATCTTGACATTTGATGTAAAAAGTAAAATTACCACCAACATAAAATCCAGTGTTAACGAACGCGTGCAAATTCGCCCCAGTAGTACTAAATGTGTTATTCATCGCAGAATATGTAACGCCTGGTGTAGACGAATATTTGCAAGTGGCATCCTCGTCGGTGCTGAGGGAAACCATGATACCCAACCGGGCAGTATCAGTATTTATCGAACCTGTCGGAAAACCGCTTGAGCGTAAGGGAGGAGCAGTTTCAGAGGCCAAGACTGAGGGTCCGGGTTGAAAAAGTAATAAAAACGATCCGCAAAATATTAAGCCTATTCTTCGAAAATTTATCATATTTTTTACATGTTTAAATTAATTTCTTTATTATACACCAAAAGCAACTAAAAATAGTACGGGTGTTGATAACTCCTAACCAAAAACCGCCCGAAGGCGGTTTTCAGATACTCAACTATTCTAATCGGTAGGCTTTATAAATTATCTGAAGAAGAGTTCTCTCCTGAGGCTGGACCCTTGCACGCCTTTCTCGCAGTAGAGTATTGGTTCCAAGCCGCTTTTCTTGAAACGCTATATGCGGTTTTGGCATCTTTCTTTGATTTGGTAAAAGCAGACCAAGCCGCTTTGACAGCTTTGTTTCTTTCAATTGTATTGGATATCGTCCATGCTGCTGTTAAGGCCGAGCTTCTTACTGTCAGTGCTGATGTTATCGCGCTTGAATAAGCCGAAAAAGCTGTTTGAATCGCAGCTTCCCGCACGGTTAAAGCAGCAGAAACGCATGGGAGTACAGTTGTGCTCAGGCAGCTATCGTTTGTAGTACACTCATTAGCACCAGGTCCTGGAACTAGTACGCACTTGTTATCAACATTACAAGCTTTCTTTGGACATGGACCCCATGCTCCGGCTGCAGTACAGGTTTGCTTACCTCCGGTAGAACAAGCTTTTACAGCTCCGGGAGTACAGGTGGTATTCTGGCATGCTCCCCATGTTCCGTCTGCGGCACAGGTTTGTGTACCACCATTAGAACAGGGCTGTACAGCTCCGGGAAGACAAGCGGTGGTATTCTGGCATGGACCCCAAGTTCCGGCTGCAGTACAGGTTTGCGTACCCCCGTTGGAACAAGGTTGTGTAGCTCCGGAGGTACAGTCATCCGCCGACGCAAAAAAAGATACGCCTAGCAAGGCGATACCTATAACAAAAAATCCTAAAAAGATATTAAATTTTTTCATTTTTTTGATTTTTAAATACTAATTAAGTCGACCATACGTAGATTACTATTAATTATATGCCCAAATAATTAAAAAACAAATGCTAGACGCTTTTAACGTCTAGCATTGGAGATTCATTATTACAGATTACCTCTTCGCCCACTGAGGCGCCCTTCTTGCTCTCTTGAGACCGAACTTCTTTCTTTCGCGCATTCGTGGATCGCGGGTTAAATATCCTGCTTTTCTTAATCGTTTCCTGAAGTTAGGATTAAAATTCACAAGAACTCTGGCAATGCCATGTCGTATTGCTTCCGCTTGGGCATGACTGCCTCCCCCGCTAACCACAGCTGTCACCCGGAACCTGTCTAGGCACTTCATTTTTTTCAAAGCTGAAATGGCAATTTCCCGGATATCTGGATGGGGAAAATATGTCTGGTATGATTTGTTATTTACCAAAAACTCTTTTTCTCCGCGAGTGTAGAATCTAACTCTTGCTACGGCAGTCTTCCTTCTGCCTGTGGCCTCGTAATATTTATCGGACTTGGCGTCTTTTTCGGAGATCAAAAAATCATCGGCAGTAATTCCGTCGTCTTCATCAAACTTCACTTCTACCGGTTTTCGGACCACAATTGGTGCAGCTACCTCAACTGGAGCGACTGCCTTTGCTACCTTCTCCGGTTTTTCTTTTTTAACGATTGGCTTTTTTGGCATAAATATCGATTATTGAAACTTTAATCTTTTAATTTGTTTTGGTCGCAATCTGTTTTTAGGAAGCATTCCGAAAACTGCCCTTCTCAAAACCTCGCCTGGGTTAGACGGGAAAAGAACTTTCAATGTTTCTGTCTTTAAATTTCCCAAGTATCCTGTGTGATGATGATATTTTTTCTGTTCAATCTTCTTTCCGGTTATTTTCATTTTCCCTGCGTTCTTGATTATAACAACATCGCCCATGTCTTGGTTCAAAACAAAATCGGGCTTTCCTTTGCCTCTGAGCAAAACCGCAATTTCTGTGGCTAATCTGCCTAAAACCTTGCCGTCTGCGTCAATGATATGCGTTTCCCGTTTGTATGAACTTGTGATTGAAACTTTCTTTACCATGTTATTTTACTAATTCAAAAATTACCATTTGGGCGCCGTCAGCAGTCCTTTGACCGAGCCGAATAATTCTAGTATATCCGCCCTTTCTCTCTGTGTATCTTGGCGCGATCTCGCCAACTAGCTTCTTGACTATCCTCGGCGATAAATCCTGGGCCAATAGTCTAGTGGAAGCTAATCCACCTTTTTTGGCTTTAGTTATTAACTTTTCAGCTATCATTCTTGCTTCTTTTGCCTTAGCCTCGGTAGTTTTTATTCTTTCGCGTAAAAAAAGGTTCTCAGCTAGCCCTCGTAGCAAGGCTGTGCGCTGATCCATTTTCCTTCCAAATTTTCTTCCCTGATTTCGCTTACGCATGATTACTTCTTTGCTTTTTTTACTTTTTTAACTTTTACTTCTTTCTTTGCTTTTTGGGGTTTTGCCGTATCTTCTCCGTCTTCTTTACGGAGAACCTTTTCTGCATCCATCGTGTGAGGTTCAACAAAAATATTAAAGTGTTTTATTAAAATCTGGCAAGAGTCGGCAAATGCTTCCTCTGGTGTTATTGTGCCGTCAGTTTCAATTCTAAGGTTCAATCTGTCATAGTCGGTTCTGTCCCCTACGCGCATATTTTCAATCTGGAAACTTACGGTCTTGATCGGCGTATAAATCGCATCTAATGCAATAACTCCGATTTCTGACTTCTTCTTTTTCCTTCGATCTTTAGGCTCATACCCCAATCCTCTTTCGATTAAAATCTCCATTTCAATTTCAGCTTTGGCGTTAGTCAAAGTGGCGATATGGCAATCGGGGTTAGCGAGCTTAACCTGCGAAGGAATTTTGAAATCAGAACCTTTTATTTTCCTTTCCCCCTTCACTTTTAGTTCAATTTTATGCGATTCTCCCTCGAATATCTTAAAACGTAAATTCTTTAAATTCTGGACAATCATTATTACGTCCTCTAAAGCGCCTGGTATGGTTGAAAATTCGTGTTGCACCCCTTTAATCTTCACTTCGGTTACGGCAACTCCAGGAAGAGAAGAAAGCAAAACCCTTCGCAAAGCGTTTGCAATTGTTACTCCATAACCTGGATATAGGCCTTCGATTTGAAATACGGCCTGATCCTTTTCTTTTTGAACTACTTTTGGCGAGAGGGGATAAGAAATCATATTAATTATTAAAATTAACGTGAATAAAACTCGAAAATTATTGAGATCTCGGCAGGAGGCATTACCTCGGCAAGTGATGGCTCCCCTTTAACTTTTCCTATTAATGTATCTTTATTGATTTCTAGCCAGGATGGTATTGTTCTCTTTTTAAGCTGTACTTCAATATCTTTAAAGGCTCCCTTTTTCTTTTTGCCTTCCCGGATAGCTATTAGGTCGCCCTTCTTCATTTTGAACGATGGTATATTCACGGTTTTGTTGTTCACCAAGAAATATCCGTGGGAAACCATCTGCCTTGCATTAGTTCTGGATTTAGCTAGGCCTAAGTTAAAAACTACGCTGTCTAATCTTTTTTCTAATCTTTTGATAAGCTCGTCGGCAATATCCTGAATTTTCCCTCGTTTTTCCAAAATATCTACAACATATTGCTTGAATTGGTATTCAGGCAAACCATACCAGCGTCTTAGTTTCTGTTTTTCGGTTAAAGCTTTTTTGTAGCCTGAAGCAGCGCCTGGCCTTCTCTTTTTCTCCGGACCAGGAGGAAAGGCCCTCTTAATCATAGCGCATTTCGCTGATGCGCATCTTTCACCCTTTAGAAACAACTTCTGGCCGACTCTCCTGCAAATTTTACATTTATTGCTGTTCATATTATACGCGCCTTACTTTCCTCGCCCTGCAGCCATTGTGAGGAATAGGTGTTACGTCTTTAATTGCTGCAATGTTTAAACCTTGGGCCATTAACGCTCTGATAGCTGAGTCTCTTCCCGGGCCGATGCCTTTGACATAAACGTGAATCCTTCTTATCCCTAATTTGATGATAATTCCGGCAATCATTTCTCCTACCTTAGAAGAAGCGAAAGCGGTTCCCTTTTTAGCTCCTTTAAAACCAACCGAGCCAGCGCTTTTCCAGGCCAAAGCCTTACCAGTAAAATCAGTAAGTGTAATCATTGTATTATTATATGAAGAAGAAATGAAAACCTTTCCGTCGGTCCCAGCTTGAGGCGCAGAAGTAATTCTAGCCTCTTTTTTAAATCCTGCCTCTATTTTATCGGTTTCTTTTATTATCTCTTCTTGAGATTTTTGTATAACGTGTTTTTTCCCCATTTCTTTAAATTATTATGTTGGAGCTGCTGCAGCTTTTCTGCCAGAACCCATTGTCTTCCTGGTGTTCCCTCGGACGGTTCGTGTATTAGTCTTTGTTCTTTGGCCTCTTACTGGCAAACCCTTAATGTGTCTGTATCCTCTCCAGCAGCCGATGTCTTTTAACCTTTTTACGTTCACCATTGTCTGACGTCGCAAATCTCCTTCAATTTTATAGTGTTTCTCGATAATCTCTCTTAAAGAATTAACTTCCTGTGCAGTTAAGTCTTGCGATTTCTTGGTTGGATCAACTTTAACTTCTTTGAGGATTTTTCTACTTAAATGATCCCCTATTCCGTAAATGTAGGTTAAAGCGACTACTATTATTTTATTGTCAGGGATTGTAACTCCCGCTATTCTTGGCATACTTATCCTTGTCTTTGTTTATGTTTTGGATTGCTGCAGATAACGCAAACGCGCCGTTTCCTTTTGACGATTTTACACTTGCTGCATATTTTTTTTACTGAAGGTCTTACTTTCATTTGCGTTAAAAATTAAAAAACAAACTTCTAAAGTTATTTTAGATTTAATTACGAAGTTTCACTTTTATCGTAATCTATATGTGATCCTTCCTTTCTCGTCATCATACGGGGTCATCTCAATCGAGACCCGATCTCCTGGCAAAATGGTGATTCGATTCATCCTCATCTTGCCGGATAGAACGGCCCTGATCTCCTTTCCGTCATCTAATTTTACCTTAAAAAAGGTATTTGGCAATGCCTCAGTAACCTGTCCCTCTTTCTTGATTATTTTTTTCGCTGGATTTTCGCTCATTTAGTGTAGCTTTGATAATAGCAAACTTATTCCAAACGGTCAACCCCTTTATTTGGACATACCATTCACCCACCCCCGCGTCCCAGGCCCGAAGTAACCGGTGGCAGAAATCGTGTAACCAGATAAATTGGATATTTCTGCTTTGTATTTATTCTGGAAGCACTGAACTGCCTTTAGAGTCAAAGGACCAAAGTAGGTGGTATTGGAAACTCCGGATATGCAATCTTCTGCAGCTAAGATTAATTTTAGCTGGATAACATCCTTATCGACTATCCCCAGGTATAGGTTCTTGTTAAATATATATTGCAACTCGGGATCAGTGACTTTCTCCTGATTGTAGACAATACTGTCTGATACCGCAGCGGAAGCCTGTCCATATTTAGTGAAGAACTTAGCGTAGATAGTCTTTGTTCCATTACCTTCGGGGAGCATCCATGTTGTTGTCGCAAGATATTGCGTTTGAACCGCATTAGTAAACTCAGGGTTGTCAGAGAGTGCCATTCTGAGAGTGTCAGAACCTGCGGCAAGGGCAAGAGTAACTATCCTTGAGTTAGTCGTTGAAGCATTGCTGTTGATAGAGACAGAAAAACCCCCTTGAGGAATGATTGGGGGTTGAAGGGCTCCAGCGGGCAAACCACCTCCACCGCAACTTAAAGTGGTGGCAGCAGAGATGTCTGTGTAGCTAGTCGACAGTCCATCCCCGTTTCTAGCTTTTACCTTAAAGGAGTAGCTTTTGCTACAAGTAAGGTCTGAGGACGCCCAAGAAGTATCGGTCGTCCAACCTGAATTAGTAGAAGCCGTGGTGTTTTCAATATAGTATTGGGTGCCGACTGGATTGGAATTGGCTGACCAGGAAGCAGTGATTTGAGAAGCTGAGTCAGCAACAAGCGTCAGTGAAGAAGGGACATTAGGAAGAACATTGACCGTAATCGAACCCGTACCGGTCCCAGGATAAGGCCAATCATCAGTTGCACTGACAACCAAAGTAAATTGTGAATTAATTTGAGAATCGAAAGCCGATGGATCATTTACTGTTATCGCACCAGTGGAAGAATTAATCGCAAAAGCACTGCCGGTATTACCGCTGACGAAGGCGTAAGAAAGTGAATCGCCGCCATGGGAATCAGTCGCGCTAACTGTGCCCACTGCGGTACCGGCGACTGAACCGGTGGTAATCGATAGGGTGGCAGCAGTGACTGCGGGCACGCTGTTAGGTACAAAAGCACTTAAGTCCAACGCGGTGACCTGATAACCGCCGCCATCACCGAGAGTAACGATAGCGTCATTAATCTCATCAATATACCTACCGATAAAAGGACCGCTGACCACCGTCTGATTGGTCAAAACGAGAACGGGCTGATCGTTAACGACAAAAAATCCGGCGTCGCCAGAGTCCCCAGCAATAATGTCTCCTCGAAAAGCATAGCGTTCAGAATCGGTTGGTGAAGGCGTTTCATGAATGATTGAGGCATCAGTAATTGTCCCAAGGCCGAACCCCACCATATCTTTTAGAATCGGACTATCAAGTTGGTTGAATAATACTAGAGGAACGCGGAGACTGGAAGAATAGTCTTTAAATTGCTCGTACGACATGATGGGATAGTAAGCAATCGTGGCGGGAACTGCTGCGTTAAGCACCAATAATTGTATATCAGAGTCGCCAATCTGCATCTGGTCAGACACTGTTCTGCTAACAATGGTATTGTCAGCTGTTACAAAGATAACCGTGGAATTGTTGTTTATAGGATAGTGGTTGGCAACCAAAACATGAAGCGGAGTAATTAAGGTACCAGCACGATAATAGCCATTGGAGTTCCATGGCGAAACACCGGTGAAGTCAAGGTCTGCCCCCCAAAAAGAACTGTTTCTGCTCCAGCCGCTAGCTCCGTTACCTCTGGTCGCCCAAATATCTTGGGTGGAGTCACTGGGAGTTAGACTGGTTAAACGATTCTCCACCTCGTAGGTCATTTCTTCACAGAGATCCGATGAATTCAAGGGGGAACAGCCCACCACCGATGAAGGCCAGGTCTCATCCTCTGTAATGCCGACGCTAACCGGAGAGGCGTCGTAATTGTTATAATCCGTATCGGTCGAAGTGATTGATTCGGTAATCTGCGCGATTCTATTGCCAGAATAAGCAGAATCATTTAAAGCTGAAACAGTAACAGTTTGGCCGATACTCCAATTGTCAGCAGTAAATGTAAGCGTGCTAGGAGATATGGAAATCGAAGAACCGTAACCGGGAGCAGTAACAGCTAACGAGATAACAACATTGGCAGTAGGTTCAGTTGAGAGACTGATGGAGAATGAATCGCTTGCGCCCTCCGTGACAGAGACTGTAGATGGTGAGGCTACTGGCCGAGGCGTAGTATCAGCTAACAGTGAGTACGAAAAAATAGTCCCAACGTTGGCATTGCCACCGATACTGGTCAACCCGTAGAGCGTGGAGCCGGAAAGGACTAAGGACCCATAGGGATTAGCACCGTCATCAACCCCGCCGGCGAAATTGTGAAGCACCGTGAAGCCCGAGCCGTCAACTCCGACTGAAAAGATATCTCCAACGAGGGAACTGCCGCCAGTACTGGTCATTCCGTAAAAAATGGAGTCAAAGATAATAAGTGATCCTAAAGGATTATTCCCAGCTGCATTTATAAAATCGTAAAGCACCGTGAAGCCCGAGCCGTCAACTCCTACAGAGAAAATTGTTCCGACGTTAGAATCGCCCCCGCTCTTAGTCATTCCATAAAGCGTGGAGCCGGAGAGGACCAGAGAATCATAACTAGGACTAGCGCCGTCATTAGGCTGGCCGGCAAACTCGTGAAGCAGAGTGAAGTTTAAACCATTAGTTCCGATTGAAAAAATAGTTCCGACGTTGGCGTCGCCACCAGTGTTGGTCATTCCATAAAGCGTGGAGCCCGAAAGTATCAAGGAGCTATATGGATCAGAACCGTCAGCAACTCCGCCGGCAAATCGATGAAGTAAAGTGAAGTTTGAACCGTCAACTCCGACTGAAAAGATTACTCCGACGTCGGCAAGACTACCACCATTTTTAGCCATTCCATAAAGCGTGGAGCCGGAGAGGACTAAAGCACCAAAAGGATAAGAGCCATCATTAATCCCGCCGGCGAACTCGTGGATTAGAGTGAAGGCTGAACCATCAACTCCCATAGAAAAAATAGTGCCGGCGCTATTATCGCCGCCAAGAAGGGTCATTCCATAGAGCGTAGTGCCGGAAACAAGCAAGGAACTGCCATAATAGGGCCAAGCGCCATCGTTGACCCCACCGGCAAACTCGTGAAGAATAGTGTAGGTGGTGAGATCATCCGGATCAACTGAAAAAATCGTTCCGGCGTCGTCATTACCTCCATTGGTGGTCATTCCATAAAGCGTGGAGCCGGAAAGAACCAAGGACCCTTGCGGAGTCTTGCCGTCAGCAACCCCGCCGGCAAACTCGTGCAGCATAACGGTACTGGTCGCGCTAGCCATCGCTGGGATAATGATAACGCTAAAACAAAATAGAGAAATTAGCGATATATATATTTTACGAGAGAACATTACCATATTTAAAAACGATCAACGACAACGTGCAATTTGTTATAGGCTCTTCGTCATTAACTCCCTCCCTCTATTCAAACTTCAATTCAATCTTAATCTTCTCTTGGTCATTAGGCGCCTTTTTCACCCAAAACGGCCAAAAATCCACTACAACGCTATTGATTTGCTCAGGAAATTCTCCGTTTATAACATTCGTGATCTCACTGACTTTCTTTCCCATAAAAGCCAAAGTCATGGCTTGTTCGTCAATCGTTGGGAAAACCTCTGTAACTATATTCAAGTTAAGCTCTATTTCTTTTGTTTTTAAATCCACTGTTTCTGAGCCGTAGTTTAAAACAAAACTTTTTTGCAGAATAGTTTTTTCTCCGGAATACTGATCAAGAATATATTTTACGGCTATATCTTTCAAATCCGCTTCCTTAATCACTAGCGCGCTAACCTTCACCTTTGCCTTATATGTGAACTTCTCCACCTCTGCGCCGGCTTTAACCGAGGAAGAGCTTTCAAGGACATCCTTGGCGAAAGAATCGTTAAACATGACTAAAGATTCCGATGATATTTTTCCCTTTAAAATATCTTCGGTATCGCTTAGAAGTTTCTGCGTTAAACTATTCTTTGCGTCTTCAATATCCTCAGCTGTAACTATTTTTAAAGCTGACTCATAACCACCGGTCATCTTTTCAGTTGTTTCTCCGTAAATGTTATAAAAGGAAGCTGTGCCGGCTAACCCGGGGAGCGAAAACTTTGAAGGATTGATATTATATGCTTCCCCCGACTCAACCGCAGTAACCTTAACATCAACCCAACCAGGAGTTACTTTACTGCCTTTAATTTCAGCTGCTGGAACAGTTACCTTATTAACTGATCTAAATAGTTTTCCTGTATCGGATAAAAACCTTGTCTTGGCCACAAAGGTAAAAGATTTTGCCGGATTCGCCTTGTTATATACCCGAATAGTTCCTCCAGCTATCCCCTCTTTTGAGCTTGAGCCGGTTGCAGGAAACTCTTGAAAAAGTTCGTTCTCTTCTTCGAGAAGTTGCGCAGGGACTTCATTATTCGCTAAATCAACTTCCAGCACATCAACGCCGGCTGTTATCGGCTTATCCAAAGCAACGGCTTCGGTTTTAGGCCAAATCTCGACCTTCGCTGAGGCTAAGGCAAAATATAAATAGCTGGCGAAAAGAACGATGACAATCCCGGCAAAACTGAAAATCACTTTCAATCTTGAAAACTCTTTCTTGCCTTTCTTAGACTTTTTTTTCTTACTTTTGATTCCCATTAAATCTTTTGCTTTATCTTCCACGTCGGATATTAAATGCGGCGGGATTATATCGAAAAACTTTTTAGCCATATAAGTAATGAATTGCTAATAACTTAGCTTTAATAATTAAAAATTATTCTAAAATTGCTTTAATTCTTCTAACGCCCGCGCTAGAAGACTCTTCTTTTTGGATTTTAAAATGGCCCAGTATTCCTGTCGTCTCAACGTGCGGGCCTCCGCATATTTCCCTACTTGTAGTTTCATTATAATCGCCGATAGTATAAACCTTAACCTTGTCCCCGTATTTTGATTCAAAAACTCCCATGGCGCCGGATTCGTGGGCTTGGTTCAAATCCATTTCTTCACAATTTACAGGAAGATTCGCCTCTATCGCCTTGTTAACGAAATCCTCAACAAGCTTAATTTGCTCGGGTGTCATTTTCTCTTTGTGGAAAAAATCAAACCTTAAACGTTCAGCATTTATGTTGCTTCCTTTTTGCGTAACATGGTCGCCCAAAACTTTTCTTAAGCCGGCGAGCATTAAATGCGCAGCCGTATGTAGCTTTGTTGTTTCTAAACTCGCATCTGCTAAACCGCCCTTAAATGCGCCCGCCGAAACAGTTCGAGATAATTCTTTGTGCTTCACAAATTCCTTCTGGAATTCCTCCATATCCACCTCCAATCCTTTCTCTTTTGCTAGTTCTTCGGTCATCTCAATCGGGAACCCGCATGTTTGGTAAAGATCAAAGGCATCTTTACCGGAAATCGTATTTTTCCGCCATATGATCTCACACTCCTTTAATCCCTTTTCTAGGGCCAAAACAAATTTTTCTTCTTCAGCATCTAAGCAAGCGGCGATAAAGCTGAGGTTCTTTTCTATCTCGGGGTAAACCAAAGCATAGTCCTTTGCTATTATCTTGGCTATTTCTTTTGTCCACGAGGCTTTGCAAATCCCCAATAGCTTTCCAAATCTTATTGCCCGTCGGATTAATCTTCTTGCAATGTATCCCTGACCTACATTGCTCGGGCTGATGCCGCTATCGTCCCCGATTATAAAGGTAACGGCCTTTAAATGGTCGGCTACGATTTCAAAAGCTTTTATATTGTCTTTATACCTTTTTCCGGACAGCTCCTCTATCTTAGATATGACGTTGACGAATAAATCTGTCTGAAAAATATTATCCAATCCTTCAGTCACCATAGTCATTCTCTCTAACCCTCCCCCAAAATCTACATTGAATTGTTTTAGTTTCTCAAATCCTTTTTCTGTTTTTTTATACTCCATAAAAACGCTGTTCCCTATTTCAATAAATCTTCCGCAGTCGCAGTTAACATGGCACGGCTGGTCAGCGAATACTGAGTTTTCATGTTTCTTTAAGTCAGCTCCCAGGTCATAGAATATTTCGCTGTCCGGACCCCCTATTTCCCCCACTGGCATTTTTTCTGGAGAGCCAGATCTTGACCACCAATTTTTGCTTCCCGGGTAGTAAAAAATCCTGGCATCCCCCATGCCTTTTTCTTCGGCGAAATCCAGATCTTTATTATCAAGGTCGCGCTCTTTTAATATCGCCTTCCAAATATTTACGGAATCTTCGTCCTTCTTCACCCCTATTTTTTCGTCTCCGCGGAAAACGGTGACGTATAGGCGACTGGGGTCGATCTTTAATTCGTCGACTAGGAAAGAAAATATCCAAGGTAATTGTTCTTTTTTGAAATAGTCCCCTAAGGACCAGTTACCAAGCATCTCAAAAAAAGTAGTATGACGTCCGTCGCCTACTTCCTCGATATCTTCTGCCCGAAAAGACTTCTGCGAATCAGTTAAACGAGTTCCCAAAGGATGTTTTTCTCCGAGTAAATAAAGAACAAGAGGCTGCATACCTGAGCCGATGAATAAAGTCGAAGAATCATTGACTGGGATTATTGAAGAACTGGGAATTATAGCGTGGTCTTTGGACTTAAAAAAGTCTAAAAATTTCTGCCTTACGTTAAAGGAATTCATTAGGTAATTGTAGCTTAATAAAAAAGGAAATTCAAATTTAATGTATAAAAAGAGGCCTCCGGAGGGTTGCCCCGGAGGCCCTTGGCATGCGATTCGCACGAACTTCCTGTCAGGAAGACACAGTGCGGCGCCGAAAAAGGGCTCGCATACCTATACTAGGGCCAGAGATGATCTCTGGCGAGAAAATGTGCTAAAAAGATGGACAGTTGACAGACGGCTTGAGCTGTCGGTTTGAGTGTCGGCGGCGGGCGTTTTGCCCTGAATCGGACTATGTCGCCGATAGGGTAGCAACGTTGCCCCCAGAATCTCGGAACCACAGCGTGGGACCGGCCCGCGTTCACGCGAAAGCGCTCCCCGGGCATCGTTGGGCCGTTGGTAACCGTTTTGTGCAACTCTAGAATTGCACAATCATTCGCCTCAGTGACAAACTGGTGGCTCTCCAAGAGAGTCAGTCTGAAACTACTCAGCTTACATCGCTTGGCACACGATGCATGCTTTCGGTCCGCATAAATAGCGGGTTAGGCGAATACTGTCAACTGTCCAGGAGATTACTTATCACCAAATATGATAAACAATCTACTGGACAGCTGATATTCTTAAATGAACAACCACTCTGGTATATTAGCAAATCAATACTGCTTGTCAATGCCTAAGAATACTTGTCAGCTATTGAAGAAGCGGCAAAGGATTCTGGTTTAATCTTTGCTTCGAATCCATTACTTTTGATTAAACCGACAATCTCCTTTACCATATCCCGAGTCTTACCCACTTCCCCGACATCAGCATGTATATACCGAAACTGGTAGTTAAGGAGATTTTCGTGGTTAATAGCTTCCTTCAAGATCGCTTCCTTTAGGAATAGTGCTAAGTCGCAGGATAATAAAACCTCTTCTAAAATCCTCTGGTGCCAATGCGAGAACTTCTTGCTTATATTATCCGGGTAGGTGATCTTTTTGATAAAGAATCTTCCACCTCCGCCAACGCGCCAGACAACTATTACAACCGGGAAAAAAACTTTATCCCCTGAAGATGAATCGCAACCTACGATAATATCATAAAAATTCTGGGGTTTTTCCTGGATGTATGCAAAGATTTCTTTGATTACATTATCAAAAGTTAAATTCCCTTTGCTGGGGTTATAGAAGTAACCTTCTTCAAATCGATGCATAAGTTAAATTGCTGCCTTTACTATTTTAATAAACTCGTCTGCATTTAAAGATGCGCCACCCACTAGCAAACCCTGCATTTTTGCTTCCTTCAAATATCCACCTGCATTCTGGCTATTAGCGCTTCCACCATAAATAATTCGGATGTCCTTCGTGCCCTCCTGACCATACATCGAAACCAATAGACCTTGAATATACAAAAATATCTTTTCAATTTTTTCTACAGTCGGCAACTCCTTTGTTGTATACGGATCTCCCGTGCTTATAGCCCAAATAGGCTCATAAGCAACGTTGAGATTCTTAACTTCGGTTACACCGTTGAGCGCAGCCGCTAGCTGCGATTTTAAGATATCCTTTGTTTCGTTCTTTTCCCTTTCTTCAAAGCTCTCGCCAATGCATAAAATCACTCTCAATCCAGCGTGGATAGCTTTTTTAACCTTCCGGTTAACATCTTCGTCAGTTTCCTGAAAGTGCTTTCTTCTTTCGGAATGGCCGATAATAACATATTCGGCTCCGATGTCTTTTAACATTAAAGCGGAGACTTCCCCCGTATAGGTGCCTTTTTCTTCCCAGGAGCAGTTCTGGCCGCCCAAGGGTAAGCCTTTAAATAAGGGTAAATAAAGGGAGGCCGGACAAATTACTGTTTCGACGTTCTTGATATTTTTTACTCCTTTTTTTATCAGCTCAAAAAGCATCTTGGCCTCTCTCTGGTTTGTTGGATTCATTTTCCAATTACCGACAATAAGTGGTTTCATATATTTTGTATTATGTTTCCATTCTAACACTTTAAAAAAAGAAAAAAAGAACCCCGATAATGGGGCGTTATTAATAGGCTACAACCGCCTCATCAGCCAACAGTGAGAACTTTGTATCCCTTCTTTGTTACCGCAATCATATGCTCAAAATGAGCAGACAAAGAACCGTCTTTTGTTTGGTACCCGTAGTTATCCCTGGCTTTTTTTATTCTCCAGTCTCCAACGGTTGTCATAGGCTCAATGCATATTACCATTCCCTCTTTAAGAGCTGTCCCTTTGCCCTTGTCGTTATAGTTCGGAACCTTCGGATCTTCGTGAACTGTTTTCCCTATTCCATGGCCGCAAAGTTCTCTCACTACACCGAATCCCTCTTTCTCAATATATTTTTCAATAGCTTCGCCAATATCATTGGTGGTCGCCCCGGGCTTTACTTTTTCAATCCCAACCTCCAGCGCTCTTTTGGTGACCTTTATTAATCTCTGATTTTCTTTTGAAATCTTTCCCACTCCTACGGTAACTGCCATATCACTATTAAAACCTTTGTATAAAACTCCGGAATCCAATGAGATAATATCCCCCTCTTTCAAAACTCTGCCGGACGGTATTACATGGACTAATTCCTCGTTGACTGAAGTACATAAAGAAGCAGGAAAATTATCGTATCCTTTAAATGCTGGTTTGGCGTTATATTTAAAAATAAGAGCCTCGGTGGCTCTATCTAATTCCTCAGTGGTAACCCCTGGTTTCACTATCGCAGAAACTTCCTTTATAATCGCAGCTAGAATCTTACCGCCCTCCGCCATTATTTGAATTTCCTCAGGGGTCTTTATGGAGATCATCTACTCGGATATTTTTTTTAAAATCTCTTTGTAAACATCGGGAACTAATTGTTCGCCGTTAACTCTCTTTACCTTCAGCCCGTCTTGTTCGAAATATTCAACTAAAGGAAAAGTTCTTTCTTTGTATTGCTCGATCCTAACTTTTATAGTTTCGGGATCGTCCAGCCCTACTCTCTTCATTAGTTTCGAGCCGTCCAATGGACAGACAGTCAATTTTTCTGTCTCTGGAGTGAATAGAATAGGATGGCGCATTAATTCGCAAATTCTACGGTTGGAGTTTCTATAAATTGTTTGTTCCGGGCTCAATTCAATTAAAACTATTTTAATATTCTCTCCCCCATAAAGCTCTTTTAGTAGTGGCATGACTTCCCTGCCTTCAACAAGAGTGCGTGGAGAACCAGCTAGTAACAAGTCCTTGCCTTCGTCAGCAAGCTTTTTTATCTTTTCTTTTACCAGATAGGCAACAAAAGGAGGGCTACATAGCAGTCCTTCGGTCCATATCTTTTTCTCGTTTAAAATATCGTACTTTTCACCGTTAACCTCAACAAACCTTTCTGGTGAATCTTCCGGAAGTCCGGCTGATTCTTCAAACTTATTCTCCAAAACTTTGCTCGTTTCAAAATAAAAAAGGTTCAGCTTATCTGACAATAATTCACCTTGCGTTCCTTTTCCTGCTCCTGGAGGTCCTAAAAGAATAACAACTTGTTTCATATGATTAAAATGTATCGTATTCGCGCATCTCTAGCTGAGAATTAATTTGCCTCATTGTATCTAGAACTACGCTAACCACAATTAATAAACTTGTACCACCGACCAAAAATGCAAAACTTTGCACCCCAGTTGTTCCGGCTATAATAGACGGTAAAACAGCGATTAATCCTAAAAATATAGCACCAGTGAATAGGACTCGGTTCAAAATGACATTCAAAAATGCAGCAGTTGACTCGCCAGGCCGAACGCCAGGAATAAATCCTCCCATCTTTTGAAGATTACTTGAAATGTTTTTAGGATCAAAGGTTACCATTGTATAAAAATACGTGAACAGTATAACCAGCAAAAAGTAGAAAATCCCGTTAACCCAGACATTGGCAAAAAAATTACCGACGCTCTGAGCTATGGCGCCCACTGAACCCCCGGCTGTACCTAGGAAGTTCGCTATCATTCCGGGAAACATCAAAACAGAAATAGCAAAGATGATAGGGATAACTCCTGCCGGGTTTACGTTCATGGGCAAATATGTTGAAGATCCGCCATAAATCTTGTTCCCCCTTACCCTCTTGGCATAAGATATTGGAATATTACGCCGCGCTTCAGTAATCAAAACTACGCCCCCGATTATGATCAAAGCTGAAACGAGGAATAAAAGATAAGACGGAATTTTAGAAGGATTCCACGTCACCAAGGTTTCATAAATCGACATTGGCAGGCTGGCGATAATACCGGCGAAAATTAAAAGGGAAATTCCATTCCCAAGTCCTTTTTCAGATATTAATTCTCCTAACCACATTAAAAATGTAGCTCCGGCTGCAATAGTTAAAAGCGCGCTGATCATAACAAATGGCGAAAGGTCGCCAATTAGGTTCTGCCTTTGAAAAATCGTTATCATCCCATAACCTTCGAACAAAGCCAGCGGAATACCGAGCAGCCTGCCATATTGATTAAATTTCTGCCTTCCCTGCTCCCCTTCTTCTTTATACAGCTTTTCAAGGGCCGGAAAAATCATAGTTAAAAGCTGCAAAATAATTGTGGCGGTGATATATGGGCCAAGACCCAACATAACAAGCGAAAAATTACTTAAAGCTCCGCCGGTAAAGACGTTCAAAAGACCGAAGACCTGATTTGTATCAAAGAATTGGCGCAAGTTTTCAATACCTACTCCCGGAATCGGAATATTAGCGGCTAATCTGAAAACAACAAAAACTCCTAGTATAAAAAGGACTTTGTTACGAAGTTCCTTGTTTTTAAAAAGAAAAGCTAATTTTTGATACCACATACCAAATTATTGAGCTGTTTATTTTTTCTTACCGGTTTTGGCCGGGGCTTCAAACGGTTTTACCTTACCGCCTGCTTTCTCAATCTTTATCTGCGCTCCTTTTGAAACTTTACAGCCTTCGATTGTTAAAGTTTTCTTCAGTTCACCTCGGCTCAAAATTTTAACCGTAGGCGCCTTTCCTTCTATATTACTAATAATTCCCTTTTCTAACAAACTTTTGACATTAACTATCTCTCCAGCTTCAAATCTTCTCTCGAGAACATCAACATTTACAGCAACTAAATTACTTGGGAGGCCGCCATATCTGTAGCCTCTTAATTTAGGGTACCTCTTAATGATCTCACGGATCATGGGCATCATCTTTCTTCCTGCCCGAGATGACTGACCCTTTACCCCACGGCCAGAATAAGTACCCCGCCTTCCTCCGCGGCCTATTCTCTGGCCCTTTCTTGATTTATGAGTTTGTTTTAATTCGTTTAACTGCATATTCGTTTATTTTTTAATCTGTTGAAGCGCCATAACAGTGGCTTTGGCATTATTAAGCTTATTCTTTGTCCTCGAAAGCATTTTTGAGGATATATCCTTAATCCCGGCTAAATCACAAATCGTCCTCACTACTCCGCCTGCTACCAAACCCCTTCCCTTCATTTGAGGCTTTAGAAGAATTACAGCAGGACCGTATTTAGCCTGTACTTCGTGCGCTATTGTATTGTCCTTTAGTACGATTGTAATTAAATTCTTCTTCGCCCGTCTTGTAGCCTTCTCGACAGCTTGTGAAACATCCTTTCCTTTATCTAGTCCTAATCCAATGCGACCCTTTCTATCGCCTACGGCAACAACAGCACGGAAACGTAAACGTTTTCCTCCTCCGGTTACCCTGGTAACTCTGGCTAAATCTAAAAGTTTTGAATCAAATTCGTCTTTTGGCGCAGAATCTCTTCTCCCTCTTCTTTTGTCGTTTGGATTAAACATATATTTATATTTTAAAATTTAAGTCCGCCCTCTCTTGCGCCTTCAGCCACTGCTTTTATTCTACCACAGAAGACAAACCCTCCACGGTCGAAAACCGCCTCTTCTATTTTTAATTTCTTAGCTTCTTCTGCAATCAATACGCCGACTTGATGGGCAACAGCTACTTTTCTATTTTTATCCTTCGGGACCTTTGACACTTTAGAATCGTTCACAGCGATTAATGTTTTGCTGTTTTCGTCGTCAATTAACTGAGCATATATATGGTTAGAAGATTTAAACACGCAAAGACGAGGGCGCTTCTTGGTGCCTGATATCTTTGCCCGGATTCTCGTGTGGCGTCGCTCTCTTTTTTGATATTTATTTACTAAACTCATTTTTTTATATTTTATTTCTTAGCCGATACGACTTTCTTACCTTCCTTTCTCCTTATCTTCTCACCGGCATATTTAATCCCTTTGCCCTTGTATGGTTCGGCTTTCTTTGCTGCCCTTATTATAGCTGCAATCTGTCCGACTTGCGCCTTATCAAAGCCTGAAACCGTCATAACGTTTTTTTCAACAGTAAACTTTACTCCTTCCGGACACTTTATCTTTACGGGGAGGGTAAAACCAACGTTTAAAGTAAGATCCTTTCCGTCCAACGCTACCCTGTAACCGACTCCCTCAAGCTCCAATTTCTTTTCAAATCCTTTTGTCACGCCCGTTATCATATTGGATATTAAAGAACGGTACAGACCCCATAAAGCACGGCTCTTGGTGGGTAAATAGTCTTTCTTTACCGGAGTAACTAAAATCTGTCCATCCTTTATTTCAAGACTTATTTGCCTGTCAATGCGTTGTGCCAAATTCCCCAAAGGTCCTGAAACCTTTATTTCTCCGTCCACTATATCAATTTTGACATTCTCTGGCACTATAATTGGTTTTTTACCTATTCTTGACATAATATTTGAATATTTATTTTACCATACTTCGCAGAGAACTTCTCCGCCCAACTTTACCTTCCAAGCCTGCTTATTGGTCATCAATCCTTTCGAAGTGGATATAATAGTGATTCCTTTTCCGCCCTTAACCGGCTTTATATCCGATACTTTTATGTAAATCCTTTGCCCGGGCTTGGATATTCTGTTCAATCCAGTAATCGCAGGTATATTCTCTTTATACTTTAAAGTAATCTTTAATGTATTGTCGTCTTTCTTAGTTGATTTCTTGGCGCTGTTGATAAATCCTTCCTCAACTAAAATCTGGCTAATCTCCTCTTTTAGCTGCGAAAACAAAACAGATACCTCCGGCTTTGCAACAGCCTGAGCATTCCTTATTTGATTTAACATATCGGTTATGGGATCTGTCATCTTTTTAAATTATTTGAATTACCAACTACTTTTTTTAATACCTGGAATCTGACCTTTATTGGCTAATTCGCGGAAACAAATCCTGCAAAGGCCGAATCTTCTCATAAATCCCCTTCTTCTTCCGCATCGGAAACAACGTCGCATGATTCTCACGCTGAACTTCGGTTTCTTTTTTGATTTTGCCATTTGGCCGGTTGTAGTCATTGTTTTATATTTTATTTCTTAAACGGAAATCCTAATGCTTTGAATAAATTTAATCCTTCTTCTGCTGTTTTAACATTAGTTACTATCGTAACTTCAAAGCCAAAAATCGTTCTTTCTTTTTCTGTAATAACCTCGGGAAAGGCAATGTGTTCCTTAAAACCTATATTCAAATTACCGGCTTTATCAATCGATTTGGAATCAATTCCTTTAAAATCTCTTAAACGGGGCAAAGTTAAAGAAACAAGCTTGTCCAGAAAGTCATACATCTTATCCTTCCTCAAAGTTACCATTGAAGCAATTTCAATTCCGCTTCTCAATTTAAATCCGGCAACTGATTTCTTTGACTTTACCAATTTAGGCTTCTGGCCAGAAATCGCCATTAAATCCTGGATAACATTCTTGGCGGTCTTTTCTCTCTCTTGGCCTGTTTTGTTCACAACATCTTTACCAAAGCAGGAATTCAAAACAACCTTCTTGATCCGAGGTACAGCCATTGCATTCTTGTAGCCAAACTTCTCCATCATCATCGGCACTACTTCTTTTTGATATTTATCTTTTAAATTCATTTTATTGGTATATTTAGTTTTCTTGGCCGCATTTCTTGCAAATACGGTATTTCTTATCTCCTTCCTTCTTATATCCGGTTCTTGAAGCTTTTCCGCATTTTGAACAAATCAATTTCACATTTGAAACATTCAAGGGCACTGGAACTTTGATTGTCTGGCCTTTTTCTCCTGATCTTTTCGGTCGGATGTGCTTGGTCCTTTGGTTAAGCCCCTCGACTACAACAGTTCCGGCGGCGTTAAAAACATTCAAAATTTTTCCGGTTTTATTACGGTCTTTGCCTGAAATTATTAATACTGTGTCGCCTTTCTTGATTTTCATATTTTTGTGTTTATACTAACTCCGTTGCCAGGGTGGCTACTTCGTCAAAACCTTTTTCTTTAATTTCTTTAGCCATGGGGCCCGATACTCTTCCGCCTCTTGGTTTCTTCTCAGCGTCTACAACCACCCCGGCGTTATCGTCAAAACGGATGTAGGAACCGTCGGCTCTTTTAATCTCCTTTCTTTGGCGGATAATAAGGACCTTTACAATTTCGTGTTTCTTAATCAATTTCCTTGGCTCGGCTTTCTTGACTGTGCCAACCACAATATCGCCTATTTGCGCATAGTGTTTTCTGGTTCCTCCTGGGATATTGATACATTGGACAATCTTCGCTCCAGTATTATCGGCAATTTTTATCATTGTTCTTGGTTGGATCATATTTTACAATATTATTTTTGTATCTTTTCAATAACTTTCCAGTTCTTATCCTTACTAATCGGGCTGCATTCTTGAATCACTACTTTATCTCCCATCTTGTATTCGCCCTTTTCGTCATGAGCTTTGTATTTCTTGTGGACCTTAAATCTCCTCTTGTACTTAGGATGTATCTTAATCCTTTCAACCTGGACCACCACGGTCTTTTGCATTTTATCTGAAACAATTATACCTATAAATTTCTTGGCCATTTTATTTTTGTTTCATTATTGTTAATATCCTCGCAATATCTTTTTTCGTATTCTTAATCGCTTTCACATCTTTCAGTTTGTTAGCGGCAACTTTGAAAAGCAAATCTCCCAAGTGTTCCTTCTTGTCGTGCAAGTTCTTCTTGAGTTCGTCAATATTCATTTTTTGAAGTTCTTGGGCTTTCATATTATTTCTTAATAAATTTAGTCCTAATCGGTAGTTTGTTTCCGGCTATGCGAAATGCCTCCTTAGCCATGTCCTCTTTTATCCCATCCAATTCAAAAATTATTCTGCCTGGCTTAACCGCGAACACATAATGGTCAACTGCTCCTTTACCACCCCCCAATGGTACTTCGCTTCCTTTAGAGGTTACGGGTTTATCCGGAAAAATACGGATCCACATCTTTCCTCCTTTCTTAAGATAACGGATAATAACCCGGCGGGCTGATTCAATCTGTCTGGCTGAAACCCATTTAGTATCCAATGACTTCATGCCGAAAACGCCGAAGTTAAGCTCTGTTGCGCGGGTTTCCACTCCTTTGGAGGTTCCCTTGTGCCATTTCCTGTGCTTTACTTTTTTGGGCATTAATATTGACATATTTTTATTCGAATTTTTCTCCTTTATATATCCAAACTTTTATTCCCACTACGCCGTAGGTGCAGTACGCCCTTGCGTCGGCGTAATCAATATCTGCTCTTATTGTCTGGCGCGGTAACCGGCCTAATCTTAACCATTCTCTTCTAGCTATCTCAACACCGTTTAACCTTCCTGAAACTTCGACTCTTACTCCCTTGGCTTCTTTATTCTCCATAACTCTTTCAATAGTCCTTTTCAAAACTTGTCGAAACGGAATTCGTTTCTCGATTTGCTGGGCCATTTGCTGCCCGACCAAAGCGGCAGACATCCATGGATTCTTAATCTCCCTAATTTCTATTTTAATTTCTCTTTTATCGTTTTTCTGCGCACCCATCATTTTCCTTATGGTTCCTTTCAATTTTTCTACGTCCTCGCCTCCGCGGCCGATAACAATGCCGGGACGGGCGGTGAATATGATAACGTTCATTTTATTCATTGAATGCTCTATTTCAACATCAGCAACTGACGCTTCAGCTAATTTCTTTATCAAAAACTCTCTTATTTTAAAATCATCCTCAAACTTTTTAGCGATTTTCTTGCCGTAAAATCCGCGGATTATCCAATCTTCCGAGCCTTTTATTCTAAATGATTTTGGGTGAACTTTATGTGCCATATTTTTTTATTTATATCGCCTTTCTTCTGAATATTCTATTCATTGTATCGCGGCCTTTTGAATTTCTTGAATCTCTTTTTTCAAATCTTGGCTTTGCTGCATTCCTCGCTGTTATCTCAGAAGTGGAATCCTTTTCGGTTGTTTCAACGGCTTCTACTGTTTCGGCGGTTTTCTTCTGCTCTTTCTTTATCTTTGCTATCTTGCTCTTGGCTGTCGGTTTTATCTCTCCTAAAGTTAAGGTAATATGCGATCCTCTTTTCCACAAAGGATGTCCGCTTCCCCTTGAAACCGGCTCCCATCGTTTTAATTTCGGGCCTTCATTAACGAAAATCTCGGAGATGTATAGATTATCAGAATCTAATTTATAGTCGTTCTTGGCCGCTGCCACTCCGCTTCTTAAAAGCTTAAGTATGCACTTTCCCGGCTTGTTAGCTAAAACATCAAGCATGGCATCAGCTTGTTCGGCCTTCTTTCCACGCACCAAATTTGCAGCTTGTCTGACTTTTCTTGGCGCGATTCGTAAATAATTTAATTTAACTGTAACTTCCATAAAATTATTTCTTCTTAGTGGTATCAACTGCAGTTACTTTTTCTGTCTCCTTTACAGCTGCTTTCTGCTCAATATCTCTTTGCATCTTTCCACCATGTCTTTGGAATTTAGTAGAAGGAGCAAATTCTCCCAACTTGTGGCCAACCATGTCTTCAGCAATATATACTGGGACGTGTTCTTTTCCATTGTGCACCCCAAAGGTAAACCCAACCATCTCAGGCGTGATACTGCAGGCTCTGGACCAGGTTTTGATGATTATGTTCTCATCTTTTCTGACCTTAGCCATCTTTTCCAATAATCTTGGGTCGACATATGGACCTTTTCTTGAACTTCTTGACATAGTTTTTATTTATTCTTTATTCTTCTTTGAATAATATATTTATTGGATAAATTCTTTCTCTTCCTGGTCTTTACTCCTAAGGCTATCTTTCCTCTATAGGTTTTAGGATGTTTCAAACCAATTGGTTGGCGTCCTTCACCTCCACCATGTGGATGGTCTACCGGGTTCATGGCTGATCCTCTTACTCCCGGTCGTATTCCCATTCTGCGGGCCCTTCCGGCTTTTCCAATATTCATAAACCTGTGCTCGGAATTAGAAACTGTTCCGATTGAAGCGAAACATTCGTTTTTTACTTTCCTAATTTCAGTCGAAGGCATTTTAAGCTGAGTGTAATTTCCTTCCTGGGCTAAAATCTGAGCTGCTGTACCTGCTCCTTTTACCATCACCCCGCCTCTGCCCGGCTCCATTTCAATATTATACACCATTGTTCCTACAGATAAGTTCTTCAGCATTGTTCTGTTTCCCAATTTTGATAATGGCTTTTCTGAACAAATTACTTCGTCGCCGACATTTAATCCTTGGGGAGCTAAAATGTATGCTTTCTTATTATCAGGGTACTGAATTAAAGCAATAAAAGCTGTCCGATTTGGATCATATTCTAAAGCAATAGTTTTGGCAGCTACATCTAAATTAGCTTGTCCGAATTCAACAATTCTATACATTTTTTTTACGCCACCGCCCTGATGGCGAGTGGTAATTCTTCCGTTCCACGCTCTGCCAGCCCTATTCTTCAACGGCCTCAAGAGAGCCTTTTCCGGCTCCTTCTTGGTAAGCATGGACTGGTCTGTCCTTGTCATCCCTCTTCGGCCTGCTGATGTTGGGTTATAGAATTTCATAATTACATTATCTCAATTGTTTGTCCCTCCTGTATTTTAACTATTGCCTTTCTGTATCCGCTTTTAAGTCCCATGACTCCGCCTAATCTTCGTTTTTTAGGAGAAATCGTAATCATATTAACGGATAAAACTTTGACTCCGTAAATCTTTTCAATGGCTTTCTTTGTTTGCTGTTTATTTACTCCAGGGAAAACTTTAAAAGTATACTGGTTTATCTTACCTAAATTCGTTGATTTTTCGGAAATATGCGGAACTTTAACAACGCCGTAAATTATCCCAGCCTTTTTCTGAGTTGCCACTTCCTTCGTAGGAGCTGCCTTCGCTTCCTTTATCTCTGATTTTACCGCAACAGCCTTTTTTTTCGGCTCCTTCTTTTTTTTAAAAATATTAAAGCTTGCCATTATTTTATTTTAACAAACGTGTCTTTAATCTTTTTTACCGCGTCTTTCGTTATTAATAAATTCTTGTAGGTCATTACTTCCAAAACATTCAAATTTCTGGCTTCAACTGTAGAATAACCCGGAAGGTTTCTTGCAGCTAAAATTATCTTTTTATCGTATTCTGGAAAAACTATTAAACAGTTCTCTTTACATTTTACGTTTTTTAAAATCTTTACCATCTCGGCGGTCTTCGGTTTTTCAAGATTCAAATCCTCTACAAAAGTTAAAAGATTCCTCTTGAATTTCTCGGTTAATACCATAAACAAAGCTTTTCTTCTTATCTTTTCCGGGATTTCTTTTTTAAATATCTTATCATTCCTCGGGCCAAATGTTACTCCGCCACCTTTCCAAATAGGAGATCTGTTTGAACCAACTCTTGCTCTGCCTGTTCCTTTTTGTCTCCAAGGCTTTCTTCCGCCGCCGCTTACTTCTGATCTGTCTTTGGTATGGGCGCTTCCCTGTCTTCTGTTAGACATTTGAGAAACAACAACTTGGTGCAGAAGATCGGAATTCATAGCTACGTCAAAAATCTCCTTCGGCAGCATTATGCTCCCCGCTTCCTTTCCTTCTTGATCATAAACAATAGCTTTCATGGTTTTAACCTCTGATTTCTAATAATGTTCCTTTTCTTCCCGGAACAGCGCCTCTTATGGCTAATATGTTATTCTCGACATCAATTTTCGCTATTCTCAAATTCTTGACTGAGGTTCTTTCCCCACCCATTCGTCCAGGCATCTTTTTCCCGGGCACTACTCGCTGAGGGAAACGTCCTCCGATAGAACCTATCACCCGATGCTCGTGTTTCACCCCGTGGGAAGCTCCCTTGCCGAAAAATTCCATTTCTTCATTGAACCCTGGAAACCTTTTCCTTTAGAAATACCTGAAACCTTCACCTTTTCTCCTTCCTTAAAAATGGACAAATCAACCTTATCTCCCAGCTTAAGCTGGTTTTCCCCTTCGATTCTTTCTTCTTTAATATATCTGTACTCTTTGCCTTTTGCTGTCTTTTTAACTTTGTTTTTCTTTTCGATTTTGCTAAATCCGAACTGAAGGGCCTCATAGCCGTCTTTCTCAGTGCTTTTTATCTGTAAAACCTCGCATGGTCCGCATTCAAGCAAAGTTACCGGTACAAATTTACCTTCTGCGGTGAAGAACTGCGTCATTCCAATTTTTTGACCGATAATGAATTTCATTTCTTTAACTAAACACCGGGCATCAAGCCCGGTATTTTATTTAAAAAATATGGACTTAGAACGGTTAAAAATTATAACTAATTTTTACCATAATAGTATCCTCGAAAACTAAATTTTAGAGTAAGTGAATACTACTAAATTTTCACTGTAATGTCAACTCCCGAAGGAAGATTAATATCCCTCAGGGCTTCCAGTATGTCTGAGTTGGGATTTAAGATGTCAATTATGCGCTTATGGACCCTCATTTCAAATTGCTCCCTTGCGTTCTTGTGTATAAAGCTCGATCTGTTAACCGTGAACTTCAATACCTCTGTCGGCAAAGGAACCGGCCCGACCACTTCTGCGCCGTAACGAGTAGCAATATCAATAATCTGTCGAGCACTGTTATCGATAATTTTGTTATCGTAGGCTCGAAGCTTTATCCTCAATCGAGGTTTTGCCCCATTCTCTCCGTTGCTGTCTGCCTTATCAATATTCTTCTTTGCAGTGGTTTTTTTAATTGGCATTTCTTAAAGAGCTAATCGTTACTTTTCTATCTGATTATTTAATTATTTTAGTTACTACCCCTGCTCCTACGGTCTTTCCTCCTTCTCTAATAGCGAATCTGGATTTTTCTTCAAGGGCTACTGGAGCAATAAGTTTAACAGCTAAGTTGGCAGTATCTCCAGGCATAATCATTTCTGTTCCTTGAGGCAAAATTACCTCACCGGTGATATCAGTTGTTCGGATGTATAGCTGTGGTTTATAGCCGGCAAAGAACGGAGTGTGTCGTCCGCCCTCTTCTTTTGTCAAAACATAGATCTCAGCCTCGAATTCGGTATGAGGAGTGATAGATCCTGGTTTAGCCAATACCTGTCCTCTTTCAATATCTTCTTTCTTTACGCCCCTTAATAGGATACCGACGTTATCTCCAGCTCTTCCTTCGTCTAAGGATTTATTAAACATCTCAACGCTGACTACAACTGTCTTTTGAGTTGGTTTAATCCCAACTATTTCAACCTCTTCGTTAGAATGGACTATTCCCCTCTCAACTCTTCCGGTAGCAACTGTTCCTCGGCCCTCGATAGAGAAGACGTCTTCAATAGCCATAATGAATGGCTTGTCTAACTCACGAGTTGGCTCAACGATATAGTTGTCGACTGCGTCAAGCAATTCGGTAATGCACTTGATCTTTTCATCTTCCAGCGTAGTAGCTTCTAATGCTTTGGTAGCTGAACCTCGAATAATAGGAGTCTCGTCTCCTGGGTATTGGTATTTCTTTAAAAGCTCTCTTACTTCTGATTCAACCAATTCTAAAATCTCAGGATCGTCAACCTGGTCCACTTTATTTAAGAAAACTACCATGTTCGGCAATCCGACCTGCTTGGCCAGCAAGATGTGCTCTTTTGTTTGAGGCATAGGACCGTCCGGAGCGGAAACTAAAAGAATAGCTCCGTCCATTTGAGCGGCTCCTGTAACCATGTTCTTAATATAGTCAGCGTGGCCCGGGCAATCAATCAAGGCATAGTGGCGTTTTGGTGTCTCAAATTCCAAGTGGGAAATAGAGATCGTTACTCCTCTTGCTTTCTCTTCAGGGGCTGAATCAATCTGGTCAACTCCTTTGTCAGACGATTTCATACCTCTTAATTTAGAAGCATGCAAAATCGCGGCGGACAACGTAGTCTTACCGTGGTCAACGTGACCAATCGTACCTATATTAAGGTGGGGCTTAGATCTCTCAAATTTTTCTACTGCCATAGTTTTTTAAATTATTAATTTTTTAATTTTTGTTATACAAAGCTTATAATAATGCAAAATTAGAATAAGGTCAAGAGTTTCCCCCTTTATTTTCTCTTTCCCTCCATAATCTCTCTTGCTATATTCTCCGGAACCTTCTCATATCGGTCAAATTCCATAGTAAATGTCGCTCTTCCTTCAGTCAAAGAACGGATGGCAGTAGAATAGCCGAACATCTCAGCTAAAGGCACAGAAACATTAATTATTCTCATGCCTGCTCTTTCTTGCGTATTATCAATTTTACCTCGTCTTGAATTCAAATCAGAGATTACTTGTCCGAAGAAACTCTCAGGGCTTACAACTTCTGTTTTCATAACCGGTTCAAGCAAAACTGTCTTTCCTCGTCTAGCTGCTTCTTGGAAAGCCATGGAACCTGCAATCTTGAAGGCGAATTCAGAAGAGTCAACCTCGTGGAAGCTTCCGTCGTATAGGGCGACGGATACGTCAACAAATGGATACCCGGCTAAGACACCTTTATCCATAGCCTCTTTAATACCTTTCTGGGTGGCTGAAATAAACTCCTTCGGGATTACCCCGCCCTTGATTTCATCAAGGAATTCAAATCCTGCTCCTCTCTCTCGCGGGGTCATTCTAAGACGGACGTGACCGTATTGGCCCTTACCACCTGATTGACGAATATATTTTCCTTCGGCTTCTGCTTCCTGTAAAATAGTTTCCCGGTAGGCAACTTGAGGCCTGCCGTAATCAGCGTCAACCCTGAATTCTCTCTTTAACCTATCGGTAATAATATCTAAGTGCAACTCTCCCATTCCGGAAATAATAGTCTCGGAGGTTTCTTTATCTTCTTTAATCGTAAAGGTTGGATCCTCATCAGCTAATTTTCGTAAAGACATAATCAGTTTCTCCTGATCAGCTTTTGTCTTGGGCTCTACCTTAATAGAGATAACTGGTTCGGGGAAGACAATCTTTTCTAATATAATAGGATGTTCTTTGTCGCAAAGAGTGTTTCCTGTCCCGGTGTTCTTTAAACCGACGGTTGCACCAATTTCACCGGAATATAAAGCATCCATTTCTGCTCTTGAGTCAGCATTCATTCTTAAAATTCTGCTGATTCTCTCCTGTTCCCCGGTATTAGCGTTCAAAACATATGATCCTTTTGTTAGAACCCCGGAATATATTCTGAAGAAGGTTAAGGTTCCGACATAAGGATCGGTGGCAATTTTGAAAACCAAGCACGAAAAAGGTTCGGCATCATCTGCTTTTCTGGTTATAGCTTGGCCGGTTTGAGAATCAGTTCCTTCAATTGGCGGCAGATCTATCGGAGAAGGCAAGTAGTCGACAACCCCGTCAAGAACCGGTTGCACTCCTTTATTCTTTAAAGCTGAGCCGCAGAACACTGGGATAAGCTTGTAAGCTAAACATCCCTTTCTTAGAGCTGTTTTTAACTCTATAGTTGATATTTCCTTCTTTTCGATAAACTTTTCAACTAAATCATGGTCTTCAGCCACAATCTTTTCTATCATTTTCTCTCTATAGGCAGCTGCTTTTTCCTGAAACTCAGCTGGTATTTCTCCGATTACAACTTTCTCTCCCATATCTCCTTCAAAGTATATGGCCTTCATATCAAAAAGATCGATTACTCCTTTAAGATTACTTTCCTCTCCTACTGGAATCTGCAGGGGCACAGCGTTGGGAGTAAGCTTGTCGTAAATAGACTGGAGGCTCTTTTCAAAAGAAGCACCCGTTCTATCAAGTTTGTTGATAAAACAAATCCTTGGAATGTTATACTTATCAGCTTGGCGCCAGACAGTTTCTGATTGAGGCTCAACTCCGGCTACACCGTCGAAAACAACAACTGCTCCGTCCAAAACGCGCAAAGATCTTTGAACCTCTGCGGTAAAATCAATGTGACCCGGAGTATCGATAAGATTCATTTGGTGGCCGTTCCAAAAAAGAGTTGTTGCAGCTGAAGTGATAGTGATTCCTCTTTCTCTCTCTTGAACCATCCAATCCAAGGTTGTTGTTCCTTCGTCTATGTTTCCTATTTTATGGGAAACTCCGGTATAAAAAAGAAACCGTTCGCTTACGGTCGTTTTACCGGCATCGATATGCGCGATAATACCAATGTTTCTGTTTTTTTCTATAGGACAAACACGTGCCATTTTATTACAATTACTTATTAACGAGCGAAATGGGCAAAAGCCTTGTTGGCTTCAGCCATTCGATGAGTGTCATTTTTCTTTTTAATTGCTCCGCCGGCGTTATTAGCTGCGTCAATTATCTCCTGGCTTAATTTCTCAGCCATGGGTTTGCCTTTTTTCGTTCTGGCTCCCAAAAGTATCCATCTGATAGCTAAGGCCAATCTTCGGTTTCCTTTAACCTCTACCGGAACCTGATAGGTTGCTCCACCGATACGTTTCGGACGCACTTCCAAAATTGGGGAAGCGTTTTCAATAGCAGTTCTAAAAACCTCTAGAGGATCCTTTTTTGTTTTTTCCTTTACTATCTCGAAAGAATCGTAGAGTATTCTCTGGGCCGTTGTTTTCCTCCCGCTCTTCATTATCATGTTTACAAACTGAGAGACAACAACGTCGTTGTACATTCTGTCAGGTTCAATTATGTGCTTCTTGAATCTCTTCATAATTATTTCTTAGCTTTTTTAGTTCCATATTTGCTTCTTTCCTGCTTCCTTCCCTCTACCCCGGCGGTATCTAAAATACCCCGAACAATGTGATATCTTACTCCTGGTAAATCCTTTACCCTTCCGCCTCTTATCATAACAACAGAGTGTTCCTGCAAATTATGCCCTTCGCCCGGGATATATGCGGTAACCTCCATGCCATTTGAAAGTTTAACTCTAGCCACTTTTCTTAATGCAGAGTTTGGTTTCTTAGGCGTGGTTGTGAAAACTTTAACGCAAACTCCCCTCTTTAAAGGAGCGGGGTAATAGGTTGGTCTGTTCTTTAAAACATTGAATCCGAACTCAAGAGCCGGCATCTTTGTGCGGTTCTTTGCCTTTGATCTTCCCTTCTTAATTAGTTGATGTATTGTTGGCATTTAATAAATTGGAATACAAAAAATAGTTTAACAGATAATACTGCGAGAGTCAACGTTTACATAAGCGGACTCGCTCCTGCGACTAACCGAAACAAGGTTGTGGCTATGTCAGACAGGAATCCTATGCCGAAGAATATGAAAAAAATTAGGATAATGGTTCCGTACTGATAAAGAAAGTTTTTTATATCCATCCATTGCCGGTTCCTCGGAAAAAAAGAGAAAATAATATGTGAGCCGTCAAGCGGCGGAATCGGAAGCAGATTAAATAACGCCCAGAGAAAGTTATAGACCGTAATTATTGTAAAGGGAATCAAAAGTGCCTGCGGTAAATCAATGAACCTTATTACCAAACCGAAAAGTATAGCAACGGCAAAGTTCGCAGCAGACCCGGCCAAAGAAACTTTGATCATCCCCCATTTCTGGTCTTTTAAGTTATACGCATTAACTGGCACCGGCTTTGCCCATCCGAAAATCGGCCCCTGCCCTCTGGTTGCTAAAAGTAAAAACAAGGGAAGAATAATCGAGCCGAACAGATCCAGATGTTTTAATGGATTTAAGGTAAGTCTGCCTTCCCGCTTGGCCGTACTGTCTCCTAAAAAAAGAGCGACACTGCCATGAGCAATTTCGTGTATGATAATCGAAAAAAGCAGAATAACTAAGGAAAATACGGTTATCGCAAACATGTTGTCATAATATCACACTTGAAAGAAAAGTGAAACTAAGATAGTATGAATTAATTAGAAAATATAAATTCCTATTTATGGCAAAAACCTGTACAATTTGCGACAAAACATCCACAATGGTTTGGAAATTGAAAAAACTTCGTGGTAAATACAATCCGACCGTAAAAAGAAGGAAATATCCAAACCTTCAATGGGTCCTTGTTCCAAAAGATATAAAATCTCCAAAGATGGCCATTCCTTTAAAAGGCAAGCGAGTTTTGGCTTGCACCAAATGCATAAAGGCAATGGCAAAGACTAAATAATCTTTACCCCGAGATTATTTACGGGGCATAGTGCAACGGTAGCACGAGTCCATGGGGTGGATTTAGTTCGAGTTCGAATCTCGATGCCCCGACATAGAATGAGTTCTTTCACAAACAAAGAAGGGAGACCTTATGTCTTCATCCAGCTCAATAGAAACTCTTACCGAAATTGAAGTTGACAACAATACCGGCATACGGGACGTTGTAGATTTTCTGACCGCACTGTCGCCCAGTCAAGGCCACGGAATCATAGTCGTAATTCAGAGAGTAATTCCAAGGACAGTACTGCTGGTCGAAGGCGGATTAAGCATCAAAAACGGCTCGAGAGAGCAAATTCCAGACAAACCAACCGCCGGTGATACTGGCGACGATTAACATAGGCTTCCCTCCGGATAGGTAGGCGTGATCAGGAACGCAAACCTTTCGCGACCTACCTATCTATTTATATAGAAACGGCTCGTTTACGAGCCGACGAACCCGGAGAGGGGGCATGCGCACATCCAGGCCACATGCCCTGGATGAAAATCTTTGTGGTAGAACCAACCCGAACCGAACCACGAGTTTTATTGCCCCCTCCCCTTTTTTACATTCAAAAACCAGCGAAGGATTCCCCCTCGCTGGTTTTGTTTTTTATTTATCAGTCAAATCCTCTATATCCTTAACTTCTTTTATAACAGCCTTTTCTGTGGCTTTGAGCGCTTCTTTCAAACTATCACTGATTTTCTTTTCTTTCGCAGTCAAACCAGGCTTGCCATCAAGCTTAGCTATCTCCTTCTCTATTTTTTCCCGCAAAATTTCAAAAGACTTACGGAAATTTTCCTCGATTTTTTTAGCTTCCTTCTTTATCTTCCGCCTTCTCATAATAAACCGACGGCATAGATATGCCAGCAATACTAAAATGCAGAGTATCAAAATTCCCAAGCCGATTAAAACACTGGGACAGCTAAGATTTAACTGGCCGAACTCAAAAATACTCTGTGCAGAAACAATTGAAGAATATCTTGAAGTCGGATTGCTTTTTGCACCGCGCTGGTCAATTGCCTCCAGCCAAAACTCGTAAGATCCCTTTCTTATTCGGTCTTGCCAAATAACCGTAAAGTTTCCCTTCTCGTCAGCGGTTACTTCTTTTGAAGAAATTTTTTCGCTGCCTTTAAGCTGGAGAAAAATCCGGACGGTTGATTGGGGATAGCTGGTTCCCTGGACAATAAAAGGATCATTCTCCATAATCTTTTCAGAATAATCGGTAACTACCGGCGCATCGATAGCTGCAACTTCAAATTCCGCAGATTCAGCCAAGAAATTGCCTGCTTCGTCCACAGCTTTTACAGAAATTGTGTGTTTTCCCGGATCCATGGCCTGGGTTTTATAGTTTCCGGCTGGTTCGATATTTTTTACTTCCTGTCCATCGATTTGGACTTCATAGTGATCAATACCGGAAGTTTCATCACTAGATTCAAGAGAAAATTCTGCCTGCGGATCCGTTAAATCAGAACGTTTAATTTCTTGTATCCGGAGATATTCTGGTTTCTCTGTATCAATCTGGAAAGCAAAATGCGAAACCTCTCCCCAGCCGCTACTCGTACGTGCTTGCATGTGAAAATACCACTTGCCTTCACCAATATTATCCAATTGTTTTTCTGCCACAGCAGGCTCATAAAGAACGTTTGGCGAGGAAGAAGCTCCTCTGCTGTAAAGAAGTCTTACGCCGGAAGCGCCGCTAGGCAATGTCCAATTGAATTTAGGGTTTGCATTTGCATACCACTTTGTAGAGTCAGGATGAGTAGTTGAATAGATGGTAGAAGTAACAGGCGGCTCAGGAGTTTCCGGAGTTTCTGCGCTGGTAGTTAATACATAACTGGCGCCTGTCATATTTCTCAATACATTCGTTCCTAAGCCGTCGTTCGACAACACCGACCCGCTGGAGAAAACTACGGATGCCGTGCCGCTGCTTTTAGCCCTGAAGGTAACTGTCATTATCTTCCCTTTATTCCCGGAAAACCCAGGGTTTAAAACAATTCCTTCAAAGTTAAACGTGCCGCTGCTATTTGAAAATATCGGCTCTTGAACCCATAAACTTATGATAGAGCCGCTCTTTGAGATAGAAACCGCTTCTACCTTATTTGAAGGGAAGGTTACCACTCCGGAAATAGCATTTATTGTTTCTGACGGTGCAGCGACATAAACGCTCATAGAAAAATTCTGGCCCACGGTGAATGACCCGGAAGCCGGGCTAATAGACAAGTCTGCGGCCTGCACCAGAGCTGGGGCAAAAGCCAAAAGACTTAAAAACAAGACTGACGACAAAATTATTTTTTTCTCCATAAAAATCTTGAGAGCGCAACAGCTACGACGCTGCTGACTATTATTAATATTATTATAAGATAAACTAAATAGTTTTCATACCACAATAAAGGATTCGGGGCCGGTAGGATTACAATTCTGGCGTTACCGGCCCGATCAACTGCTTTCAGATAAACAAAACTCCGCAGTTGCTGGTCTTTCAATAAATACGGGCTTTCTGCATTTTCCCATCCGGTTAAAAAAGATAATAAATCCTGTTTTACTTCGCGAACCTGGTAGTAATCAATGCCTGAGTTTTTGTCCTGAGTGTTAAAAGATAAAAACCATTGCCCGTCAAAAATATCCGGGTGCTGGCTAATTTCCGGAATAAAGGACTCAGGAAGTTCTGTGTCTGCCGGCTCTTCCGGTATTACTTCTTCGGGCGGTCCAGCTGCTATTACTTGGAAATTAAGAGCACTGGGATTTAAAGTAGCTTCCGTCCCCTGTCCGTCGTTCAATAAAATCTTAGCCTGGTTGATAGCAAAACTCTTTTCTCCTGTGTTTAAAGGGACTAAATAAATTTTCAGAAGCACGCCGGTCTTCCCCTGAAAACCGCCGGCCATGATTCCAGACAACGATATCTCTCCGCTATCCTTGGATAGAACTGGCTGTTCTATCCAAAAACTGATTACAGAACCTGCTTCATTTATCCTTTTAACAAGGAAGTCTTCTTTCGAATAATTTAATTTTAGATCTATCGCGTTAATATTCTGATCCTCCGTGTCTATGGATAAGATCACCTCAGCCGTCTGATTAACGACTAATTGCGGAGGGAACATAATAAATCGGGACGCTCTCGCCTCGCTCGCGTAAGATAGAAGTATTAAACTGATGAAAAATACAACGACCTTTTTCATTTATTTATCAAATTTATATAATACATATATTTCTAGCCGGTCCAGTAATACGCCATTATACTAAAATCAACTAAATCAATTTTGTTGTCGCTATTCAGCTTTTCCCGTTCCAAAGCTGCAAACGATTCACTAAGCTGGCGTTTGTACCAAAAGGCGGCTATTGAGAAATCCACAAGGTTGACTTTGCAATCTCCGTTAAGGTCCGCTTTTGCCGGACACTTTGTTGGAACTTTTGGTGTTGTTTTATTCCCAACCTTAAACCCAACCGAAGGGCTGAAGGAACTTATTAATCCAGCCACAGCGGTTTTAGATTTTGCTGCATGCTGGCCTAAATCTAAGGGCGAGGTATCAAAATATGAAAGGTAAACGCCGTCTTTATCAGATTTTGTTTTAACAAAGAACTCTTCCTCGGAATTAATACTGATAGTAACCTCGCCTTCTGGAACGCTTTGGCCCAAAACTACTATGTTGTCCCCTCTCTTAACTTCTGTTTTATCAACGTCGATAGTCGGAGAAAGAAAAATTCCGGTAATGTTAGCCACAGAACCCTGAGTAACTGCTACTTGGAAGTTAAAGGAAGAAGATTTTCTGTTCTGGCTATCTTCACTGAAAACTGAAAAAAGATAATTACCGGAAGAAAGGCTGTTCAGGCTAACGCTGAAATTCGCATCCAACCCGGCAATTGTAGTAATGCTAATTTGCCCATCCTTCAAAACCGTAACCTTACTCATAGGATAAGCCCTACCGGAGAAAACAACTTGGGTTACGGGGGGCGGAGGGGGCCCTCCGCCGCCGCCACCGCCACCGCCGCCACCGGGACATTGCCCGCAATCGGCAGAACAGGTATTACAAGCCTCTCCGTTGTTACAAATTCCGTCCCCGCAGTAAGGAGCAACTGTTCTGGTGCTCAACGGCCGCCAATCTGTTACAACCTTACAACTTAGGCAGGTTGAGGAATTAAAATTAATAACTCCTGTGATATCTCCGTTGGCCGTACCGGTAAATTCGCCCGAGGAATTTATAACAACACCAGCAAAGTTTATCCATCCGGTATTTTCTCCCCAAGCGTAGCCGGAAAGCGTACCTTCGTTATTATTCTTCACTCCGCTTTGCGTCGGGTTTAAATTGATCCAGCCGTAATTAGCTGACCAAATATAGCCCGTTAGCGCAGCATCAGTTACGTGAACGTTGCCCACTGTAGTCCCGAAATTTAACCAAGCGATATCTTCCGACCAAGCGTATTTATACGTCGAATTTATTGTGCCGTCAGAAGTCGATGCAAATACAATTGCAGATGAGCCGAGTGTTCCGACAATGATAAATAGAATTAGTAATAATTTATTTTTCACTGAATAATCGTTCTCTAATTTGATTGACTGTTATTTCGCTGCCGGCGCCTCCTCAACCGGTGCGGGTATTTCCTGCCCTATTCCTTCCAATGGTTTGTTCCCTGATTTAAGATTATTCAAAACTTTCTTTATGGTCTCATCGGCTGGATTCAGATCCACCACTTTTTGGATGCTGTCAATTGCTTTCGCATTTTGCCCAAGCTCGTAATAGGTTAAGCCCAAAAAGTATAGGGCATTGGAATAATTCGGCGATATTCCGACTGCCCTCTCGAATTCCCCTTGGGCGCCTTGATAGTCTTTGCTCTGGTAGTAAAGCAAGCCTAGCTGGAGAGCCAAGCCGACATCTTGCGGTGCATAATTTCTAGTATCTTCTAAGCGACTAATCGCTTCATCTGTCTTCCCAGCCGCCTGAGATACCATGGCCATTTGGAAACGCGCTGGCGCGTAATCAGACTTTAACAAAATAGCTTTGCTCAACTGTTCTTCAGCTTGTGAAAGCAAGCTGGCTTTCTCTCCTGCTTTATCCTGAGGCAAAGAAAGCGCTTGATTCAAAAATACTATTCCTTTTTGCGTTGGATAATATGGATTATTCGGTGCCAATTCCATAGCAGAATCATAGGCTTTTATTGCCCATGACTCTGAATCAGGAACTAAGCCGATTAAATTCTGATAAATCAATCCTCTCACCGCCCAATTAGAGTCGTTCTTTGAATTTATATCAGTTGCTATTTTCGAAGCGTTTATCGAGTTCGCTACCAGCATTTGAATATTTTTGCCTCTTTCCTCCTGAGAATTATCTGTTCTCTGAGCCTCCTGTTTAACCTTGGAAAGATACAACTGAGATAATTGCCTAAAGTAAAGATCAGAGGATGGATTCAAACTTGCTGCTTTTTCAATATTTTTAATTCCTTCGTCGCCATTGCCTTTCTGCAGCTGCGTTAATCCGGCGGTGTAATTAATTTCGGCAATATATTTTTGGCCCGTTAAAATCAAAAGCCCTAAGCCGAATATGAAACAAAGGGTGAAAATGAAAGTCACGCTCAAAGCCATCACAGAAGACGATTCCAATGGATATTGCTTTCTCTCCTTGGAGGTTAGGGCGATAAACACGGCAATCAGAAAGAAATACAGGAAATCTAAGACAAACGCGCTGTTGTAAAGGAAGTATCCGACGCTTAGAACCATAAAAGCAGCGATAACTCCAAGAGTTACATTCCAATGCTCATCATTGTTTTTCTTAGCTAAGAAGACTTTAATTCCTTGGAAAATAGTAATAAACATTAAGAATAAAAAAGAAAGCGCGCCTAGGATCCCCGTCGTTCCTAAAACAGTTAAAAACTTTGAGCCCGCCCCTCCAAATTTTACGTTCCAAAACATGCTGGCGTTAAAATCAGCTCCTATATACTTAGAAAAATCATAAACAAATGTTCCTGGACCGGAACCGAAGATCGGACTGGCTTTCAAAGTTTGTAAAACAATATCCAGACTTGCCTTCTGACTTAATGAAAATTCAGCAGGAGCCGAAGACAAAATATTTACTGCCGGCCTTAAAACAACAAAGAATAAGGAAAGGGCCAAAAAGAACATCGGCAAGATTAACCAGCGGCTATCAAAAGAACTCTTTTTCTGCATTCCGAAAATTATGATCAAGGCTGACCCTACTATCACCAGCCACCATAACACCAAAAAGTTAAGCGCCACGATCAAAACCAATGTGAATATCACAGCCCAAAAAAGAATCGCTGCCAATGCTTTCCTTTTCGTGAGCAAAGAAATAACGAGCGGTAAAAATACGACAGCTAGCAATCCCAATGCTCCGGCTGCGCCGATTGTATTGAACGCTGTAGCTTTCGTAAAAGCCAACGGGAGTAAGAATAAACCGAAAATTTGCAAACATCCGAATATCAGGGCCAGAAATCCCGAGAAGGCTAGGATTAAAACTAAATTATATATTTCTTTTTTGTTGAATATGTTGCTTACCAGGAAATAGAAAACAATCAGCCCTATCAGTCCTACTAGACTTTCAGAAACAACCTGCGGCCAACCCCAGAAACTCCCGTATCTCCATAAAGAAAATATAGTTGAAAGAAGGGAAAAAACAAAAAACACAACCACAGCGATATGTATTTTGCTCAAATTTATGCTTATTTGTTTGGAAATAACGGACTTAAGCATCCACGCAAAAAGAGACAAGGCAGAAAGCAATAAAAGCAATGTTTGTTTATTAAAATCAAGTATGTCAGACGTCCATGGAAGGAAAAAGATTGGAAGTAACGCAACCAGGACGTAAATGCTATACTTGGCGACATAATCACAAATTCTGGCTATGAGAGAGTTCTCTTTTGGCATGGTTTAATTATATTAATTTTAAAACTTAATTAATTTTCCAATTTCTTCTTTCAAATTGCTTATGATATTCAATACTCCTTGTAATAATCCCGACGTTGCCGAGCCGGCTGCTTCCTTTATCGTCGGAGTAGATTCTTTAATAAAACTCATAATCTTCGGAAACAGTCCTGCTGCTGCCGATTCCTTAACAAACTCCGCTGATTCTTCCACTGCTTTTAAGGCTTTGTCCAGCAAACCTGTGGGCTCTGCTTCTTCCACAGGTGGCTCCTCTGCGGGCACTTCTTCCTGCACTTGGATCTCCTCTAGCGGTGGCGTCTCTTCCAGGACCTCTGGTTCCGGCTCTACCGGCTGAGATAGTTCTTCAACCTGCACTTGTAAATCCTCAACATCTTCTTTAATGTTCTCAACTTTTTTATCAATTGATTTATTCAACTCGCTCTTTAATTCCTGTTTAACTTCTTGCTTTATCTCTTCGACTGAACCCTCTGGTAAAACCTCTGGTTGGACCTCTGGCGTAATTTCTATATCTGGTTCAGTCTCAATCTCTGGAGCCGGTTCCGGGGTTGGCTCAATCACAACCTCTTCTATCGCGTCGCAAGCCCCTTTAGTTTTTTGCCACTCGCCATTTTCAATCCATGTACAGTATGCGTCTCCATTAGCAGAGTCAATCATTTCCATTTTCTCAAGACGAGCAGTCCTGGCGGTAAACTTATCTGCAACCACCTCCTTTAATGTGGCCACCCCGTTAACAACTGCCATGCCTAAATCCATCAAAGACTGGCCTATCGCTTGACTTGAAACTCCTGAAACTTGTCCGCCGCCGACATAACCAGTGCCGCCTATTTGTATTGAACCTCCGCCTAAAATATTAATCTTCTGGTCCAGCTCTTTCACCGCTTCAAGCAACACCGCCGTAAATTGGGAATAATTTATTCCGAGATCACCGTTCGGATTTTCCACAACCAACTCTGGGAATTGCTGCTGCATCTCCTCGGCAATCATACCTATTTGAACTTGGCCGGGGGCGGTAATCGGGTTAGTCTCCAAATATTTATCGTCGTACGAATAATACACACCCCGCAAGGCCATAACCTTGTCGATAACCGAACCCAAGCCCGCTATATCTTTTTTATTCTTAATATCTGAGGTGGTGCAAGATATGACAATGCCTTTGCTGACATTCACAGAGGTGCAACCCGTTCCATCTACTCCGGCTGTCGAGCCGGCAAAATAATTGGTGATGTAAGCATTTTTATAAATATGAGTAGTGTCGCCTAAATCTATGTCGTTCGTAGTTGTGGGCGCTAACTTCCCGTCAACTAGCCCAATTTGAGATGTCCCGTTAAAGGCGAACTTTAATACACCTGTTTTATTATCTATCCAGCTATCCGTTCCGTTGTGATAAATAGATAAATCTGTGCCGGAGCCAAAATACATCTTTACGTTATCATTCATTATGTTGTCCGCATCCGAGATAAAACCGTAAGCGTTTACTGTTCCGGTAAGAGCACCTGTATCTACATTATACACCGCGGGAACAGTGAGATATAGTTGTGCGAGATTAAAATTACCTGCGTAATCGGTTGTCCTTTCGTTTTGGAGAGTATTTGTTAGTTGAAGATTATAAAATGATTGGGTAGTCGCATCCGCTGTCCACGTAGCTGCGTCTTTTATGGTATTAAGCGCTTGAATGTTTGTTCCTATGCCATTTATCACATAACCAGAGGGGTCTCCATCATATCCGCCTTGAACTTTCCAAGAGTTAGGGTAATAAACATCAGCTAGGCCATTAGTATAGTGATCTATCGCAACTAAAGAATTTATAAAAGTAGAGTTATCCTCATTAGGATTCCTATAGTCCACCTGTAAGTCTATTCCTTTACCAATAAAGCTATCGGTAGTTGAGTCCAACCTTACATAAAACGGTATGCCTGCCTGCCCATAGGCAGCAGAGCCAAGATTAAAAGTATTATATGCATTTACTGTCTGCGCTGTTGTGGAAGCCCACCTCTTAGCAGAGCTGCCGTTGCTATAGACATTGTCGCTGATTGGAGATATTGTACTCGGTGAAAAAATCCCGCCAACCGATATATCTCCGGCAGTAGTCAGGTTGCCGCCCCAAAGCTCGCTGGTGACAGTAATCTGAGTTTGTTTTACCCCTATGCGGGTATAATCATAATAGGCATAAATATCGCCGCCTCCGCTCACAACATTTCTGCTCATCAAATAGACCTTAAAATCATCTCCGATATAGTTTCCTACATTAGAGGTCATTGCCTCGTTAACATCTTGGAGCGTTGCTCCGCTTGCATTAGCGCCAATCTGCTCCCAGGAAACAGTATTGTAATTCCAGATGTAGAATGCGAAGGTTTTACTGCTTGCCCAATAAGCTATGACTTGAGCGTAAATAGCCGAGTAGTATGATTCTGGTACTCCTGTTGGTAGTTGAATTTTAGTTAAAAACCCATGCCAATTGACTGATTCAAACAAATATCCCGTCGCATTATCGATAACGATTCCGTCGTTGATTGAAAATTGAGTTAGCTGCCCAGCACCCGTTATTTGAGTCGCTCCGGTAATCCAGGTCGCTGGCGCTGCAGTAAGATCAGATTCTGTGGCGGAAGACTTAGCATACAAACTCGTGACGCTGGAACCTCTTAAGAAATCATAGTACGTATAAGAAGGCGCCGCTGCATCTATTTTATAGGTTGGCGCCTGAAAAGAACCTGTGGTAGTAAATCCTCCTGCGGTTAAAGTAGTACCGTCAAAAGTCAGATTGGCATTGTCGCCTATTGTATTAGCTGATGTTGAATAAAGAACTCTAGTTGAAGTCGTGGTCGCAGGATATACGACGGTACTGTTCACCCAGTTCGTTCCGTCTGATCTTAATAATGTGTTCAATGTTCCTCCGGTTGCAGGATAGGTTGCTGTGGACCAAGCCGGAGCACCCGTTCCTCCGCTCCGAAGAATCTGGCCTGACGATCCAGCTGCAAGGTGGCCGTAAGCGGTCGTGCTGGTGGAATAAAGCATCTCCCCGCCGCCGGCAGCCGTAATATTGGCGCCCAAACCGCCCCTTGAGGCAGCGAGATATTGTTCGGCAGCAACCGTATTAGTCCCTGACCAATAGGCTGCGTAGTTTTCTGTACCGGTTCCGGTAGCTACCGTTCCCGAGGTCGGCAAAGTTAAGGTTGTATCACCACTTGTTGAAAATGTAAGACTATTCGCCCCTATATTTAATGTTTTACTGTCTGCCCCTGCAGATAAAGAAATCGTATTATTAACTGTCAACGTTTTACCGTCGGCAATAGTAAGTGTTGCACCCGTAGCAGGAGCTGTAATAGCCACCTTGTTTATTGAGGTGGCAGTTGCAACTCCTAATACCGGTGTTATCAAAGTCGGTGAGGTACCGAATACCAGCAGCCCGGAACCTGTTTCGTCGAATATAACTGTACTTAGTCCTTCAGAAGTTGTTGAGGCAAACTCACTTAATCTATTAGCAGTGAGAGCAACAGTTCCTGAAACGCCGGGAAAGGTCCATACCTGTGAAGAGCCGACGAGCGAAGCCATTGTGATTGTTCCGGTATATGTTCCATCTGAATCTAAAACAATCTGATTTGTGCTGGCAGTAAACTTTCCCGTGCCGAATGTACCGCTACCCGTAGTAAGCAAATTTCCATCCTGAAAGTCAAAGTTTTGACTAGTGTCGATAGCTAGCGCTGTTGTGTTGTTTGTTATAAAATATAGTGCGTGATTCGTTTGTGTCCCAAAAATACCGATCGTATCCTGTGATTGTTGAATTACTGAAACGGTATTTGTATCATCTACGGTGGCAATCGTTGGATTGGCGGCATTTTCAACTAATATATTTTTACTAAAACTAAAACTTGTAACTCCGCTCGTTGATCCGATTATTACTGAGTTAAGGGTGCTTTCAAAATCAAAGGTTAAGTTCGCGTTATTTCCAGCGGTCTTAAGTCCTGTCAAAGTAAGGATTCCGTTCGTCGCGGTGGCAGAAACACCAGTCGAAGAACCAAAATCCACTATCCCTATCACTCCCGTTTGAGAAACATACATATTTCCGCTAAAATATCCCGCCCAATTGGTGGTAGCGTCCGAAGCATATGCAAAAATACCATAGTTTGTATCAGCCGTGCCACCCGCGTTAAACCATCCTCCGTAATGGCTAGTTTCTCCAGTTGTTCCAATATCTCCGCCAGAGGTTCCCCTTATCCCTATCGCTGATTCTTGAACAGTGGATAGGGTTGCAGGAGCACCTATAACGGTGAATGCTAAGCCATAAGGGTTGAATATAGTATCTCCGTCACCTGTAAAAGTTACGCCAGATGCGTCGACATTAGAATAATACCCTGATGGATAATAGGTGGTATCCGAACCGTCACCTACCGCGCCGACTACATTATCTAAATCTAATAAAACGTGGTATCCAAATGTATTATAGGCCTGAAGACTAGCGGCAATTGGAGCTGTCGAAGTATAACTTAACTTATATCCATAGTTATTTGATAATATCGAAGAAACCGACGAGGTTACGTTAACCGACGTTGAAGTAGTATTGTTTAATATACTTGCTAGGCCAAATGTACCAGTGCCCGTAGTGGTGAGGTCGAACGAGCCGGATTTATCACCGGTAAGCAAAGTTTGATCGTCGCCGTTGAGCCAAGCACCCGAAAGAGAGGTTAATAAAGTAAGGTCGCCGCTTGCTAAAATGGAGGAACCATTAATTGATTTTATATTCGTTCCCGAAACCAATGTCGGCTGGACGGCTATGTCTCCGCTCCCCAAAAGTGTGGTTGAATTAACTGTTTTAATATTAGTACCACTAACCAATGCCGCTTGTTTCGCAGTAAAGGTATTATAATCTGTCTTACTCAATAATCCCGCAGTGACGTCTGTCGCTGAAGCCATAGGAATATTAAGAGTATGGGTGGTAGTCGCCGAACCCCAGGCAGGTTCGGTGCCGCTAGTTCCAATAGCAAAAGTTTGCGAAGCACCAGTCAGACCGTTAAGACTCGTGATTGCCGCAGTAAGATAGGTCGAAGTGTCCCAACTCATTACGCCGGCATCACTTGATTTCATAAAACCACTCAATCCCGTACCCGGATATGCAGTAGGCAGCGTATAGGTCAAATCTATGGACTGATCCCCGCCCTGAAGAATTGAGTATTTTATTGGGGTATCGCCACTCTCTAAAATCCGTAAACCTATTGTGCTAATATTTTGCGAACCTAAGTTTAACCCTGCCGTAGCTCCGGTATATGGCACATAAGTTGACGATGCGTCTGCTGTTGCAAGGTAAGTACCCGTATCAAAACTTAGAACCCCGGCGTTAGAAGACTTTAAAAATCCGCTCGAAGCCGGGAAAGCGGAGGGCAAAGTAAAAATCGCGCTACTAGAAATTGCATCAGGTGACTTAAAACCGACGTAATTAGTACCGTCAGCTGCCAATTCTAGAAACCTTACCTCCCCTGTTTGACCGGTAGAAGTTCCGAATGGAGATAAAACTATTGCTGCTTGTAAATTTAATCCAGAAAGTGCGGTGATGTCGGTATTGACTCCAGAAATTGCCGGAGTTGTTACGGTACAATTACTAGAAAGCGGAGCACAACTTGGATTCAATGTTGCACCTGGAGCATATGGGCTATCCGGCGGCGTAGCGAAAGCATAAAGAGCGAAAGAAAAAACTCCGGCAATAACAAACCCGTTGAAGATGGAATTTAAAACGCCTCGGTTTATCGGAATCTTTCTATTTGCGTTTCTTTTTGATAGCCTTTTTACTGGCATTTTCTAGGGAATTTATTGGTGTATATAAAATGCTTTCGGGAACTTATTCTCTCCTTCCTTTGCATTCATATATTTTAACACAAATTTAATCCGTCAACTATCTGTGGATAACTCTTTTTCCATCTCTGTTTAGCTTAACCGAGAAATAAAAAGGCCTAAGATGCACTCAGGCCATAACAGACGAATGTTTTACTTTTTGCGGTGAAGAAGAAGGATCCCGCCAAAGGCAAGGATACATATGGTTGTGGGTTCAGGAATCGTATAGATAAAACCTTGCTCACTGCTGACAGCAGCAACATTAAAACCAAACGTTCTTGGTTGGAATGTACCGACAAGGGTATTGCCGGATATTCCATACACGACAGTAGCGCTTGCGTTTGGTGCGTCGATAGTGACCCACGTGGCGGCAGCGCTTGCGTTTGGTGGACCAGCAATAGCTTGGGCTGAACCTGTAATGTTGTAAATAAATCCGTGCATTATGTTGTCAGCGTCTACATAGCCACCGACAATATTATCGCCCTCGATGCTCCATGGAGTAGTACTGTGTAACATAGAATCGGGTATGCTGAAGTTAACCCAGGTTTCATCTGCGATATTGTAAATGAAGCCGTACTGCCGAGCAAGAGAATCAGTGTAACGACCGACGATTCGGTTTCCAGAGACTCCCCGGGGGTTTACCTTAGTCAACCCGACCATATTGAGGGGGGTAAATAGTGAAGTCGCCAAATTGTAGACAAAAGCACCATTGCCGCCTTGATAGCCACCGACAATATTATCGCCGTCGATAGCATTTATCCAGGTAGTCGTATCGTTCATATCAAGCGTGGTCCAAGTTGAGCTTCCAATATTGTAGAGAAGACCGTGGGAGATACCTTGATTATCTTGATAAGTACCGACAATTCGGTCGCCCGAAACGCCAGTTAAAATCGTGTCAATCGCGCCTGGCTTATCGAGCGTGAGCCAGGTCTCAGTAGTTGAGTTATACACAAAACCATGGTCATAAGGGTACGAAGCGGCCGTCATATAGAAACCGACGACATTGTCACCATCTACGCAACGCGGGTGCGTACTTGATGCCTCAGGCACACTTAGAGTGGTCCAATCGGCCACTGCATAATTCCCGCCAAAAAGTGCGACCACCGCACAAATTACAGCTACCTTCTTCATCGCTTTCTCCTTTTCAAAGGACTGGTTCGAACGAACTACACGATGTATTTAAGTATAATGGAACCCCCCTTGATGTCAAATATCTTTTTTCTAACGGAGCTAGATGAGAAAATCCCAAGCAGCAAAAAAGCCCAGTGTTACTGAGCGTCTCTGCGCCCCGCTATTCTTAAAATTTCAATAATAATCTAAGTGGGTGTCCTCACGTTTTGGCCAAGGCCAGAACAAATATTGGACTCCCTATAAAAAAGTTTGTTAGAAATTTTTAATTGGCAGGGCTGCCTCTATTTTAACTCCTTTAAAGATAAGGTCAAGACCCCTATAAACCTAGGGCTTGGACTAATTGTTTTATTAAAGAAACAACAACAGGAGGCGGCATCAAACTGTTCGAGGCAACTCCCTCGTCGTCTAAAACCTGCCAGGGTTTTTCTATCGTCTCCACTTTATTCTCAGCCTCGTTATACGTGTATTCATATCCTGGAGTAATCTCATAATCATCCGTAGCCTCCTGTACTTTCTCTACGGGTATAGAATTTCTCAGGAATATCTTCGGGATGCCCTGCAAAGAAAGCGCTTGTCGGATTAAAATTTCGTCCTTTTCTAATCTATCTTTTATGGGCGCGATTCCTAATTCATCCCCTTCTTTCGTAACCATCCTTGAACCGTTGCAGGCGGGATTATCGCAAAGAAGATAAAACTTATTGTCTTTCTTATCAAATTCAACTGTCTTTGTCGTTAAAAGCTTCAAGTTCCTAGATGTTTGGCAGACCGGGCAGATAACTCGGAACTTTACCCTTTCGTCAATTACTGAAGTGGGAACATCAATTGAAACAAAAACATCTGGATCCTGCCTGTAATTAATAAGATCCCGAAAGAATAAAGAATACGATATTTGGTCTAAATCCCTTGGGAAGCCGTCTATGAAGATGGCTTTCCTGCCCAATTTCGCTATTTCCCTTTTCGCTAACACTAAAATCAATTCGGTCGGCAGAAGAAACTTCGTACTTCGGTTCTCCAAAGATTTTAATATATCATCCAAGGGAATGAATCCGCGATAGTTATCCTTGAGGAAGGAAACTAATTCTTGTTTCTTGGCCTCATCTTTTTTAATATCGTCAAAAGACCTTATCATGTCTCCGATTGAAAAGTGCGCAATTCTGTCTGGAGCAACAACCTCTTTTAACATTTTAGAATAAGTTCCTTTGCCTGAAGATTTCTTCCCCAGAAGATAGGCGATGAAAGTATTTTCTTTCAAGTATTCCCGCAGTTTTTGTATTTCAGGCCCTGCTTTATATTCAAAATATGCCTGTCTTTGATTGAAATCAGTTAAATCAAACTTTTTACTAGAATCCTCTGATTTTGTTTTAAAAATTGGAAAATCAATTCCTTTCATATTAGTTATTTATTATTTTTATATTTTTACCGTCAGAGATAAATTTAATATCCCCGCTTAGGTCCGTTCTTAATGTTTCTATACCAAATTTATCCAGTCTTGCCAATAGCTCCTCGGCCGGATGGCCGTAAGTGTTCTTGCCGACGGATATAACGGCGACAGACGGAGAAACTATATTCAAGAATTCTTCGGAAGTGGAATATTTGCTGCCATGATGCGCTATTTTTAAAACATCTGCTCCAATCCTTTCTCCCAATAATTGCTCCCCTGAGCTGTTTATGTCTCCGGTGAGCAGAAACGTTCTGTCCCCTATTATCAAAGAAAGAACAATAGAAGTATTATTACTGTCTTCTAGCTTCTTACCCCTTAGGTTCTCCGGCGGGTTCAAAATATTAATTACTATGCGCGGAGATTCTTTTTGCAAAACTAGCTCTCCCCCGGCTTGCGCTATCCATATTCCTGCCCCTTCTTCTTCAATGAGGCTGTTCCACTCTCTCCATTCTGCAGTATCTCGAATCACCCCCGTCCATAAAACGTTCCTCACCTCGTATCTTTTCAAAACCTCTAAAAGCCCTGTCATGTGATCAGCTTCAGGGTGGGTTAGGATTATTAGGTCAATGGTTCTGTCCTGTGGAAGCATTTCCTGCCCTAGTTTCTCCAATATCGTTGAGTCCGGCCCGCCGTCAATTAGAATCTGCTGTTTGCTTGGCGTTTCTACGAACGTCGCGTCCCCCTGCCCAACGCTCAAAAAATCAACCTTTAAATACTGCTGGCTGGATAAATTAAAAACTATTTGCCAGGCAAAACCGTTCAGCAGAACCAATAGTCCTATCGCCCCAATAATTATTTTGTTTTTGGTAATTTCCATATCTTTTTCTATTATACCCCTATCAGAGTAAAAACTATTAGGGTATATCTAATACCCCTTGACAAAGTATTATGATATATGGTATAATGTATATGTGTTCGTTACCAACCGTTTTCCAGGGATGGCTATACAGCCAATTACGAAAGGGAAATGCCATGCAATTCAAAGTGGTTTTCAGCGCGTCGGATAGAGGTAGAGCCCAGGTAACCGATGAAGAGCGTCGGGCGAGCTTCGAGAAAGAGCTCAACACGCTCGGAGCCGAGGGGTGGGTGGTCGCTAAGGTTGAGTTCCCGAACGGACCCAACAGCAACTCCTACCACGCCCTCATGCAGAAGAGCTAATCCTGGCTCCCCGATCACCTCCCATTTTAGGAGAGTTACAATGACGGACAAGAAAAAGAGAGCCAAATGGCTCAAGAAAGCAAAGAAGGCGATGCTCAAGGGAACGATTTCCCTTCAGCAACTCAAGGCGAGCCAAACTGGTACCTGTGTGACCACGGTCAGACAGCTCCAGGAGGAGCTCCCAAAGGGGCTGATCGACTAGGTTCTCGCTTCGGCGAGAGCAACAAAGTCCTTGTACCAGCGCGTACGAGGACTTTTCATTTAAGCAAACACCCCTTTTCAAGGGGCGTTTGTTAAGAGTTCTTTTTCCTATTTCTTGTTTCCTAGGATTCGAAACATTTTAGTTCCGCAAACCGGGCAAGTGCCAGACATGGCGTTTCTTTTTTTGCCTCCCTTTGCGTTGAAACTAACTTCCTTCGGGTCTTTCATCTCTCTTTTGGCCTTGCATTTTACACAATAAGCTTCTGTCATTGTTTTTCTTCGCCACCGCTGGTTGAGGTCCGTTGTTTACCAACGGTTGAACTCAGCTAAATTTGCCAGAGGGCAATATTTAACTGGAGTAAAGGCGATTTGTTTATTAAACTCGACCTTGTTTTAAATTAAAGTGTTTTTTCCTCTGAGCCTATTCTATACCTATATATGAGGGCGGTCAACCTAAAATGCAGATTAGCCTGCTATCCATCCGCCGTCGACAACCATTACAGAGCCTGTCATGTATGAGGACTCGTCCGAGGCCAAGAATAGAACCGCATTGGATATTTCTTCAGGCTTGCCCATTCTTCTTAGAGGAACTCCAGCCAACATCGAATCCAAGGTTTTCATATCTTGCTTTACGGTGGCGACCATCGGAGTGTCGATCGCTCCTGGAGCTATTGTATTTACTCGTATACTCAACGGAGCCAGCTCCAAAGCCATTGCCTCAGCCATGGCAACTATCCCACCCTTTGAAGCACAGTAGTGGGTTAAACCTTGAAATCCTACGCCTACCTGGCCCATTGCGATGGAGGCAATGTTCACAATAGAACCATTCTTTTGCTTTGCCATTTCTTTAGCAGCGGCTTGGGCGCATAAGAAATACCCTTTTAGATTAACATCAATTGTTTTGCTGAATTCTTCCTGAGACATTTCTAAAAATGGCTTGAAGATGCAGATTCCTGCATTATTCACCAAAATATCTAGTTTGCTGAACTGTTCAACGGTTTTCTGAACCAAGGCATCAACTTCTACTTTATTGCTGACGTCACACTTTACCGCAATTGCCTTGCCTCCCAGCTTCTTTATCTCGTCAGCCACTTTCTGGCATTCTTCCTGGGAAATATCTGAAACAACTACTTTCGCACCGGCTTTAGCTAATACGATAGCATGAGTTCTTCCCATTCCCCTCCTAGCTCCAGTTACAATGGCGACTTTCCCCTTCAAATCGCAGAACGGCTTTGTTTTAGGTCTGAACATATTAATACCTTAGTTAATTATTACTCTTTGCAGCAATCAATTACTTTTTTTACCACCTCTCCTAATTTTCCAAGAAATCCTTTCTTATCTTTATCTTCTTTATTCAATTGGTCGTCATCAATCTTTTTCATATCTCCAACGTTAACCAGTTTCAGATTTATTCCCCAAAAAAGGGAATAGAGGTTATAGGCTTTTGAAAATAGGTCTTCGGCGTCTGATTTCTTGCCTTGCGAGAGATATTTGGTTCCTACCTCCATCAGCCTCATTGAAGCTGCTAAAAGATGCTTGGAGATGCACCAAACTTCTCCTTCATAGTCTTTTATTATTCTCTTGAGCAAATCCTTCCTCATCTCCCGCGTAGTCAGTAATAAATCATAATACTCGCTTTTCCCCGTCTTCGCTCCGGTAAAGAAAAAATGCTCTTCGATTGAGATTAAGTTCATTATGGCAATAGATAAATCCTCATCAGAAGACAAATCTAAGCCGCTCTTTTTGCTTTCTTCAACTTTCTTTATTAAGTTTTCTACTTCCTTATCTAACTCTACCATTTGAGTAAATAATATGTGATTAAACTAATGACAGCCAAAAAGGAAACTGGGAAGACTACCTTCTGATAAGGGAAATATGGCTTCCCGTTATTTTTTTTCTTAGAAAGTTTATACGCTAGAGCTCCCAATAAAAACGTAATCGTTCCTATGACAATTCCAAATAGTATTCTATCAATTCCCCATATTTTATTCAAAGGGTGTCCGATAATATTTGTGTAAAATAGCGGTAAAAGGGTTAATAAATAGAACGCTAACACTATAGTTAGATTGCGTAGATAGAAATTAAGCTTTTTTTGATCGAGATAATCCAAAAGCCACATTATCATTGATACTATCAAGCCACCTATCCAGATGCCGGATATGATGTCATCTATCCCAATCCACCGGGAAAAGCCAACTCCGGCACCAACCGCAACTGTGCAAAGGGGGCAAATCGCTTCAGTTCTTTGCCCGACAAGGAGGCCGAAGGACAATAGGCTTAGAAAAAAGTATAATTTCTTCATTGTACAAGGGCTCTCATTTTAAGATCAAAAAAATTGACGATCTCGGTTTCTCCCTGTATGCAATTGGTTCCATCCCATAAGAAAGGTATGGATATGTTGCTTGTGTCCAGATTACAGGCTTTGGCCTTCTCTATCAGAGAATTGATGGCTTCTTGATCATCCCCTATTTCTACCTTCTTAAAATTTATTTTCTTTTCTACTCCATTATCCTGGATATATTTGGCGACATTCTGGCAGTGAGGACAAACTGCGTTAGAAAACAAGACTATTCCAGATTCAGGAAGAGCAGCGCTTTGCTGATAAAGAAAAAACACAGCTATCGCTATAATTACAACGGCAACAACGGCGATTATTGCGATTAATATATTTTTATTCATATATATATTACCTTAATTTACTAATTATGCTTATTGTACCATAACTTTAATTTCTTTTGTAATACCAGCTACAATCTTTTTAATATTAAGCTTCTTTTCTAATTCTTTGACAACCTCTAATTTTCCATCAGCTGTCGAGTGTTTGGGCGTGAATAATGTACAGCAATCTTCATGGGGTTTGATAGAAATTTCGTAGGTTTTAATTTGTTCAGCCAATTTAATTATCTCTTCCTTATCCATGGCTATTAACGGCCTGAATACGGGCATCCTTATAGCATCTGAAACAATCGTTATATTCTGTAATGTCTGCGAACTTACTTGCCCCAAGCTTTCACCGGTTACCAGGGCTTTGCACCTTTCTTTTTTCGCGATGGCTTCAGCTATTCTGAACATTAACCGCCTATAAAGTAAAATCCTATACCCGGCAGGCGCTTTAGTTTTTATCTCCACTTGAGCCCTGGAGATGGGTACAAAGTATATTTTAAGATGCGCCTGATAGCTTGAGAATATCCTTGCTATCTCTTTTATCTTTTCAATGCTTTTATTAGAAACCAAGGGGAAACTATGGAAATGCAGCCAGACATTCTCGGCCCCTCTTTTAGATATTAAATGAGCCGCAACAGGAGAATCAATACCGCCGGACATCAAAACCAAGACCCTTCCGGAAGCGCCAAACGGCAGGCCTCCCTGCGCCCGCTGTTTTTTAAAATACAGAAACCAACCCTGCTTGCGTATTTCAATGGATAATTCCTTTTTAGGATTGTTCAAATTAACCTTGCGATCTATGCGGCGCGCAATTCTTTCGATTACTTCCTTAGTTGCCAAAGACGTACTCGAAGAAACGTCGCTCATTTTTAAGTTTATTGCGAATGTTTCCCGGCTTTTTATCCAATTATGATAGTTTTTATCCACGAAATCCCCAAACTCTTTTAAATCCGACTCAGGGAAATACAAGCATTCGGCAAACCAGGATATCCCGAATATATTCTTTAAAACCTTTATTACGGCTTTCGGCTGTTCAGTTTCAATAAAGATTCTTTCCCGAAGCAAAAACAGCTTGAAATCAACAGTGTTTTTTGCAAGAAAAAAACGCAGGTTATCAACTAACCGTTTTTGAAATAGCTTCTTTACGCCTTCGGATTTTAAAAATAGCTCTCCGAAGGCGATCATTACGCCGTTTTTAGGAGTTTTATCCATTGCCTTTAATTATGCCCCCTCCGATTAATTTTTTACCGCTGTAGAAAACTACTGACTGCCCCGGGGTTATAGCCCTCTGTGGTTTTAGAAAATCCAAGGAATAGAAATTTGAATTTACTTTCTTCACAATAGCAGATTGCCCCGGGGTTCGATAACGGATTTTGGCCGTCACTCTAATTGGGAACTTCGGGCTGACACCGGATATCCAATTGATATTTCCTGCAATTAATTTTCTAGAAACCAGATCTTTCTCGTTCTGGCTGATGACTAATTCATTTTTCTTAATATTTTTGCTTAAAACATAATATGGCTTTCCGGAAGCTATCCCTATACCCCTCCTTTGGCCGATCGTATAGAACCAAAGGCCATGATGAGAACCCAGGATATTTCCGCTGAGGTCAACAATATTCCCGGTCTTCTCTCGTAAATATTTCCTAAGAAAACTATTAATTTCTGCGTCGACAAAACATATTTCCTGGGATTCTAAGGTTTTTGCGTTTGGTAATTTAAACTTTTTCGCTAACTCCCGGACTTTGCTCTTTGTATAGTTGCCCACAGGAAACAAAATATGTTTTAGCTGTTTTTGATTAAGCTTCCATAAAAAATATGATTGATCTTTGTCCTTATCCTCCCCTTTCAGTAATACGCAGCTTTGAGTCTTGGGCTCTTTGTAGATTTGGACGTAATGCCCTGTCGCGACGTAAGCTGCGTCAAGCTTAAATGCTTTTTCTAATAACAAGCCAAACTTTATTTCCTTATTGCAAACCACGCAAGGGTTTGGCGTTCGTCCCGCTCTATTCTCTTTTAGAAAATAGTCGACAACTTTCTTTTTGAATTCCCTCTCTAAATTTAAAACGTAAAAAGGGATATCCAGCTTTTTTGCTACTAACCTAGCCATTCTCTCTGATTCTAGCGTGCAACATCTATTTTCGTTTGATTTCCCGAAAGATTTAGGCTTCCAGAATTTCATGAAAACACCTATGACATCATGACCCTGTTTCTTTAACAGGGCTGCAGCTACAGAACTATCAACTCCGCCGGACATTGCCACAATTATTCTATTCTTATTTTCTCTCTTCATTTATATTAAAAAAGCTAACACTAATCCTGAAACCGGCCAAAGACAATAAAAAATCGTTGATATCATGTGTTGCTTGGTGGATTTGCGGATAATAAAATATGGCAGAAAGGTAAGAAAACCCCAAAGCTGAATCAGAACTATTGATCCTGGGATAAATAAAAGAGGGCTGGATAGAAAGGGGTTTTTCCACAAAAGTTCAAAGCCGTACATGATTATTAACATTGCGATCAAAACCCTTCGATAGTTCCAATTTTTTACAAAAAGCAAAAACCAAAATATGAGAATGATAAAAAGATACTGCAGCAAAATCCAGGGCATGTATGACACCCATACTGACAAGTTTGTTCTCCAAGTCGTGATGTATTCGATAATTATCCAAAACACGAACGAAAGTATAATATAGGCCCTTGCTTTGCTTTTATCCATATTTTTAACTCTGCCATAATAAAACTCATTTTTCAACGAAAAAGGCCACGAGTGTGTGACCTATGCGGAATGAAGGAATAAATTGGAAAAGAGCAAACGCTGCTGGGCAGTCGACAGGGTTGGTGTAGGGTATGCGCCCAAGTAAGAGCATCTCATGCACACATTGGGTCCGGGATCCACCCTAGCTCTCCTTGGGAATAATCCCAAAACCTTGTTTCGGGAGTCGGCTCCCGAATCATCCCTATCCTACGCACCACCTGCGCGTGGAGGTTGTGCCATGGCTAGCACCAGCTTCTCTGTGATGCTTCGGCCCTGTCAACTGCCCAGCAAATTAGTAATTAATTGAATAACAACTAATTTGCCGAGCATTTAACAGTTTTACAACCAGAGTCATAATAGCAAATAAAAGCTTAATGTCAAGACAACCCTATGCCCACTTCTTGTACCTTTTTTCGATAATCTCTCTCTCGCGGCTAATTCTGCTGTGTCGTTCCTTTAATTCTTTGGATATTTCCTTTTTGTTTTTAGAAAGATAATCAAAAATTGCCTCCACTAGGGCGTCAACGGCTAAAACTGAACAATGAAATTTAATTTTAGGCAAACCGCCTAAAGATTCCACGACATTATCCTTCGTAATCTCCAGCGCCTCTTTTATTGTTTTGCCTTTTGCCAAATCAGTGATCATGCTACTCGTGCTGATTGCCGCGACGCAACCGAAGGTTTCAAATTTTATATCCTTAATCACTTCCCTCTTATCAACTTTTATATATAGCCACATAACGTCACCGCAGGTCGGATTGCCGACTTTGCCGACACCATCGGCGCTCTTTATCTTACCGTAGTTATGAGGTTTTTTAAAAAGATCCAGAACCTTTTTTGTGTAAACTCCTTTTTCTTGCATATTATTTAAACGGAGAAATCTCCCTTAATTGTTTAATAATTTTTGGAAGTAGAGTCAGTAAGCGATTAATTTCTTCCTTAGTCGTCCAACGGCCAAGCGAAATTCTCAACGAACCATGGGCCTCCTGAGGCCTCAGGCCAAGCGCCAACAGAACATGGCTTGGTTCTAGCTTTATTGAAGAGCATGCAGAGCCAGTGGAGGCTGCTATTCCTTCCAGATCTAATTGGATTATGAGTGCCTCCCCTTCAATAAAATCAAAGCGAAAATTAGCATTGTTCTGCAGCCTGTCTACTGGATGGCCGTTTAAATAACTTCCTTTTGTCTTCAAGACTTCTTTTATCAAATAATTTCTTAACTCCATTATCCTTTTATTCTCTGACACACCTTCTTTCTGGGTGATTTTAACGGCTTCTGCGAAACCGACAACAGCTGGAACATTTACAGTTGAAGAACGTAACCCTGATTCCTGCCCGCCACCGTGCAAAAAAGGCTCAATCCTTACTCCTTCCCTCACAAACAAACAACCTGCGCCTTTCGGACCGTATATTTTATGTGAACTGGCAGTTAATAAATCGATATTCATTTTATTAACATCAATCGGAATCCTGCCGAAACTTTGACTGGCGTCGGTATGGAAATATATATTATTCTGCCGGCATATTTTCCCAATCTCTTCTATGGGTTGGATAGTTCCGATTTCGTTCGAGGCATGTATTATGGAAACTAAAACCGTATTCTTCTTAATTGCTTTTTTTATATTATCAACGCCTACCTTCCCGTATTTATCAACTTTAACTTCTGTTATCTCGAACCCTTGTTTCTTCAGCCACTTCGCTGATTCGACAATACATGGGTGTTCAATGGCCGAAATAATAATGTGGTTGCCTCTCCCCTTATTTGCAAAAGCAACTCCCTTCAAAGCTAAATTGTTGCTTTCAGTAGCCGAACCAGTGAAAATTATTTCATTTGTTTTTGCAGACAATAAATCAGCGATTATTTGCCGGCTTTCTTCAAGGGCTACCTTTGCCTCCTGTCCGAAACTATGCAGCGACATTGTGTTGCCGAATTTACGGCTATAGTAAGGCTCCATCGCCTTTTTCACGCGCGGATCTATCGGAGTTGTTGCAGCGTAATCAAAATATATTTTCTTCATAACTACTTCTTTTTTATTAAATCCGCTAAAGTAACTGCATTCAATGTATTGTCAAACGAATCCTGAGCTTCGCTCCATATATCCTCACTTGTGCACTGTCCGGCCATAGCGCAGCCCGAACAATGGGAAGTAGCCATATCTTCCTCTAAAACCAGCACAATGTCCCAGGGGGTTATTTTGTTGCTCGGTCGTGCTAAAAAATATCCTCCTTGGCTGCCTTTCTTGGCTTTCACTAAATTTGCCTTTTCCAGCTCGCCGATGATCTTTTCTAAGTAATCAAAAGAAATATCTTCCTTCTTGGATATTTCTTTTAAGGAAATCACCTTTTTAGGGTTTTTCGCGAGATGGAGAATTGCCCTCAAGCCATATTCTGTTTTTTTAGATACCTTCATGTTTTTATGTTATCTCCGACTAATTTTGTCGGTATTGATTAAATATAGCGCGAGAGAAAATCTATGTCAAGAGCCCCACCACTCTCGTGATGGGGCTCTCTTGAAATTAACTAAATCTGACTTGTCGGTAAATTCTTATCCTTCCTTTTACTAAAATAGAAAAGATAGAGAATTTCTAAAATTCCCATTGTATTTACTACCAAAAGAACTATAAACCAAGTCTTTTGGAAGTTCCGGCTAGCCTTCCATAGGGCCAACCCTTTCCAGACCATGGACCAGATGGCTAAGATAATAATGAGAACAGCGGTTATAGGGTTCTCCATTAATTTGATAAGCTGCTCTGGCGAAGTAAGTGGTATCATATTTTTTATTTTTTATTAATCCGCAACCTCCGACCCAAAGGCTGCGCTTTATTTATTAACATTTTTAGCTAATTTCAGTTCTCTGAAAGAAAGACCCATAAAGATCGCCAGCATGATAGTAGTATTCAGCGGAGCCAGCCAGAAAGGGTAATGCCGGCCGAATGCCTCCAGAACCATAAGACCCCCCAACATGCCTATTGAATACATCGCTCCGTTTTTTAAATAGGCAAATTTAGAAATTACATTTATTCCCCGTACTGTGAATTCCCTGACAACTAAAGCGCCCAAACCGTTTCCAATAAATATAAGGGGGATGGATATCGTGAAGGCAAAGGCACCGATTACGCCATCGATAGAAAATGAGGCGTCAAGGATTTCCAAATATAATATCTTGCTCCAGGCGCTTATACTAGACGTGAGTAGTTCCCTTTCCTTTTCCTCAGCATTTCTTTTAAATCCGTCGGTAATGAAATACGCGGTGGCTCCTATTGAAGCTGCAAGCGCTAAAAATGGGTTAACCTTAAGCGCAAAGTATATTATTACAGTGAAAAATAAGGAAGAACTTGCATAAAACCAAATTGACTGGCGGTGTATGAACTTCTCGACTAAAAAAGCGTATTTCTTCTCTTCCATAAACAGCCATCCGAGAAACACCATGAAAAGATACATCCCGCCTCCAAGCAACAAAAGAGGCTTAGATTTTTCAACGTAACCCTCAATTTCGGGGGTTGGGCTAAAAACGAAGGAGACAACCTGGAATAATGATAATCCTGGATTAGCGATCCAAACGATAATAAACGGCAACACGCCGCGGACAACGAAAACCGCCAATATCAAACCCCAGAATAAAAAAATCTTCCTATACTTCTCTGGAAGAGTTTTCAGAACAGAGGCATTAATAATAGCGTTGTCGATACTACTAATAACCTCAAAAAGGCACAGACCGAATATAACGATTAGAAATTCTACTATCACGTTTTAGAGGAGGCGAAAATTATTAATTACTAAACCAAAACTATGGCCTAGATATTCCGCCGCCAATCTGCAAAAAACCATTCTGTCGGTAAAAATTTCAAAGTATTCCATTATTGGAACAAAGTTCGTATCGATTTTAAGCGTAAGAGTAATTCTTTTTTTTGTCTTATCCACCTTCAACTGACATTCTGTCGTAGCGTAATTAACCCTGTCATGAATATCTGTCTTTATATCCTCTATTTTCTTTGTAATCACGCGCGAGCGATGAACATCTGATTTATCGGCCAAAACAACTATGGCAGAAATAGGATTAGCGAAACTCATATCCTCCTGGCTTTTGTCATGGTTAGCTATGGCCTGCATCAGAACCCCGAGTTCATCGGAATCAAAATCCTTGTTGAATAGTTGGTAAAAAAGTATGGAAGTAAAATAATTATGATGGCTCCGGCTGATAAAATTACCCATGTCGTGGCAAAAGCTTGCTATTCCAGCCAGTTCCTGGGCTCTTGCGTCCAATCCGATGTCTTTGGCAATTCTTGTTGCTCTCTCGGCTGTTATATTAGCATGCCTTAAGCCGTGGTCGGTGAATGACAACGCAGACAAAGTTTTTTCTGTTTGGCCTATAAACTCCAATACGTGCTTATTTTGTTTAACCTGAGATAAGGTAATCATGTTTTTATTATAAAAGTATAACAAATTATTTCACCCCTTGCTAGGATGCCCTTCCCAATCGTGCTCCAACTTCCTTCCAATCCACAATATTCCAAAAACCTTCAATAAACTTTGCTCTATCATTTTTATAATCTAAATAATAGGCATGTTCCCAAACATCTAAAACCAATAAAAGACTGTAAGAGGGAAAAACATTCACATTATGTTTTTCGATTTGCATCATCAGCAGTTTTCGTCTTTCTGGATCAAACGTCAAAACTGCCCAGCCGGACCCTTCTACCGATAAAGCTGTCTGGCTAAATTCTTTTTTGAATCTTTCTATGCTGCCGAAGCTCTCGTCAATTAATTTCTTTAGCTCACCCTCCGGCTCAGATTTCGTCGGCGCTAAATTAGTCCAGAATAGATTATGGAGGGTATAGCCACCTGTGTGAAAGGATAATTCCTTGAGGGTTGCCTTAAAATCTAGCTCACTATCTTCCTTTCGCGACTTTTCCAATCTTTCGAAAATAGCATTCGCACCATTCACGTACGCCTGATGATGCTTCTGGTGATGAATTCTTAATTGTTCTTCCGAAATGTATGGCTCTAAATCTTTATATCCATATGGTAATTGCAAAAGAGTGTATAATTTATTTTCCATAGTTTTTTATTAGGGTTGTAAAATATCCTCAATTCGGCCGTCTATCGAGATAACGACATCGCTGATTGTAGGAAATTGCTTTAGCGTTTCTATAATTTGACGACGGATAGCGGTTACTAAGCAGGATCCTCCAATCTGGTATTCCAACTGTGCGTTAAAATCTACCTTAGCGATGCCGTCTTCTATTGTTAAACTCTGGATTGTAACGCCTGGAGTTATACCAGTTGAGAACCCCTCGGCTTTTTCCGAATCCGTTGGACCCTTTAAAAGCTCTTCTAGGGCGGCCCTGGCAACTCCTTCGGTTTTAGGAATCTCCCGTTCAACGGAATAAACATTCTCGC
>JBAZYR010000008.1:0-30467 GCA_041659225.1 Candidatus Staskawiczbacteria bacterium
CAATTATTAGCACTAATTTAAGCTTACCCTAACATATACTTCACAGTAGCATCTGAAAATATTTTCATAGTATCAAATATTTTCATAATGGGGTGTTTCGGAATAAGTAATTGCAAGTCCGTGCAGTCCAAAACAATACAATCAACTTTTTTATTCTCAAAACTATCAATAATTTTAATCAACTCCTCCCTATCCCTGTTATTTTGTTGGCCCATAACTAAACTGTAGATGAATTTACCCATCTTCTCTTGTTGTAAATCATTTGGCGATTCAAATGCAATATTATTTTCGGTAAACGCATCTTCATATAACCTATTCCTGATTGTTGCTGATGTAGAAACTATTCCGACCTTCCTCATTTTATTATCTTTCAAAAATTTCACTGTTTCTTCAACAATGCTTAAAACAGGAATCTTAACTGCTTTTCTTATTTCTCTAATAAAAATGTGCAATGAATTACAGGGCATTACAATAAAATCTGCACCGCTTTTTTCTAATCTTTTAGCTTCTTTCACTAAAAAGGGTAAACATCTTTCAACGCCTTTGTTTTTTGATATGGCGTCTTCTTCTATTTGATATGGCAGGGGAACACTTGAAACAATAATTAATGGTCGGTTTGTTTTATCTTTTTTCTGGCAAGAAAAAATAACATCTAAATAAAATTCAGAAGTTGTTTCTGGACCAAGCCCTCCAATTACACCTAATGTTTTCATATTTTTATCGTACCAAAAAACTGCTCAAAATTAAAGAGCAGTTCAAATCCCGTTACCTGTCATATAAAATGGCACGAAATTTACGACTAAAAATTATTAAAAGATGGCGCGGGGTCGTAGACGACGTTAGAACTATTATTCAGAAAAAAGAAGCGACAATTTATATTCCGAATATATATTAATTAGAAACTGCTTCGTCAAAATCAATAAGATACACACGTGGCACCCTATTAAGATCAACATTACCATTTTCATCTCTAAAAAAACGAAGGCAAAAATTATTATCGTGAGTATGCCCGTGTTTAATTCCTTTCTTTTTTAATACATCAATAATTTTTTTCTGTTGATTATATAATTCTGATTCAAACCTATGGGTTCTGTCCAGCCATTGTTTAATGCTTAAATCTAATACTCCACTATGAACATCGACTAATCCATTTTTATTCAGTTTGTACGACTGTATTGGTTCAACTGGAACATAATCAAACCCCTCCTGCGACCATAGCCCATAATTTTCATATGTATCTTGCCAGGTTAAAAACGCACGTGGCTGCATATGTCTTATAATGGTTTTCCCCCTTAAATCACCGCCGATTAAAGTTGTCCCAGAGCCGGTTTTAGTGAATGCCCGTCTCTCAAACCCCTCTTTCTTAACATTAGCCTTATCGTACAGGGGTGGTTCAACCAGCTCATTTGCCAATCCTCTTTCTATCATAAATTGAAACAATATTTCTTTGCCCTCTATGGGCAAAAATGTAATTTCGCTCATAGCCATTCTTCTCAATGTAGCGTCGGGACTGCTTAGCGCCCTCTGCATTAATTGAGTTCTTTCACCTACTGGCATCCACCAAATATTTCCCACGGCCTCCTTTTGTAAACCTAAAGAAGAACTATTAAATTCTTCTTCAACTAATTTAACTCTTTCTCTCTCGGGCGCATTAATAATCATTCTGTCCGCTGCAATTTGTATATTCGCATCAGGGTTATGAAATCCTTTCCGTATGATAGCCGCTCTTTCTTTTTCCGGAACCTCCATAACTTTTCCCTTCCACAGCTTAACCTCCTCGGGGAGTGAATTGTCCTCAGTAAAGAAACTCTTTAATTCTTTTTTATTCTCTATGATATCTACAGCGATAGGTTTTTCAGCTTGGTCTCGTATGGCTTGATCTTGTTTTTTATCTTTTATATATCTGTCAAAAGAGTGCCTGGTAATCGGATCCTGTCCAGAAATTTCATACATACTTAAAATTTCTGGAGGCAATGTGGCTCCAAATTGTTCTACATTCTGTTGTTCTGATCGCTGCGGAAAATCGTCGCGACCACCCCTCATTATTTCGTTCATCGTTTTATTAATATTACTCTATCAAAAAACCACCTCAATTAGAAGTGGCTTCCGGAAAATGCGCGGGGTCGTAAACGACGTTAGGACCGGAGTCATAGCGAATTACGAACAGATCGGGATTCTAGCTCTAAAACCTTTAATATCCCCTAATCCCATAATTCTTTAATTCTTTTTTAGCTTTTTTAATAAACTTCCCAAAGTTACGGTCTTTTTCCTTTTTTTCAAGTTCGGTCATTTCATAATGCCCAGCTTCACTCCTTAGGTTGATATAATTAGAATATTTGTCTTTGTCAAGTTTACCAGATTTTAGCGAAGACAACACCTCACACCCAGGCTCGTGGATATGCGTGCAATCAACATACTTGCACCTTTTAGCTAAAATGCTTATTTCATCAAATAAGCTGTCTATACCAGCACTTGTATCCGTCATTCCTACCTCCCGCATTCCGGGGTTATCTACAACAATAGCGCCGTTTTCTAAAAAATACATTTCTCGGTTTGTAGTAGTATGCTTACCTTTCCCAGTGCTAATACTTATATTTTCCGTCTTTATGATATTTTTTCCGAACAGTTTGTTAATTAAAGAAGATTTACCAACCCCAGATGAACCAAGAAAACAATATGTTTTTCCCTTTTTCATATACATTCTTAATTCGCTCAGCCCCTTGTCACTAACAATACTGGTCGAGATAGAATCAACATCATTAAATCTATTCCTTATTTGACCTAATTTTATATCTAACTCCTCTTTAGAGATTAAGTCTATTTTATTTAATATAATAGCTGGTTTTACTCCTCCGTCTTTAGCTATAGCAAAATACCTTTCAAAACGGTTCAGATTGAAATCTCTGTCAACCGACTCGATAATAAATGCCACATCAATATTTGTTGCTATAATTTGTACTGCCTCCTTATCGATTTGCTTTCTTTTTATTATAGTATGTCTCGGTAAAATTCCTTTGATTACTGCCTGCTGTTCTGGAAGTTCTTCAATAGTTACCCAATCTCCCACGGCCGGATAATCCTCTCTGGATAAAGCATCAAAAATCAGCTTTCCAGTGACTTTCGCCAGAAATTCTCCATTTTCATTTCTAACCTTGTATGCACCTCTGTATTCTGAAATAACGCGCGCTTTGTTTTCCATAGGCTTATTTAATCCTATCAAAAAACCATCTCAGTTAGAAGTGGTTTCTAGGAAAAGAGGCCTATGTAAAAGATGATATCTTAAAACAAAAGTTCACTTTGTAAATGAAAAGCCCCCGGCATATAGTCATGCGCGGGGACTTTGTTGCTCTCGTCGAAACGAGAACCTACTGCTTAATCGCGGTCAGGATTCTTGGAGGAAATCCTCCACATCCACCATTGTGGCGACGTGATCGTCGAACACGAAGATGGCTCCTTCGCCCTCCTTCAGGTCGGTAATGGGCACATACCGGCCAAGCTGTCTCTTGGCCATCATAATGGCCGCGTCGAGGGGACCACCGTGGCTGACACAGATGACCGACTTCTCATTCCCCGAGCCAGCCAGGACGGACATGTCCTGTATGGCATTCAGGGTGATGTTGCCTTCTTCCTCCACCTCGGTTCGGCGAAGGTTGTAGACGGCGCCGTTGCTATACGCGGCTGGGTCAACATCCATGTACCAGACACTGGGGTGTCTCGACCAGAAGTTAGGGTGATACCGAATGTGGTCGGCAAACTCGGCAGGGACGATGCCCATCTCCCTCATGATGACGAAGATGGTTTCCTGTGCCCGAATGAGAGGACTGCAGCCGAAAGTCGTACACCCCGGCAACAGTGCCTTCAGTCGCCTTGCCACCTGCTCAGCAGTGGCTATCCCGGCCTCTGTTAATCGGGCCTGGATTCCCCAACTTGTGGTACCCTGACCACAGTCTGGAATCTTCTCCTTCTTCCCGTGACGAATCACGGCTACCTTCACGAGTTTCATTGGAACACCTCTGTCTATAATTGGCCTGAAACAGCCGACACAGGACATCCTGCGCCTACTTTTAAGCTGTATTTGACAATGTTCAAGAGATTGTAATTATACCATATAGGGATATATTGTCAATGATGCCCCCCGAATTCAACCTCCAAGTGCAACATTGAAGGCCTACGGCAACTTGTAGCCAACTAAAAACCGCCTCAATTAAAAGGCGGTTTTTGAACGGTGCGCGGGCAGTGGGACGCAGTTCGAACTTGGTTTTGGGGAAACTTCCCTATGATAGAATTTATTGTTTTGAAATGAACTTAAACTCTCGTTAGTACCTTTACAATACCCACGTTAGCGTCTACCTCGATCAGATCCCCGTCTTTTAAGACTTTGGTAGCGATTTTCGTTCCAATGATACATGGTTTTTTCATTTCCCTTGCAATAATTGCTGCATGCGATGTAATCCCACCGACATCTGTTACAAAAGCGGCGGCCTTCCTCATCGCGATTATGAAATCAGGCGTTGTCTCACTGGCGACCAGGATATCTCCCGGCATCACATTCAAGGCATCTGCTTTTTCTCTTACCACTTTAACCCTTGCCCTTACGCATCCCTTGAAAGCTATAGATCCTCTAAATTTGTTAACATCCAAATCGATCAAATTAATATATTTCCTGATTTCTTTCTGGAGCTCTTCCCCAACAATTATTGTATATTTATTACCGATTAACTTTATCCCACACCCTCCCATCCGTTTGCGTAGATCATCCGGTAATGACTCGCTCTCTCGCAATTTCAAAATTTCGTAATAAGTTAAAAATTTAAGTTCTCCGAATGTTATTCCTAGTTTTTTGGCTAAACTTTTTAAATCACTAGAACGATTAAACAGGACTCTATCAACAGTCTCTACCAAATTAGATCTCTGAAATGCTAATTCTTGTCCCAATTTAATTAGCTTCGAAAATTTTTTAGGCAATTCATTGTTTATATGATATTTTTCTTTGCTACCCGTTGTGGCTTTTATTTCTAACAAAACTTTTTCCCGCGTGAGGGGCTGGCCATCCAAAAAATGAACTCCGACCCATTTATATTTCTTAACAAATCCGTCTATTCCGGAGGACTTAAGACTTCTTAACTCATCCCGATAAGACATCAAAAATGTATTCTTGGCAGGATGCATAGCAGAGGCTATTTCTGTGTATTCAATCGAATTTTTCTCGGAAATATTCCTAACATATGGTTCTAATATTCTATCGACCATGTGAACAATCGTAGAACAATCGACACATTCTGCAACTTGGCTGACTATCTCATATATTGTTCCATTATTTTCTAAAGATAATAATCTCTTCTGTTCTTCGCCACATATTTTTAGTAGCTTATCAATCCAATCATTTTTCCCCTCAACACTTTTAATAACAGTTGGCTCAAGTTTAATAAAATCATCTTCCAAGCTAAAAAAATTGCCTTCAAGATGCATAATATCTGCTTTAATTAGTCTATCAAGTCCTAACTCTTTATAGGCCTTACTCCTTTTCAGAGAAACCCAAAATGAATAAGAAAGCACATTGTCTTTCCAGTCGCCCCAAAGCCTCCACTTGTTCATATTTTGATTCATATTTTAAACTATATCAAAAAGCCACCTCAATTAAAAGGTGGCTTTGGTTCATTTTTTTTCGCTCACAAGCTGGTGGATAGTTTAATTAACCAATCATGAAGCTGTTGCAAAATATCACCAAAGGGCAAATCACCTACTTTAATGCTTACTGGGATGGTTGTCTTTACTGGCACCTGTATGGTTGTGTCTATCGGCACACTTGTATCTATTGGAATTGCAATAGTCACCTGTTGATCTGTAGTCGGAATTGTCACGGGCACGTTTATTGTGGTTTTAATTGGGATAACGATTTTAATCGGAACACTAAAAGTGTTGTCAATTGCTATATTGGCAGTGAATGGGTCAGTGAGAGGTTGAGCTTGCATCTGTTTAACCGCGTCAGCTGCGTGTTTCGCCCCATCAGAAATTTGTTGTTTTACATTCAGCAGAGCGACAAACATCACAATGTTTATAACCGACAAAATCAAAACCGCACCCATAAAAAGGTAATAAATTATTTTTTTAGCTCCGGGTGTTTCTGCTCCCATATTTTTATTAAATTAATTGAATTATTTCCTTATTATATCAAAAAAACTGCCTAAAATAAAGGTGACGGTTCAAATCCCGTTGCCTGTCTACCAAAAATAGACAGAAACTCCTCACAAAAATAGTTGAAAAACGATGCGCGGGCGACGGGATTTGAACCCGTGATCTTTCCCGTGACAGGGGAATATTCTAAACCAGGCTGAACTACGCCCGCATGCTAATAAACTAACCTATTCTAAAATATTTTTCAAACACATATGAATTTTAAAATAGGATATGCCGGCGACAGGGATTGAACCTGTGACCTTACGCTTATGAAACGTATGCTACTACCACTGAGCTACGCCGGCCAATATGTTGCGCCGCCCCGAATTGCACGGGGGCCCACAGCTTATGAGACTGTTGAGGTACTACTCCTCCACGGCGCTAGGCGTATTGTATCAGAAATCACCCTATCGGTCAATTTACCTCGTATCCCCGTCTCCAGTGATTGTCCCCCTCGCTAAACGGGAGGTTAGCTTCTCAATGTTTGAACTCGCAATATTATCCATTTCCAAACCTAATTTTGTCGATATCTCTGCGACATACCAAAGAATATCCCCTAACTCTTTTTTAATCTCCCCTTTTCTCGCGTCAGTCAAAACATACCCGTCGTCACGGAATATCTTTTTAACCTTATTCGCCAATTCTCCGGCTTCACCGCACAAACCTAAAACCGGATAGATATACTCTTCCCCTATTTTCGGACACTGCGACGTTTTGTGAGCTGCTTTTTGGTATTCTTCAAAATTCATATTTTTTATTGTCTTCCTTTAAATATTTCTAAAAATGCTTGGTGGGGTACTTCGACCTTGCCTTTCTGTTTCAACAGCTTCTTGCCCCTTTTCTGCTTCTCTAGAAGCTTCCTTTTTCTTGACACGTCCCCCCCGTATAGATAACCAGTAACGTCCTTTCTCCGGGCTTTAACAGTCTCGCGGGCGATAACCTTGCCAGAGATAACTGCCTGCAAAGCAACCGAGAATTGTTCGGGAGGCAGAACTTCCTTTAGCTTCTCCACCAAAAACTTACCGTCTTCATATGCATCCTCTTCTGCTACTATTTTAGAAAACGCCTCCTCTTTTTTCCCGGCAATCCAGATCTCCATCTTTACTAGTTTTCCCGGTCTGAACCCTAGCATTTTGTAATTCATTGAAGCATAGCCCTGGCTTACGGTTTTTACTCTGTCGTAAAGGTTGATGATAATTCCCCGAAGTGGGACTTCGTAGGATATAATCGCCTTCTCGGTGCCGATATACTGCGTATCAGTATATTTACCTCGTAGCATCTTTAAAACCTCAATTATCTTGCTGAGATAAATACTCGGCGTAATTATCTCCAGCGAAACCCACGGCTCTTCTGTCCCCTGGCCATAGGAATTTTCGGGCCAATCGCTGGCTGAGTAAATAAAGTTTTCTTTGCCTTTCTGGTCAACAATTTTGTAAATAACCGAAGGAGTGGAGATTACGAGATTTAATCCAAACTCCCGGCGAAGGCGCTCAGAGATAATCTCAACATGTAAAGTTCCTAAAAACCCGCACCTATACCCCCTCCCCAAAGCTTCCTTGGTTTCAGGCTCAAAAATAAATGAAGGATCGCTAAGCTTTAACTTTGCCAAAGCATCCTTCAATAAATCGTAGTCGTCTGAGTCTTGAGGATAGAAACTGGCAAAAACCATTGATTTTGGCTCTTGATACTCAGACAGAGGATCAATCTTCTGGTTCAAAGCCTTAAACTGCGTACTGAGCACAATAGTATCTCCAACCCTTACTTTCCCTGGCTCCTTGATTCCTGTGGCGATGTACCCTATTTCCCCAGCAGATATCTTTTGCTGAGCAACGGGACCGGGCATAAAATACCCAATCTCTTTTGTTTCGGTCTCGGTTCCGAAAGCTAATAATCTTATCCTATCTCCGGCACTTATCTCGCCGTCCACTACCCTAATAAAAGCAATCACCCCTTTGTACGCGTCGTAATCAGAATCGAAGATTAGTGCCCGAAAAGGTTTCGCCGTATTTATCGTCGGAGCTGGGACCGTTTCAATAACCTTATTCAATAAATTTTCAACATTCGCTCCGGTTTTGCCGGAAATCCTCAAAACCTCATCTGGCAGAATATCCAAAAGAGTGGAAATCTCTTCCACGCTTTCCTCTATCCTGGCATCTGGCGCATCTATTTTATTCACCGCAGGTATAATGACAAGATTTTGTTTTTTCGCCAATTCCAAATTAGCTAAAGTCTGCGCTTGAATACCCTGAGTAGCGTCAACTAATAGAATTACTCCTTCAGCTGCAGCCAGCGCCCGAGATACTTCATAAGAGAAATCAACGTGGCCAGGAGTATCGACTAAATTTAAAACATACTGACCGGAGCTATTCGCATAGTTCATTCTCACCGGCTTTAGTTTTATCGTTATTCCTTTCTCTCTTTCTAAATCCATTCTATCTAAAAATTGTGGTTTCATCTTTTTAGGATCAATGGCGCCGGTAATTTCCAAAAACCTGTCTGCTAAGGTAGACTTTCCATGATCAATGTGACTTATTATACAAAAATTTCGTATGTTCTCCATATTATTTTTTCCCGTTTGTAATTCCCACCTGGCTTAAAACAAAACCCTTTAATGACTTAACTTCCGGAGATTTTAAATAATGAGCCATGAGCAGATAGAATAAAAATCCTAATCCTCCGGCGGTTCCAGCTTGCAGCAAGACCAGCCAGAAAGTTTTTGCCCCGACAAATCCGCCGACCGCTTGGCGGACGAGATAAGTAAAGATGATGGCTAATAAGCTGGCGATCAAAACCTTTCTCAAAGAAATCCAAATTTCTTTAATATGGAAGTCGCCCACCATTCTTCTGAGGAAAAACAGCAGTATCAGCATTTGCAGGATAACGTCGAGCGAAATAGCAAAAGGCAGCCCGACAACCGCCAGATTCTGCACCCCCTCTATTTTCAAAAACTTGCTTAAGTAGATAGAAAAAATATTTGAAAAGCTTAAAAGATAAACAAAGAAATAGCTGAACACCGCGGTAGTAGCAATACTTACTATACTTACTAAAGCAGGCGTCTTGGTATTATGCATTGAGTAAAAAGTCTTCGCTAGAAGATAGATGAGGCCCTGAGCGAACAAACCGAACATAAAGACTCCAAAGCAGGCGGCAGTCAGCTTTGTAGCTGACCAATCGAATTTTCCTGCTCCGAAAGCTATCCTTACGAGATGAGCCCTCAGAATGAAGGCGATACAGCTTAAAGGAATGATTAAAAAAACTATTTGTCGGAAAACAGAAGAGAATTTCAGAATCAAACCTTTTGTATCCCCCTTTGAGTAAGCCAGGGATAAGGCCGGAAAAACCGCGGTTGCAAAAGGTATGGCAATCAATCCGATTATCGGCAAGGATAAATCGTTAGCCAAGCTGAAGATGCCAATGCTTCCCGGAATCAGGGTTGAGCCGATGATGGTGATGATAACTAAATTAATTTGGGTGGCTGCAAGCCCGATTGCCCGAGGAATGGTTAATTTTATAGTCAGCAAAAAATCTTTGTCTAAAAAATCAAAAACTTTCTTTAATTTAAACCCGACTCGGAACAGCGCAGGCACCTGGATAATAAAGTGCAGAAACGCTCCCAGAACAATACCCCAGGCAAGACCGGAAATCCCAATTCTTGGCACAAAGAATACGATGCCTACTATGCTCCCGAGGTTATAGAATATTGGGGCGAGAGCAGTTATTAAAAATCTTTTGAATACTCTTAAGATAGAGGAAATGATATTGCTGATACCCATTAGAATCGGACTTAAAAACATTATCCTGGTAAGCATCGAGGCGATTTCTTTTTTTTCGTTGCTGAACCCGGGAGCGATTAAAGAAACTAGACTCGGAGTGAAGATAAATAGGATAGCGCAAATTAAAATCAAAACAACCAAAGCCACATTTAAAAAGTTCGAGATATAGTTGAAAGCCTCTTCTTTGCTTTTCACCAAATTCTTTGTAAAAATCGGAATCACCGCCACTCCAATCGCACCGGTCATCAAAACCATAGCGATAAAATCAGGTATGCGGAAAGCAGCGTAATATACGTCAAGCTCGTTTCCGGCGCCAAAGGTACCCGTAAGCAGCCTATCCCTCAGCAAACCGAGGAGAAAACTTAAGAAGGAAAATATCGATAGAATCAAAGCAGCAACACTTACGTGCTGGGTTTGATGGCTTGATATTTTTTTGAAGAAATTAATCATAAACTTTGAACCACTTCCCGAATAAGTATAATCGGGGTTTGCTCGTCGGCTTGGCCCGCGGGATTATCTTTAAGTATTTTAAGCATTAATTCTTCCTTACCCTCTAAATCTTTGCTCCTGCCGAGAATATTTCCTCCGAGATCATTAACGTCCGCAACGAAGAAAGGGAAAGAAAACTTTTCTTTTAGCTCGTTGCATAGCTTATCGCAATCAATAGGGCCTAATATCCCCATATCAGCATACTGGGAATAGAATTTGCCATAAAACCCGTCTATCTCATTTATCTGGTGCCCTGCAACACGATAAAAGGTCCCTGATATTCCAAACAGCTTCGCTGCCATACTGCATACGCCCGCCCAAAAGATTCTAGGGAGGCCGGCGAGATTAATGGCCAGTTGCATTTTTAGAGGATTCCCTACCGAAAACCCGTACGGCGTTTTCTTAGCAAACTTTGATAAAAATTCAGCCCAAAATCCAACTTTAATATCTTTTTTGTAAACAATCCTTTTTTGGATAATGGAAACTATCTTCTGGCCCAAAGCAACGATATCGCCGTCCTGAGCTACAGGTATAACATATTTTCCAACTATTTCCACTAGGCTGTCTTCCGGTCCGATAAAATGTGTCTTTACCGGATAGCGGACAAACTTTCTCCCAGCGATTTCCACTATTAACTTTTTATTAATATTCGATTTAAGTTCCATAATTATTCTGTTAAAACCCAAACGTCGTTAGTTCTTTTCCCGCTGCTTAACATGCCTCCCATCATAAATATTTTATCCTGGAAATCTACGCAAGAAAGGTCTTCTCTCCCTCTCCATGGCGATATTTCCGGTTCCTCGTGCCAGTCAAAGCCGTTTTCCGAGAACCAAATGTCGTTATACCCTTTCCCATAACCTGACCAGCCACCGATAATGAATAAACGATCTTTGAAAGTTAACAGACAATGGCCGTGTCTGCCTGGCCAAATAGCGGTCTTGAGAATGCTGTCCCAGTCTTTTCCATTTTGCGATACCCAAACATCATTCTCGCCCATTTCACCGGGGAATACCCCGCCAATCACCCATATCTTATCTTGGAATACTTCTGCCGCTAAATCATATCTTGGCGACCAACCAGCATTCTCTGTTGCCAGGAACCAGTCTTTCCCATTCTCTGAATACCAAACATCATTTTTAGTATTTTCAATAGCTACTCCACCTAAAACCCACATCATATTATCAAACACTACTGCTGAGAATCCCTTCCTCGGACTCCACGCAACATGATCTGCAACCTCCTGCCAGTTAATTCCATCCTCTGAAAACCAGACATCGTTCAAATATTTATCATTATTAGTAACGCCACCGAAAATCCAAATTTTACCCTTAAACACTACTGCAGAATGAGCCCTTCTGGGCGCCCACGGGGCTTCCTCTAATTCTAGCGTCCAATTACTGCCATCTTCTGAACTCCAGACATCGTTATAGTTTGGGCTGTAAACCGGAGCTATCCCCCCCACTCCGCCGAGAAGCCACATCTTACCCTTAAATACGACCACAGTCTGGGCATCTCTCTCGATCCAAGGGGAGTGTTCCGTTATATTCATCCACTTAAGATTTTCTGGGATGAATATCGAAACTTTTTTCTCTTCACGGCGAAATTCTATTGTCTGAGAGAAATCATTGATAATTATATTCTCAAAATCCCGGTATATAATATACGACTGATAGAAAAGAAATGCGGAAATTCCAAATCCGATGAATAAAAGAAAAAATATGACGGCCTTGATTGCTTTCATTCGAAGAATATATTAGTTAATTGTATCTATTTTTTAATATTTTTCAACTTATAAAAAAAGATGCCCCAAGAAAGACATGATGTCTCTCCTGGGGCATATTAACTTATTTCCTGAGAATCGTCGACTACCGCCGACGCTTCATCATGGCGATGGCGCCGATCGCGAGCAGGCTGATTGTTGCCGGCTCAGGCACCTCCGTTACGAACATGGCGCCGACCTCTTCGGCGGTCATCGTGCCAAGCGGCAACCAGTACCCGTAGAACGAGAAATCGGCATTCCATAGCCATTCGACCTTGTAGGGGTCCTCCTTGTTGGAAGGCTGTTCCGTGTAGTTGAAATAGTCCGCGGTGATAACCGCGGGGAACAACGTGGCGTCCGCCTGCAGGCTCAGTTGGTCGGGTTTGTCGGAGAACACATCGGTGTCCATATGTAGGCTTGCACCCCGACGATTTATGGAAACCCCGGTTAAGAAATCGGGGGACGGGTTGGCACCGAAGCCACCTGACCAATAGAACCGCCCATGGAACTTCGTTGGGTCCTCGTGATAGGAAGAGAAAAAGAACCCACCGTGATCGAAGTAGGCGTCCTCCAGAATGACGGACGCGCTGACGGATGACCGAATCCCTTCCCCCTCCACGTAGCGCGAACCGGTCCAGTTGGCCTCAATCCCAGGGTACTGCAGAGAACCATCGAGGTTCTCCCAGGGTACCGCGGCCAAGCCGGAAGAAGACGACAGACAGATAACAATCATGGCCGTTAGGAACCTCATAGCTTTCTCCTTACTCTCTGACCCTTGACCAAACCGCGGAACCTTTCCGCGGCTCTATCGTCTCCAAACCCCATCCTTCGGTCGAATGCCTCCTTATTTAAAGGTTCTGATTGCGGGATACTCCCACAATATAAAAGCCAAACACGTTGTTCGACTATTAGCTGTACAATATCATAATATTCATGTTGTGTCAATACTTGACATAATTTTTCTGATTGCCTATAATACACATGTCTTAGTAAGTTGGATGATTACTCTCGCTTTCAGCGAGGGAGGAAAGTCCGAACACTCTCCCTATTCAGGGATAAAAAGATAGCGGCTAACAGCCGCCCACCGCAAGGTGCGAGGTGCGAACAGCGACGGTCTTAATTGAAAAGTTGAGACATCCCCTAGCGGGATAATTTCGTAGCAATACGAAAGTGAAACGGCTAAATCCTTATCGGGTGCAAGAACAAATCAGGAATTCAGGTTATTACATCTTGGATTTCTGTTAAAAGTAGTTCGCTCGAGCTTGGGAGCAATCTCAAGCCTAGACAGATTATCATCTCGCCCGCAAGGGTCAGACAGAATTCGGCTTATCGACTTACTAGGACAACAAAAAACCCGTGCTCTGCACGGGTCTTTTGTTTAAATTAGGCTCTGGGTTCTATGGGCTCCATCTAGTGCTTCATTAACCATTCTGTCCGCTTCTTTATTCTTCTCGCGGGGAATTGATTTAAATTTAATCTTTTTAAAATCAAGCCTTAAATTCCATAGCTCCATGAACAGCTTCTGGATTTTTTCATCCATGACTTTGTACGCCCCGTTAACTTGTTTGGCTAACAACTCTGAATCACACCGTATTTCAATCTCCGTATTCTCGGCGAGTTTTTTACCGAACAAAGCTTTAAACTTTTTAAGGCCGATAATTGCTGCCTGGTACTCGGCTTCGTTATTTGTTAAATGGTCCCCTATATATTCTCCGAACTTCTTAAGCTCCTGCTCCTTTTCATTGCAAATTACAACTCCGACTGCCGCCCGGCCGGGGTTTCCACGGGAGCCACCGTCGGTGTAGATTATGAACTTTTTCATATATTTATTTTTGCTTTTTAAAATATTCGGAAAGGCAATTCTTAAATCTTTCCAGGTTATCGTTCTTAATCCTGAATCCCGAAGCTGGCGGATGGCCACCATAGGTTATCAAAAGAGACGAACATGTTGCCATGGCGTCTACTGAATTCAAATCTTTCGGCACTCTCACGGACCCGCAGCTCTCGTCCTCCCCTTTTTTGAATATAAAGGTGGGCTTTTGATATTTTTGGCAGATATTTGAAGCTACTGCGCCGGCAAAGACTAATCTCCAAAGCGCGTCTCCCTCAAATATTATATTTTCGGACTGATTATTTATTCTTCCTTCAACCTCCCGAATAATCTCTTTTATCCTGGTTTTTTCTTCCTGGTCTCTCTGCAGTAGATTAGCAGCTATTTTTTTCGCTTCCACTATATCGGGAGAGGTTAAAAGAAGATATGCTTCGTTAACATGATCTACCATTTCACAGGTATTTAAAGCAGATATGATCTTTTGTATATTGCTCTTGCTTTCCAGAATCTCAAAGAATGCATTAATGGCAGGCCTAAAAGTATTTCTCAGCGCGTTTAATCCTTCGTCGATAAACCCCTTATTATCCTCCTCCACCGGCATCATATCAGCTATTGTCGCAAGGGCGGTTAGCTCGAGAAAACTGTTTCGCACGCTCTCGGAGAAATTCTTGCCAAGTATTAACTGGGAAAGACGGAATACTATTCCCGCATTGGCAAACCCTTTAAACGGGTATCCGTCGCCGTCTTGCTTGGGATCAACAATAATCGAGGCATCCGGCAAACCGTCCAATATTTGATGATGATCGATAATTACTAAGTCAAAACCCATTTCCTTGGCCATTTTTGCCTCTTCAAAGTTGCTTATTCCTAAATCCATGGAAACGAATAAGGCCGGGGCAAACTTTTCCAGATCCTTTAATCCTTTCTTTGTAATGCCGTAGCCGTCATTCTCCCTGTCTGGAAAAAAAACAGCAGTTACTTGCCCGCCGAGATTCTGGATTGTTTCTTTCAGAATAACAACGGAAGCAACGCCGTCTAAATCCGAATCACCGTAAAGTATGATTCTTTCTTTTTTTTCTACTGCCTTTTTTATTCTTTCAGCTGCCTTCTTTAAGTTTTTTATTTCTCTTTTTCCTGCCATGGTATTTTTAGAACTCCAAGTCCCGGTAATTCTTCTCCTGATAAAAAGTAAAGCATTGCTCCTCCGCCGGTTGAAATATGGTTGAATTTTTTAGCAAGACCTAATTTGGTTAAGAATTCAATGGTCTCTCCCCCCCCTACAACTTTAAAGCAAAACCATTTTTTTGCAATGGCTTTAGCAATCTTTGTGGTTCCGTTGGCAAACTCCTCTTTCTCGGTCATGCCGAAAGGTCCATTCCAGAAAATAGTCTTGGCTTTTTTAATCTTTTTGCAAAACAGTTTTACGCTTTGGGGGCCGATGTCTAGCTTCTTTCCCTCAAATATTATATCATCCACCGGACCAACTATCTTTTCAGGATGGCTTAATGCTACACCTGTCTTTTCTATTCCCTCTTTGATCAAGGTGCTGACCAGCACGACATCAGCATTTTCAGATATTTTATTAACCACCCCTGCCTTTGTTTCTATTTTATTGCCGCCGATTACGGCGACCATCGGCTTTTCAGGATATTTTAACAGCTTCTCTAAATTCTGAATTTCCTTTTCAACTAAAAGCCCTATGCCGCCCTCTATATACTGCGGGACCCCGACAATGGAAGCGTGGGGCCTGTGGCAAGCGCCGAAGGCGTCGTTTACATAAAAATCGCCAAGCCGGGCAAGGCTCTTGGCAAATTCGGAATTGTTTTCTTTTTCTTCTTTGTGAAACCTCAGGTTTTCCAAAAGGAAAATATCTCCAGGTACTAAGCCGTAGGTATACTTGTCAATTTCATACCCGATGCAATCCGGAGCTTTGACAACCGGGGATTTTAGCAAAGCCACTAATCTTTCCTGGACTTTATCCATCGTCAGAGAAGGAACTGCCTGCCCTTCCGGCTCCCCCAGATGGCTCATTAAAATTATTCTTGCCTTATTCTTCTGCAGATACTGAATAGTCGGCAAAGTCTGCCTAATCTTAAAGTCATCTAATATATTTCCTTGTTCGTCTACGGGAACATTAAAGTCACACCTGACTAAAACCCGCTTGTTCTTTACGTTGAAATCTCTGATAGTTTTCATAGATGGCTAAAACTTTACTACTTCCCCCGGTTCCATCACGCCCTTCTTCACTTTTTCATCTTCGCTCTTTTTACCATTGCTCGGCTTAGCCAGTTCTTCGTCATCGATTGACTCTTCAATAGCTTTTCGCAATTCAGCTACGTCTACTTCCTTTCTTTTTGGTTTCTCTTTATGCTGTTCGTTCTTCGGATGAGAGAATGGAACTACTTCTTTTTCAAAAGCCTCTTTTAAAGATACGGCTGACCGATTAACGTTTTCTTCTTTTTCAAAATGCACCTTGTTGGGTTGCTGAGGAGCAGCTTCCTCTGGCTTAACCGGGTGAACTTTTTTAAGGCAGTTCTTGCAATAAACCGGTCTGCCCTTTTCCGGCTGGAAAACAACTTTTGTCGGCTTATTGCACATTGAACAGACAGCGTCATAAAGCGGCGAACCCGTTGTTTGAGGCCTAGGCACAGGCACCGCTTTGTTCTCCTCAAAAAATCCTGTCCAACGCCTAATTTTTTCTTCAACAATTTCTCTGCGGACAGTGTACCTTTCCCGGCTTGCTCGGATAATCTTCTCTTTGTTTGATTTTTCTTCCGGCGGAAGAGGTGGAAGGGTTTGGGCAGAAAACGGCCTGCCGGCTATTCCGTCTATCATAAGCTTTAGATATATATTGTATTTAGTAAGTCCGACAATATCTGTGGCAGTAAAATCCGGCATAAACTCTTTTTCCAAAAACTCCGCATCTTCTGCGCCAACGCGGAAAACTACTAAAGTACCTACGTTGCCAAAAACCGCGTCTCTCACGGTTTCGTCCATTTGAGTAATATATTGATGGCCAAGTGTTAGGTTTAGGCGATACTTTCTGGCTTCAGAAAGAATATTCGCAAAGGATTCAGTGGCAAAGTTTTGGAACTCGTCAACGTATAAATAGAAGTCTCTTCTTTCCTCTTCTAATGTATCGACTCTCGACATTGCTGCGAGCTGGAGTTTTGTAATTAAAAGTGCGCCTAAAAGCCTGGAGTTTTCTTCCCCAATCCTTCCCTTAGACAAGTCCAGTATTAATATCTTTCCTTCGTCCATGACTTTTCTCATGTCCAGTGTTGACTTGACCTGGCCGATGATGTTTCTGATCAAGGGGTTGGAGATAAACTGTCCGACCTTATTCTGTATAGCAGCTGTTGCTTCAATCTCATAGCGGGCAGTATAGCGGGCATACTCGTTAACCCAGAAGGATCTAACCACCGGATCTGTTATTTTTTCCACCACTTTTGCCCGGTATTCAACGTCAGATAGCATCCTGTTTATTCCCAAAAGCGTGGCATCCGGATATTCCAAAAGGGCCAAGATAGAATTGTTTAGAATATATTCCATACGGGCAGACCATACATCGGGCCAAACCTTTTTAAAGACCCCCATTAAACCGCCTGCAACTAAATGGCGGTACCTGAAATCAACCTGTTCCATTACGTTAAAGGCTATAGGGCAATCAAGATCAGCAGGATTAAAGAAAATCACATCGTTTACGCGGTGGGAAGGCACGAAATCAAGCAAGCCTTCGGCTGCTTCCCCGTGAGGATCAACAAAGGCGACTCCAAATCCTTTTTGTATATCCTGTATCGCCATGTTTTCAAGCAAAGCTGTTTTACCCATGCCGGTTTTCCCTATTACATAAACATGCCGCCTTCTATCGTCGGGCTTTATACCGAATTTTTTCCGCTGATTTCTATAGGTTGTCAGTCCTAAAAAGTTTATATCTCCCATGTTTTATTCTACAGGTAAATTACTCGGGGGCCCGCCTTTCTTGGCATCAACCTGCGCGCTTGAAGGAGCAAGCATTCCAGAAAGCTTGTTCGGAAAATGATAAATCGTTGTGAGCTCTTCCGTGTTAAAAATAGAATTTCCCTCGCCAAGCATTTCTGGGAACAAAGAAGGAAACCTCATAACATAGTTTACGAAAAGCCTTTTTTGCCTTAAATGTTTCCTCTTGGCCCGGAAGACATAATGGACTTTTGACCTCGTCTTTCCGGAAAAACGAATATGGTTCATATTCTGAGCGGCAAAATGGGAAAAATATGCTCGGACAATTTTTCCGTTTTCTCCCTTCCAAACACTCTTCTTCGCCATATACATGCCTCTCAAATTCGTCTTATACGCCAGCTTCTTAATCTTTTCTTCCACCCCGGTTAATATCTCCCTTTCGCCGGGAGTGAGAATCATTTCTTTTTCTCCTCCTTCGGTTAGGGCCGGAGATAATGATTTTTCTTTCGAATCTTCTCCGGCAGTAGTAGTCATTCCGGCAAAAAACTCAGAGAACATTTCAGACAGTTCGCTGCCAATTGTTTTTTTCTTTTTAGTCGGTCTCCGGGATATTTTCTCAATAACTTTTTTGGCTTCATCCTTCCAAGGTATTTCATTATCTGATATCGGCGTTGTTATCATTTGGAACCAGACATGCTCGCCCGGGCCGATCCGCGCCATGCCCTCCAATAAAGATATCATGGGATCTATTCTTTTTTCTTCGGCCGATATTCTTTCGCCTTGGGGCTCGAAAAATTTTGTATAGGTTTTTATGGGGTAGCAATCTTCCCTGGCCAGGATATAGTCTTCACCATAAAGATCCCATTCGTCGTTTGGTATGTTCTGGGGGACCACCCGCGTGTAATCAGTCACCTGGTTGATCTCTATGTCTGGATAATGGGAAAAAAGAACTGACTCAACAACGTGGCGGTGGGGAGCTAAACACCTTACATAAAAATGAATACTGCCCTCAATACTGGCTATTTCCCAAGAAAGCCAATAAGGGCACGAAGGCAGCTCACCTTCGCACCAGGTTTCTCTCCAGTTGGCAGTATCTATTACGCTCCAAATAACGCTGAAGACGTCCTCCATGGCAGACAGCGGAGCGAGAATCTCTTTGGGCGGAATAATCTCCAGTATTATCCACTTTGACTTGTTGTATTGGTAATCCCATCCTAGCCACCAAAGATAGACAACCTGCAATTTAAGCATTATGAAAAAAGGGATAAACAGCCACCACCAGATCCGCAATACAGGGACAGCTAGAACAACAGCAGACAAAATTATCCACCAAAAAGGGGTCCAGACGAATTTTCTTGGCACATCCAGCCAGAAGAAAAGAAGTTTAGCCTTCATGAAGAATCCTTTGAATTATGTTTATGCAATCTATTCCAGTGATTTTACCATAAAAAAAAGAAAAAACATAATTCATTTTCAGCGAGAGAATTAAAAAAACTGCGGGACATACTCCAGCAGCAAAGAAAGCGCTATAACCACTAAAAAACCGATTAGGAAAAATTGGAAGGTAAAGATTACCGGGACGAGAACATAGGTCACCTTCTTTTCGTGCCAGTAGTAGACAAGTCCCAGGAAGACTAAATAGAAAACAATTGTTAATAGATATAAGATATCCATTAACAAGGCGAAATACATCATGGACAAAACAGTTAACGAACTGAATTAAGCTGTTTGAGTTTTTCTTAAGATATATTTCCCGCTGTCATCTCGAGTAAAGGACTTCTTGTCGTTCAAGTTCATCAAAACGGTATTCTTGGCGACAAAACGCTGGGCAAGAACCTTTTTGACGAGGTTTTCCCTATCCATTGGCTGAGAATTCTCTTTCATGATCTTAACCAAAACGTCCTTAACAGTGCCGGCGTCATAGCCCCATTCTTTTAAGGCGTACGTTCCCCTGCCAACTAAAACAAACCTTGAATCTTTGATTAATTCATTGTGAACTGTCTGAGGAAGAGTTTTCTTGTTTGGCAGATTGTAATTGAAAGTATCAATCAAACTGGCAACTGCGGTAAAGTGCAATGGCTTGTTTTCTTTCTTAAAAACCAAGAACGATTTGTCTCTGACTCCTCTTGGGTTAATTTCCGGCCATTCCACTAAGCCTATCTTGCCGTCATTGCTTTCTCGAATATTCTTCGAAACCTCCAAGTAAGATAAAAGAGTATTTTGATCAAAATTATGCTTTGAGGCAAACTGAGTTAAAAACTCCCTCTTAACCAAAGGATTATTCGATTTCTTAATATCGCTTACAAGCATGCCTAGATTCTTTCTAACAGCCTGTTCTCCGTCTGGCATAGTTGTCCAGAAGGAATAGAAATCCTTTTTCTCGCAAACCCTGTTAAACTGCTCTCCCAAAGTCAAAGCAAAAAGAACGTAAGGCTTGCTGTTGTCCCCTCCGAAATCGTTTAAGATAGAGTCTTCCTTTTTGAATCCTCCGTTAGCTTTAAGATACTCAGCAAAATCCTTGAATATCTTATCTAGGGCTTCTTTCTTGTTGTTTTTTATATATGTAAAACCGGCATCTTGTATTTGGCGGACCCTTTCCCTGGTGATATCCATACTCTTGCCGATAGACTCTAAAGTCTCTTCTGAGGTATTTCCAATGCCAAAGCGTCTAGCCAAAATCTCCCTGGTCTTATCCGGGAGGTCTTTAGTTATGCTTGTATATATTTTAGAATAATTAACCTTTTCCATACTATTTATGTGTATAAATGTCGATTATTCAATTTACCATGCTTTTCCGTACATGTCAAGGGGATAAGCACTGCCCCTATCTCATCCTGGCTTTTTGCTGCCTTTTTAACCAGCTGACCAATAAAGGGCTGGCAATAAAGATAGAGGAATAGGCCCCAAAGACAATACCAAAGATAAGGGCGAGAGAGAAGTATTTAAGGGTCTTTCCGCCGAAGAAGAATATTGAGAGAAGGACGAATAGGACGGTAAGGACGGTACTGATGGAACGCCAGACTGTCTGGTTCAAGCTCCAGTTCACCGTATCCTCGAAGGAGTAGCCTCCCCTCTTTAAAATGTTTTCCCTGATCCGGTCAAAGATAATAATAGTGTCGTGGACCGAGAAACCGAGGATGGTTAGCAAAGCAGCAATAATCGGTATTGTAATTTCGACGTTATACAGTTTTCCTAAAAGAGAAAAAATACCCAAAGGTATCAAAACATCGTGGGACAAAGCCAGTAAAGAGGCGACTCCGTACTTCCAGGATGGAACCGGCTTTGAAACCTTTCTGAAAGCGAAAGTGATATATATCGTAATAGCCAACAAGGCCAAAACAATAGCTAGTTCTGTTTTATTCTTCAATTCCTGCCCGATGGAAGGCCCGATAAACTCAAACTTAGCTTCTTGGGCAGGAGCTAACGCATTAATTTTAGAAATTATTTGAGCATGGGTAGCTTCGTTAATCCCTTTGAATCTTAAGGACACCCCTTTTTCAGCATTCTGCTGGATAATAACCTCTCCGAGATCGAACTCAGTAAGTGCATTGGCAATTTCCTGGTCCGATGGCCGGGCATCTTGGAAGGTCAACTCCATTAGACTCCCTCCGGTAAATTCAATCCCGAATTTTAGGCCGTACATAGAAAGGCAGACGATTGAAGCTATGATCAAAAGGCCTGAAACAATGTAATAGAATTTTGAATACTTGGTAAAATTAATATTCATATGATTATAATAACCACTTGTGTTTTTCTAATCTTGGACCTACAAAAATCAATAACAATATCCTGGTTATGAAGATAGCAGAGAACATGCTTACCAAAATACCTATCCCAAGAGTTAAGGCGAAACCTTTAATAAAACTGGTGGCGATGATGAATAAAATTGCACAGACAATCAGAGAGTTAAAGTTACTGTCGCGGATTGATGGCCAGGCTCTTTTGAATCCCTCCTGTATTGATACAGAGACTGGTTTGCCAGCTCTAATTTCTTCTCTCATCCGGGCAAAAATCAAAATGTTCGCGTCAACCGCCATACCGATAGATAATATGAAACCTCCAATGCCAGCTAGTGTTAAGGTAACTGGAATAAGCTTGAATAAGGAGAGAGCTATTGCTACATAAATTACCAAAGCGATGGAAGCTAAAAGTCCTGGGAAGCGGTAGAAGATTATCATAAAGATAACAACAGCTAAAAGCCCGTATATACCGGCAAGGAGGGATTTATCCAAAGAGTCTTTTCCCAAAGTAGGACCTACGGTCTGTTGTGAAATCGGCTCTCCGATTTTAACAGGCAAAGCACCTGAGTTTAATCTTCTGACGATTTCATTGGCTTTCTGCGTGCTCATGTTCCCTGTAATTACTGCTTTGCCGCCAGAAATCTTTTCTTCTACATTCGGCGCATACATATCGCTGGCAGTAATCTTGCCGTCGCCGTCGGTATCAACGATAGACATGCCATCTAAGAATATGGCAATAGATTTGTTGACGTTTCTTTCGGTAACTTGCTCGAATATCTTTGCCCCTTCTTCGTCAAATTGAAGCTGTATTGTCGGCTTGTAGCTTGTTGAATCAAAAATAACTTGTGCGCTCTTTAGATATTTACCCGTTAATTCCGTTGGTGTGTAATACGGATTTTGGAAGGCAAGCTGCCAATCTGCTACCTTTTGTATTTCCTCCATGCTCTTGCCTTCTATTTCATTTATCTTGTCTATAATCTTCTGCGTTTCTTCGGCTGTTCGTTCTTCTAAAAATTCCAGGTAAGGGGTTTCTCCGATCATCCGGATGGCCTCGCTTACGTCTTTAACTCCTGCTAATTCTACGATTAGTCTGTTCTCTCCCCTAACCTGAATTAAGGGCTCGGTAACTCCGAACAAGTTTACTCTTCTTTCTATGACATCTCTTAGGCCCGCCATTGCATCTGCCTTGCTTCGGTCTCCGATGCTGGTTAGGTCAGCTTCATACACTAAACTTACGCCCCCTTGCAAGTCGAGGCCTAATCTAAAAGGCGTAACCCAGAAATGAGGAAGGCTTTGAGAAAATTTAGCATTTAAAAAGTCAACTCCTTTATTGAAGTAGTTGGGATAGACAAAGTTTCCTGCTAAAAATGCGAGAACAAGAATGCCGATGAAGATATAGTATTTTTGCTGCATGTCAGATTTTTAATATGTATCTATTATACAGATATTCATTTAATTGGCAAGAACTACAGTAAATCTATCATCTTTAACTCCAGTTTATCGCTGTCTGAGTCATAAACTGCAAAAGTCCGCTTATTAAAAATCCCTGCTGCTTCGCCCGGGTTGATCATTCTGCATTTTCCAATTCTCTCCTCCCAAGGTTTGTGGGTGTGGCCGTAGAATACCAAATCGTATTTTCCGGATTCTGCAAGTCCTTTGGCTAACTCCGGAAAATGAGTGAAAGCGATGTTTTTATTCCCTATCTTCACCTCATCTGTATCCGGAATGCCTGTCAAATTAATATCGGCATTGCCGTGCACAAACCTTATATCGCCCTTAAACGAATTTATCATTTCGTTTATCGTTTCCCGGCTGGAAATATCGCCGCAATGTAAAATTAGAGTGATACCTTCCTTATTGGACCACTCAATAACCTTTTTTGCGACAGTTAGGTTGTCGTGAGTGTCGGATATAATGGTAATTTTCATTCTTTCTTGTCGTCTGAATAATTATATTATTCTTCCCCAAAAAGTAATGTAGTAACCCCCCTCGCAACTTCCTACCCACCTACCGAACGGAAATATCATCACCTTGTAATCACAAATCAGCTCGCCGTTCTCGTCTAGCGTGCCGTCTACGCTACCCTTTTCTAATAAAATTCTATCGTGGAGTTTTTTACTGCCCCCGAGCCACGGAGACCACGTCAGAACAACGGTAATTGCTATTAGGATTAAAATCACTATGGCAGTTTTAGTTTTATTCTTCATGTAATTTATGATTCTTCCAGGATAATCTTTTCCTTAAACGCCCCGCGTTCTTCAAGCTTTCTCTTTTTTACTATTTCGATATCCCCTTTAGTAAAATTCTTGTAATCGCACATCGCATCGATTACTTCCTGAATATCCGCCATTTCCTCGATAACTTCGTTCTCGGAAAATTCTTTTATCTCTTCCTGCAACTTTTCTTTTAACTTCTCCCAATATTCTTTATCGTTCGCGATGTGAGTAATCGGAGTTCCCCCTTTACTTATTATATATTCTGGAATCTTGTCGCGTACTAATTTATTATATTTCATAATCCAATAACTTATTCTTCAATATATTTAATACCCAAAGATTACTGAAAAATGTAAAATAGTTTTTCCTTATAGTTCTCAACCATTTTTGCTGTCGGGGGAAATAGCGGAGTGGGTAGATGATCTAGGCTGAACCATTTCCATTCCACAATCTCGTCCGGCTCCATAACCCTTGGCTCGCCCGTGGAAACATCGGCGAATAATCCGACAGTTGCAAAATGGGCATGTTCATTTTTGTCGTTGTTAACGCAGAACACTTTTACCTCGTTCAATCTAAGCCCTGTTTCTTCATAGACCTCCCGCTTCGCCCCGGCCTCAAAAGATTCACCGAATTCAAGCTTACCGCCCGGCATGGTCCATGTCCCTTCACCGTGTAATTCTGAGTCAGCTTTGCTCGGGTCATCATGTCTTCGCCCCAAAAGCACCTTGCCCTCCTTCAGTATCATAATGCCTAAGCCTGTCCCAACTTTTTTATTATCCATGATTATTTTTCGCTTCTATTGCTTTAACAATATATGTGATATTCACCGTTTTATTATCACCGTCAAAAAAGCACTCGACTATCTTATCGGTCACTACGTACATTATGACTTTATCTCCTTCATGAACTTTTATTGTCTCCCCTTTCGACAATGGAATCCCGCCAATCATATCTTTTGACTTTTCACTTCCCCCCTCTTGGAACACAACTTTTGTATTTTTCTTGATCATATATCTTCTAAATGAATCAAAGCAGTTCTTATAGCTTCTTTTGTATATTCTTTTCTCGTCAGTCTTCCTTTAGTCATAATCCCGACAAGCCCCTCGGCTGACCCGACCTGCTGATTTTTGGTAAATCCCGCTTTAAAAGCTGCTTGATTCATATCCAATCCTCCATTGATTATATGCTGCATAACTTGTCTCGGAGCTTCCCATGCCGAAGAAAGACCGATGTGGTACTCATTTCCGTCGAAAATTGCACAAACACAAACATCCATATAGCCTGACTTGGTGTAGGGCACAGCCATTAAACCCGACTCGATTCCAAAACTATAGTCACAACCGCCGTAGGCATTACGCGATCTAGCCATAGCACCCTTAACCGTTTCTTCCAATGACTTTGGTTGATTGCTTACCTCTGACGACACATCTACGGCAACCACCTCAGCATCTTTCAAATAAGAATAATCACAGATAATCTCCTCCAATGCTTCCACCTTCACCGGATTTTGTGAAGCTATTTTAATCTTTTTACTTCCCATGACATTTTTTAAACTTCTTGCCCGACCCGCATGGACAAAGGTCATTCCTTCCAGTTTCCTGTTTTTTCATGCCGATAGGAATTACTCTTTGCTTGACTAGATTTTGGTTACTAGGTGTTAATTGAACCTTTAATATGTTATCTGCTATTGTCGTTTCCACTCCGGCTAATAGTTCATGGAACATCCTCCGACCCTCATTTTTATACTCAATCAGCGGGTCCTGCTGGCCGTAGGCGCGCAGACGGACGGAATCCCGCATATACTCCATGTTCTCTAAATGCTCTATCCAGAAGGTGTCTAGAACGCGCAGGCAGACGAATTTTTCAACCTGCCTCATGGCGTCCTCCCCCATTTCCTTCTCCTTTTTATTATACTCCTCTTCTGTACCCCCGTTCTTTTTTAAGATTTCCAAAACATATTCCCTTAATGTTTTGTCCTCTGCTTTTTCCAGCACTTCTTTTCTCTTTCTGTAAAACACTTCTCTGTGCTTATTCATCACCTCGTCATAGTCCAGAACGTTTTTTCTAATGTCAAAGTTATGGCCTTCCACCTTTCCTTGTGCTGATTCAATGGCCCTGGAAACCAATCCTGCCTGGATTGGCTGGTCCTCTGGCATCTGGAATGTCTCCATCAAACCCTTGATTTTATCCCCCCCGAATATCCTCATTAAATCATCCTCCAGGGAGACAAAGAATTGGGACGAGCCAGGGTCTCCCTGCCTTCCGGCTCTTCCCCTCAGCTGGTTGTCTATTCGCCTCGCCTCGTGCCTTTCTGTGCCAATAACGTGCAATCCTCCGGCCTCCACCACTTTCTTGGCCTCTTCTGGATTAGGCGGGTTTCCACCAAGGATAATATCCACCCCTCGGCCGGCCATGTTTGTAGCTATGGTAACCACGCCCAGCCTCCCAGTCTGCGCTATAATCTCAGCTTCCTTTTCGTGGTATTCCTTCAACGCTTAATAGTCTTCCGAGATACTCGTTTCTTTCAATAGAAACCGTACCAACCAGAACCGGCTGGCCTTTTTCGTGCCGCTCTTTAATATCCCGGACTACTGCCTTGAATTTTCCTTCAACTGATTTGTAAACTTGGTCGGGCTGATCCTTCCTCAGCATTGTTTTGTTTGTCGGTACAGAGATAACATCAAGCTTGTAAACCTTGTCGAACTCTTCAGCTGAAGTTTGGGCGGTGCCTGTCATGCCTGATAACTTTTTATACATTCTGAAATAGTTCTGGAAGGTTATTGTTGCCCAGGTTTTAGACTCTTCCTGCACTTTAACGTTTTCCTTTGCTTCTATTGCCTGATGAAGGCCCGCGGACCAGCGCCTGCCAGGCATTAACCTGCCGGTAAACTCGTCAACGATTATGATCTGGTTGTCGCGCACGACATAATCCCGGTCTAGCTGGAATAGTGTTTTTGCTTTCAGGGCAGACTCGAGTTGATGCGTTGTTGTAATATCATTGTCCTGCCAAGGATCAAACCCCAAATCTTTGACTACCTTATCCTGACCTGCTTCTGTAAAAGTAACTGCTTTTAACTTTTCATCGATCTCGTAGTCATCCTTTTCTTTCAAGGTGGTCGCCAGTTTTGAAAAATGATAATACTTATCAGTTGATTCTCCCGAAGGGGAGGAAATAATCAAAGGGGTTCTGGACTCGTCAATCAAAATGGAATCGATTTCATCGATAACTACATAGTTATGCCCCCGTTGGGATTGCTCTGCTAAGCTCTGAACCATGTTATCTCGCAAATAATCGAATCCGAATTCGTTATTTGTTCCGTAGGTGATATCTGCTGCGTAAGCTTCTTTCCTCGAGCAGGGCTTAAGATAACTCTCAAAGACTTTAAAGCCTCCGAGCAAATCTCTTTTTTCATCTGTGCCTTCCGGCTGGTACTTTGGGTCGTATATGAAAGACTGTTCGTGATTTATGCATCCGACAGCAAGGCCCAGGAAGTCATAAACCTGTCCCATCCAAACAGCATCTCTTCTCGAAAGATAATCGTTGACCGTGATAACGTGAACGCCTTTTCCGTCTAAGGCGTTCAAACAAGCTGATAAAGTGGCAACTAAAGTTTTACCTTCTCCGGTTCTCATCTCAGCAATATTTCCTCTATGCAAAACAATTCCACCAATTAACTGAACGTCAAAGTGCCTTTGTTTTAAAGTTCTCTTTGCTGCCTCCCGGACTAACGCAAAAACCTCAGGGAGCAAATCATCCAGAGTTTCATTCTTTAGGCGCTCCTTGCATATTTGGAACTTTTGCTTTAATTCCTGGTCAGATAACTTTAGCAGATCTGATTCTAGGGAATTAATTTGAGAGATTATCGGCTCCAGTTTTTTTGCGTATTTTCCGTGGCTGTCGCCGAATACTTTGTTTAAAAATGACATATCTGTATTATATCCACAAACTTTAAATAAGTTAAACCCCCAGGGGTTTAACTGGGGGTAAAACTTTGTCTTAATTCTTAATTGCTATTATGCTTTTTTGCCAAATCCTTGGAAAATTCTGGAGATTCCCAATAGAACCAATATTCCAATAATTATCAAAAGCAAAATGTATAACGGGCTCTTAAGATTGATGTTCAGCAAGGAAGCTAAACCGCCGATAGAGTTGGTGGTTGTATTTGAAGCAGTGTTCGAACCCTGCAAGGTTATTCTTACGCTATCGGTAGAAGAACCTTCGGAGGTATTAACTATTGCGATTGCATCGGTTTCAGTTTGATGAATATCGTTGGCCCCGACAATCTGCCCTTTAAAGGTAAGGGTTCTTACTGCTTTCGGAGGCAATGATCCTAAACTGATGCTGGACAGAATATCTCCGGCATATGGGACACCGTCAAGTTGTAATCCACCCTTGTAGACAACTTCTTGAGGGAGGTTAGTACTAAGAGTTACATTATTCATTGTAATGTCGAGTCCATTGCTGACCACTAGCAAGAAGTCAACTCCTTGGCTGGCAGAAGCAGAAAATATCTTCGTCCATTCAATTGAATCCTTTTCTTTCTTACCCATGATAGTAACGGCTAATCCGATAACATTACAGTCTTGAGGGCAGGTGGCCATTGTTTCTCCAACATCGCATACATCGTCTCCGCATCTGGAACAGAAGCTACCGTAATCAGCAGAGTCTTTGGCACAAGTTGTGCCGTCGCAGACTAATTCATTTGCACATTTAGCAGCATCACAACTGTCTAAAGTGCAGGAGTTGGTGTCAGTACAATCTTCATCTTTATCTTGTTTTGATCCTCTTGAATCATACCAGTAAACATCGTTATCGAAACATGCTTTTCTGTAGCGGAAAACATATGGAGGAGTTGTTCCGCAAGAAGATTTGGCTAGACAAATCGGGCTTCCGGTAGAACAAGCTTGTTTAGTTGAACAAAAGTCAGCTATTCTCCAGCCGGTCAAACCCTGCCAACCGCCCCAAGATCCGCTGCAGGAAGCGCTGTAGCCGGTACAGTATTGATATCTGGTCTTAGTTCTTACTCCAACGTCTGCGCCGCAGGTTGAACCCCAAGGACAGCCGTATTCGGTCTGTACGTCAGAGTTACAGGTCATTGAGCTGTTTCTGTAATGGCAGCCGTCGCAGCATGGGCCTGTGGTACATTCGCAAACATTGTTGTTTGTGCAATAGCCGTTTTGGCAAACTTGGCCAGCAGCACAAACTTGGACTAATTGGTTTTCTGTGTATGAAGTGGAATAACATGCGTTAGAAGCACATCCTTTGTTGTAGCAAGTTTTCTGTTGGTAAACAGCGTTGCCTGAACAATAGTTGTACCCATTGCCACTGCAGTAGCTTTCTCCGCAATCCTGGCTAATCCCCTGTCTGACTCCTTGTGAGTTGTACCAGTAAAGGTCATTGTTGTAGCACTGTTGGTAGTCGTTATCACTGCCTCCAAGTATGTTAACTGAACAGCTGGCGCTCGTAGAGCTTCCGCCTGAAGTAACAACCAAGTTAGCTGTTTTAGTTCCTGAGGTAGAAAAACTATTTGTACAGTTTGTATTAGATCCTGTACAGGCGTTTGACCAAGAGTATGAATAAGATCCGTTACCGCCAGAAGCAGAAGAAATGAATGTTATATTCTGATTTACATCAGCTGAAGCTGGGGAAGCATAACAGGAAGCAAAAACTCCGGTGCTTGGTCCGCACTGGTTCCCGCTGCAAGTCTGATTGGTGGCAGAACAATCCTGTTGGTTTACCCAGGAGTTGGTTTGGTAGCAAGCAGCGCTGGAACAGCCTCTTCCGATCTTTTCTCTCTGCAACCAGCTGCCGGAGCATCTGTAGTTGTTTGTCCAAGAGTCAGTTCCACAGTCTTGGAAAATATCTTGTCTGGTACCGCATGAGTCGTACCAATAAACGTTGTCGTTGTAACATTGTTTGTATGAATGATTGGTGCAGGAAGTGCTTACGCTAACAGGACAGCTGGCAGATCTTGATTGACCGCCTGAAGTGACTGTCAGGTTGGCAGTATATATTCCTGCAGTTGCAAAAGAGTTATTGCAGTTAGCAGAAGATCCTGTGCAGGCTCCTGACCAGGTACGTATATATGAACCATTTCCACCAGACACAGAAGAAATGAAAGTTACGGATTGATTGACAGTAGCTGAAGTTGGAGAGGCGGAGCAGTTGACGGTTAAGTCAGGGGTTATTGTCCCAGTGACATTCACCGGACAGCTGGCAGATCTTGATTGACCGCCTGAAGTGACTGTCAGGTTGGCAGTATATATTCCTGCAGTTGCAAAAGAGTTATTGCAGTTAGCAGAAGATCCTGTGCAGGCTCCTGACCAGGTACGTGAATATGATCCGTTACCGCCTGAAGCAGCAGAGATAAAGGTCACGGGCTGATTGGTAGTAGTTGATACTGGAGAAGCTGAACGAGAGACATTCAAAGTAGGATTTGATGCAGTGACATTCACCGGACAGCTGGCAGATCTTGATTGACTGCCTGAAGTGACTGTTAGGTTGGCAGTGTAAACCCCAGCATTAGCGAAAGAGTTGCTGCA
>JBAZYR010000009.1:0-28003 GCA_041659225.1 Candidatus Staskawiczbacteria bacterium
TGTCCCGAACAGGGCCACCATTTTTTTGCGTTTAAATTCTTAAAAATTATTATTAATCGGTAAAATATATGAATCAAAATATATCAATCGTGGAAGTTCCGATAAATGAACTTCGAGCATCAGAGTATAATCCGAGGAAACATTCCAAGGAGCAAGCAGATCAACTTAAAGAATCTATTAGAAGATTCGGACTAGTTGATCCCGTAATCTGTAATAGCGCCACGGATCGCAAGAACATAATCATTGGAGGTCACTTTCGCTTTGAGGTCGCCAAGGAGCTTAACATGGCAACTATACCAGTAGTTTACGTTAACATTCCAGACATAGCCAAAGAGAAAGAATTAAACATCAGACTTAATAAAAATACTGGCGAATTTTCGTTAGATCTGTTAGCCCAATTTGATGAAGCATTTCTTACTGACATCGGTTTTGATAGCCTTGACCTCGACGAGATATTCCCTACCAAAGAGAATCCCGAAATGTTTGATTTGCAAAAGGAATTAGAGAAGCTAAATATTAATGAAATATCTGTGCAGAAAGGAGATATTTATGAAATGGACGGAAGCCGGGTTATGTGTGGAGACAGCACAATCGAAGCTGATATTCTTAAGTTAATGAATGGCGAAAAAGCTGAAATGACATTCACTGACCCTCCTTATATCCTAGATTATCTAAAAGGGAAGACAAAGCAAAAAGATGGAGTTACAACCGGATTCGGTGCTAAGAAAAATAGACGGTATTTAGAAACGGACGTCTTGCCCGACAACTTCACAGAGTTGTGGATGGCAAATATAGCTAAAATTCAAAAACCCGATTTCTCTATAATCATCTTTGAAAACCCAAAAAATCTCAGGACCATTTGGGATGAGTTAGAAAAACGCTGGAAATACAGGAATACTATTGTTTGGCATCTGCCTAACCGCTGCCAAGGATTTTCGGCTAAATATAGGCTGTATAATAAGCACGACATTGCTCTCGTTGGGACTGATGGAAATATATCGCTTAATTTAGAACCAGAAGAGGAGCTACTGCAAAATGAATATGAGAATGCCCTATTCGCCACCTCGGGCAAACCACATTGGGAATCCTATGAGAAAGGCAAGAAGATTTGCCCTACGGATTTCATTGAATGTATTGCTGCCGACGAAAAATCATCAGGCCAGGGAATTGTTTTCGGTTGTAAGCCGCTTGAAATACTAATCCCCTATATTAAAGTTCTAACCAAACGAGGAGATTTGATAGTAGAACCATTCGGCGGATCAGGGTCGACATTAATTGCGTCCATTAAAATGAACCGCAGATGTTATCTGATGGAGAAATCTCCGGTTTACACTGAAGTAATATTAAGACGCTGGGAAATGGAAACCGGCAAAAAGGCAACAAAAATATGAGAACAAATAAAGATAGAAAAGAATTTCTAGAGATATTAAAGGAGTATCCTATAATATCAATCGCTTGTAGACGAGCAAAAATTGATAAAGCCACCATCTATCGTTGGCTTAAAAGAAATAGGAAATTCGCCAACCAGGTGGAGCATTCGCTTGGGTTAGGGCGAAATGCTGTTAGCGACCTTGCAGAAAGTCAATTAATAACCAGTATTCGTAACGGAGACCAAAAATCAATTAAATTTTGGCTGGAGAATAACTGTAAGCGGTATGTTAAGCCAAGACCAGTTAATATCTTCAACAACCTAGCACAAGGACCAGGAAACAAAATTACCTTTACTAATTTTTCGGGGAAGGTTGAGCAATCCTCGGGCGATAGGCGGGCCCAAAATACATCTGCTATTGAGACCGATGATATAAGAGACGAGAAGAATAAACAATCAGTGACACCCGAAAAAAATTAAGAGATTATTTACATCGATAAATTTATTGATAATAAAACTGGATAATAGCTTTCTGCCCAAATTGGTAATTTGTCATCTCTCTGCAATCCCCTTATCCATCTTATGTAACTTATAAATCCCACCCGTTTAACAAAATCACCAAATGGCGGTGGCGTTACTGCGGATTTATAGAAACCGCTCAATTCCGCCAATCCGTTTGATGTGACCAATGCCCACATTTTAAGCTCAGCATAACTTTTCCTAATTTTCTTTTTTTCTTCCGGTAAAAAGTTAAACATTTTAATACCGAAATCCAACAGTTCTCCGGAACTTATTTCGCTGACGCCCTGAGAGAAATACCCATCCGAAGATAATTCTCCATTATCTTTTGTGGCTTCTTGTATCTTCTTAATGATTTTTAAAGCATTCTCTGTAAGCCACACGTCTTTTTTATTATTGAGAGCGTCACCAAGTAATAATCCCCCGTCTACCAAGAAATCGGCGTACAAAAAAGCATCGTTTACCGATATCTTGAGATCTTCCCAAAATTCCTCTGGGAATATCCCAATTATCTTCTTGTTTCGTTTCGTCGCTGATAGTTCGGTATATTTTAGATACCGCTTGCACAATTTTTCCAGCTCTTTATTTTTTGCCATATATTTATTAATTTTATACTACCATCTCCTTCCATAAAAATGGAGGGCATCAATTGATAGCTTCAAACTCACATCTCTCACCATCGGATAGACCCAACATGGTGAAATGGAAAAAAAACATTCTCCACTCAACTCCTGTTGATTCCCAAACAAGCTTATCATTCACAAACTTCTGTCCTAGGTAACTTTTCTTTAGTGGGTTATATTCGATTAGGAGCCGACAATTGCCTCCATAGGCGTTGTGATAACCCATAGACACCTTATCGGGCTCTTGTTTGAATGATTCTATGTCTGGCTCATAAAGTGCCGTACCCATAATTATCTTTCCGTTCTTGCCTGTGTAACTGGCGAAAGCCACGTTAAGGGAAAAAACGTTCAACTCTGGTCGTTCTTTTATCTCTAATCTAGATGGCACGAACCCAGCGAGTCTGCCATTTTTTAAACCATCTTCCATACTCATATTTTTATTTATTAATTTAATAATAAAAAACCTCTCCCCACTAGAGAAAGGCTTTTTATAAATAAAAAATCGACCTTTATCTTTCCCTTAATGGGCTGGATTTAGCACCTTTATTGGGGAGTCGCCCCAAAAGGTTGCTGGACGGGTTAATGAGCCAGAGCTCTATCCGTCACTCTTGATAACTAACTTATTCAATTGTGACTTTAATATATCATAAAATTTGTAGAAAAAGAAGGGGCAAAGCCCCCTCCCTTACGTGTTCTATCTATCTATTCCTTAATTTTTTGCTCACATTCCATTGGATGCGCCACAGGTTATCTTTTGGTTATATTTATTTTAAACCTTTTGAAAAAGTAAAACGCTCCGTATCCCAAACCAATAATGATAGCTACGAGTAATAATAACCAAATATTGGTATTTTTTGTGGTGCCCATTAAACTAGCTAAGCCAAGATTATCGGGGGTTGATTCTTCTTGTCCTTGAGCGACCACTTGTCCATTGTTCGGTGCTACTTCTTCTTTTTGCTCAACTTTTTGAGTAACTACTTTTTGCGTAACGGGTTCTTTCTGTTCGGCAACGACTGGAGCAGTTATTGTATAATTGCCCACCGTTGAAGCTGAACCGACTGATGCTCCCTCACCTATTATATCAACACCCGTAACGCTGGTGGAGGATGGGCCAGCGCTACCTGCCCCAATCGATACTGTTAATAATGTTTTATCTAATGTAGTGCAGTTTGGTATACCAATTAAGAAATGAGGGTTTGAACAGGTTGGCGAAGATTGCGCCATAACATCACTTGCCACGGTTATGCTTTGGCAAGAAAGATTGTTAAAAACCAATGTTCCCTCAACCGCACAGACCTTGTTACCCGATGCACTGAACCCCACAGATACGGTAAATGTATCTCCAGCTGTTTTAGTAATGCTTGCTGGTGAAACATACAAAGAGGCTCCTGTAGCGTTTGCTATACCAACAAAACTAATAGCCGATAGAAAGATAATTGCTGATAATATAATTTTTGTTTTAATGTTTTTCATATTTGTATTTTAATTTTTATAATCCCCATTTTGACATTAATAAAGCAAAATCATATTTATCAACCCTCCCATCGTTATTGAAGTCACACACATTGGTTCCCGCTTTACCCCAGTTAGACATCATTAAAGCAAAATCATATTTATCAACTTTGCTATCTCCATTCGCATCACCTGCTTTTGCAATCGTGGGTGCCACAGGTGGCGTTGGTGGGTTTCCTCCACCTCCACCTCCCCCACCTCCTCCGCCACCTCCAGTTGAATCAGCGGCACAAGTATTTCCGCTTTGGTGATAGCCACTGTTGCAACTTACCCAAGTACAATCTCCCCAAACATTAGCGCTCCATATTTGATTACCAGTTCCATTAGAAATACTACAAGAACGACTGTTAGATATACAGTTATTGCTATCTTGATGATAATTAGTGTTACAACTTTTTACTGTGCAATCTCCCCAAGTGCTACCGTTCCAGGTCTGATTCCCTAACCCGTTAGTTATGTCACAGGATTTAATAGTTATAAAATCTAAACTTTTATTTACCGTTGTGCCTGCCACAAACCCATTGGTATATTTTATTTCGCTTCCGCCAGTCAACGCAGTTGCTGAACCTGATAGAAGGTACTTAAATAGGATATCACTATTACAAGTCGCCACCAATAACTTTATTTTAGTTGAATCGGCATATCCATAAGTTCCGTTTTCTGGCATTGCTACCTCACCAATTAATGAACTGCCACAAAAAGCTTGTATTTTTGTTCCGCTTGATAGTGGCTGTCCGTTTATTATTGCGGTACCCCAAAATGCCATCGGAAAAGATGGAAAAGAATCTTGTGCCAAAGAAACTGCTGGGAGTAACAGGATGGCACCGATAACTAAAAATTTAGTAAACAACTGTTTCATTATCATAAATTACGGTCTAGTAAATGTACCCGCATAGATATTACCCCTAAATATCTTTGTGCCAGCGGCAATAGTTGTCCCAGCGTTGACTGAGTAACTGCATTGGGCGTCAGAAGCATCACTTAAATATAGTTGGATTGAATCATATTGGGTTGTGTATTCGTGAGTATCGCCGTATATGTATAATTTCTTAGTTTCCCCAGGACCAACACGAAATTCGCTAGTTGCAAAGGTGAATGTTGCTTCAGTGTCAAAATCACCAACCGAGATTGTCGATAGTGTACTACCCGCTTCGTCCTTTAATACCCAATTTCCAGCTACGCCATCTGATGTGCCTTGATTTCTGCTAACTTGAACAGTAAATAAATTAGTCCGGCCCGAGCTAAAAGTGACGTCATCCGCACCCTGACCAGTTACGCTAAATATCGCCAATGATTCAGCGGTGCTTGGGAACAATGTTCCTGAAGGTGAGCCAGAAGCTAATGTAACGGTTGGCTTGGCCTTAACTATTGTCATGGTATTAGCTGCGGCTGTTTGTGTATTAGAATCAACCTCTTCCCCCGAAGATAGACCCGTAGCATTCACTGCGTCCTCAATTGTTATGCTAGTAGCAATTGTCGCACCGTTAGTTACAATTACATCATCAACTGGCGATAAAGCTACTTTAACGGTAACTCTTACATACCCATTTGCAGGGACAGTTAATGTACCGTCGGATAAAACTAATTTCGGAGCTATACTCCCAGCTGCTGAACCCAGTAACGTGGTTCCATTATAGAAATAGAAAGTGCCAGCATATGTTCCGCCAACTACAGTTAACGTAATGTCATCCACGTCTAAGCTTTCAGCACCAGTAGCAGCTAATCTGAATACACCCAAGGTAACCGTAGTATTACCAAGGACCAAATCAGCAACAGGAGAAGTTGAATCTTTAGTAATAGTTAAAGTACCCGGAATCCCTTGTACGGTCACTGTTCTTGTAGCTTGTGGTGCTGCGTTGCCAGAAGAATCTAAAACATTATAAGTAACAATATATGTTCCAGCTACATTAACGTTTACTGGGTTTACTGTCACAATGTTGGCAGTAATATCTCCATCAACATCGTCTAAAGCTGTTGCTCCTGCGTCATTATACGGACCGCCGAAAGAAACACTCACGGTTGCACTTCCTGAACGAGTGATGACTGGGGCGTTCTTATCTGGAACCACTAAATCCTGAGAGCCAATATAATTATTTGTTGCACTTGTTATAAATATTCCATATCCTTTTAATTCTCTAAAATCATTCAAGCTATTAGCGTCTGATGCTGTCTTTGATAACCAAGAATTAGTTACTTTCGGAGAATCTAAGTCTATATTGCCGTTAGTAAAATCAACCACCTGACCGATTGAGCTATTTATAGAGCTTAAAATATTGCTCGGATTATTTGTGTCGATATTGTTTGATCCCTTTGTTTTTGCATAGCTAGGAGAAGAAATACCTATAGCATTCCATCCTGGCTGAAGGGTTCTTTGGAATAAACGCTGGGCTGGGGTTAAATCAAAATTATAATTTAATTTTAGGGTTTGCGTTTGTCCTGTTTTATTATTCACAAAATATGCAAAAAGGGGCTGAAATTCTGTCTGGCCAGCTTCTTGCATTGTTTTCCAGCCCGATATGGCAGTGGGGTCTAATAGATATATATCAAAATTGTCGGATATTTCTGGAGCTGAAAACTCGTGGCTCAATAAAATTCTGGGCGTTGAAACTATATTCCAACCAATCTCTAGGGTTGTTGTTTGGTAGGTTGCTGTAGCCGCTTCTATGTTCTGGACAACGAAAAAAGCTCCAACGATTAAAAGTGAGGATAGAATTACGTAAAACTTAAAAAAGTTTTTCATATATTTATTAAATTTTGATTATTGAATTATACTTAATTATTTAAGAAAAGTCAAGCTTTTGCAACTCAAACTTCAGCATGTTGCTTCTCTATCTCCTCGGCAATAGAGAGAACTGTGTCCTTAAGCGTTTTCCTGTCTAACATTATAATTTCTTTCGTCCCATAAACTAGATTCAACTCTTTAACTAGATTTCTTATTTTCTCTCTCGACTGAGCAAATTTCTTATTTTCTCCTAAAAATTCTAGAATTGAAATCAGTATTCTATTTGATCTCCCCATTGCGCGCTCTAAAACCTGTTGGTATATGTCCTGCGTAAAAAGTAAAACTCGCGTAAAATAATAAGCGTCTTTTATTTTTAGGTCACTAAAAAATTCTGGATCCCGCTCCCATGGAGCATATGTAAGGTGAGCTGCCCACCATAATCGGGCCAATGCATTTCTTCTTAAATCCCTATCGTTCCCGCTAACGAACCAATGCTCTGTGATAAAAGTTATGGCTTTTTTAATCTCTTCCTCTTTTTTAAAATCTTTATAATGTCCAGATATGCCCCATCTTGTAAGGCAATACTTTCTAAAATCGACGTGAGTAAGATAAACCCAAAATCTAGAATCAGAGGCCTGCGTCTCATCTATATTTTTATAATACTCATAAAATTTTATTGCATTATCTAAGTCGCCCGAGGCAATATCTTTTTTATGGACTTTTAGGTTCGGCAACCTCCCTTGTATTTCTATTGTAGAAGCGAGCGTTTCTTTTTTATCAACCTTAAAAAAATCCTTAAAATAATCTTGCAACGAAACCGATGAGCGCAAATCAGCGTATAATCGGTCGGACACAGAACGTTTAAATATTTTTTGGTAATTTTTTTTATTCATATTCTTTGTCTAAATCAACATCCAGCATTGAATTTACACTTTGAAAATTTCTTGCAACAGGATTATCTAATATGCGCTGAGCTCCTTCAAAAGGCTCTTTTTCTCTTAACCCTTTTGCGTCCAAAATAGCTTCCAGCCTGCCGAACCAAGCGCTATCTTCATATTCGTTAGAACCGATCCGTACTTGAAATACTGCATCCACTAAAACAGGAAAAACGATGGAAGCGTGCAATGTGCCTATGGCAATTCCTTGTTTTTTTACTTCGAGATAGTTTTTCCAGTCTTCTTTAGAGAGCTCGATTATTATTTTATCCGTGTGGTAATCTATTTCCATAGGGCCTCCATGGCTCCTGCCCTCTCTTATGGACATAAGAGAGGAAACTGGTGGTCGCAAAGGATCAAAACTTTTTTCTGCTATAAAGGAACAACTTCCGCCGATCGCCACGACATCCCCTTTTTCTATGTCAAATTTAATATTTTGATAATCGGCATGAGCATCGCTAGGAGAATAATTTTTCATATCTTCACTGGCGCAAATATAAAAACTTACCCTAACCCTTTCCCTAAGTAAGCGCGCAGGGATAGAAAAACGCTCATTCCGATTTATTGTTGAAAAGCTTTTCCTAAAAAAAGTGCTCCTGCATTCAGTTTCAACCACAAAATCGGCTTTTTTCTGGCCAACAAGCTTCTCTATGTTTCCATTTTGCAAATTAAATTTAATATCTAAAACAACCGCCTCTCTGCCAAGCTCGTATTTAAAATCTATTGCGAAAGATCCTTTTGCATCGTCTGCATTTCCTAAAACTGGATGAGGATATGATTTAGAATTAACACTCATAATTTTCTATTCCTATCGCGTATTTCTTTTTTGAAGCAAGTCCTACGCCAAGCTTTATAGTTTGTCCTTTCGGGACAGACAAACCCTTAATCAAAGATTTATCTACTACATACGTTTCCTTCGTGTCTAAATTTCTAGCTGTTTTAATTTCTACCGGATAAGAACCGTCGTCTCCCACTGCTATCAACCGTACGGACCCTTGGCAATTTTCCCTGCCTGAAATAATAAGATGATATTCAATGCCATTCTTATTTTTTTCGACAAAACTCCTAAAGCTTATATCTGCTGTGCGTATGCGTTCCCCCTCCTCGCCCTCTTCATCACCCCCGTGATTTCCTAGTCCGGATCCCCCTCCTGATCCATTTTTACCGCCTGGACCAGGGCCAGTTCCCGAGCCAGGAATTTTAACTATTACCGATCTACGTAATGTTTTTTCCGCTTCCTCAACAGATGAATCTTTGATGGCCCCCACCTCAAGAGAAGATTCTTCATCCCCCGAGAGATTAGACCGCTCGGATGGTGAATTATTATTCTGTGTTTCATAATCTCTGAAATCACTATCAGGAAGATATTTATCGAGACCGGGTATGTCTTGCGGTTCTGTGTCTATTATTTCACTCAAACTGTGCAAAGAATCCTTTATAAATTTATCCATCTCTTTGATTATGGCCCTTCCTAACTCTTTTTTCTGCGCAAGATCCCTGTTCCATTCATTGTGTGCTGGCGGTTCTAAATCGCGAAGAGCTAAATTTCCCTTGTCATCTTCACAAATAAAAACCGCTGCGTAAGGATCTCTAAGGGCTTTATAGTGCTTAACTTGAACCATCATTTTAGGCTTACGGGCCAGCATGACTAGCGAAGGAAAATCATCACGCTTTTTTACGAAAAGTTGCACATTTCCAAGCGTATCTAAAGATTTTTGAAAGTAATTATCTCTATTAACTACTGCTAAATAAAAAGGCATCGCATCATTCGGGCTAAGTTTATCAAGCAACTCTTTTAGGTTTTCTTTAGTGATTAAAAATTCGCTTCCGTCTTTTATTTTAACTTCTAAATCCCCGCAATGTATTGCCAGCCAAAAATTATCGAGCACTGATTTTATCAAACCTTCCTGCCACGAGTTCTGTGTCGCGTAACCCATTATATAGATATCTGTACCTCGCTCCTTTCTTCTGAATAATGGTAAAATTAAGTTTATATCTCGCACCGATTGATACCCATTAATGCCATAAAACCCCACCCCTCTTCTTACGTCATCTTCTTTATTGTAATGACTCACTAGGCGAGCCTTACCTTGGAAAACAGGACTACCCAATTCGTCGACGGCCGAATAAAATACCGCCCTTATACCAGAAGCTGCAATGGGTGCACCCTTTCCAATACCGAACGACCCTCCGCTCACTCCTTTCGGAGAACTGGTCCCTACTGCTTTTACTAATCTATATAAACCGCCCTCTCTGTCTTTGTCACCACCAGAAAGCCCTAAAGTATTAAAATCACTAATCTTTAAAACCGGGATTTTTTTCTTTTCCATCATCTCTATCGCACTTCTAAAGAAATTCTCGGCCCTGTCTTGGTTTTGCTTTTTTACGAAATCAAAACATCTTTTTATCTTGTCTAAAATATCCTTATACCCTGGAATATCGTCCACCGCCATCTCAAAATGTTCGAACTCTACGCGGACGGGCTTTAAATAATCCACCCTTACGTCTATTGCATTTTGAATAGTTTCTCTTGCAATATATTTTTCGTGATCGCCCTGAAAATACTCCAAAAGTGGATCAGAAAATCCGTCTTCCTCACCACCATTAGTGCTTGGAAAATCCCAGCAAAGTGGACTAGATTTTTTTTTAATTTTTTCTGTTTTCGATAATTCCGCCATAATTTTAAAGCGTGAACCTTTTTTCTTTATCCGGAAAAGTAAACTTCCCTTTTATTTCTTTGGTCTTTTTATCTATTTCGGAAAAAATCTTATTTATTTCTTCTTCGGCATAGTCATAAGCACTTCTATTTGCACAATTACCAAGAACCTTAAGACGCCTTAAAACCTCGTTTGTTCTGTAAACGGCCAATTTTTTGAACCTATTTCTTTTTTCTTCTCGAGATGCCATATCTATTTAAATTTATTCATTATGCTTAGTAAATTTATACAACTAATGTAAGGATAGCAAATCCGTATGCCACTGTCAATGCCCTTACTTATTTAGACAACAAAAAACAACAGTAGTATTTTTAGAATGTGCACACATTATTTAATTACGGATTCCATCGCTATCCTGATATTCTCTGCTATCCGAGCTATTACAGGAACCGTAACAGAGTTTCCTATCTGTTTGTAAAGATGAGTGTCGGCCTGATTGACGGGTAAAATAAAGGACTCGGGAAATCCTTGCAATCGCGCACACTCTCTGGGGGTGATTTTTCTAATTCCCTTTGCATCTTTAATTATAGGGACGTTATGGCCCCCCACACCCATACTTGCGGTAAGAGTTGGGCATACCCCATTTTTATTTTCTCTTACGTAAACTCTTCTATATTGATAAACCCTATCTTTATTTTTTACAGCATCTTTTAATTTCGGGTATATAAACTTATCATCCTCTATGTAGTAATATTTTTCGTTAACTTTTTTTTGTAAAATATTAGAAATCTTTTTTGATAGAGGCGTTTGATCAGGCCAACGAAAATTCATAAGCGTGCGTGGCTTTCTAAACCCGACTATATAAATACGCTCTCTTGTTTGGGGGACATTGCCATAATGCATGCTATTCAAAACCTTAGCATCAATATAATATCCAGCCCCTTCTAACTCTTTTTTAATGCGCTTAAAAGTTTTCTCATCATCGTGGTGCTGTAAATTTTTTACATTTTCTAAAAATACGGCCTTTGGTTTTCTTTTTTGCAAAATATCTATTATTGCAAAAAGTAAATCTCCCCTTCCTTCATCTGCAAATCCTCTCATGCGGCCAGCGAGAGAAAAGGGTTGACACGGAAATCCCCCTAAAAGTATATCGAATTTTTTGGGAATCGGCTTCATCCCCCTTCTCTTTACAACGTCAAACAAATTAGAGGTATCTATTTCTCCAAAATTAAGCTCGTAAGTTTCTGCCGCATATTTATCGATGTCATTAGAATAAACTGATTCAAATCCAGCACACTCAAAACCCATGCGGATTCCTCCGATACCAGCAAATAGATCAATTGCCTTAAATTTATTTTTCATAATTACTTAAGTTTATAACTTAAAAAGACATAGGTAAAGCACTTTTGGCATTAAGTTGCCAACGGCTTATCAACTCATGGGGTCTGGACTAACGAGCACTATTGCGTCATTCCTTGTACTTGATATGAATACACAATCATCTGGGGATCCGGGGGTCTTGGCCCAACAAAATATACAGACCCCGATAAAAGTAAAATACGTGCTTTATGCGAGAAAAAGCACCGAATCAGAGGAAAGGCAGGTGCTTTCCATTGATTCGCAGATCCAGGAGATGTTAAGAATGGCTGAGCGAGAGGGGTTAGAGATCGTAGATATCAGGCGCGAATCACATTCCGCAAAGGATTCAGGACAACGCCCGGTGTTCAACGAGATACTAAATGACATAAAGACAGGAAAATTTAATGGAATCATGACTTGGGCGCCTGATCGCCTATCAAGGAATGCTGGCGACCTAGGTTCTTTAGTAGATTTAATGGACCAAAAAATACTGACAGAGATAAGAACCAATGGCCAAAGATTCGCTAACTCGCCTAACGAAAAATTCCTTCTAATGATTTTATGTAGCCAGGCGAAACTAGAGAATGACAACAAAAGCTTAAACGTGAAACGCGGGCTTCGAAGCAGGTGCGAGATGGGGTTAAGACCGGGATCAGCGCCAACGGGATATTTGAATGAAAAAAGAACAGATTTAAAATGCCACTCATCAATAGACCCAGATAGAGCTCCTATTGTTAAGCAAATCTTTGAAAAAGTAGCCAACGAGCAGTGGAGTGGTAGAAAACTATACCATTGGCTAAGATTCGAGCTAAATTATCGTACTATTTTTAACCATCACCTTTCCCTATCGACCATATATTTGTTATTACAAAATCCCTTCTACTATGGCAGATTTGAGTATCCCGTGAAAAGTGGAAACTGGTATACAGGGAAGCATGAACCGATTATCTCAAAAGAAATTTTCGACAAGGTTCAATTACAGCTGAAAAGAGACCACATAAGCCGAGAAACTAGAGAGTTTGCCTTTACCAAACTGCTAACCTGCGGATTGTGCGGATCGGGCATAACTGCAGCAGAAAAATTTAAGAAACTAAAAGACGGCACCACTGCGAGATACGTCTACTATGGTTGCACAAGGTCCAAAGACCTACATTGTCATAATAGATATGTGAGGGAAGAAATTTTGATAGAAAACCTTGTAGCACTTCTCGATAATATAGATATGAATGAATTCGGGCTAAAGGAACGATTGAAGGATGAGCTTGGGAGATTTAATAAGTTCCAATCAATGCTTGGAATGAAAAATGACCCTGGGGTAAAACCCAAAAAGATTCAAATAAAAACCTTCGTAAAATATATTCTCAAAGAAGGGAGCATGATTGAAAAACGAGAACTGCTATCAAACATGCGGAGCAAACTTCTGCTGACTAAAGAGGGGCTAACGCTACAAAACGATAAAAAATAATTGAGTGCTAAGTAGTTATTTTACAATTAAACTTTCGTCCCTTCTTTGAAATTCTTTTTCCATTTTTTGGAAATTTATTTTGTCTTTGAAAAAAGAATTTACACGGCCGATTTCTTTTGATCCTAAACGACCGCCTAGTCCTTTATATTTCACAAGCATTATATCTGGAAAGGAGAAACGAGCATTAATACCTTTCTCTTTATGAATAACATGGAAGTGCTTGTCGTGATCATTGCTGTAAATTCTAAATTCAAATCCATCCATTCTTCCAACTATCCCGCCACATATAGGCCCCGCCCACTCAAGCGCTTCCTTATATTTTTCTGCCAGCTTTTTCATTTCTATATCCTCAGATGTTTCAATAATTTCAAAAATACCATTTAAAAGTTCTTCGTCTACGACGGTTGCATAAAGACCTAATCTCTCATTTCTGATAAATTCAGCCTCGCGAATTTTTGTAATTTTGGCTATCCCTTTATTAAATTTAGCTAAATCTTTTTTATATTTTTTGATAGTCGCCTCAATCCTGCGATGCTTCCTAACGATTCCCGAGCTCACCCCCTCCTTAGATCCTACTACGTTTACTATTAGTGGGATAAAAACAAAATTCTTCTTTTCATTTTGGCCAGTTAATTTTATCGTCATCCTCCCTTGTGATTTTTCCACAAAGGAAACATTTGCCCAAGTAAATCCAAAATTAGCATAGAAATAAATCTTTTTACCGCAACGAAGGGTTTCTTCTAGCTTTATATTCAGCCCACCTACAGAAATAACTCGAGCATCTATGTCTATCAATTCAAATGAAAGATCGTAGTTTGTCCCAAGCCATTCCAAAGGAACGCATCCCGATATTTCGAATTTTGCTCCTACTCTTTGAAATGGTTTAGGGGTATGTAGAATAATCTTTTTATTCGTCTTTAGAAACATAAAAATATTTTAAATATAAAATAGGTACTCATTATTCTTTTGACAAGTCTGTCAAAAATTCTTTAATAAAGGATTTAAAAGCGACAAAACAATCTACGTGCCGAGGGCTAACATAAAAAGATTTACATTTAACCGGAGGATTAAACCCTTTGTTGTAAGGATTCAGTTGTGCAGGTGAAAAAAATGGTAATTCTCCACCTTCGCTTCTGACAAAATACACTACGGCACACTTCTGATCCCTAATATCCCTATAGGAAACGGTCATCCAATCGTGCAAGGCATATTGCTGGATGTGGGTCACGAAATTAGAACGAAATTCTCGCGCTTTCTGCAGATGTATAATAAAATTTTCATATTTTGGATAGTGTTGCTGGAGATAATCTAAGAATTTTTTAATAGTTCCGATCGGCACATTCCTCTTTTTACTATGTGGCATTAAAAAACTTAAAAGCATAGCAAACGCAGATAACGTAGTATAAACCCCTTCATAAAATGATTCGATGTCCCCGCAAAATCAAACTGTATCTCCGCTATCGGACGTTTTAATTTTTCTGTCTCTGTTATCTCTTTTTCGCTTTTTAACAACTGCGAAAACCTCTTGTTTAGTAGAGTAAACGATTCATTAAATCTTTGGACAGCTTGCATCTTCTTAATATCCTTTCCAGCCAATTCTTTATATACTCCCCCTAAGGAAGCCACCAAGTCATCTGTCAGCACTTCATCATCTATATATTTCATATTTAAAGTCTCGCTCTTATGTAAAGATGTGTCAATGTCAAAATAGTATCGGTGCAGTACAAAAAGATACGGCTTAAGCCGTATCTTTTATTTTTACCCTTTATGGAGGCCTTCGGGTCTCTCGATAAAAAGTGTGTTAAGCGCGGGTAACGAGATTTGAACCAAACAATAAATTTTGTCTTGCTGGGACGTTTAAACCAAGCGATTCTGTTTTGCAGAATATTTAATACCCAAATGCTGGTAGGCAGACTCTGTAATGACTCTGCCTCGTGGTGTTCTTTCGATAAATCCAAGTTGCATTAAATATGGTTCACGGATATCTAGGATACTATCCTCCTCCTCTGAGGAAGTGGCTGCTAATGCTTGAAGGCCAACGGGGCCTCCATTAAATTTATCAATGATTGCTTTTAGTATTCGTATATCCCCCGGCTCCAATCCCTTATCATCTACCTCTAAAAATGTTAAAGCCTTTTTAGTTATGTCCTCATCAATAACTCCATTCCCCTCTACCTCTGCAAAATCTCTCACGCGTTTTAAGAGGCGGTTGGCAACCCGCGGGGTGGACCGTGACCGTTGAGCTATAATCTGTATAGCTTCTTTGTTTATATTCAAATTCAAAAGATTACTCGATCTTTCTATTATCTTTTCTATATCATTTTGTTCGTAAAAGTTAAGCTGGAAGGTGGCGCCGAAACGGTTCCTTAGGGGCCCGGATATCAGGGCAGGCCGGGTAGTGGCTCCAATTAGGGTAAAGTGAGGGACCTTTAACTGCATGGTTCTGGCCATCGGACCCTTCCCTAAAATTAAGTTTAACTTGTAATCTTCCATTGCAGGATAAAGATATTCTTCTACGGTTTTGTTTAGGCGGTGGCATTCGTCTATGAATAAAACCTCTCCGTCAGAGAGGTTTGTTAAGATTGCTACTAAATCGCCAGCGCTTTCAAGCGCCGGACCGGAAGTGATACGTATTGAGTTCCCCATCTCTTTTGCGATAAGATGGGCCAGTGTTGTTTTGCCAAGTCCGGAGCTTCCGTATAAAAGGAGGTGGTCTGGAGCCTGCCCGCGGTTCTTCGCAGCTGTAATAATTATCTTTATATTCTGTTTTATCTTGTCTTGGCCGGAATATTCGTCCCAATTCTGGGGTCTTAGGGCAGAATCCAGAATTTCGTCTTCTGCGTCTTTGTTGTCTAAAACCCTTGACATAAGTTTTAAAGTTTGCTATAATTAGGTTTCTGTAAACTAAGGTATATTAATCAGAATATTGGACAAGCAGTTCTTTAGTTGGAGGCGTTTGCTATTGGATTTGTTCTAGTTACTGGGTAATCTGGCTCCGGCTCGATTATTCCTCGACCAAATTCGTCTTATATCACAGATATAAGGACGCCCCCAACTAAAGAACTGCTTTTTTAGTTCTCTTCGACTAATCTTTTAACCTCTTCCAGGGTTGTTTCACCTGCCACTACGTCAATTAATCCTGATTGATACATCGTTACCATGCCCTTTTTGACCGCTAATTCCCTCAAAGCTGATACTGGCGGATTAGTTAAGATGAACTTCTCTATTTCATTATCTATTTGGAAAGCCTCGAATAAACCTTTACGGCCTCGGTAACCAGTATTGTTACAATGTTCGCATCCTTTAGCTTTTGCTATCTTAAAGTTCTTATCAATAGAATTAACTTTCACGTTTTTAGGCAGATTGCTAAGCCCTTGTTCAATTTCTTTTAATTCCTCCGGAGTCGGCTTGGCCATAGTCGAGCATTTTGTACAGACTTTTCTCACCAATCGCTGGGCTACTGCCATTGTGACAGCAGAAGCAATTGAGGAGGCATCAGCGCCAAGGTCTATAAGCCTTGGTATGGTTCCTGCTGCGTCATTCGTGTGCAGGGTGCTCAGAACTAAATGGCCCGTAAGCGATGCTTGCAGGGCGATTTTAGCTGTTTCAAGGTCTCTTATCTCACCGATTAATATTACGTCCGGGTCTTGTCTGACGATAGAACGTAGCCCTTCCTTGAAGTCATATCCTTTCTCCGGCGCCACTTGGGTTTGGGAAACACCCTTTAAATGATACTCAATCGGATCTTCAATAGTTATTATTTTAATATCGGGACTTTGTATTTTCATCAAAAACGCATATAGCGTAGTTGTTTTACCCGAGCCCGTAGGACCAGTTACTATTATCATGCCATTCGGCTTAAGAATCTCCTTTTGAAATGTTTCAAGCAAGTCCTTTCTTAAGCCCAAAGCTTCTAGCCCGATCAAGCTTTTCGGGTTCAAAATTCTCATTACTATTGATTCACCGTATTCTGAGGGTAAGGTTGATGTTCTTATCTCAACAGGAATTTCTTCAACCAATATCGTGAACCTGCCGTCTTGGGGTTTGTCCGTTATATTCAGTTTAATCTTCGATAAGAGTTTTAGCCTGGAGATTAAAGATTGATATGTTTTTAATTCAATAGCCAGTACGTCTTGCAAAACTCCATCTAACCTCACCCTTAACCGTGCTTGTTCTTCCTGCGCCTCAAAGTGTATGTCTGAAGCGCCGATAATAATTGAGCCGGCCAATAATACATCGAGAAGGTCGGTGGTCTTTTGAGTTAAAAAAGCTTCTGTCTTTTTTTTAAAGTCAGAGATATTTTTTATCTCTTTTTTAACTTGTGCCGCAATCTCGTCGGAGATTGTGACAGATCCTAGTATTTTTTGTGATTCGCCGTACATAATATTTACTTCATTAAATCACAATTCGGAGAATAAAAAAACCTTTTATTCACCTCTATTGCGGTTATAGAGGTTTTCTACGATTTCTTCGCGCGAGGCACCCTTTTCTATCAAAAAAGCAGCGGCTCCCAGCGTATCTGCTTGCGTGTTTTTGTTCTGGAAGTTATCTGAATAGAGTATCAGCCCGCTTAATAGGGCGGTTACGACGTCCTTTTTGAATAAGTTTTCATTAATTGACTCTATTAAGCTAAAAACCAACCCGCTTAAGGATTGCTTTTGATTAAGCAGATTTACTTTTCCGAAGTTTTTATTCCCTTCATGATTATCTATGTTTAAAATCGGTATATCAATTAAAGTGCCTTTTTCTAAAAAGTTAGAATGGTTTGAAGGGTCGAATTCTTTTAATCCAGTTGTAATAAGGAGGTCAGCTTTTGGGTCGGCGAAATAAAAAGAAACATCATTTTTCTTGATGTTGCCCTTATCAATTGTTAAGTTAATTTTTAAGTTATTTTCGTCTTTTTCGTAGCGAACTTGAGATATTTTGGATAAGTCGTTCGGAACTGAGATAACAAAATTCCTCGGATAGGAAATGTGCGATAGCGACGGGATTAGGAATTTCAGCCTTTCGGGTATTTCGTCGATAATCAGGTTTACATTTTTGTTCAATTCTTTTAAAGTATAAAAAAGAGCTAAAGTGTTTATTATACTCTCTTCGCTCTCTTGCGAAGGCAGAACGTAAATATTCTCAGATTGGGCGATAAGATTTTTTGCTTCTTGAATTGGCTCCATGGGAATATTTTAAATTCAATCTAAGTTAAATTAAATTACATTATTTCTTTTAAGAAGTCAATTGAAATTGAAAATGGAAAAGAAAGGCAAAAAATATTTTACCAATAGTGCAAGACAAACGCAGGAATTGGGTCGGGATTTTGCAAAAAAGATTAAGGATAACCCCCTGGGAAAGGGAGCTTTTGTTTTTGGATTAAGCGGTGACTTGGGCAGCGGCAAGACAACATTTTTACAGGGGTTTGCTGAAGGATTGGGCGTTAAAGAAAAGATATTGAGTCCCACTTTCGTTATTTTTAAGAAGTTTAAAATAAATGGCAAGACAGTATTTAAGGATTTTTACCATATTGATTGTTATAGGCTCTCTAGCGGCAAAGATTTGTTGGAGTTAAGATTCAAAGATATGATTTCTGACCCCAAAAACATTATTGCCATTGAGTGGCCGGAAATAATAGAAAAGATATTGCCTAAGAAAACAGGCATAATTAAGTTTAAATTTGTCGGCGAGAAGAAAAGAGCGGTTGTTTTACTTGAAACTAGCTAAATGATATAATCAGAAAATGGAGAAGAAAAAACTGCTTGTTATTGATTCTAACGCTCTTTTACACCGCGCCTTCCATGCCTTGCCGCCGCTGACGACAAAGAACGGCGAACAAACAGGCGCTGTTTATGGTTTTCTCTTAGTGCTGTTTAAGGCAATAAAAGATTTAAATCCTGGGTATATAGTTGCATGCTTTGACGTCGGTGCGCCGACCTTCCGGCATGAGCAGTTTGCGGGGTACAAAGCCAAGAGAGTGAAAACTCCGGATGAGTTAATCTCGCAGATCCCGAAAATAAAAGAAGTTCTTACTGCATTTGAGGTACCAGTTTTCGGGAAGGCAGGATTTGAGGCAGATGACTTAATCGCTACAATTGTCCAAAAGGTTTCTAAAAACAAAGACATTGAAACATATATTCTGACCGGCGACCTAGATATGCTTCAATTAGTAAATAATAAGGTAAAAGTTTATACTTTAGGTAGAGGAGTGAAAGAAACCATTACCTATGACGAGGCAGCAGTTGCCAGTCGTTTCGGAATTACCCCGGAACAGGTAATTGACTTTAAATCATTGGCGGGAGATCCTTCTGACAATATCCCCGGAGCTCCGGGTATTGGTAAAAAAACAGCTGCCGAACTCCTGCAGAAATTTAAAACCTTGGATAACATTTATAAGCAGATGGATAAAGGTAGTGCCGATATAAAAGACCGAGTGAAAGAGATTTTATTAAACAATAAAGAACAGGTCCTTTTTTCTAAGTCATTGGTAGATGCGAAGAAAGACGTTGATATAGATTTTAAGCTGGGAGATTCTAAGTTTGGGTCATATAATAAAAAGAAAGCGGAGGGAGTCCTTTTGAAATTCCAGTTTAATACGCTTGTAAAAAAAATATCAGAAATAAATTCTGATACTCCAAAATTAATTCAAAAATCATTAATATTATAAAATCTTATGACAATCAAAAGCAGAATAGTATATAAAATAGCTGCTCCGATAATCATTGTCGGCATTTTCGTAATTTCTATTCTAGTAGCTTTAAACTATGAGAATTTGACAATCCAAGTTTACGCCATTTTCGGTCTTACTGCTATTTTCGTCTTTCTTTTCGGCTTTGCGACCGGTCAAAGTTTCTCCTCCCCTCTTAGGCAGCTGTTAGAAAGAGCTCAAAGGCTTAGCCAGGGTGATTTTACTCCAGGCAGCTATTTAGAAACAAAAGATGAATTCGAGGAATTGGCTAAGATTTTTAATAAAATAGCGGAAGAATTGAATAAGAGCCATGAAATGGCTGAAAAAGCCGGGGATGTTGCTGACGTGAAAATAAGGGCTAAGACCCAAGAGCTAGAAGAAGAAGTCAGCAGCTTAGAGCAAAAAGTGAAGATGAGGGCCCAAGAGCTTCAGAGAATGATAGGAGAATCAGAAAAACTCCAAGAACTAGCGAAGATGCGCGGCGCAGAAATAGTCCAGCTTAAAAAAGAGTTGCAGGGAATGGAAGAAAAGCCGGTGAAGAGGCCGGTGCAGAAAAAAGAATCCGCGCCAGAAGTTTAAATAAAAATATGCCAGAACTACCAGAAGTGGAAACAATGGTTAGAGATTTGAAAAAGAAAGTCCTGCAAAGGACTTTTCTTAACGTCTGGACAGATGCGCCGAAACTAATTAAGAAACCAAAAAGGTTCGCAGATTTTGAGAAAGGGATAAAAAGAAAGAGGATTTTAGAGATTTATCGCCGGGCAAAGAATATTATTTTTGAATTGTCCGGAGGGTGTTCCCTTCTCGTTCACCCGAAGATGACAGGCCATTTTTTAATTGGTAATTGGTCGTTAACAGATAATTCTTGGCATGCGGAGAAACGCGGACCCATGAAGGAAAAAGTTAACAGCTATATCCATATGATGTTCTGGCTGGATAAAGGACCGATGCTAGCTCTGTCTGACTTGAGAAAGTTTGCTAAAGTAGAGTTGTGGAGGACAGAAGAACTAAAGGAATCAGAGTATTTTAAAAGCTTGGGCCCGGAGCCGCTGGAGAAAGAATTCAGCTTTAAAATATTCAAAGATATCATAACGATGACCCGGGGCAAGATAAAGCCAGTTTTAATGAACCCAAAGGTTATTGCGGGAATCGGTAATATCTATTCAGACGAGATTCTATGGCGGGCAAGGTTGCATCCTTTAAGGGATACGAGGAGTATAAAAGAAAAAGAGCTTAAGGAAATATATAATAATATTAAGAAAGTTCTGGTTTCTGCGATTAAGTTGAGGGGCGAAAGTATTTCCGACTTTCGCGATCCTCAAGGAAAAAAAGGATTTTTCGATACCGAAAGACGAGTCTACCAAAGAGAGGGAGAAAAATGCAGGCGATGTGGTAGTATTATTAAACGTTTAAAAGTAGGTGGCCGTAGCGCGCATTTCTGTCCTCATTGCCAAAGTAACTAAATATCATGATTATTTTTCTTTACGGCGAGGATTCCTATAGGTCGCGCCAAAAACTAAATGAGATAGTCGAGGAGTATAAGAAGGTTCATAAGAGCGGGTTGAGTTTGAATTTTATCGACTGCGAAGAAGAGAGCACCACCGTAGGCGACCTTAGAAATAGTATGCGCCAGACCTCGATGTTCAAGGAAAAGAAAATGACAATAATTTCGAATATCTTTTCTGATGCAGATTTCAAGGAAAAGTTTTTAAAAGGTATAAAAGAATTTATAGACTCCGAAGACATATTGGTAATCTATGAAAATAAAGGCATTAAGAAAACAGATGCGTTACTAAAGTTCCTAGAAAAGAACGTCAAGTCTCAGGGGTTCAGCTATTTGGGCGGGCAGAAATTAAAGAATTGGGCGGAGAAGGAAATAAAGGATAACGGTGCCACAATTGACGACTCTGCTCTTCTTCTTCTTATTAACCATGTCGGAGAAGACTTATGGCAGATGTCCAACGAAATACAAAAATTGGTAAATTTTAAGAAGAAAAAACTTATTACTACAGCAGATATTAATCTTTTAATAAAACCGAAAATAGAGTCAGATATATTTAAAACAATTGACGCAATCGGCGAGAAGAATAAAAAACAAGCGCTTAACCTGTTGTATCGGCATCTAGAAAATGGCGATTCTCCAATATATCTTCTTTCGATGATAGGCTATCAGTTTCGTAATCTTCTGATGGTGAAAGATTTGATGGAAAAAAACAAACCATATGATGCGGTCGTCAAAAGAAGCGGGTTGCACCCGTTTGTTGCTAGAAAAAGTTATTATCAGGCCAGGCAGTTTTCTTTTGGCGAACTAAAAAAAATCTACCGGAGAATATTCGAGGTAGATTTAAATATCAAGACAGGAATTGTGGGGCCGGAAACGGCGTTGGAGATGTTGATATCGGGAGTATAGATTTTAAGCTTTTGGTTTGTTGATTAACTTTGCAATTCTGGATTTTTTTCGTGAAGCGGCATTTTTCTTAATCACGCTAACCTTTGCAGTTTTATCTAATATTTTATAAATCTGGGGTAGGAGCTTTTTCGCCTCTTCTATTTTATTCTTCGCAACTAAAGCCCGGACTTCTTTTACGATAGCCTTCATTTTATCTTTATAAACAAGATTGCTCTCTCGCCTCTTTGCATTTTGGCGTAGGGCTTTTTTAGCGGATTGTGTTATTGCCATATATAATCATTTATCATAGAAATTAAAAAAAGACAAGGGTTGGTTCAAATAATTCATTATGCTATGATATATAGTATAGGTAAAATATTTTAGTATTATGTCACCATTTGATCTAGAAAAAGGAAGAGATGCTTACCCTGAAGATGATGTGATGGGTCCGGATGATTGGCCGCTTCCGAAGAAAGACAAACTTCCATCCGCTCCTAACGCAGATGATTTTGAGAAACCCAAAATACTTCCCCAGAACTCTGTAAAACCTCTCGGCGAGGCCAAGCTTGGAGTAGAAAAAGGCGATAATAAGGTCGAAGACGACCCCCTGATTCAACAGGTAGAACGCGGTATAGCCGAAAGACTCTCCAAGTATACGGGCGATATTGCGAAAATGGCTGCTATAGAGGGAGAAGAAGCAAGCAAGCAGCGCGGAAAACGAATTAGCGACGCCATTACTGGGCAGGCCTGGGATAGGTTTGTAAAAGATAATCCAGAAAAAGCGCTTGCCCATCAAGATAAGCCAGGGATCAAAGCGGCTCTGGAACGTAAGGAGAAAAGAGACTCTGAAAGAATAGGCGGGAGAAAAGAAATAGCCGAAGCAGTCGTTGTTAAGGGAAAAAAAGAAGAAGAGGAAAACCCCATACAAGCGCAGGTCGAAGTAGTTATACCAGAAGTAGTTATACCAAAGGTGGCCGAGTTAAAAGTTGAGGTTCCTAAGAACGAGCCTTCTGCCCCCGAAATTATCAAAGAAGAGGTAGATCTCAATAAGGAAGAAGAACCCAAGGCCGGTGATATCAGCCCAGAAGAGTTATCAGAAAAGCTCGCTAGCTTGAAAAAGATTGAAAAGGATCCTTTAATCAAAGCTGAGCTAAGAGTTGGGGAAGCAAGGTCGGAAGCTGATATCAAAGAATTTAAAAGAGTTAGGAAAGAATCAGCAGCATATGTCGACCGACAAAGAAAGCTATCAAGAAGAGAAGATAGATTGAGGAAGAGAAAAGAAAAAGGAGGTTTGCTTTCGGCAAAGGAAATCGCTTTTTTACTTTCAAGGGAAAAGTCAGAAGTTGAAATAGATAGCAAAGAGGAGGAAATAAAAGGCGGTTCAAAGCAGGATAATGCTAATGTTGTTGAAGATGCTGAGAAAACCAAAGACGTACCAGTCACCAATGTGGGAATAGAAAATGTTCCATTGAGCGTTAAAGATGTTTCAGAGATTGAAGATAACCCAGAAAAAGGAGATGCTACAGAGGCCAGTGAACCACAGATGGAACGCGAGCCGATTCAGGAAGGCCATATTGACGAGCCACTTCTCAAGGATCAAGAAAGGGTTTCGTCTTTAAAAACTGGCGCGGTAGAGGCATTTGGGGCGATGATCACCTGTTTTGAAAAAGATGGTAACAATATTAACATAACGGATAAAGAAGCTTTGGACCGACGGTACGGGCAACTGCGAGGATTGCACAAAGAAATGACCGGAGGAGAAGATTTAAATAAAAGAATAAGAGAGGAGGCGAAAATCGGAGCTGAGAAACAAGGCAAGAAAATTGTCAGCCAGATAGAATATTTTAGCCCCGAGCATACGGCGAAAGTAGAAAAGCGGGTGCATGAAGGGAAGTTAACTGAAAATATAAGGGTGAGTTGGCAGGGTCTTTCTGAGAAAGAAAGAGCCTCATTCAATAATGAGCCAAGAACGTATACAAAACACTTAGAAGCCAAGAGGAAGGAATTAGCCGAGAAAGGATTTAATTTCTCTTTGGATGTCTTCTATGCTTTTGCGGGCGGCGGATATGATGACAAAATATATAAAATCCAAGACGCAAAAGTTAAGGGTTGGTTTAGAAAACGGGTTGTTATTCCTGGTGCTGACGGCAAGTCCTTAACATTAAAAAAAGGAGAATTCGATGCTTGGGCGAAAAATGAGCAGGATCGTTTCACTCAAGAGACGAAAGGTCTTGCAGAAGCAGCGCTTGTTAAAAGTTATGCGAAAGCTAAATCCGATTATTTAAGGAGAAAATTGTTTACGGCGAAAAATATATTAAGCGATACAGTGAGCGGGCCTAAGGAAGAAGTATCTACTTTTGATGACGTAGCCGCAGAAGGAGAATCGCGGGAAGTTGGCGGAAACCCTGAGAAATTTGACGAAATTGTCGCAGAAGAAGAAATTGAGTCAAAATGGAAAGGAAAAATGGTAGGGTTGTGGGATTTAGCAGAATCAGTCAAAACAGTATATGAACTTGGGACAGATGATACAGAAATGTTAAGAGAATTTGTTAAACATGGTAACTCTGATCTTCCCGGTAGGATAGAAAGCAAGGAGTTGAGAGAAGCGTTAATCGAGACGAGGGAGAAGATCATAAGAGAGCATGAGGCCGAGCTAAGGAATTTTCGCCTGGGTAAATTAAATCGCGCGGCACAGAAAAGGAAAATAGCTCTCGGTGCTATAAACGAGAAATTACTCAATGAGATAGGAGCATGAAAAAAAATAAAAAAGTCGTAAAAAAGATTACAAAAAAGATAGTTAGAAAAGCTAAGCCGAAAAACGATAGTAAGGGCGCAAAAAAGAAGAGACAGGAAATGGTTGATTATATAATAAAGAAACTGAGGGAGCTTTAGCTATTTTCTTCTTTTGATACTTTTTTAATTAAATCTCGTATCTCTGCCGCTCTCTCGAAATCTAAGTCCTGAGCGGCTTTTTTCATCTCTTTTTCAAGAAGTTTTTTGTCGTTAATAAGGGAAAATTCAGACTCTATCCCCTCTTCCTTCTTTCCGAAAACCCAGTTTTTTATCTCGCTCGTAATAAGCGTCGGTGTAATATCGTGTTTTTTATTATAGTCTTTTTGGATTTTTCTTCTTCTGTCGATTTCCGAAATCGCTGATTCCATGGAGCGGGTCACTTTGTCCGCATAGAGGATAATATGGCCCTCAAGATGCCTTGCCGCCCGGCCCATTGTTTGGATCAGCGTAGTGCCGTTTCTCAAAAATCCTTCTTTATCGGCATCCAATATCACGACCAAACTGACTTCGGGTAAATCAAGCCCTTCTCGTAAAAGATTAATTCCCACTAAAACGTCGTATTTGCCTAGACGGAAGTTTTTCAATATTTCAGGTCTTTCCAGTGTTTTTATCTCCGAATGAAGCCATTGAGTTTTTAGTCCTTCTTCCGTGAGGTGGTTAGAGACCGCTTCGGCCAGCCTTTTCGTTAGAGTCAAAACTAAAACCCTTTGGTTTTTGTTGACACGTTTTTTTATTTCCGAAATTAAATCCTTAATCTGGTCTTTGGTAGGACGGATTTCTATCGATGGCTCAAGCAACCCAGTCGGCCTTATCAGCTGTTCTACAATATATTGTTTTCCATTTGGCTGGCTTAGGGTTTTTTCCTTTTCGTATGTTGAGGGGGTTGCTGAAACATAGATAGTTTGTTTTTCCCTTTTCTGGAATTCGTCAAAAGTTAGCGGCCTATTATCGATGGCAGACGGAAGGCGGAAGCCGTAGTCTATCAAAACGTTTTTTCTTGCCCTATCTTGTACCGACATGGCTTTTACCTGCGGAAGAGTCATGTGCGATTCATCAACAAATAGAAGAAACCCGTCTGGGTAAAAATGATTGAAATAGTCGATTAAAGAAAATGGAGCCGAGCCGGGTCTTCTAAATTCTAAATGGCTAGAATAGTTTTCAACACCATAGCAATATCCAGTTTCCTCGAGCATTTCCAGGTCATAATTAGTTCTCTGTTCAAGGCGTTGGGCTTCGACCAGCTTGTTCTGTTTTTTCAGGATTTTTAGTCTGTCCTCCAACTCGAGGCGGATATTTTTGCAGGCAAGTTTTAGTTTAGTTTGCGGGGTAACCCAAAATTGAGATGGAAAGATCGTGCAGCTTTGAACTATATTTTTAGAACTCGGAGATAAGCTGTCATCCTTTTTAGATATTTCTAGGATATTGTTGTTGGAAAATTCAACTCCAATAATCTCTTTTCCTGTTGCCGAGAATATTTCTACTATGTCTGCCCTCGCTCTAAAGCACCCGGGTTTAAAGTCAATATCATTTCTTTGGTATTGCAACCCTGATAAGAGTTTCATGAAATCTCCCCTTTTTATTTTCTGTCCGGTTTTTATCTTTAAAGATACAGTTTTATAATCCTCGGGAGATCCGATGTTATATATGCAAGATACTGAAGCGCAGATTATTACGTCATTCCTATCTATCAAATCCTGAACTGCGCTGTGGCGCATTCTATCTATCGTCTCGTTTATCTTTGCGTCTTTCTCTATATATGTATCAGTTTGCGGAATATATGCTTCGGGCTGGTAGTAGTCGTAGTAGCTGACGAAATAGTGAGCTGCATTGTTCGGGAAGAAATCTTTAAATTCCTGGTAAAGCTGGGCGCATAGTGTTTTATTATGCGATATTATTAATACTGGTTTCTGTATTTTTTGGATTACCGAAGCCATAGTGAAGGTTTTGCCGCTTCCCGTTACACCCAAAAGCACCTGGCTCTTTACTCCAGTTTTTATATTCCTCGTCAGATTCTCAATCGCCCGGGGTTGGTCCCCCTTTGGCTCGAATTTGGATATTAATTTGAATTGCATTACAATGAATTAATAACCTATGATTTCATATTTAAACGGAAAATTAATCCTTAGGAAGGAAAAGAATATTGTTATTGATGTTAATGGCGTCGGATACAAGGTTTTTTTATCGAAGAAGTCTATTTTAAACCTACCAGAAATAGGGCAAAGCATCAAACTCTTCTGCTTTTTAGATGTTAAAGAGAACGGATTAGATTTATACGGGTTTTTTGATGAGAAAGAATTGGATTTTTTTGATATCCTTAATAGCATACGGGGCATAGGGCCGAAGGCCGCAATCGAGCTTTCTTCTTTGGGACCGCTCGACACGATAAAAGAGAGGATATTAAATCAAGACGAAAAATTATTCTCTTCTATCCCTGGCATCGGTGCAAAAAAAGCAATGACGATAATTTTAGAGCTCACGGGGAAAATTAGGAATATTTCTAAAGATAAAGTATCAGCCAGAGATGAAGCTGAAGATACTTTGTCCGGTCTTGGGTTCCCGAAACAGAAGATAAGGGAGGCCCTAGATCAACTTCCTGAAGACATCAAAGACAATCAAGAAAGGATAAAGCAGGCCCTGAAGGTTCTTGGGCGGAAATAAAACATTTTGTATTCTGCCTTGCTTGAGCAAGGCTTTTCTTTTATATTTCAACCATCTGTGTTAGATTTAAAAAAAAGATGGGAAGCTCAATTAGAAAATTTATTCCTCCATTTTTGATCAGTTCCTACCATTATTTACTGGCTTTAGCCGGCGCTTTTCGTTATGCGTTCCCTACGCAAAAAATCATTGTCATAGGCGTAACCGGAACAAAAGGTAAGTCAACTACGGTAATGCTCGCCGGGAAAATATTGGAAGAAACGGGCGTAAAAGTAGCTTGGCTTACCTCAGCTACTATAAAAGTAGACGAGAAAGAGGATCTTAATCCTTAT
>JBAZYR010000010.1:0-26146 GCA_041659225.1 Candidatus Staskawiczbacteria bacterium
TTGGCCTGCACGGACTTGCAATTACTTATTCCGAAACACCCCATTATGAAAATATTTGATACTATGAAAATATTTTCAGATGCTACTGTGAAGTATATGTTAGGGTAAGCTTAAATTAGTGCTAATAATTGCTTAATTTGCTTAATGGTAAGGTCGGGAAAAGGGAACGCCCTTTCCCACTCAAAAGTTCGGAAATCGTCTAGCCACCCGCGCATATCCCATTGTCCACCGGCAATACAACACAGCTTGAATTGCCACCTTTCGTTTAGGGTGGTTTTTTTTTGCATCTTTGATTGACATTATTCTGATTATATGATATTATATTTTTAGGATGAAATATCGTGTTTCATCGCTTGAAAACTGGGTCTTTTTTGGGAGAATGTGATGAAGTGCAGCCTAACCATCGCAATGTTCGTGGCGTTCATGATTTCGGTCAGCTCGGCGTTCGGTAGCCCGACGATTACCATTACCTCGCCGATTGGAGGCGAGACATGGGGGTTCGGGGAAATCCACAACGTCACGTGGACGTCCCAGGGCGTGGACAGGGTATCTATCTATGTCTTTAACGATTCCATCTTTGGGAGTGGGTCTACGAATTATCTCGATCCCGCCGGGACCTCTCTCTCGGTTCCTGCGTCTCAGGGATACTTTGAGTGGACCATCATCCAGAGTTGGCTTCCCAAACCTACGGCCGGCAATGAGGACAGATACAAGATCAAGATACACGATATAGACACGCCCACGTCATATACGATCATGGGCGTCAGCCCAGACTATTTCAGCATCCGGCAAGTGCCGGAGCCAGCGACGATCGGTCTCTTGGTCATGGGACTAGGGCTGTTCGTCAGACGAAAACATTAAACCTCCGTTCACGGATGCAGTAAACAATTCGGCGCTTTTGGTGGGGATACCAGGAGCGCCTTTTTTTATTGCAAAATGATTATGTACGGTGGAGATCGTAAACGCTTTGTCTACTATTCATTTCTAAAGGAGTTTGTTGACAATATTATTAAAAAGTGATATATTGTTGATAAAGTTCGCTTTCGCGAATTAGCACATTGATTCAACAATAACCTGTCGAACTAAGAGGAGATAGTATGAGAAGACAAAGAGAGATTACGAAGAAACGGTGGAAATACAAACGAGCTACTCTAGTTATCGTGATCGCACTTGTGTGCGCCTGCATCGCCGTAATCGCCAATAAAAAAGATGTGGCTAAGGAAAGATTTACTAAAAAGTTCCCGCCGATGCGATATGGACACTATTCGGATAATGAGCTTAAATCATTTTGGATAAACAACTTTGGGCTAAAACTAGAAAAGCTAAGGACCTTTGCTGAGCAGTTTCCAGAAGTCAAACAACGGTTTGACGAAGGCTTCGAAATTATCGGTAATATCTACGGCAAACCAATAAACATCAAGTTCGTGTTGGGATACACAGACCATCGCGATGTCATGTGGTACTCGGGTGTCGGAGACAAAGGGGCGCCTATGGTTTTCATCGTCTTGCCTAACGTGATGAACCTGGACGCGTGGTTCGGAGTGATCGACTCTGATTACCGAAAGGGACAGAAAGAGCTGCTGTACACAGCTGTATTAGTGGGCGTAATGCATGAACTGGACCACTTACGGCTTAACATGAAGAATCGCAGTCCCTCTGACGTTGACGAGCTTGTACTCGGCGAAAAGCAAGCTTGGGCAGAGACATGCCAATACACGATTTCTCCCCTAATTGAGAAGTACAACAGAAAAGTTGACCCCGATAGCTTTTTCTTTTATAGAAAATGGATTGCTTCAGGACGAGACAAAAAAAGTCAGCTCTGGGAGGCAGAGATAAGAAAGGAGTATAAGAAATTTGCGGATAACTAGAATATGGAAGCGTTTTTATGGGGTAAGTTCTATTGGCAAAGAACAGCCCGAAATAGTCTATCCTCGTTGGTAGATTCCCGCACCTTCATTGGTTGTGGGTCTTTTTTTATTTCAAAACAATAAACTCTACTATTGGAAAGTTTTTCCAAAACCAAGTTCGAACTGCGCCCCGCGTCCAGTATCAAGAGTTTGAGACGCCAAAAAAGCGGTTTCGGTTGACAAAGTAATAGTTTGTATTAGTGTAAGAATATTGGTGGACACTGTCCTTTTACATCGGCTCAGAAGAGCCAAGTCATACAAGAAAGGAAGCACTATGGGAAGAACAAGGGTGATGATAGCTGGATTACCCGGAAAGATGGCTACGCTCGTTGCGGGAGCTATTAGCGCTCAAGATGATATGGAATTGCATAATCATGCTCTGTCTGAAAAAGATGGCAACGTTCATATTGTCTCCTCGAGTGTAGTGATGCTCATCCCGCCTTTTCTTCACCAGGAACTTTTGAAGCATGGGGACTTTGACTTAATCGTGGATTTTACCCTGCCGAAATCAGTTAACCGCAATGCCGCATTGTACTGTGAGTTAGGCATTCCCTTCGTCATGGGCACAACCGGTGGCGATCGTCAGAAACTACTCGACACAGTTAACGACTCTGGAATTCCAGCCGTAATCGGCACTAACATGGCCGTCCCAGTCGTTATTTTCCAGTCAATGATAGATTTCGCAGCTGCAAACTTCGGGGGATCGTTAAACGGATTTACGCTGGTTATCGAAGAAAGCCATCAGGCCAAAAGCAGGATCCCAGCGGGACGGCAGTAAGCCTCTTGGAGTCTTTCGCAGCCTTGGGAATGCCGCTTCAGAAAGAACAGATAGTTATGATACGAGATCCCATGATTCAGGAAACGAAGCTGAGCATCCCTCGGCAATATCTCGGCGGTCATGGGTATCATACCTATACTTTAATCTCTGCAGACGGCACGGTGTTGCTGCGATTCACGCACAATATCTTAGGCCGTAGCGTCTATGTTGACGGAGCCCTTAAGGCCATCAGGTTTCTTGCAAACCATAAAGATGAGAAGGGCCGCGTATTCTCGATGACAGATGTTTTACGGGGATAAGTCGTCCGTCTTAGCCCAATTTATGCGCACCTCTTCTCGGGGTAGCGCTGTTTTTTTATTTTAAAAACGCAGTCTCTTCAATTGTTCCCATTTTCCAGAACTAAGTTCGAACTGCGTCCCACGGCCCGCGTTTTTGTGTAAGCCACTTCTAATTGGAGTGGCTTTTTGCTAGGATAAATAATCAAGTAAAAATATGGTGCCCGATATTTTTTTAAATATAAAAAGTCATAAGAAAGCAATCTTTTCGGTTTTTTGCGCGGTTGTATTTATTTTAATTTTAGGAATAATTTTTCTTCTATCCGGAAGCAAAAACGCGACACCTTCTAACGGCGTTTTATCCGAAGGGTGTACGCAAGAAAACCCGCCATACTTGAATCAAAATTTATCTGTCCAAGAAAGAGTTAATGATTTAATGGACAAAATGACAGAATGGGAAAAAATCGGTCAAATGGCATTGATTGAAAAAAATAGTATTCACGATTTAAGTGAAATTACGAAGTATAATTTAGGAGCGTTATTAAGCGGTGGAGGAGCAGGGCCGAAACAAGAAACTCCATTGGCATGGCTTCAGATGGTAAATAGTTTCCAGTCCGCAGCTAAAAGTACCTGCCTGAAGATACCTTTGCTATACGGGATTGACGCTATTCATGGTCACGCCAACGTATTAGGGGCTACTGTTTTCCCTCATGCTATAGGGTTAGGCGCAAGCCATGATGCTGATTTAGTAAAGCGCGTAGCATCTGCAACCGCGCAGGAGATGGCCGCTACTGGGATTTATTGGAGTTTTTCTCCCAATCTTGATGTCGCTCAAGACATCCGCTGGGGGAAAACCTATGAGACATTCGGGTCAGACACTGCAAATGTTGAAAAATTGGGGGCTGCATATTTGCAGGGAACCCAAAACTCTTTGGAAAGTTACTTTAATGTGTTGGCTACTGCTAAACATTTTATTGGCGGAGGGTCTATGGAATATGGAACCGCCCGTAATATAAATTTTAAGGTGGAAGAAGGAAATATTCCTTTAGATGAAAAAGCATTGCGCCAGATGCACCTAGTTCCTTTTCAAAAGGCGATAACGAGTGGAGCGCAGGCGGTCATGGTGGGTACAGCCACGTGGAACGGTAAAATGAATACCAGCAACAGTTATCTTTTAACAGACATTTTAAAGAAAGAACTTGGCTTTTCCGGATTTGTGGTCTCTGATTGGTACGGTGTATATGAAGTGGCTGCTTCAAGATATGATTCTTTGGTGAGCTCAATTAATGCGGGCGTGGATATGGTGATGACGCCGTTTGAATATAAAGATTTTATGTCTAATATGCAAAAGGCGTTGGCAAATGGAGATATATCAAAAGAAAGGTTGGACGACGCAGTAAGAAGAATCTTAACAGTAAAATTTAAGACAGGATTATTCGATCGGCCCGCCGTTGAAGAGGAGGGGGTATCAATCATAGGTAGTAACGACCATCGAAGATTGGCCAGGGAGGCGGTTCGCAAATCCCAGGTGTTATTAAAAAATGAAAACTCGGTGTTGCCGCTGTCTAAATCGTTAAACAAAATTATAGTTGCCGGATCAGCTGCAGATAATCTAGGGCGGCAAGCCGGAGGATGGACAACAGAATGGCAGGGAATCGATGGGAATCAAGGTATTGTAGGCACTACTGTCCTCCAAGCAATAAAGAATATTGTTTTTGAAAATACTGACGTTGCTTATAATATTAGTGGCGATTTCTCTGTAGAGAACGGTTCTGCAGATGTGGGAATCGTCGTGGTGGGAGAAAAACCTTACGCAGAAGGATGGGGAGACGATGCAAACCCTAGTATAACCGCCGAAGATCTTGAAGCGATAAAAAAAGTTAAAACAAAAAGTAAAAAATTACTTGTGGTAATTATCTCGGGCAGACCTTTGGATATTAAAAAATATATAAATGAGTGGGATGGGGTAGTGGCAGCTTGGCTACCGGGAAGCGAAGGGGAGGGTATCACAGATGTATTATTCGGAGATTACCGATTTCGCGGCCAACTTCCTGTTGAATGGCCACTATAGCTCAGTAAGAATAGAAACGCTATGTCACTATGTCGTTTTTAAGCGTATACTTAACAAATAGGTATATTATAAATAATAAAGTAAAATAATATGATGAGTATTTTGGTCTTAATAATTTTTGGTGCATTAGTAGGTTGGGTTGCTTCTATGCTCGTGGGAACACGCGAAGGATTATTACTTGATATCATTGTGGGTATTGTGGGTTCTGTAATTGGCGGATGGATAATGGATTTCTTCTCTCAAAGCGGGGTAACTGGATTTAATGTGTATAGCTTTTTAGTCGCATTACTCGGATCGGTTGTACTTCTTGTTGTTGTTAAAGCCATAAGACGCTAAAGTATAATATAAAGAATCTAAATATGTCGGTATTAAGCGTGCTAATTGAGATATTTAAAAATTTTAAAATATGCAAACAACGATATTTTTAGCACAATTTTGGGGTAGCCTTTTTATGATTCTTGGCGCAATGTCTATCGGTGCAAAACTGTTGGGCAGGATTATAGAATATACCGAGGATAAAACTATCACTATAGCTACAGGCTACATTACTTTTTTGCTGGGTTTGGCCACCGTCGTTGCACACAATGTTTGGGTTATTGATTGGCCTGTTGCTGTCACTATTTTAGGATGGGTCACGTTATTCAAAGGAATTGAAAAAATAGGGTTCCCAGATCGCGTAAATAAAAAAGCCCAGATGTTTAAGGGCGGGCAGGTAGTTTGGGGCGGCGTTATATTCCTAATCGGTGCTTTTTTCTTCTGGATTGGTCTTTAATCGATTTTTATTTCAAAATAGTAATGTCTCAGATTCTAATTCGTTCGTAATTCGTTTCTAACCTCGGTTCCCACAGCGTCCACTAGCCAGCGCTTTTTCTAGAAGCCACTTCCAACCGGGGTGGTTTTTTGATATTGTAATCTAATATTATCATTTAATTACATGCCGAAAGAAAGACATAAAATTGTTCCAGCATCTTACCTGGTTTTAATAAGAGATGGCAGGATATTATTACAAAGAAGATTTAATACAGGATACGAAGATGGTAGCTATAGTTTAGTTGCAGGGCATGTTGAAAAAGGAGAAACGTTTACTCAGTGCATCATCAGGGAAGTAAAAGAGGAGATCGGAATATCGTTAAGTCCAGAAGATTTAAAAGTTATTCATATGATGCACAGATATTCTGGTCCGGAATGGAAAAATTTAAATGAAAGAATGGATGTATTTTTCAGCGCTGAGAAGTGGGAGGGGGATATCGAAAATAAAGAGCCAAATAAATGTGATGATTTATCGTGGTTTGATTTGAACAAACTGCCAGATAATGTAATCCCATATATCAGACAGGCGATAGAATGCATAAAAAATAATACATTTTACAGTGAACACGGTTGGCAATAAAAGAGAATGTCTGGCATCGTAATCCATTCGTAATTCGCTCGAATCTTGGTTCTCACCGCGTCCGCGAGCCAGCGCTCAGCGGGCGATTTTCGTAAAATCCGGCTTCTTGACAATAGACTCTATTTGATTTATAGTATGTCCCATAGTACATAGTAGGTGACTTTTTACTCTGCACGGTTGCGGAATAGAGAGAAGCCAAATTAGAAGGAGTTGCACCATGCAACAATTCCTGAAGGACCTTCTGGACCGGATCGAGAAGGCGGACCTGGGCGGAAAGACGGCAGTGCCGAAAGGAGAGGTCGGAACGGACGACAAGGTTGTCGGCATTTTGCCGGACGACCTGAAGAAGCTCTGGGTTGTTCTCAACGCCGATTCCATCGATTTGGCCAAGCAGTGCGAGAGCACTCACGACGCTGCTTGGAGGGTCACGGCGGAGAGACACCCCTCGGCCAAGAACAGGGACATCGCCCAGCAGCACATTCTCGCGCACAGCCGGCACGAGCTGATCAGGTCGCTGTTCTGGCATGGGGTAAAAGCGGCATTCCCGCAAGCCGTCATCGGCGATGGTTCGATCGGCTTGTGCAAGGACTGGCAGGTGACGATCAGTCCGCCGGACAATTCCCAACAAATCATACCGTTGTCGCCGTTGCTGGCTGTCGCGCTCATGTCCGAAATCCTGCGCAGGTAGCCAACTTCCCGCGCCACTAAAATCAAAACTTCATTTTATGCCCCTTGTTCGCGGAACAATGGGGCTTTCTTTTTATTCACAATAGTTTGCCTACATCGGTATGTTTTTCCAAAACTAAGTTTGAATTGCGTTCCGCCACCCATTAATTCTCAAAAACCACTTTTTGATTAAAGCGGTTTTATTTGTGCGCTTGACAGCTATGTTAGAATAATATAACATTAAGATAGTTAGAAATAATTAAAAAAATTATGACAAACAAAACATTCGTAGTTATAAGGATGCTTACTGCATTCTTCCTAGCAGCCGTAATGGCTCAGGCAATAATTTATAATAATTATGTTTTAGCAATTGTAGCTGTGGTCGGAGCTGTTGTAGTTATAATGACTTCAAAAAGACAAGTTAGAGGAGTTATGGTCGATGAAAGGGTTCTGTTGGTTGGCGGCAATGCGGCCAGAGCCAGCATGAGTATTTTTTCGGTCGTTGGAGCCGGTTTGATGTTCATTCTCATGTTTTTTAGAGATGCAAACCAGAATTATTACATAATTGCATCTGTATTGGCGTATTCTATCTGTGCATTACTTTTACTCTATAGCGTAATATTCAAGTATTATGAAAAACAGAATTAAAGAGTTACGCTTAAAACTAGGTTTGACGCAAGAAGAGCTTGCTGAAAAAGTGGGTGTAAGGCGCGAAACCATTGTTTTTTTAGAACAGGGGAAATACAACCCTTCCTTAAAGTTAGCACACGATGTAGCTGGGATATTAAAAATATCTATTGATGGTTTGTTTATTTTTAATTAAACCAGTGTCAATGATTGATTGTTTTTAGTGGCAGGGTCGGGGGCAGGGAGTGTCTTCGCGCATAAGTTCGAGAATCGTCTGATCGTCTACGGCCCCAAGGAGGTTCATTTCAATCGCGATTTTTAAATTGTATAATCAATAATATGATTAAATTATAAAAATATGGAAAATAAAATAATAAAACCAACCGGTTGCTGCGAGCCGTTTAATCCCGATCCTTGGCAGGAAAAAGAAGTGATTTGGAAGAACAAAATTTTTGTTAAGGATCATGTCACCAGTTTTTTGCATATTCCGCTTAACTTTGGGCAGAAAGTTGTTAAAAATATGGAGTTAATTGAAAAAGCTGGGGCTAAGTCGCCTTATCAGCTTATGTTAACCGATGAAAAATCGCTCTGGGGGTCCGATATTTATATCGATGTTGTCAAAGAAGTTTTAGGGGCGCAAATGGCTACAATTTCTGGAACATTTTTAACAAAGGTTTTCGAGGGGCCTTACCAAAACGTTGGTAAATGGGCGCTAGAGATGCAGAAATACGTAGAAGGGAAAGGGAAGGAATCAAAAAAAATGTATTTTTCATATACCACATGTCCCAAATGCGCCAAAGCTTATGGTAAAAATTATGTTATTATTTTTGCCCAAATAGATTAGGAATAATATATAGGTAAACCTATATTGCGCCTCGGGCTGCAAGATATGCAGAAATTCTATGACAATATAGAGATAAATGAGATTGCCAACGAGGTAATCAAATATATGCCTACAATGAAGGCATATTTCGCTAGCAATGAATCTCTATCGGAGTATTCCAAAAGAATAAATAGTTATATGCCGAATCCTGTCCATCTTGAGAGGCAGTCTTTTTTTCGTCAAAAATTATTAGAAAAAGTTAATAGAATATTCAACGAAAAAGAAAAAGAGAATATAGATCTAAGAATTAATAACGACTGGGGCGTGGTAGGAGGAATTGTGGAGCACCACGGCATTCTTGACCATCCGCTATTGCTTTCAGTAAGCCTAGTTTCTAATTTTTACAAGCTTTTGGAAAGAAAGGAATATGGGGACGCGTTAGTTTTTGCTACAGGAAATATTCCATTGAATGAGCCATTTAGACGAAGGGGATTTATGCTAAACGGAAAAAAATTTAACTTGTATCCTAAATCATATAAAAATAAGGTAGTCTACGGTTTGGGTAAATATGATTTTGATTTAAAGAGAAAGATCGTTGAGGCGCACGAATGGCACCTGCTGACGAAAGAAGAGCAGGGATTTTTAGAGAACATCAACGGCATTATCAAGGGAATTGATTTTTCAACTTGTGATACTATCGGAGATCAATTCACAAAAATAAACTATTATCTATGGCCGTTGTTATTTGAGGAAAAGCTGCGAGGAAATTCAGCCAATTTAATATCTGTCGAATATGACGATATTATTATTGATTACATGATTCATGTTCTTACCACCGATAAAGAAAGCCATGTTTACAAGATGTTGTTCGATAAAGATTTCAGGAATTTGATTCTTAAGGAATTTGAGGGCAAGCAAGGGGCTTGGGACCAAGACAGCGAAAGCGGGACTCATTTTTTCTGGGCCTTAGATGAGGATAACGAAAGAGTAAGATTAGAATTGAAAAACGATACTCTCGTCGGCAAGGGAATACAAATTAAGCTGAATCCAGACGATATTATTGCTAATCTTAAAGAAAAAAAGATTCTGCCCGGTATGCTTTTAAAATTTTCTCTCACCGTTTTCTATATGGGGATGAAGCCCTTAATGGGTTATTCCTTGGAGTACATGTCCAGATTGAAAGAAAAGATGATTGGAATTTTAGAAAAGTATTTCCCCGAGGAAGCTGAAAGATCAAGGAATATACCTTATGACAATATGAACTTAATATCGATATGCAAGGGTAAAGGCTCCGAAGGAAAGCCCAAGGATTTACACGCGTTCGATGTATTCTTTAAAGGAGGTTTTGCCAAAAGTTATTTGGAAAAGTTAGACAAGTTTCAATTTAAAGATTTTATGATTCCTTCGCTGCTTTTCGCATATAACTATTCTGTCAATAAGTTCGGAAAACAAGAAGAGAAGAAAACCTTCAATATATCGGAGGAGGAGTTGCAAAAACCTTTCTATAGGTTGTTTGATTAAGCCGATCCATCGAGATCACCTTTCAGCCCGGGTGGTTTTTGTTTGACACCGGATTATTCTCTTGATACGATAATGCACCGTTTAAAACTATCCGACAACGAAAGCAAGTTTGTCATGGAAGGGGAGAGGGTGTTGGGCTTGACAAAAGCATTGTGAGGTGATATAATATAGGTATTAGGGTTGATACTCTAATCCGCTCATGTGAGTGGTTGAACATTGTCAATTCTCAGAGGAGAAAAACCATGGGAACCGGGGACAAAGGTTCGTCGGACTTGATGACGCTATTCGCGCTGGGGGCACTATTAGTTGCCCTCGGGATCAGCGAGATCAAGTTACGGCAGCAAGAGCGTGATGCTCGTACGGCTCAGGCCGACTCGATATTGGCGCCGGAAGGTGGAAGTATCATCCGCAATCCGTGCTTGATTGAGCCAGAGCAAGAAGTCGAACGCCACATCACGGTCCTGACGGCAACAAGCCAACCCACTGTTCTTCTGCCGCTCGACTGGACTGCCGAAGAGATCGACCAAGAGATTGAGAATCAATTCGGCACACAGCCCGACGGCTCCCCACACGATTGGTTTAGTGCTTACTGAATGACTTGAGCGAGGAGTGTTCTTCGCCCATATAACCTATGTGAACGAATGAAAGGAACGGAATATGACGCGATTCGTCATGGTTTTTCACGGAGACAAGGTACGAGTGGAAAAAGGGCTGCCCATCCAAACGTGGGTTAACCCGCCACTCTCGACTCAGGGTATGGCCAAGATCTTGGCGATGGTGCCAACGATTAAGGCTCTCGGCCCGTTCGAGGAGATGTTCTCATCCAGGTTGGCCCGGGCGGTCGATACCGCCAGCGTACTCGCTTTGGAATTGGGGTTGGATTTCCGAACCCTCTCAAGCCTCGGCCAGTACGGCAACAAGGATGGCGACGACGTTGCCTACTACCCGCTTCACGAAGCGGACGGGTACCTCACGTGGCAGGGAGACGGAGTCGCGTCGCTGCGGACAATCAGTGCTTGGCGTAGCGACTGCAATGTCTTGGCAATCAGCCACCGGCCGATTATCGGTGGGCTGATCGCTCACACCCGTGGCATCACCGACGAGGCCGGTATCAAGGCCATCGTCAACGATGCCGCAATCACCGAGAAAGGGTACGTCGTTTTCGAAGTCGAGAACGGCGCTATCACGCTCATCGAGTAACCAATGGTTTCCCGAAAGGGAAAAGGCCCCGGACAGGCGAATTGTCCGGGGCTGTTTTTTTATTTCATGATATAATCTAATTATGAATGTTGAGATTGAAATAAAAATAGCGGTAGAAAGCCTCGATAAGGTGAGGGCTAGGGTATTGACTGTCGGAAAATTGGTAAAATCAATAAATCAAATTGATGAATACTATATCCCCAGCCACAGGGATTTCTTCGCCCAGAAACCTCATCCGACTGAATGGTTGAGGATAAGAACTAATCCGGACAAAGTAATTTTTGAATACGATAAGTCTATAAACAAAAACGCGAGCGGGGAGCAGGAGTGTGCCGAGGAATATGAAACTGAGATTTCAAGCCCGGAAGAATTTAGAAAGATTTTAGCGTTTCTGGATTTTAAGAAAGTAATAACAGTTGATAAACAAAGGGAGTATTGGAACTGTGGAGATCTGGAGGTTGCGCTAGATAACGTTAAGGATCTCGGATGTTTTATCGAGGTTGAGGCCAAAGGGAATTTCAAAGATAACGGCGAGGCTAAAAAAGCGTGTTTTAATTTCTTGGAAGAATTAGGTATTCAGAACGCCCGAACCGTTCAAATAAATAAGGGTTATCCTGTTCTGGTTTTAGAAAGAATTAGTGCGTCATCCCCGCATTTATAAAATCATTTCAATCAGATATATATTAAGTTTCGTATCGAAAAAACGCCGTTTTTTTACGGTTTTTTTATTGAAAAAAGCGTGGAAAAGGAATATATTTAACTAAGGTAAAAATTGAATTATGGAACAACGGCGGGTGCTTGAGTATATAAAAAGGAATGATTTTGACGTCCAAAACGCCAATGCTTCTTTATTTGCCGCTGACTTAGTTTTCGACAGCTACGTTAATTCTAAAATAGCACATGGTTTAGATTACCCGCCGGTTTTATCGCACTTCTCATACAAACGAGAAGATTATTTTTACTTCTATCAGATCATCAATTTAAAAAGTTTAGAAAATATAGGGGCAAGTATATACCGGGATTATCTACGCAGGGCAGAGACGCTTAAAGGCAAAGTAAAAAAACATAAAAAATTGGAGTATAAAATGGATGCAATCTGGGTAAAATACCAAAGAGATAATGATTTGCCGAAGTTTTTTGAAGATTTAATAAAGACGGCGCGAATGTGGTGGTATCTTGCCGCTATCGGCGAAGATAAGGGGGAGGTAATAAACAGAGAAGCGGTTCCAGCGTTTGCTAAAAGAAATAATATAAGTGTTAACAGGGCGGGGGAGATAATAACTTGTTTGGCTCATTCAAATAAACAGGCGGTTTTTAATTCAGAGCGCCGGGATTTTTTGGAGATTTGCTTAGACATAATCAGTAAAACAAATACGGATAAGAAGATTACCGCGTATCTTAAGAAATATTTTTGGGCAGATACCGACTTCTATTCCCGGAAGGTGTTAACAAAAGAGGTGTTGCTATCAAAGGCGAGTGCCGAATCTTCTAGCCGAACAAACGCGGAGATTCAGGAAGAAATCAGTCATATTGACAGCAATTTTTCAGAAATCGGAAAAAAGAAAAAGAAATTAGAAAAAGAGGTTAAGCTTTCTAAGGACGATAAAAAAGACATACTTTTTTCTAAATTGATTATCGAATGGTTCGACGAAAGGAAGCTCGGCATGATGAAGCATATGTATTATTTGTTTTCGGCTCTGTCTGATATATCGGATAGATATAATATCAAATACAGCGATTTATCCTGCTATACCGTTGATGAAGTCGATAATCTACTGAGTCAAGGAATCAAGGTAAATGCGAAAGAATTGGAAGGCCGATACCAGGACGTATTTGTTGTCTTTGAAAAAGGAGAAAAAATGCAAAGATTCTATGGCAAAGATGCCGAAGAGCTGTTAGAGGCAATAAAAGCAAAACATGAGAATATAGAGTTTATAAAAGGCTCGGTAGCCAGTATCGGCCAGGATAGAAAAGTAAAAGGTATGGTGAGTGTTGTGTTGGATCCTTTAACGGAAAAATTTATCGACGGGTCAATACTGGTAACCTCTATGACACGGGTGGAGTTTGTTCCGCTCATGAGGCGGGCGAAGGCGATAATAACTGACGAAGGGGGCGTTGCTTGCCATGCTGCCATTGTTTCTCGTGAATTGGGAATCCCGTGCATAATTGGTACAAAGGTGGCAACGAAGCGCCTTAAAAGCGGAGATGCCGTTGAGATTAATTTCGATGACGGAACAGTTAAAGTATTAAAATAAATAATATGCCAATAAAAGACACAAGAAGTGCCGGCGGTATCGTATTAAATCCAAATAATGAAGTTCTCGTTGTCAGCCAATGGGGGACTTCGTGGTCTTTACCGAAGGGTCACATCGAAAAGGAAGAGGACGACAAGACAGCAGCTTTAAGGGAGATTTACGAGGAATCTGGAATAACGGAAAAAGATCTTCAATTAGTTATGGATTTGGGTAGTTATCAAAGATTCAAAATTAACGAGAAAGGTGAAGAAGATAAGTCTGAACGAAAGACGATTGCGATGTTTCTTTTTAAATCAGCAACCGCAGAGTTAGCAAAGGTTGACCCAGAAAATCCAGAAGCCAAATGGCTGAATCAAGAGCAAGTTGCAGATTTGCTCACATGCAAGGAAGATAAAGAATTTTACCTTGTCGCCCTTGAAAAAATTAGAGAGTCCGATGAGCATAGAAGTGAATTTAAAAATCCAAAGTAAAATGGTTTCTCCTTACTTCAGAAGTGAAAACGAGATAAAAAAAACCGCTTCAGGGATAATAAAACTATTCTCCGATTGGGGTATGGCGGAGGATGAGTGGATGGTAGGCAAGCAAATGAGTTTCTTTCTGGCCGGAATTATAAAAAATCCAAAGGAAATACTTCGAGATACTAATTTGTATGTCTTGTATAAAAAGTTGCCGTGGAGGACAACAGATATCGCTAGGCTTTTCCCTCCTAAAAACTCAGAGTTTTACAGGCAGTACATGAAAGCTCAAAGGGATTTTAACGTCGGGATTGATTTGATGCCGGTTCCTGACGGCCGTTCAATCAAGGAAGGCTTTATAACCAAAAATAAGATGATGGTTTCTATAAGCGATAAAAATATAAACGTTGAGTCTCCAGAGAAGTTTATTGATCGCTCGATAGGAATGTTTAAGTTTTTCAAAGATAAACCCGAGACCGAGGCCAAAGATTTCTATTTCGCCGATAAAGATAGATACCAAAAGCGAATGTCTTTATATAAAAAAATCAGAAACGGATTAACGGATAAAAAAGTTATCGCCAAGCTAGATTTCGTAATTGAAAAGTATGACACGCTGACAAAACAACTATACCCTGAGATATTTGACGAAAGATTATTGGACAAAACTAACCTGGCCGGCAAGAAAGCATTTGCTAACCAGGGGGTTGTTGAGGGTATTGTTGCAGTATATAACCCGAAAAAGAAGTATAATAAAAGAGGACAGATTTTTGTATTCTCGCATTTTTATCCTGCCGACACGAAAGTCTTGCCGTTTGCCAAAGCCGTACTGACAGAGGGGGGCGGAGTTCTAAGCCACGCGGCAATTGTATGCCGAGAATATAAGATACCTTGTATGGTCGGGGTAAGAGGACTTACGAAAGCCGTGAAGAATGGCCAAAAAATAAGAATAGACTTTAACAACGAAAAAATAATAACATAAAATATGTTAAACGACATCGAAGAAAAAATTAAAAGTTTAGCCAAGATAAGAAGGCCCAAAGTAATGATAGGCCTATACCAAGGCAGGCACACAGAATCAATCGCCGAGAGCGTGAGGCGCGCCCAGAGAGAGGTCGCTGACGTTATTGTTGTCGGCCAACCAGTGGATGGCGTTTTCGAGTCTATTGAAGCAGGCCCGGATATGGCGGAAATACACAAGAAGATGATTGAGGTCGCCATGAGAGGAGACATTGAGGGCATTATCAGGGGTAACGTAGAGGAGCACGGACTTTTGCGGGGCATGAAAGAAGCTCTGAAGATGGATATTGACGAAACCGAGCTCCGGATCCAGGCTCCAGGCATAATTAAAGACGTCAAAGGAAACATTTTCGTATTGGGTCCGTCTTCTACTGTCTGGGGCAGGAACAACAGGGAAAAAATACTTTGGACAGATTCCTCGATAAAACTATTAAAGTGGCTGGGATATGAAAGCCCCAAGCTGGGGTTCCTGACCTCGACTAGGAAAGCAAACTATAAGCCGGGCGGGTCAGATAATCCGGATTTGGACTGGTCTTGGAAAACATGGGAGAGCGCAGAATACTTAGTTGATTATTACTCGAAAAAAGGATACCAAGCCAAGAACTACGAAATCCATGTTGAGCATGCAATTACTGATGGTTGCGATATTATCTGCGTGGCAGATGGACCGGTTGGGAACGGAATATTCCGGGGCGCGTTTTTCCTTGGAGGGGCGCAGTTAGTGGCTAGTCCAAGAATGGCGATAACTTTACCCTATGAAGATACAAGTCAAAGCGAGCAGGACTATTTTAATCATTTCCCTTTTGTCGCGGCCATGATTAACGGGAATATAAGGGATAAATAAAATGGAAAAGAGAAAACAAGAAGAACCGGAGAAAAATGAATCCGTCGTTCGATTAGAAGAGTTGGGTATCGAGCAGCCGATCGAATACGCTTTTTCTGTACAAGAAGAGAAAGACGGGAACGGAGAAAAGATTGATGCAGAAGTATTCTGGCTGAAGTTCCCGGCGGTTAAAGAATATCCCGAAAGCTTGCCGGTCGAGGGGAAAATGTACTTTCCCAAAAAAATCCAAAATGGGGAGGCAGTAATCTTTGTGCCGGGTTATCCAAGCGGTAAAGCAGGGCGATGGGAAAGGAATTATGTAAATTCTTTGGTTAACGAAGGATACATTGTCGCTGATTTAAGACACAACTCAACTCCGCTAGCCAGTCAAAGCCCAGTAGAAGTATTTAATTGCGAGCAACGTATTCAAGAAAGCAGAGGCGAGACACATCTTGGACAGAAGGAGGGCGGCTTTGTTTTGTCTGATTTGATAGGAGAACCATTAAGCGTGATTAAAGCCGTTGAGCCGTTAGTATCGAGGATTAAGCTTGTCGGCCATTCCTTCGGGGCAGCAAGCCTGTGGTACTCAGTAGGCCAGTTGGCTAAAAGAGATCCGGCTGTAGCAGATAAAATAACGCACATGATTTCTTTGGCTGGATATTTAAGCGAGGGCAAGGTATCGGAGGCTGGGATATGGCAAGGAATGAAAACCGATCTGGATAGGCTGGTGCAAATGGAATTAGAGGACGAGCAAGAGAGCGGAGTTTTAGGATCTGATGATCTGGGAAGAATAAAAGAGTCGATATTGAAGATAGCTGAGGCATCTAAGGATTTAAAATTACCAGAGGCTGCGACCCAAATTTTGGTTTATTCCCCGGACGATCCGTTCATCTCTTCCCCTGTTATTAAAGTAGCGAGAGAGGATGGGAGAGAAGTTGTCTCAGAATATAATTATCCAGGGGTTAATAAAAAAACACTGGTAGTCGAGGATAGGACGCAGGATAGAAAATTTCACAGCCTGCCGGGCTTGCTGCCAAAAACACTTTCGAGGTTTCTAAATATGAAAGGCGGTAAAACTCCGCATTTTGTGGTTGTGAAGGCGAAACTTCCCAAAGAAGAGAGAAAGGTCTAGATTTGTTATTAAATCTTTATAGATGATCAATCAAGCCGAGATAATCAGAAAAATACGAGGAGGGAATTGGTGGCAGGGTGACGGGCCGGTTTCACTGCAGTTAACCCAGCCCCCGTATTTTGGCTTTGCCCGAATGCGAGATTACTTCAAGGAGTTGAATAGCGGTTCATCCCCCATATTTTTAGCTGAAAAAGATGAATACGGCTATCAAATAATGGCTGAGGAGGACAATTTTCGGCAAGCGGAACTTCTGGTTGAGAACGACAGGAAAGATAAGAGATATATAGCAGAGATTATAGGCGAATGGAAAAGGCGGGAAAAAGAGATGATGAGTATAATCAAATTGATAGACAGGCAAAATTTAACGAAGCTTCCTGACAGAAATTTATATAATTTATTCTTCAATTTCCGTGAGATTCTGGCAAAGGCTTGGGCAATACCTTTAATGCTTGAAGGAAGCGGAATGTATTTTGAGAAGAAGGTTCTTCCTGAGATTGCTAAGGCAAGCGGCGCTTCAGAGCCTACAGTTTTTGCCGGCTCTGCTGTTTTAACTACATCGGAGCAAATGTCTTTTAGTAAAAAAGAGCATTTGTCTATCCTTAAGATTGCCGAAAGGCTGGCAACTAAAAAAGCTTTTAAGGATATAGGATTTGTGGATCTTAAAATATGGTTTTCGGATATTTCCAGGGAAATTGCCAAACACCAGAAGAATTTTTATTGGGTGCGGAATAATTACAGCGATGAAACTATACTCACAGAGGAAGACTTTTTCAATGAAGTAAAAGATATCGTTAGATCAAAAACCCCAGCTGATATTGAAAAAGAGATTAAGGATTTATTGAATATTCGCCGCCTCCGGGACGAAAAAAGAAGTTTGAAAAAAACACTTAAATTGTCTAAGGATTTATCGAGGCAGGTAGATCTTTTCGCTATCTTCGGATATTGGCAAGATGAAAGGAAACGGATAATGGTTTACACCACCCACTATTTAGCTTCTCTGCTGAAGGAAATTTCGAGAAGAATGGAAATAGACTATAGAGACGGCTACCATTTATCAGATCATGAGATAAGCGGCTTTCTATCTAAGGGAGAGAGGCCAGATATGGCTGCAGTAAAAGATAGGAAAAGGCTGAGTATAATAATCCTTCCGGGGGATGGCGATAATAGTTATCACATGATCGACGGCAAAGAAGCGGAAGTTTACAGCAAAGAGATCTTCGACGCGATGCAAAAGATATTAAATAAATCTAGAGATATTAAAGGCTATGTCGCCTCAACTGGAGGCAAGGATAAGGTCCAAGGTAAAGTCAGTGTTGTTTTGAATATAAGAAAAGATGCTTTTGAAACAGGGAACGTTTTGGTTACATCAATGACCAGACCGGAATTTATACCCTTGATTAAACTGGCAAAAGCAATAATTACCAGCGAAGGAGGAGTGACCTCTCACGCGGCGATAGTGTCTCGGGAAATGAATGTGCCCTGCGTTATCGGGACGAAAGTCGCCACAAACGTTCTAAAGAACGGGGATAATGTAGAGATAGACTTAAAAACTGGGATAGTGAAGATAATAAAATAAGGAATACATGTAAAACAAAAGCGCCCTAAGGCGCTTTTGTTTAGTTGCTAGGAAAGGTGTTTTGAAACTAACTTTGTCATCTCGAACATGTTTACCATGCTCTTTCCGCCAAAGATTACCTTTAACTTAGCATCAGCATTAATATTCCTCTTGTTCTTCTGGTCTTGTAGCCCGTTCTTTTTTATATAAATCCAAAGTTTTTTTACGACTTGGCCTCGGGGCAAAGGACCCTTTCCCACTACTGCTTCTAGGTCAGAAGTGAGCTTGTACGGCTTCATGAGAGCCGGATTTGCTTTTCTTGGCATAGTTTTATTTTTTGACTTAGCTCAGCTTTAGGCTCGGCTATGTCAAATGTTAATTTTAATATTTTAATGCCTTTCCTATAGTATATCCCTATATACCTAGGAAAAGCAACTGTTTTCACCCCCCCGGACTAAAATTACAAAAAAAGAAGCCCTGCTTAAGCGCGGGGCATTACGGCGTATGGCTTATTGGGCGACCATTTCGCAGTCTTGCGTTTCGGGATAAATCTTAAAGAGGCGGCCGGGCTTATATATAGTACCGAATCCTAGCGCCTTCATCAAAATGTTGCCGGAGCAGAGCAGTGTTAGGGCAGGGAATCTCTGGATCAATGGCCAAAGGTTTATTGGGTTGTAATACATGCCGATGTATTCGCTAGCATCTATCATTCTGCCATCGGTTAAAACAACGCGGTCTTTTTCTCTTATAACCTCAGGGCCGCCGAGAAAAGGCGAGTATCGTACCACTACAGCGGGTGTCTTACTTTGAACGACCCGCAGAATGTCCGTGTACCTTTGGCCGATGCCAACAATAATTCGAACAAGGTCCTGCGGCACAAGTATAGCTCGTAATTGTTCAATTCCGTTCGGAGTGTGGACCGGATCAGGTCCTTCTTGGCATTCTCCATGTGTAATTAGGTAGATATACATTCAGACCTCCCTTCGTATAATAATTGTTTTGAGAGCTAACGATAATATATCATACAATATTTTTATTGTCAAAAAGGAGACAATTGAAAATTGGGGGAAAATATGTATAATATATAGAATATTAGCTATTTTTCGCAGGACATATTAAGAAGATTTTTTCCACTTTTTATGATAAAACTTCCCCGAGTATATAATTGGGAAAAGCTAGTTGAGCGCAACGAAAGCCCCCTAATCATCGATTATTTAATTCGAGGGGTGACGACTAAAAATACGAAAAAAGTCTTGGGCTATCCTAAGGGTTTTGAAAAGTATGCTTACCTGAATCGTGATGTTTATTGGGACAAAGATGAGGTTCAAGGTAATATTGAGTTAGCTGATCGTATAACTGCGAAAGAGGGCATTGTGCCGTTCCGCCAGATGCTTAAAAAATTTGTCAAAACAGGGGAGAGTCTTTTCAGTGTCAGCAGACGTTTGGGTCTTGAGGATAATGGATCAAAAACAAAAGAAAAACTGATTTCTGACTTTGAGGAATTCTCTCAAGCCAACTGGCGGCTCTCGCCGGCAATGCTTCTGCCAATACAGCTAGGAAGGAATTTTGCTGCGGGTGTAGAGAAAATATTAGCGACGAGAGGGCTTCCAGTAGAAAAGTGTAAAAAGTATTTTATGGTTTTGACCTTTCCCGGGAAGGAAAGCAATTCAACTATAGAGATGGTATCTTTCTATTTGTTATGTGATTCTGTAAAAAGAAAGATGGAGAACAACAAATGGATTAGAGAAAATATTGAGAAAGCTGTCTCAGGAAAAGACATAAAAGGATACCTAGATAAATTCTCATGGATTGAAGCAAGATGGTATATAGGGGAGGGTTGGAAGAGGGAAGATGTGATAGAAAGAATAACATCATTGAATCCTAACCAAGATTTTGGGAAGATGGTAAGGGAACTGAAGGGATTGGTTAAGGAGAATAAAAAGGAGTTCAAAAGAATATCCAAAGAACTGAAATTAACTAAAAAAGAGGTTGATTTCGTTAAAACAGCCAAGGAGTTCGTTTATATCCGAACATACCGAACAGATATATTCAACCAAGCTGGTTTTGTGGCCAGGCCCTTCTTAAGGGAGATTGCCAAGCGGCTCGGGATATCATTCGGCGAGCTGATATTCATGAGCGCCAGTGAAGTTAATGCTTGCCTGGCTAGTGCGAACATACCGGAGCAGATCTATTTAAAACTAAAGGAAAGACAAAAATCCTATGGTGCTACTTTGCACAACGGTGAAGTCATATTCTTTGAAGGAGATGAATTAAACCAGTTCCGGAGAGATCAGAATATTGTCGATAGCACAGATATCAGTGTTAAGGAGATAAAGGGGGTAGTAGCCTGCGGAGGAAAGGTTACTGGTAAAGCAAGAATTGTTTCTATGAATAAAAGAGGTCTATCAGAAGTAAGGATTGGAGATATTCTCGTAGCCTCTATGACTACACCAGATTTTATCCCCGCCATGCAAAAAGCAGCAGCTTTTGTAACTGACGAGGGTGGGATCACTTGCCATGCGGCAATCGTCGCCAGAGAGATGAAAAAGCCTTGCATAATCGGGACTAAAATAGCAACTAAGGTGTTCAAAGATGGAGACTCAATGGAAGTTGATGCTAACACGGGGATAGTAAAAAAAATATGAAAATCCAAGGTTTATTTAAAAAAGAATGGGTATATATCTATAGTCGGAGAATGACATACCAAAAAGCCAGGCTGTATAACTTCGCTTTTTTCAAAGGCGTTTTCGGTTATCACCTAAATTTTGAGTTGTACCGTTTTAAAAACGGAGATATGTTCAACTATCATGAGAAGAGCGAAGAGCGAGCGTTCTCTGAATATCTTCTCAAAAAAGTCTTGAATAGAAGTTTTGCTGTAAGGAATTTCAATAATTTAGAGAAGAAGATCAATCGTCTTTTCAATGAATATTTTTCATTTATTAAGTCTCTGCCCAAGAATCCTTCAAAGCTTACGAATAAGGAGATATGCAGAATACTGGAGAAATACTATAAAAAAGAGAATAAGCTCAGCGAAACGTTCTGGATATTGTTTGGATCGGTCGAGGTAGTTTTAATAAAAGCGGTCCAAGAACTTTTATTATCAGAAAAGATATCGCAAAAAGAATCAGAAAGGATCATCGCAGAGTTATCTGAGCCGATGAAAATAACACCGATAGACGCAGAAAAAATATCTTTACTGCAGGTTGCGCTAAAAAATGGGTTGGACCGACAAAGATTATTACTAAGGCACGTCCAAAAGTTTGCTTGTATCCCTATGTATGATGTTGACCACAGCCCATATACGGCCGAGTACTTTCAAGAGAATTTAAATAAAATTGCCGGCCGTAGCAAAGAAGAGATAAAAAAAGAAATCGACGATGTCAATAATAAGTACAGTTTAAGGTCTAAAAGGGCTCTGAAAATAATAAATCAATTCAAAAAGAATCAGCACCTCTTTTACCTTTTGAAATTCTTCTCAGCCTATAGTTATCTCAAAGATTGCAAGCCTTTTGCTCGCGATACTGGCAACTTTAATATCCGGAGAATATTCCAGGAAGTTTCTACCCGGCTGGGCCTAACGCTGACTGAGACGCTATTTTTAAATGAAAAAGAAATTCCCGGTTTATTGAACAAAGGATTGAAAATATCAAAAGACACTATTCAGAGCAGAATAAATAACAGCGCGTATTTTTACCGCAGAGGAGAAGTTCAGATCATAACGGCTGGAGAAACCCTTCAAAAGGTTGACGAGATTTTAGCGAAGAAAGAAGACGTCAGGGAAATAAAAGGATTGGGGGTGTCTTCCGGATTGGCAATCGGTAAGGTTTTCATAATATTAAGCAATAATGACTTTAGTAAATTTGAAGACGGAGGTATTCTGGTGACTAGCGCGACAAGACCTGATTTTGTCCCAGTGATGAAAAAGGCTAAAGCCATAGTTGCTGATGAAGGCGGGATACTATCTCATGCAGCCATAGTTTCGCGCGAGTTAAAGAAGCCCTGCATCGTAGGGACGGGTGATGGAACACATGCACTAAAAGACGGTGATTTAGTAGAAGTAGATGCGGATAAAGGTATAATTAAAATATTAAAAAGAAAATAATTAATGACGCCGCAGCAAATTAAGGAAAATTTGAATCAATATAAATGGGAAAAGTGGCTGGCGCGTCCATTCGGCGCTTTTTTGATGTCTACCTTTACATCTGTTTCTAATATTAGAAACATAGGCATAGACGCAGAAATGATTGGTTTTATCTATCAGAGGGGATTCTGGTATTTCAGCCACGAAGTGTACGAAGATTTTGCTTCGCAGCTTGAAAAGTGGATGGCAGAAAATGATAAAACAATATTCGATATAACTTTAAGCTGTAAGAAATTCTATGAGAAATCGAAAAAAGAAATATTGAAAATGGTAAAAGAAGATCGGGCTGATAAAAATGACATGATAAAGCTAGAAGCAATTTTCAAGGGGTGTTCCGCATATATCTGGTTAGCCCATGGTCTAGAGGAGATATATATGGGGCGCTTGAAAAAAGAAGTTCCGAAGTATTGGGCAGGAGACCCCGTGCTGTTCATAGGAGATATAAGTTTCCCGAAAAAGAAGAATGCGCACGTTATCTTCGAAGAGAAGTTGAGATCCAGTGAAAGTCTATTAAAAATACAAAAACAATTCGGTTGGATGCGTATACGGGATAGTTTCGAAGATCCCTTCAGCATAGAAGAGCTGAAGGAATTAAGAGAAAAGGTGAAAAAAGAAAAGAAAGTTCCGGTTAAGAAGGTAAAAGCGCCAAAAGAGATTAAACAATTAGTCGAAGAAACCAAGGAGTTAGTTTTTTACAGAACCTACCGAACAGATGTCTTTTACGAGTTACTTTTTCTAGCCCGTCCAATATTTAAAAAATACGGGAAGAAACTAGGTTTGGAGTTCCAGGAAATGAGGAATTGCAGGATCGAAGACTTAATAAACGGGGTTGTTAAAAAATATCCTCATTTGGTGACTGCTGCGCAGTATAAGTCAGATTATGCGTTTTTTGATGAAGACGTGGTGCTCGAAGAAAAGTTATCTTCAGAAGAGATCCGGGGAAGCATTGCATTTATGGGAGTGGCGAAAGGAATAGTAAAAATAGTGGGTTCGGTTAAAGACTTGTCAAAAGTGGGAGACGGCGATGTTTTAGTAACCAACATGACAACGCCAAACTATTTAGTTGCCATGCAGAGGGCCATAGCTTTTGTGACCGATGAAGGGGGGGGATTACCTGCCACGCTGCTATCGTTGCGCGGGAGATGAAAAAGCCTTGTATAATCGGGACTAGGAACGCTACGAAAATATTAAAGGACGGGGACTTTGTTGAAGTCGATGCTAACAAAGGAATAGTCAAGATATTAAAGAAACATGAGTAAAAAATTCTTAAGATACCTTACGCGAAATTTTAATCTTTTACAGCACAGTTTAATGATTGAATCACTTACAAAAGAGAATACTTCTATTCCGGAAATTTTTTATCACGATTGCATAGATGTTTTAAAAGACGGCTTAATGGATATTTATGTTTCAGAAAGCAATTTTGAGGACAATAGAAATAGGGTGACGAAGACAATAAAACGGAATCGCGCATATATCGCCGAGAAGTTTACTGATGGATTAACTAAGATAAAGAATCTTTCGGATTTGCCCGCAGATTTTATCGGGAAAATCCCGAGTTTGAGCGCGGAAGAGATTATAGAAGAGCTTGAAAAGATACGGGGAAAAATGTTTAATTTCAGCGGATATATCGAGTTTACGCACACCATCGGTAAAATAGATGTGAATTTGGATGAAAATGAAATACGGCAGTTGGGCATGCTGCATGAAGGAAGGAAAGCAGCATATCTTAAATATTTTGATTTCTGGGATGGCATCGGGAAAGCGATTGCAAAGAAGGCAGGAATTAAGTTTGGCAATATATCATATTTAGTCTTCACCGAGATAGCGGGTGTGTTAAAAGGAAGGCTTGCGCCAGCTACGGCCGATAAGCTTCAAATAAAAAGGCAGGAAAAATGTGTTGCCTTTTATAAAGACGGCAAGGCAAAGATATATACAGGTCTTGATTTTGATAGAAAGTTCAAGACTATCAAGGTAGTTGAATATTTCAGCGACGAAGTAAAAGGAGTATCGATTAATAAGGGTATTGTAAGAGGAGAAGTAAAGATTATAAGCCAGAAGACACTCTTAAACGATATACCAAGCGACAAAGTTATAGTGATCCCAATGACAAATCCATATCTTACGCCCATACTGAAAAAATCCAGGGCCGTGGTTACAGATGAAGGGGGATTGCTTTGCCACGCTGCAAATATCGCGAGAGAATTCGGCATCATCGCTATTATCGGCACAAAAGTTGCGACAAAACTTTTGAAGGACGGCGACTTGGTAGAGGTGGATGCGGATAAGGGGATAGTAACAATATTGAAGAAACATGAATGAAAAATGGGAGATTTATACAAGAGGAACCATCCCTATTCATCGGATAGACGTTTTTGAGTCCTTGAGAGAAGCTATTTTAAAACACAACAAGAACAATTTTTGTAATGTTCTCTACGCCTGCGAAAAAGGGAAACTATGGTGGGCATGGAGTAAAAAAGGATTAAATGAGTGGAGCAAAATTTTGATGCAAACGTTGTCAGATAAAGATAAGAAAATCGAACATTATAAGAAATACGAAGATTACTGCAAAAGAGCTATTAGGGCGGCAGAAGAAATAAAAGGTAAAAATCTTTCAGAATTAAGCAACTCCGCATTAGCTGGTTTATACAAATTTTTGAAAAAAGAGACGAACGATGCCATGGGCATGCCTAATATTGATTTAGATATTTTCGATATTGTTTTTGAAGGATTCTTACAGGAAAAAATTAAAAGTAAACTAAGTAGATTTAAGGGCCGCGATAAAGTTTTATCAGATATCTACAGAGAATTATCTACGACTGTATACAGTACTTTTGTCTCACAGGAGGAAAAGGCGATAGCTCGGCTTGCACTTAAGGATAACGTAGCCGAGGAAGACGTAAGGAAGATATATGATAACTTTTGGTGGGTGAGTTTAGGTTGGGAAAATATTATTCCTAGAAATCTTGATTATTATAAAAATGAAATTAGGAAATACTCCAAAAAGAAAAATTTGAGAGGGTTGATAAAAGAGATAGAAAATAGGCCCCATTCTGTTGCCAAAAAAAGAAACGATATGATAAGGAAGTATAAATTAGGCAAAGAAGTTAAAGAACTGCTAGAAATCCTTGATAAATTTTCATATTTCCACGACTTGCGTAAGGAAACGCAGGTGAAAGCAGTTTATTCTCTCGACCTTCTATTATTTGAAGTCGCTAAAAGATTCGGCATTGGCAAAGAGGAAAGAGAATGGTATACCCATAATGAAATAATAGGAGTTTTGATGGGTAAAAAGATAAATACTGAAGAGATTGGAAAAAGGAAAAAAGCAATTTTAGTAATTGTAGAAGAGTCAGGGATCAAGATGTTTTCGGGAGATAAAGCCATGAAAATCAGGAAAAAAGAGCTTGAGCAGAAAATCGACGAAGGTATAAAGGAGCTCAAGGGTTTAGGCGTAGCAAGAGGAATAGTTAGGGCTCATGCGAAAGTTTGTAATGGCATCCAAGATGC
>JBAZYR010000011.1:0-19028 GCA_041659225.1 Candidatus Staskawiczbacteria bacterium
TTGCACTTTTCAAAGATTTTTTATCTGCAGATTATCCAGGGCGAAAAGTTTTCAACTCTAAGCAAGAGTAATCGAGTCCGAACAAAATATATTTTGCCCGAACGCGGGGTCATCTATGATAACGATTTGAAGCAGCTGGTTTTTAATGCCCCGGCGTTTGATCTAATTTGCGATAAAAGAGATTTGTTTTCTTTATCTTCAGACAATGATGGAAAAATATATGAGATAGCCAGTATTATTGGTGCGGATCCGGAGATTTTACGGCGAGAGATTGAAGATTCGGTTGATTCTCAGGTTTTGATTGCAGAAAACATTCCGCAACAGACATTAGTTCTTTTGGAATCAAGAATTAAGGATTTTCCTGGATTCGAAATAGTAAACAATACTATCCGCGATTACGCCTCTGGCTCGATTTTTTCTCAAGTCGTCGGTTATTTAGGAAAGATTAATAAGGACGAGTATAGTGTTTCTCAAAATTATTCGGTTAGCGACTACATCGGAAAGGCGGGAGCTGAAAAATCATACGAAGCCACGCTCCGAGGTAATCCTGGTAAGATTAAAATTGAGAAAGATGCGCTTGGACAAAAGAAAGGGGAAAAAACAGAATCTCTTCCGGAGCCCGGGAAAAGTTTAGTCCTATACCTAGATTCAGCGTTGCAAAAGAAGCTAACCGAAGAGTTGCAAAAACGGCTTGACCTTACTGGTGTAAAAAAAGCTGCGGCAGTTGCAATTGATCCAAAAACCGGCGGCATCTTAGCTTTAGTCTCTTTACCAAATTTTGATAATAATATTTTTAGTCAAGGTATCTCAAGGTCTGATCTTCAAAATATCCTGAATGATCCATCTATGCCGTTCTTGAATCGGGCGGTAGCCGGGCGATACCCAATTGGTTCGACCATTAAGCCGTTAACTGCGTCAGCCGCGCTTCAAGAAAATATAATTTCTCCGGATAAACAGATTTGGGATCCGGGATATATTGAAGTAAGGAACAAACAGGATTCGAGTATTGTCTACCGGTATAATGGGCTTGAGGCGCCTGGATTTTATGACATGAGAAAAGCTATTTCTGCTTCTAGCAATATATATTTCTATACTGTTGGCGGGGGATACGGTGACCAAGAGGGCTTGGGACCGACGCGAATCAAAAAATATTTGGAGCTTTTCGGATTAGGGAGCGATACTCAAATTGATCTTCCTGGTGAATCGAGCGGTTTTGTTCCGTCGCCAGAATGGAAAAAGGAAGTAAAAGGGGAAAGCTGGTGGGATGGCGATACATATCATTTATCAATCGGGCAGGGGGACTTAGTCGCGACGCCTTTGCAGGTTGCGGCTGCGTATGTCGCAATCGCTAACGGAGGAACCTTATACCAGCCGTCGATAGTGAAGGAAATTGTTGAAACCTCTTCTGGCTCTATAAAAACGGTTCAGAAAATTGAACCTAAAATTTTACGGGATAATTTTATCAACCCCGAAAATCTCCAAGTTGTCCGCGAGGGCATGCGGCAAGGCGTCCTTGAAGGGACGGGCCGTGTTCTGCAGAGCGTGTCGGTAGCAGTTGCTTCAAAAACCGGAACCGCTCAAACTTCAAAGGACAATTATTACGATATTTGGGCGACTGCCTTTGCGCCTTACGACGATCCAGAAATCGTTCTAACAATTATCACCGAAGATGTCGAAGGATTGCATGTCCCTTCTTTGATGGTGGCAAAGAATGTTTTGGATTGGTATTTCGCGAGGTAGGCAATGATTTCCCTCGTTTGTGACACCGCGTCAGCTCGCGGTTTTTTAAACTTTACCTAATTCTAAAAACGATATATACTAAATAAATATGGAACCCTTAAATGAGCTTAGAAAACAGAGAATAAAGAAACTTGAGGCAATAGAAAGAGCCGGCCTTTCTGTTTATCCGGCTCAATGCAAAAGGACTCATAATGTTGCAGACGCAGTAACGGATTTTGATAAACTTTTAACGACAGAAGGTCAAATCGCTATTGTCGGCCGAATTAAAGCTAAAAGAGCTCATGGAGGAGCTTCGTTTTTAGATATAGAGGACGGAACCGGAAAGATTCAAGCGCATTTACGCGAAGACAAGCTTGGCGAAAAAGGGTACAAGTTTTTTGAAGATAATTTTGATATCGGCGACTTTATTGAGATACGAGGATCTTTATTCCTAACCAAGAGGGGAGAGAAGACTATTGAAGCCGATGACTTTAAAGTTCTAGCCAAATCTTTGCGACCATTGCCAGAGAAATGGCATGGTCTTTCAGATATTGAAGAAAGATTACGAAAAAGATACCTTGATATTCTATTCAACCCGGAAGTAAAGGAAATGGTGCAAAAGCGGGCCTGCTTCTGGTCCAGCATGCGCGAGTTCCTAGTAGGAAAAGGTTTTTTGGAGGTAGAAACGCCGATTCTAGAAGCAACAACCGGCGGGGCTGATGCCAGACCTTTCAAAACCCACTATAACGCTCTCGATATTGATGTATTTTTACGTATTTCCATGGGCGAGTTGTGGCAGAAGCGGTTGATGGTTGCAGGTTTTGAGAAAACATTTGAGATAGGAAGACAGTTTCGGAACGAGGGAATGGATGCCGAACACTTGCAGGACTATACCCAGATGGAATTCTATTGGGCGTATGCTGATAACGAAATGGGCATGGATCTCGTAGAAGAAATGTTCAAACATGTTGCCCAGAAAACATTCGGGACTTTAAAGTTTAAGATTAAGGATTTCGATATTGATTTGAGCAAGAAATGGGAAAAGTATGATTACCGGACGATTATTCAGAAATATACCAAAGTGGATATTTTTGAAGCAAGCTTGAAGGAAATGGAGAACGCCCTTAAAAAACTCGAAATTAAGTACGATAAAAGAGGGTTTAATAAAACACGAGCGATCGATAACTTATGGAAGTATTGCCGGAAGAATATTTCCGGACCTGGGTTTTTAATAAACCAGCCGGTTGATATTTCCCCTTTGGCAAAACGAAGTGAGGAAAATCCAAAAATGACGTTGCGATTCCAGGTGATTTTGGCCGGTTCGGAAATGGGCAATGGCTACAGCGAGCTTAACAACCCCGTGGATCAAGCAGAAAGATTTGAAGAGCAGGAGAAGTTGCGAGCCAAGGGCGACGAAGAAGCTCAAATGTTCGATTATGATTTTGTCGAAGCGCTTGAATATGGCATGCCCCCCACTTGCGGTTTCGGCGTTTCGGAAAGGTTGTTTAGTTTTTTAATGAATAAGCCCTCCAGGGAGTGTCAGATATTTCCCTTGATGAGGCCAAAATAATATGCTGGATATTAATTTCATAAGACAAAATCCGCAGATCGTAAAAGACGCCTGCCAGAAGAAGCAGGTAATAATTGATATCGATAAGCTTTTGGATCTTGATAAAAAAAGAAGGGAAATAACTACGCAGCTGGATAGCATAAGAGCTGAGCAGAATAAAATTAGCAAACAGAACAACCCGGATTTAATCGCGAAAGCTAAAGAACTGAAAGAAAAAATTAAAGTAGTTGAGCCGACTTTAGCGTTATTAGAAAAAGAACTGAATATTTTAATGCTAACGGTACCGAATATTCCGTTCGATGACGTTCCTGTAGGGAAGGACGACTCGGGCAATGTCGTTGTCGAGAAGATCGGCAAAACACCGAATTTCAAGTTTCAATCAAAAGATTATTTAGAAATCGGAGAGAAATTAGGCATTATTGACGTCCAGCGAGCGTCTAAAGTCGCTGGTTCAAGATTTGGATATTTAAAAGCGGAGGCCGCTATAATTGAGTTTGCATTAATCAGATTTGGTTTAGATATTCTTGCAAAGGAAGGGTTTGTTCCGGTCATCCCGCCTGTGATGCTTAAGTCTGAAATGGCTAGAGGGACCGGGTATTTTGAAGCAACGGATGAGAAGGAAGCATATTTCTTGCCCGAGGATGATTTGTATTTAGTCGGAACCTCCGAGCAATCATTAATCGCTATGCACGCTGGCGAAATACTTGAAGGGAAAGAAACTAAACGATATGTTGGGTTTTCTACTTGTTTTCGCCGGGAAGCGGGCTCTTATGGTAAAGATACGAAAGGAATTTTAAGGGTGCATCAATTTGATAAGTTGGAAATGGTCGTATTCTGTAAACCCGAAAACTCAAAGAACGAGCACGAGTTGTTATTGTCTTTAGAGAAAAAACTCATGAAGACCTTAGGCCTTCCGTTCCAAGTCGTTAATATCTGTACTGGCGACTTAGGCAGGCCGGCAGCTGCAAAATATGATATTGAGACATGGGTTCCGTCAGAGAAAAAATATCGGGAAACTCATTCCACCTCTAACTGCACCGATTTCCAAGCGCGAAGACTGAACATTCGGTATCGCGACAAATCAGGGAAACTGAATTTCATTCATACCCTTAACGGTACCGGGTTTGCGATCGGCCGAATATTAATTGCGATTTTGGAGAATTATCAGCAAAAAGACGGCAGCGTTAAAATACCTAAAGCTTTGCAAAAATATACAGGATTTAAGGAAATTAAGTTAAAAAGTTAATGGCCCAGAATTTAATTATTCTTCACGGCTGGCAAAGCTCAAAAGAGAAGTGGCAGGCTATTAAAGAAGAGATTGAGAAGAAGGGGATTCGTGTAATAGCGCCAGACTTGCCGGGGTTTAAAGAAGGAACTCGACTTTCAAAGCCATGGACCTTCGACGACTATATTGCCTGGCTGACCAATTTTATTTCTTCAGAGAATCTCTCCGAGCCGTTTTTTTTATTAGGCCACTCCTTCGGCGGGGCTTTAGCTGCGAAATATGCCTTGCAAAATCCGAGCCGCGTTGGCAAGTTGTTTTTAGTGGCTGCCTCCTGTGTCCGAAGAAAAACCTTAAAGCGCAGAGTGTTGGCGTATTTTTCTAAGTTTATTAAAAAGTTTTCTTTTCTACCTTTGTATTCGCTGTTTAGAAAAGCGACTTACAAGTTTATTATCCGGAACAGCGACTATATCCATGCCGAGGGGTTCCTGGAGGATACTTATTTGAACGTAATTAAAGAGGACCTTTCTCCGGTTTTGCATTCTATACACGTCCCGACCGTTATTATCTGGGGGGACAAGGATGATACTACGCCGATTCGAGACGGCCGATTTATAAGCAAAGAAATAGCGAATTCAAAATTTGAATTAATTCACGGAGCTGACCATCGTTTAAACACCAAAAATCCCGACGAGCTCGTAAAAATTGTATTACGTAATATATGATGCATCCGTTATTGATCTTTTTATTGCCATTTTGGTTCGCACGAAATATAAAATATATACTTTTTTGGATATATCTGTGGCAATTAAAGCAGTATCATCGCGCTCGATTTCGTGATCATTTCAAGACAGGGCAAGGCAAGAAGCTTATCTTCAGTCCAGTTTTGATTATCAAGGTTGCAGTATTGTTCTTTGCTATTACACTCGGTTTTGTTTTCCCTGGGTACTATTTATTATTTTTCCCCATACTTTTATTTCTCCTGTACTTTCTTGAATCATTGCTGTACTTTAAGTCTTTTTTCGGCCGGAGAACAAAGATTCCGGCCCTGACGGCCAAAACTGCTCTTTTAATATTTGTCAGCTTGGTTGTTACCGCGCTTTGGCCATTTTTAATTTCTTTATTTGTCGGAAGCATCTTTTGGTTCTGCGTGTTGATTTTGTCCTTTGATATTTTATTGCCGGTTGTTGTTTCTCTCATAGTTGTAATATTGCAGCCCTTGGCTGATTACCATCGTCGGTCGGTTCAAAAAAAAGCTGGGGAGAAGATGAAAAGCCTATCCGACAATGGAAAGAATATGACAATCATTGCGATTACTGGGAGCTACGGTAAAACCTCTACGAAAGAGTATTTAACTGATATTTTATCTTCCAAATTCAAAGTTTTAAGTACGAAAGAGCACCAGAATGCCGAAATAGGTATTGCCGGCAGCATATTGAATAATCTGAAGCCGGAGCATGATATATTTATTGTTGAAATGGGGGCATACGATAAAGGGAAAATTAAAGAAATCTGCGATTTTGTGAAACCAGATATAGGTATTGTTACCGGAGTCAATGAGCAGCATCTGTCGTTGTTTGGTTCAATGGATAATTTGCTCTCGGGCGAAGGTGGTAGGGAACTGCTCGATTGCCTGCCGAAAGACGGTTTGCTGGTAGTGAATGGCGAAAATGATTATTGCATGGATTTATATAAAAAGGCAAAGATTAAGAAAATATCATATACCGTAGACAGTAATATAATTAAAAACGTGAAGATAAAAACAGATTCTGTCTTTTTCGCCATAGGCAACATTCCTTTCGACGTTAATATACTTGGAAGACATAATCTTTTAAATTTTTTAGGAGCAGTGACGGTTGCCCGCGAGCTCGGAATGAGTTTTGAAGAAATAGCCAAGGCATCAAGAAAGATAAATACTAAAAACTCGTCTTTTAAGGTCTGGAAGAGCGAAGACGGATTTAACATGATAGATTCTACATATTCTGCCAACCCGGATGGCGTATTTGCGGATTTAGAATATTTGAAACTTTTTCCTGGGAAGAAGGTAATTGTAATGCCATGCTTAATAGAACTCGGCCGTGCATCCAAAGGGGCACACGAGAGGATAGGGAAGAAGATAGCTGAGATATGCGACCTGGCGATTATTACTTCCGAGGAGTTTTTTGCAGAGATAAAAAATGGCGCAGCAAGCAAAAAAATGGCTGGAGAAAAAATATTGTTTATGGCTGATACAAATCTTATTGTCGGGAAGCTCAGGTCTTTTTGCCGAGAAAATGACAGTATACTTCTTGAAGGCAGGATATCTAAGAATATTGCAGATTCCTTGAAATAAAGAGCCATCACGGGGTGATGGCGTTTGGGCCAGATAAATGTTAGTCTGGGGAAGCATTCGATAAGTTGGGTGCTCTATGTGACGAGCGGACTTCGTCAGATAGCGCACGATTCCGATCCCTAAGGATGTTGATTATGCTTTCGTAGGCAATTAGCCGGTGCCGCATGGCCATCATTATAAGAGATTCTATCAATATTATTAGCGATAGTATCAGAATAATGCACCCGGTAATCATTAGTCAGTCTCCTTTCGGTTCCGTCAGTAGTATTCTCTGTTTACTACAGAAGCGATGATTTCCTTAGCCAGTCTTTTATTCTCCCGCAGAAGTGTACTCACTTGTTTGTTTCGGGTCACAATTGTCCAGTGGAGGAATATTATCAGGATAGTTTCGACCAGCATAACGAGAAGCACGAGTATTGTTAAAGAGCCGGTTATAATTTCGCAACAGGTCATGGGTTACTCCTTCTGGTTTTCAAACTTTAGATTATTATACACGATATGAAACCAATTTCAATCTCGTTAACTCCCAATACGGAAAAAGATGATATACGCCTCGCCTTGGGGTTGATCTTACAACCCTGGAAATGGAAGAAGGGCCGGGCGATAGGAGATTTTGAGAACCAACTCAGGGGGTATTTAGGCGTTAGATTTGCAGTATCTTTTAACAGCGGCAGGTCGGCCTTAATGGCCATTTTAAGGTCTTTTAATCTTCCGGCCGATAGCGAGGTTTTACTGCAATCTTTCACCTGCGTAGCAGCTGTCAGTCCAATTATTTGGGAAGGACTAAAACCGATTTATGTCGACTGCGACAAGGAGTCGTTCAACATGGATTTAGTCGATTTAAGGGCCAAAATTAGCCCTAGGACAAGGGTTTTAATGGTTCAGCATACCTTTGGCCTGCCATGCGATATGGAGGCGGTTTTAGGCATAGCAAAACAGAGTAATTTAATAGTGATTGAAGATTGCGCCCATGCTTTGGACGCGTCATATAATGGGCAGAAGGTTGGCACCTTTGGGAAAGCTAGTTTCTTCAGTTTTTCAAGAGATAAGATAATCTCGTCGGTTTATGGGGGCATGGCGGTTACTGATGACGAGGAAATTGGAAGACGCCTGAAGGAACTTCAGAAGGATTTTGGCTATCCCTCATTCTTCTGGATCTTTCAGCAACTATTGCATCCGCTTCTGATGAATTTTGTAATTTTACCGGTTTATAATTTTTTGGACCTTGGAAAGATATTTCTAGTTTTGTCGCAATGGTTCGGCATTCTGTCAAAAGCTGTGCATTGGAAGGAAAAAATAGGGAAGAGGCCGTCATATTTTCCCGAGAGGCTTCCTTACGCCTTGGCAGCGCTTGCACAAAACCAATTTAAAAAACTGGATAGATTTTATAATCACCGTCGCGAGATCGTTGACTTGTATTTCAAGGAGTTGCAGAATACCGCCTTTGAATTACCTAAGGAATTCCCAGGTAGGAAAAATTCCTTTTTGCGCTTTACAATAAAGCACCCTAAAGCTCACGAGATAATTTATGAAGCCTGGCATAAGCAGAATATTTTAGTCGGCGATTGGTATATGAAGCCAGTTGTTCCGATAGATACAGATTTAGAGAGTATCGGATATAAAATAGGTTGCTGCCCGAATGCCGAAAAGTTAGCTAAGATTACCCTCAATTTGCCGACGCACATCAATATTTCTGTGCAAGATGCACGGAAAATAATTAATTTTTTAAAGGAGTATGAGCATCATAATAAAAGAGATAGAAAGTAAGGCTGTTTGGGAGGATTTTTTAGAAAAGTGTGAAGAAAAGACCTTTCTCCAGTCTTGGAATGGGGGAGAGTTTCAAAAGGTGCAAGGGAATAATAAAATATGGCGGCTGGGAATGTACGAAGATAACCAACTGCAGGGAGTATCTTTGGTCAGGAAAATATCGGCTCGCCGCGGAAAATTTTTGTTTATACCCCACGGCCCGCTCGTTATCAAGAATAAGGAATTATTATTTACCGCCCTGATCAAAGAATTAATCGTTTTGGCGAAAAAAGAAAAGGCAAGTTTTATTCGAGTCTCCTCTTTCTGGGAAAGAGATGACGAGAACACCGCTTTATTTAAAAAACTCCGTTTCATAAAAGCTCCTATGCATATGCATGCGGAAATAACATGGGAGTTGGATATTACCCCCACTGAAGAACAGCTTTTGTCGGGAATGAGGAAAACCACCCGTTATTTGATAAAACAAGCACAAAAAAATCCAGACATTAAAATTGAAAAAAGCGAAGATATAGAAGATATTAAAAAGTTTCTTCCAGTTTACCGGGAAACAGCAAGGCGCCACCATTTTACCGAGTACTCCGAAGATTATTTAAGAACCCAATTTTCCGCGTTCAGCGGCGATAAACAAATTCAATTTTTCTTTGGTAAGTATAAAGGAGAAATAATCTCCTCGGCTATTTTTGTCTTCTGGCAGAATTGTGCTTTTTACCATCATTCAGGTTCGCTTGTTAAATATTCTAAAATTCCGATGAACTATCTTTTGCAATGGGAGGCAATAAAAGAAGCAAAGACGCGAGGTTGCCGAATTTATAATTTTTGGGGGATATCGCCAGGTATTAAAACCGAGGAGGACGCTAAAAATTCCTCGCATCCGTGGGCTGGTTTGTCGTTATTTAAAATGGGTTTCGGCGGATACCGGAGAGAATTAGTTAAAACCCAGGATCTTATTATCTCCCCGGCTTATTGGATAAACTATGCAATAGAAAAGCTCAGGAAAATAAAAAGAAGACTGTAATATATTTACATGCGAAAAATTCACCGAAAACCTCATCGGATGAAACGCAAGGAATCGATTGTGCGTAAACCAATTTTCTGGTGGTGTGCTTTAATTTTGGTTTTGATAGGAGCCGGAATATACGTTTTTATTTTTTTGAAAACATTTCAGGTAAGCAGTGTCAGCATAGTAGGCAATATTAAGGTCCAAACCCGCGATATAGAGGCTCTCGTTTCTGAACGAACGGATCGCCGGTTTTTATTCCTAGCCTCAAGAAGTATATTTCTAGTTAATTCAAAAGGAATAACCGCTGAAATTCTTAAACAATATCCGGCTATAGATTCTCTAAAAATACAAAAAAAGCTGCCTAGCAGCTTAATAATAAATATACTTGAAAGAAAACCATTAGCGGTTTTTTGTGATTCAAAAGAAGCTTGCTTTTTTATCGACGACAAGGGGATAGCTTTTGAACAAGTTGAAAGTACGATTGGAGGATTCGCTATTGTGCGACACAATTCGGGCAGTTCAATAGCATTAGGCGGGGAAGCTGTAAAGGGCGATATTGCGCGAGTAATCTCAAAGATTCAACAGGATCTGCAAGGTAAGTTCCAAATAAATATCGATGAAGCGAATATTGTATCAAACGAAAGATTGAATGTAAAAACTAGTGAAGGATGGGAAGTGTATTTTGATTTAACAGCCGACATAGATTTGCCGGTTGAAAAAATGAACTTATTACTTGAGAAGGAAATTCCGCAGGAGAGTAGGGCAGAGCTTCAATACATTGACCTCAGATTTAAAGACCGGGCGTACTATAAATAAGGTTTATTTGACACTAATTTCGTGGTGTGGTATAGTGGGAGAAGTTCCTGAATAATCTTGGTCAATAAGAGGAGTTGGTTATGAGCAATCGAGAGCGGTTTATACTCGGCATTATCCTTGTTGTTATCTTTACAATGATTTTGAAGGTCGTCGATGCGGCCTATGGATTGAACATCTTGAAGACTCCGGGATTGGGATTGCATTCCGCTATCATTTTTTTCCCCAGTTATTTCCTCGGATTATTTATGTTCCCAGTTATTGAAGAGATGGTGAAGAACTATCAAAAAAAATAACCGGAAACCTTCCGATCATAATTAATATCCTTATCAGTGCAATGGTCTTCCGATGGAGGGCCTGTTTTTTTACTTCATTTTCTTCCTTCAAAAGCACTCTGCAGAGTCTCGTCGTCTGCGTATTCTAATTCAGCGCCTATTGGCAGGCCAAGGCCGAGATGAGTAATTTTAGGCAAGCCGGTTTTTAGGTTTTCTTTGATGGTTCGTTCAATGAGTATAGCGGTTGCCTTGCCTTCGGGCGTAGGATTAGTCGCGATGATGAGTTCCTTAAAGGTGGCTATGCCAAATTTCTGAGGGCTTTTTATTCTTTCTATCAACTCGTTAATTTTTAATTTTTCGACATCAGCCTTTCTGAGAGTTGATACGGTTCCGCCAAGAATAAAATATAGTCCTTTATACCTCTTCGTTTTTTCTATTGTTATTAAATCAACTTCCTTTTCAACCACGCAAAGCAGGTTTCGGTCTCTGTTTCTATTCTCGCAAATATCGCACAGATCGCTCTCTTTGTTTGTTTCAAAAGGGTTGAAGCAAAAACTGCAGTATCGGATTTTCTCTTTTAAGGCCTGGATTGAGAGCACTAATTCCTCGACTCGCTCCTTTGGCAGCTTTATTAAATAAAAAACAAACCGGCTAGCGGTTCTGGGTCCTACGGTGGGAAACCTGGAAAATTGGTCAATTAATTTTTGTATCGTTTCGGAAAACATGAATTTCAAGAAAATTATTCAGTGACGTATTCATCTTTCTCCAGGTCCTTAAAGGTTGTTCTTTGTTCGTCAAAGTACAGCTCAATGCTGCCGGTTGGACCGTTCCGGTGTTTCGCGATGATAATCTCTGCTATGTTTTTCCTTTCAGTATTTTCCATGTATTTATCTTCCCTGTAGATAAAGAGCACCACGTCGGCATCCTGCTCGATTGCGCCGGATTCGCGTAAGTCGGATAGCCGGGGCCGTTGAGGCGTTCTGCTTTCAACAGCCCTGGATAGTTGTGATAACGCCAGTACCGGAATGTTTAATTCCTTTGCGAGTGATTTTAAAGCCCGGGAAATATCAGTTACTTGTTGAACCGCAGAATAATTTTTATTTGAAGAATCCATCAGTTGTAAATAGTCAACAATTAATAATCCCAACCCCTTATCTGCTTGAAGGCGTCGTGCCATAGCCCGCATTTGTAAGATATTGGTTGATCCGCCGTCGTCGATGTATATAGGGGCTTCGGATAGGTGGCCCATGGCTTCTTGTATTCTTGTAAAATCATTATCATCTCCTTCGGCCGACAGATGACCGGACCTCAGTTTCCAGGAATCAACATTTGCTTGGGCGGCTAAAACCCTATCGACAACTTGGTCCATGGACATTTCTAAGCTGAATAATCCAACAGGTATTTTTTGGTTTACGGCGATTTGTCTGGCGATGTCTAGGGCAAGCGAAGATTTACCCATAGATGGCCGAGCAGCCAGAATTATGAGGTCAGATTTTTGTAAACCCGCGAGTTTATTGTCAAGGTCTCGGAATCCGGTCGGAACCCCCCTTAATGTGCCCTTGTTTTTGGATAGCTCGTCCAGTCGGTTGAATGTATCGCCAAGGACATCCTTTATTGGTGTAAAAACTTGTGTTAAGGACCCTTGGCCGATGCCAAAGATAGCTTTTTCAGCCTTGTCGAGTAAAACGTCAACGTCTTCGGACTCGTCAAACGCAGCTAACCCAATGTCATCGGCTGCTTCAATCAAATCTCGCAGAACCTTTTTGGCCCGTACAATCTTGCCGTAGTTTGCTACATGAGTTGCCGTTGGGACAGTGTTAACGAGAGAAGTTAAATAGCTGGATCCTCCGATTTCCTCTAGTTTATTTTTTTCTTTTAACCGGCTGGTTATCGAAAGGATGTCAATCGGTTCCATGCGTTGGTACAGTTCTATCATTGCCTGGTATATTTCCTTATGGATGTTTTTGTAGAAATCGTCCGGTTTGATGGAATCAACAATTTTGACAATAGCGTTCTTATCTAACATTAAACAGCCGAGCAGACTTTGTTCTGCCTCAATATTCTGAGGGGGAAGTTTATCGGGCATTTCATTTTTAGCCATTAGTTTTTGTATAGCAGATATGGTGGATTATAACAAGCAATTAGTGTTTTATAGTTATTTCCGGCCCGGTAGGGGTGTCGTTAACCAGATATCCTTTGCTTTCTATCTCCTTTCTCATATCATCGGCGCCCTGCCAATCCTTGATCTTACGAGCAGCTTCCCGTTTTTTTGCAAGATTGTTTATTTCGACCGGGATGTGGTCGGATTTTACGTCTTTCAGTTTTAATCCAAACACGGTGTCAAAGTCTATTAAAATCGTGTATTTTTCCTTTTCTGAAAGTTTCTTATCTTTTACGACGTTCCATGCCAAAGCTATGGCCTGTGGGAAATTTAGATCATTCTCAATAATTTCAATAAACTTGTTTTTGTATTTTGTAATATTCTCTTTTTTAATCTTCCCTCCGGCTTTCTTGAATTCTATAATCCGATTCCTAAGATTTTCTAAGGCGTTTTGGGCAGCTCCTAATCCTTGCCAAGTAAAGTTTAGACCTTGTCGGTAATGAGAGGTTAGGGCAAGGTAGCGTAAAGATAGGGGGTCGAACTTTTTATCAATTAAGTCAGTTACCAAGATAACGTTTCCTAAGCTTTTGCTTATCTTTCCTTTGTTCAGCAGAAGCCATTCGTTGTGCAGCCAGTAGTTGGCTGTTTGTTTGCCGAACGCACCGAAAGCTTGGGCAATTTCGTTTGTGTGGTGTACCGGGATATGTTCCTTTCCTCCGGTGTGGATATCAAAGATCTTGTCCAGATATTTGGTTGACATTGCCGTGCACTCAATGTGCCAGCCGGGAAATCCACGGCCCCACGGACTGTCCCATTGCATGAGGTGTGTAGGCTGGTTGGTTACCCAAAGCAGGAAGTCCCATGGATTTTTCTTCTCGGGATCAATTTTTACTCTTGATCCTGCCATTTGTTTTTTCAGGTTCAGTTTTGAAAATTTTGCGTAGTCAGGAAACTTTGCGGTGTCAAATACCAAGCCGGTGTCCGTCTTATACGTAAATCCGTTTTTTTCAATTTTTTTAATTAACTCAATTTGGTCCTTGATGTGTTCTGTCGCTCGGCATAAGACATCCGGCCTTTGTATGTTTAGCAATTCCATGCTTTCAACAAACTGCTTGATATATTTATCAGCAATCTGCCAGACAGTTAAGCCTTCACGCTTTGCGCCTTTTTCCATTTTATCTTCGCCATGATCTTCGTCTGAAGTCATATGTCCGACATCGGTAATATTCATCACCCATTTAACTTTTATGCCCGAGTATTTTAAGAACCTGACCATTGCATCCCATTGAATGTATGCGTACATATTGCCGATATGCTGGTTCCAGTAAATTGTTGGTCCGCAGGAATAAACTCCGGCGCGTTTGTTTTTTATCGGTTTGAATTCCTCCTTTTTTCTTTTTAAGGTGTTATACAGTTTTAGCATTTTTTGCAGTTATAATATTTAGTGTTGATGAGAGAAAGGCGAAAATAACTCCGGCATAAAGCAAGACAAGCGGGAGGCGCGATACAGCGCCTGGAAAGTCAAAAAGTATTATTATCCCGAAGCCGAAGCTTTCCAAAACCATTTTCGTTTTTCCAAAGATGTTTACCTTCACTTCTTTTTTCTTTCTCTGGTGGTAAATAACTAAAAGTCCGGCGATTACCTCGGGGAGTATTAAAAGGACGAGCAGCCAAATATGATCTTTCGCTAAAATGAATATCGCAATTGGTAGGATTAATACTTTGTCCGCCAAAGAGTCTAGGACAGCTCCAATTTGAGTTTTTTTGTCTAAAGCCCTTGCGACCGAGCCATCGAATAAATCCAAAAGCGCGGCGGTGCAGAAAATTACAACAAGCCAGAATAAATGGGTAAAGCCTAGCAAAAGCAGGGTAATAATCAAAATCGCCAGAATTATTCTTAAAATTGTGAGGTGATTCGGCACAATAAACCGGGGCCAGTATTTCAAAATGAACGGGAAGAGAAACTGGTCTCGGTGATGGTCAATATTTTCAAGAAAGTTTTTTAGCTTTTGTAACATTAATATATACTATCACAAGTTATTTCTTTTCAAAAGAACGGAATTATGATACATTGGGATAATCTAAAAGTAAAAACAAATGCGGTTAGTTGATATTATTATTACAATTGTCTGTGGGGAAGCGTTGGCTTTGGTTGTTGAGGATATATTGCAGGATTATTCCGTAAACACCGATATTATAATCTGGTTTTTATTGTTTATCGCTCCGGTTTTAGCGGTCGTAGGATTATGGTTTGCCGACTATATCTCAAAAAAGCTCACTTTTATCTACCAATTCGCAAAATATTTATTAGTCGGGACGTTTACAACCTTCATTGATCTGAAGATTTTCGACGTGTTAACTTCCGCGATTGGTTTAAATGTCGGCATAATATCGGGGGTTGCCAAGGGTCTATCTTTCTTGATTTCCGTAATTGTTAAATTTATCGGAAACAAGCTTTGGGTGTTTGAAGATCACGAAAAGTCATCCCTAGCTCGGGAATTTGTCAGTTTTATAATAGTTACGTTCATCGGACTCATATTCGACGTCGGGGGTTTCTTTTTCTTTGCAAAAATACTGGGGCCGCAGTTTGGGATGCCGGAGGCTGCTTGGGTTAAGGTCAGCGTTATTTTAGCGGCTATTTTAGCGGCCATCTGGAATTTCTTAAGTTACAAATTTTTGGTTTTCAAAAAAGTGGTAAAAGTAGAAGAAATAAATAGCGAAATAAATTAATATGCCAGCGCTTTATCGCAAATACAGGCCTCAGGCCTTCTCAGATATTATCGGTCAGTCGCATGTTATTCAAACGTTAACCAACGCTGTTTTGGCAGGTTCGGTTTCTCACGCATATTTATTTACAGGCCCCAAGGGGAGCGGGAAGACAACGATAGCCCGAGTTTTGGCAAAGGCTATCAACTGTGAAGGCCGAAAAGACGGGCAATTCGAGCCGTGTAATAAATGCGCCTCGTGTTTGGAGATTACGGCAGGAAACTCCATGGATTTAATTGAAATTGATGCAGCTTCCCATCGAGGAATTGACGATATACGGGAATTACGCGAAGGAATTCGTTTTGCTCCGGTCAAATCAAAATTCAAAGTATTTATTATTGACGAGTGCCACCAGTTAACCAAGGAAGCGGTTAACGCGCTTTTGAAAACCCTGGAGGAGCCGCCAAGCCATGCTGTTTTTATTCTGGCTACTACCGAGATTCATAAAATGATTCCTACAATTATCTCCCGCTGCCAAAGGTTTGATTTCAAAAGAGTTCATGTTTCTGAGATTATTAAGAAGCTGGAGTATATCGCCGGAAAAGAGGGGATTAAGTTTGATAAGTCAGCCCTATCCTTGATTGCCTTGAACGCACGCGGATCTTTCCGGGACGCAGAGAGCCTGCTAGACGAGTGTTTAAGTTTCGCTGGTAAAACAACGCTGATAAAAACAGAGGATATTGAAGAATTGCTGGGGGTTGTAGAAATAGGGCACATTTCCAAGTTCACGGATTTATTGATTGCGAAAAACGCTAAGGATGCGATTCTGTTTATTAACTCTTTGATGGACAGCGGTACAGATTTGGCGGAATTCGTCAAAACCCTCGTCTTTTATCTCCGACAGTTTATGTTGTTAAAGATTAATCCGGATTTTTTGAAACCTGAGATCTCCGGATTCAGCGCAGAAGAGATTGCGAAAATGAAAACGCAGATTGACAGCCTTAAAGAAAAAGAAATCCAGAATATTCTCGAAGTGTTCATTGAGGCAGAGAATAAAATGAAGTATTCCTCGATTCCGCAGCTGCCTATAGAGTTGGCTATCGTTGTTGTCACAGGAAAGGAATAGTTAAGAAATATTGACATAGATTGGGAAGAAAACTATACTGCCTATAGTTGTTTGTCAAATCAATGGCCCTAAGATAAGGAGAAGCCAGTGGCGAATAACCATTGTCCGCATGCACGAGAGGCTCAGCAAAAAGGAAAGTGCAAGTTATTTTGTACGCAATTAGGGCGCACCGTAAGGATTGTAAACGGAAAGTGTCAAGAGCAATCCTGCTCCCGGAAAAGGCGGTAATTGATGTTTATGCCGAAATGGGCGATTTTCGCGCTAAAGTCAATGATCGGCCGGAAGGTCAATCTTCTGGTCCATTCCTCCGCGGAGGATTTAACAGGCGGAAGTGAAAGCTCCAAGCCGGTAGAGAAAACGGAAAAGGTTCGTATCACCTTTCTTGGTATTTATGGAGTGGGTGATACACCTGTATATATCCATGGAATAGACCAAGGGGGCAACGAGAGGCTTTTCCGGAATTGCATAAATGTGTGCTCGAGTGAAGATACGGGTAACCCGAACTATCGGGGCCAAACCACCGTGCGGCGGATTTGCTTTATTAAGGTTGGTCCTTGGTTTAATAGTCTGCCTTCGATCAATGCTCTCAACGCATTCGAAAGGAGGGTGCAAAGCAAAGAGCCAGACGAGAGGTATCTTGCCGAAAAGATTTTTCTGGGCCAGATATATTATCGTCCTCCGGGCTCCGGCCTGCACTATTCTCCCTGTTATCCAGTGTTCAACGACACGCGATTCATTGCACAAGTCCTTGCGTATATGGATCGAATCATCTGATTCGTACAAACAAAAAGACCCGAGGGGATTCCCCGGGCTGTTTTTTTACTTCTCTTTCTTTTTATGGAAAAGAAGGAATATTATTAAAACTCCGAAAGCTCCCATTATTGCGTAAGCGTAGGGGTTGGCAGCAAACCAATCAGCTACGGCGCCCATCATCGAAGCCTGGGCGATTGAAGCAACCAATGGGTTTTTGTCTTGAGAGTCGATTGTTCCGTCGTTATCAGTATCAGTTTTCTCAGGATCAGTTTTGAATTCAATTTCCTTGCCGTCGCCAAGTCCGTCATTATCAGTATCAGGGTTCGAGGGATTCGTGCCGTATTGGTATGTTTCTTCCTCATCGGACAATCCGTCTCCATCATCATCTGTATCTTTATTATCTCCTATGTCGTCCTTATCAATATCGCTGGATTCGGTTTTATCGGTTGGAAAGGCATCAATGCTATCTGGAACTTTATCGCCATCTGTGTCCGGGTTTAGAGGATTTGTTCCTTGCGCGGTTTCCAGGTCGTCAGGTATCCCATCGTTGTCGTCGTCGGCATCTTTTGAATTACCGATAGCGTCGCCGTCTGTGTCCAGGTCAACAAAGTAATCTTTAGTTATGATTTTATTGTTTTCCGAATTTTCATCGGCCGGAGCAATTCCAGTGAGGCTTGCCTCTATCTTATTATTGTCTGCCTTGAATTTATAGTCTACGAAAACATCGTCATATGTATTGGCCTTGGCAGAAACAGACTGAGGTTCGCCAATTTGCTTGCCGTTGTTGGAGATTGTGATGAAGGCTTTTACGTCGGTATCGCCGATATTGAATACGCGAACAAAGATTCTTACGGTTTCTCCGTCTAAAGCTTCGGTTTTAGAAAGGCTAATATCTTCATTAGTGATCGATAAATCGGTACTCGCAAAAGCCGAACCTGCGAAACCCAAAAATGAAGTGAGAGTTATACAACCTAAAATGAGTAATATAGTTTTCATTAGATTATTTTAGCTTTTATCCGGCGTTTCAACAAGAGTAAGTGTGGGCAAACGATATCGCCGAGAAGTTAAAATTTCTTGAAAATGTTTTTTATAAATGGTATCGTTGAGACAATAATGGCAGATTGTTTACATACCCGAACCTAGATAGTATAATAAAAATATAGTAAGCGTGGTTCGATATGTTATTGAAAAATAACGAAAAAGAAAAAGCGATAATCCTAAGAAAGAAGGGGTTTTCGTATTCTGAAATTTTGGATATCGTACCAGTTGCCAAATCAACTTTATCGTTGTGGCTTAAAAGTGTACGATTAAGCCACAGTCAAACACAACGGCTAACCGAAAAGAAGCTCGCTGCAATAAGGCGTGGAGGAGTCGCACGTAAAATGGCGAGGATCTCTGTTACGAAAAGCATAAAAGACAAGGCGATAAAGCAAATCGGTAAAATAAGTAAAAGAGAGTTGTGGTTAATTGGTGTGGCGCTATACTGGGGGGAGGGGCACAAAGAAAGGAAAACGGGAATTTTAGCTTCGCTAGGAAATTCTGATCCATATTTGATAAAGCTTTATTTAAAATGGCTTTTGGAAGTTGTCGGGGTGCCGCGAGAAGATATTAATTTTTGGATTTTTCTTCATGACAATTCTAGCG